>NZ_JAERLX010000001.1:0-689941 GCF_018256135.1 Gluconobacter sp. Dm-74 | reverse complement strand
CATAATGCCGAACTGGTCGAGCAGCTGAACCAGGCCTCCGTCGATGCCGGCCTCGCCCGCGACCGCGCCCAGAAGCTCTTCGGAGCGGGTCTGACCGGCTATCTGAACGTGCTGACGACCGAACAGACCGCCCTGTCCGCCGAAGATCAGGCCGTCGTCGGACGCCTCGCCCGCGTCCGCAACGCCGTCGCCCTCTACATCGCCCTCGGCGCCGGATGGCAGGGAAAAGCCCTCACCGACACAAGGCTCCCCGTCGAAGTCAAACAGCAAAACGCTTTCGTCAGAGCCTTCACTCGGTAATCCTGAGCGGATTGATCGCATAAAACCATTTGGGTTTTATGACGAAACACGACAATATCCGTTCAGGACTCCCTGACCAGTCAACAAGGATCAGTGATGGGCAAACTGACCTTGTGGCGCAATATTCCCGCATTTGTGGCAGCTACTTGCGTGCTTTGTTCTCCCGTACACGCACGAAACATCCATGACTGCGTCACCATGAGCGAGGTCCTCCCCTTCCTTAACCCGGCTGGCGCTCCCGTTATTCATGTCCAGATCAACGGCCATGATGTCGGCTCTTTCTTCTCGACATTCACAACACGGACCAGCGTCTGGGATGCAAAAGGGTTTGATTTTTACCGTCTTGATCCCATCAGAACCATGTCGGTCACCGGAACAGGCGGAAACTACTCCACCACGATCGAAAGCCTCCAGATCGGTCAATCCGTGCTCAAAGACATGACAGCCCTGCTAGTCAATGAGCGGCCTCCAAAAACGCCGGATGGCCTGCTTCTGATGATGGATCTCGGATGGGACATTCTTGGACAATACCATCTACTCATCGACAGGTATTCGCAGAAAATCGGCATTTTCACTTACGATACTGCTGCGGATTGCCCGGATATCGGAACACTTCTGAAAAACCCGGGACCAGCCATTCCACTGACAGCCATTGATGATGAGTCTCCGCAACTCAATCAGATGACGGCTCTTCTGGATGGCCATAAGGTGGACATGCAGATCAATACCAGCGCCAACCGCTCCATTATCCAGCAATGGGTAGCGCGGAAGATGGGGATTTCACGCCACATCCTCAAACAGGACGACGAAATCCGGGTCGGCGCTGGCGACGTCCTGCTGGGGCACAGGCATCATTTCAGCACGCTGCAAATCGGCTCACACACGCTGCATGACATCACGCTGGATGTCGTCCCCGATGCGGAGTTCAATATTCTTGGGATGGACGTCCTCAAGCACTTCAACGTTCTGATCAATCCCATGGCCGGTAAACTCTGGCTGGAGGACTACGTTCCGCCGCCCGGCCATGTGGAGGAAAAGGCCCTCCCTTGGTCGCCGACCCATGACCGGCTCAGTATCACCCATGCCAGCGAGGAAAAGCAGGCCCCACCTCTCCCCGCCGGAAAGCCCTGAGGGTCAGGCTTCTGCCGAACCGCCGTCCACGTCAAACGTCACACCCTGCGCCAGCGGCAGGGTGCGCCCATAATTGATGGCGTTGGTCTGGCGACGCATATAGGCCTTCCATGAATCCGAACCGGACTCACGGCCACCGCCGGTCTCCTTTTCACCGCCGAACGCCCCGCCAATTTCCGCACCGGACGGCCCCATATTCACGTTCGCAATGCCACAATCCGCCCCCCGCGCAGAGAGGAACTGCTCCACTTCCCGGATATCGGTCGCAAAGATCGAAGATGACAGCCCCTGCACCACGTCGTTCTGAAGCGCGATGGCCTCATCGAGTGTGTCATATTTCATGACATACAGGATCGGCGCGAATGTCTCTTCCAGAACCGGCCCCACCTGAGACGGCATTTCGACCAGTGCCGGGCGCGCATAAAATGACGCCTCCCCGTTCACATCGACGCGGGTTCCGCCATGAACCGTACCGCCTGCATCCGCCGCAGCCTTGAGACTGTCCTGCATCATTGTGAAGGAAGCCGCGTCAATCAGGGGCCCGACAAGCGCCGTTCCTTCGATCGGATTACCAACCGAAATGCTCCTGTAGACATTCACCAGTTTTGGCACGAGCGTGTCGTAAACGCTGGAATGGACGAACAGACGCCGCAATGTCGTGCAACGCTGACCCGCAGTTCCCATCGCGCCGAACGCAACAGCCCGCAGCGTCAGATCCAGATCGGCCGAAGGCGTGACGATGGACGCATTGTTGCCGCCGAGTTCCAGAATAGAACGCCCGAAACGACGTGCCACGCGCTCGCCCACGTCACGGCCCATTCGGGTCGAACCAGTTGCGGAAATGACCGGCACGCGGCGATCTTCCACCATCAGTTCGCCAATATCGCGTCCGCCGACCAGCAATGTGCTGAGCGCGGCTGGTGCGTCATTCCCAAAACGTGCTGCCGCCTTCAGGAACAAAGCCTGCGTGGCGAGCGCGGTCAGCGGCGTCTTTTCCGAAGGCTTCCAGATCACGCTATCCCCGCAGACCAGCGCCAGAGCGGCATTCCACGACCAGACTGCGACCGGGAAATTGAACGCGGAGATGATGCCAACCGGCCCAACGGGATGCCACTGTTCCGTCAGACGATGGTCCGGTCGTTCGGAGGGGATCGTCAGGCCGTAAAGCTGGCGGGACAGACCGACCGCGAAATCGCAGATATCGATCATTTCCTGCACTTCACCCAGGCCTTCGGACGGAACCTTGCCCACTTCCAGCGTCACGAGCCGACCAAGCGCGTCCTTGTTCGCCCGCAATTCCTCACCGAGCAGGCGGACCAGTTCACCACGACGCGGTGCTGGAACCCTGCGCCAGACCTTGAACGCCTCTGCCGCACGGCCGATCGTCGCTTGCGCCTCGTCCGCGCTGATTTCCGCAACTTCAGCAATCCGCTCGCCCGTTAGTGGCGATGTGACAGCCAGAGTGCCGCCCGAGTAGAGATCAGCCGACACGCCAAGGCTGTCGAGAAGCGTTGTGACTTCGGAGCTGAGAGAGGCAGCCATTGTTCTTCCTGTCTGGGTTGCATAGCAGTGATCCCATTCACAAACCGTTACGCCTCCGACGTCAAGATGATCCCGAAGACAGCCTCCCCAGACAGCGGCATATTTTCCGGTCTGGGTGAAAGGGGGAAAAACCGTTAGGATCATCTCAGGCACAGCCTTGCCGTCACTCTTTTCAGGCCGTAACGGCGGCAGTGATGACGGCGCAATCAGAAACACCCGCTCTGAAGGCAGACCCCATGCAGAATTTTGAATTCTACAATCCCACACGCATCATTTTCGGCGAGAATACGATCCCGAAACTGGCAGACCAGATCCCGGCCGAGGCCCGCGTCCTGATCCTTTTTGGCGGTGCAAGTGCAGAGCGCAACGGCACACTTCCGGCTGTACGCGAGGCGCTGGATGGCCGCTTCACCCGTGAATTCGGTGGCATCGAGGCCAATCCGACCTTCGAGACTCTGATGAAAGCGGTCGAGCTGATCCGGAACGAGAAACTGGATTTCCTGCTGGCCGTAGGCGGCGGCTCCGTCATCGACGGCACCAAGTTCGTGGCCGCAGCCGTGGATTTCGAAGGTGATCCGTGGAGCATCCTCACGACGCATGGTGCAAACGTCAAAGCTGCGATGCCGCTGGGAACGGTTCTGACGCTGCCTGCGACGGGTTCGGAAATGAACAGCTTCAGTGTCATCACCCGGCATGCCACCCGCGAGAAACTGGCTTTCGGCAGCCCACACGTCTTCCCGCGCTTCTCGGTTCTGGACCCGACCCGCACTTATTCCCTGCCCGTCCGGCAGATTGCGAATGGCGTCGTGGATTCCTTCGTCCACATCATGGAACAGTACCTGACCTATCCGGCGGACGGTCTGGCTCAGGATCGCTTTGCCGAGGGGCTTCTGCTCAGCCTGATCGAGATCGGGCCGAAAGTCGTTGCAGAACCCGAAAACTACACGCTTCGCGCCAATTTTATGTGGATCGCAACACTGGCGCTCAACGGCATCATCGGCGTCGGTATGCCGCAGGACTGGTCCACGCACAGCATCGGCCATGAACTGACAGCACGTTACGATATCGACCATGCCCGGACACTGGCCATCGTCCTGCCGTCCATGCTGCGTGTCCGCAAAGACGCCAAGCGCGGCAAGCTCCTGCAATATGCGGCTCGTGTCTGGAACCTGCATGAAGGCACGGAAGACGAGCGGATCGAAGCCGCCATCGTACAGACGGAGAAATTCTTCGAAAGTCTCGACATTCCGACCCGCCTCTCCGCTTACGAGATCGGCGAAGAGGGCATTGATCCACTGGTCGCACAACTCGATGCCCACGGCATGACTGCACTGGGGGAACAGTCTGAAATCACTCTGGATGTCAGCCGACGGGTACTTGAGCTGAGCCTGTAAGGCAGGGGGCGGCTCAAGCCGCCCCTCCTCTCAAAACGCCGTCCCGATCACGTCTTTCAGATGCTGGTGATAGGCCGCGAGCGCCGCGTCCACATTTGGCGCCTTCATCACGTCTGTCGCCAGAAACGTCGGAAGCGCGGACATTCCCAGAAATTCATGAGCCTTGTGAAACGGGAAATAAACCCCATCCACGCCACGCCCCTCGAAGAACTGATCCGGGTCCGTAAACGCGTCTTCCGGCGCGTTCCATGTGGCTGAGAGCATGTAATGCTTGCCCTGTACCAGGCCGCCTGAGCCATATTTACGCTCCGGATGTGCGCGGCTGCGACCATCATTGGCATACAGCTTCCCATGACCAGCCGTCATGATTTCGTCCATGTATTTCTTGACGATCCAAGGCACGCCCATCCACCAACCGGGGCACTGATAGATAATCAGATCAGCCCACAGGAAGTTCCCGACTTCCTGTTCCACATCGTATCCGTCATCAATTTTCGTTTGGCGAATGTCGTGCCCGCTCTTGGACAGGATATCGGCGGCAAACGCCTGAAGTGTATCGTTCAGACGACCGTGAGAATGAGCGAAGACCTTGCCGCCATTCAGAAGAAGAATTTTTGTCATGATTGCATATCCATCATTGCCCCAGATCGGAGCTATTGGGCCATCATGACCCCCTGAATCCCACTTGATAAGCGCCACGATCTCCACAAAATTTGTGAAGCAGTTTCACAGATGAGGCAGAAAATGGACAACCGTTTCGGCGAGATGAAAATCTTTCTCCGTGTCGTGGAGAGCGGCAGTTTTTCCGAAGCAGCGCGCCTCTCCATGATGACGCCCTCTACAGTCAGCAAACTGATCGGGCGCATTGAAAGTCGCCTTGGCGTTCAGCTTGTGGAACGCTCGACCCGAAAACTGTCCATCACGCCTGAAGGACTGGCTTATTACGAACGGGCGCAGGCCTTGATTGCGGAACTGGACGATCTGGAGGGCTTCCTGTCCAGAAAAACCGTCCAGTTGACGGGGACCATCCGAATCAATGCTTCTGTAGCGTTCGGAGCGCTGATGCTGGAGCCGCTGCTGCCGGAGTTCTGGGCGGCATATCCGGATATCGTGGTGGATCTATCCCTGTCCGACGAAATGGCGGATCTATATCTGGACCGGACGGATATCGCGTTCCGGGTCGGAAAACTTCAGGATTCCAGCCTGATGGCCAGACATCTGGGGACCGTACCGCGGCTGATTGTCGGGGCACCGGATTATCTGGAGCAGTTCGGGTGGCCTCAGAGCGCGGACGATCTGGAACATCACCGATGTCTGGGTTTCAATTTCCGCCGCGCAGCTCCGGTCTGGCCGTTGCAGGAACGCGGGCGGATCGTAGATCGGATCGTCCGGGGACCGCTACTCGCCAATAATGGTGAAACCGTTCGACGCGCAGCAGTCCGTGGTGCCGGGCTGGCCCGGCTGGCCGAATATCATGTGCGCGACGATCTGGCGGCAGGACGTCTGATCGAAGTGCTGGCAGACAATGCCACGCGGGATGAGGAGGCCATTCATGCGCTTTATCAGGGCGGAAAACGGGTACCGCAACGTATCCGCGCGTTTCTGGACTTCGTTGTTCCGCGCCTTCAGGCCAGTCTTAGCCCGACTTTTATCCGTTGCTCAGAGCCGAGTTGAGGACGGCGGCCAGACGCACACCCGCCTGTTCGAGACGCAGTTGCATGATCGGCCAAGTGAGTTCGGTGTACGCCTTGCCAACATCGGCGCCCTTGTTCGCTGGAAGCGCACCGTAAGCCACACTGCGGGCCAGAGAATGGCTTTCATCGGCCCAGTTGACGGTGGCGTCATGCACGTCACCAGCCGCCAGATCCTGCACCCAGTATTGGGCTTCATCAGGCGTAATCAGAGCGCCGAGACGATCGGCTTCCTGCTTCGCGCGGGCGGGATCGATGCTGTAGAACGGGCCGACATGCAGGTCCGCTTCATGGTCGATTACCCCTTCATCCCATAGGGAATGCAGGTTCATGTGGCCATTGGCGTTATTGCCGAAATAGGTCAGGTGAATTGCATTCCCGCCCATATCCTTGTTGCGCTCAGCAGCATGCAGGGGCTGATGGATATCGCCCATCAGATGAACGACCCATTTCAGCGCGACCAGACGGTCCTGAGGCGATTCATGCGTATCAGCAAGAATCCTGATTTCCTCGGGAAGTTTTTCCACAACACAGGCATGATCGGGGCAGTCGCGAGCCTGATCATAGGCCGGATGAGACACATCGATATCGACATAATGCCATTTCAACGTCTCAGGCGCGCCCCCCTTCTTCTTGGGAACATGGCCGATCGTGTCAGGCCAGGAAGCGACCTGATCAAGGGTCTGGTGGTTTTCAAGCTCCAGCAGGGCCGCTGCCGCTTTGCTGGCCTGAGGTGTCAGGCGCTCCTGAGCAATATCTGCCACGATGGCATGACCATAAGGCCCCCAGGCGAATGCGCTGGAAGAAAAAGCAAGCATACCCGCGCCGATCAGGGACGCACAGAGAACACGAAACTGCATGGAAAACCTGACTGCCCATCTCTGGAAATGACGTTATCCCTGTTTCTCACCCTTTCGGGACCATCACAAGACATTCCAGCGCGCTGTCATAACCTTGTCTCGAACCTGCGCACCCACATGGGAAATCCGGAATAAAAAATCTTGGAATCTCCCGATATCAATAAAATTTCTCAGTTTGGAAAATTATTTTTTCTTTCATGCCAAATTGTGTCGATCAATATTTTATATCTATTTCAGATCGTGCCGATTTATTTCAGATTCCCTGTTGATTGAGAGAAAATTTTTCACAAACCCATCAATCTTTAACCATGATCTTTATCGATAAACATTATGGTTCGTTCAAAATCATCAAGAGGCTTATTCTTTCCAATCCAACTATTAAAAAAAGTATGTCATAAAATTTACCGCATTCTTCAAAATGGTATCATTGCCATTATTGTTATCAAAAAATAACATCCTCTTTAACGACAAGAAAAAGATATATTTTTCTAAATGTCACTTGGTTTTTATTTTGGAGGCTCCAGCATGTCATCCTGGGCACAGGTTTACGATCCAATAGGGAACATCTGGATTTCTGGAGCAATCGCTCTTATTCCAATCCTGTTTTTCTTCTTCGCCCTTCTTTATCTGCATATGAAGGGTCATATTGCCTGCACCATTACTGTGGGAATTACTTTCGCACTGGCCGTCCTGTTTTATGGAATGCCCGTGTTCACAGCTGTCGCCGCCGGTCTGTATGGTTTCGCTTATGGATTATGGCCGATTTCCTGGATCATCATCGGGGCGGTCTTTCTGTACAAGATTTCCGTCCGGACAGGTCAGTTCGACATTATCCGTCATTCCATTTCCACAGTCTCGAAAGATCAGCGTATCCAGCTTCTTCTGGTTGCATTCGCTTTTGGAGCCTTTCTGGAAGGAGCTGCCGGTTTTGGCGCGCCTGTAGCCATTACAACCGCGCTGCTCGTCGGACTTGGATTTCCACCAATCTATGCCGCAGGACTGTGCCTGATCGCCAATGCAGCCCCCGGCGCATTCGGAGCCATGGGCATTCCCGTGATCGTTGGCGCACAGGTGATCGGGGCCGAGCCTTATGCTGTGGGACGGCTTGTCGTCATGCAGTTGATCCTGATTGGCATCATCATTCCGTTCTGGCTGGTCGCCGTTGTGGACGGCATGCGCGGCATTCGTGAGACATGGCCCGTCATTCTCTTTACCGGCGTTGTTTTTGCCCTCACGCAGTCATTGACGGCCCTGCTGATCGGGCCGGAACTTCCTGATATCATTGCACCGCTGGTGACGATGGTTGCCATCCCGGTCTTTCTGCGGTTCTGGAAGCCAAGCCGGGTTTTCCGTTTCGACACCGGCGATACACCCGCAGATGCCGTGATTGACAAAGTGTCTTACACGTCATCGCAGATCATACGGGCCTGGTCTCCGTTCATCATTCTCACGGCCTTCGTCGCCATTTGGAGCATCAAGCCCTTCAAGGCGCTGTTTGCCGCTGGTGGGCCATTGAACTGGACGGTTCTCGTCATTCAGTTTCCGGGATTGCATAACCTTGTCCTGAAAACGGCTCCGATCGTCCCCAACCCGACCCCTTACGCCGCAATCTTCAAGCTGGATTTCATTTCCTCTGTTGGAACAGCCATTCTGCTCGCCGGTGTGATGACTGTTCTGTTCCTGAAGATGCGCCCCACAGATGCCCTCGCAACATTCCGCGACACTTTGCGCGAACTGCGTATTCCCATTTACGCCATCGGCATGGTGCTGGCTTTTGCGTTTCTTGCAAACTACTCCGGCCTTTCCACCACGCTGGCTCTGGTGCTCGCCATGACCAAGGGCGCTTTCACGTTCTTCGCACCGCTTCTGGGCTGGCTTGGGGTGTTCCTCACAGGCTCCGATACGTCTTCCAACGCGCTGTTCGGCGGACTTCAGGCGGCAACCGGACGGCAGATCGGAGTGAGCGGGGAGCTTCTGGTGGCAGCGAATACTGTCGGCGGCGCAGTTGGAAAGATGATTTCTCCGCAATCCATCGCTGTGGCCTCTGCGGCCGTCGGGCTGGTCGGGCGCGAGGGCGAACTGCTGCATTTCACGCTGAAATGCAGCATCATTCTGGCCGTTCTGGTTGGGCTCATCACGACAGCACTGGTTTTCATGGGGGTAGGCGCCTGATCCTGCGCTGACCTGAGAGCGGTGATGATGGGGCGCAGGAACATTTCTGCGCCCGTTTTCTTTTCAGGGTCTGAACAGAATTGCCGTATAAGGCCCCCAAAAACGAATTGAGAAGCATTCTCAATAATAACAAACCTCATTGCACGAACATCCCGACGACTACTCGCGTTTCCTCGAAGATTCCTGACAATAGAGCATCGTCGAACTCTTCAGGATTTTTCGGGAACCATAATAAGATAACAAGCGTTTTCGCTTTCTATCCTTTCGCGATATCGTCCGAAAACTTTACTTTTCATGGGATTATTTACCGATAATCAGCTCTTCACGGTTGCATGATCACGCGACGTCTGTAGGTTGCAGACCTCTGTAAGGTGACACTGATCACGGTCATGTCATCCGTCTCGAGTGTATGCGAAGAGTGATCCTACATGACGAAAGATCGTCACTGCCCTCTTGTTGACCTCCATACGTCCTCCCCCAATGCCATGCGCCTGAACCGGCTGACGCGGATGTCGCGCCGCGATACGCTGATGACAGGCATGGCGGGCGTGGGCGTTCTGGCGGTTGGAAATGTCGTGGCCGCAGAGCCTGCGACTGGCGCCGATCCGGAACTTGAGCGCTTCATGAAGGTGTCAACGCGCCTGACAGATCGCGCCTCTCTTGATCCCCGGATCGGAAAGGCACTGTACGAGCGCATTCTCCAGTCCGGCCCGGAGCTTAAAGCTCAGCTTTCAAAGCTCGAGACGCTTCTGGAGAGCGGGAATTATGAAAATGCCTCCGCCTTCGCCAAGGCCGCCGAACAGGCCGACCCGGCGTTCAAGGACGTCATTCATGACATCATGACCGGCTGGTATCGCGGGGTCGCGGACGGCAAGGTTGTGGTCTATCGCTCCGCCCTGATGTTCGACGTCACCAAGGACGCGATCTACCCCAAGACCTATGCCGCAGGCGGCCCGTTCTACTGGACGACCCAACCTCCCGAAGTCGACAAGCCGACCGGCGCGCCTGCGCTGTCGCCGTCCAAGTTCGACGTGGAACCTACCTGAGAGCGGGAACAGCATCTCTTATGTCTTCTGATCAGAATCTCTCCGCCGATGTCGTGATCGTCGGGTCCGGCGTCGCTGGCAGTTCCATTGCGAACGAACTGGCGCGTGCGGGCATTTCCGTCATCGTGCTGGAAGCCGGGCCTCGTGTGGACCGGCAGCATTTCGTGGATAATTTCCGCAATCTGGAAAACAAGCCGTCCTACCAAGGCCCCTTCCCGTCCACGCCCTGGGCCGTACATCCGCCCAACCAGATGACGCCGAACCAGTATCTGCATACAAGCGGCCCGAACGCGGAGGCCTATCAGCAGGTCTATCTGCGGATGATGGGTGGCACGACCTGGCACTGGGCCGGTTGTGCATGGCGTTATCTGCCATCGGATTTCGAGCTTAAGACCCGCTATGGGCAGGGCCGTGACTGGGCCCTGAAATACGACGATCTCGAGCCGTTTTATTATCAGGCCGAAGTCATGATGGGCGTGTGCGGCCCTGATCCGAAGGTCGAGGATCTGGGCTCCCCCCGCCAGCAGCCCTATCCGATGGAAGCACTGCCGATTTCCTATGCGGCCCAGCAGTTCCGCAAGCTTATCACGGAAAAGACACCGTATCGCGTCGTGCATGAGCCACAGGCTCGCAACACGCGACCCTATGACGGCCGTCCGACCTGCGAGGGACACAACAATTGCATGCCGATCTGCCCGATCGGGGCGATGTATAACGGCGGCTATTCCGTCTATCACGCCGAGGCTGCCGGGGCGAAGTTCGTACCCAATGCTGTGGTTTATAAAATTGAGCGTGACAGCGCGAACAAGAAGGTAACGGCCGTTCACTATTACGATCCGGACAAAGGATCGCACCGCGTGACGGGCAAGTATTTCGTGATCGCAGCGCACTGCATCGAGACAGCCAAGCTGCTGCTGGTTTCGGCCGATGAGCAGAGCCCAGATGGTATCGCCAACAGTTCGGGCCATGTTGGCCGGAACATGATGGATCATACCGGCGTTCAGGTGACGTTCATCAGCGGCGACAAGGCCCTTTGGCCGGGACGTGGCCCGCTTGAGACCAACGTGATCGACAATTTCCGCGATGGCGACTGGCGTGGCGATCGTGGCGCGTATCTCGTCCACATGGTTGATGACAACCAGGTCGATTTCGCAACGCAGCTTGCGATTTCAAAGGGGTATGTCGGCAAGGATCTGGAAGATCAGATCCGCTATCTGGCTTCCCACACCGTCCGTCTGTTCAGCCACAACGAGGCCCTGCCCGATCCGGACAACCGTCTGACGCTCAGCAAGACGCATAAGGACGCGCTCGGCATTCCGCACCCGGATGTCTATTACAAGCTGCCGGATTACACGGTCCGCAGTTGCGAGCATACACGCGGACTGTTCAAGGATCTTATCGGCCTGATGCATGGCACGGATGAACAGTGGACGCCGGGCTATTTCCCGCAGGATCATCCCTCCGGCAGCACCATCATGGGCGTAGACCCCAAGGATTCCGTGGTGGACGGCCATTGCCGGACGCATGACCACGAGAACCTGTTCATCGCAAGTTCGTCCGTGTTCTCCACGGTCGGAACCGGAAACATTACCCTCACCGTCGCAGCCCTTGCGCTTCGTGTTGCCGATACGCTGAAAAAAGAACTGCTCCATGCCTGATTTCAAAACCGTTTTCTGGTCTTTTCTTGTTGGTGGAACGGTTCTGGCTGGACTGTCTTCTTTCGCTGCGCGGGCGGCGGATGTGGATCAGGATGTTATGAACCGTGGCGCCTATCTCGCCACGGCTGCGGACTGCATCGCCTGCCACACCAAGCCGGGCGGTACACCGTTCGCGGGAGGGCTGAAGATTGCAACGCCCATGGGCGACATCATTTCCACGAACATCACGCCCGATGCCGATCATGGGATCGGCAAATACTCGGAGCATGATTTCGAACAGGCACTCCGCAAGGGCAAGCGGCGCGATGGCGCAAACCTCTATCCGGTCATGCCGTATGTCTCCTATGCGGCCCTGACGGATCAGGACGTTCACGCGCTTTATGTGTGGTTCATGAACGGGGTCAAACCTGTCGCGCAGACGCCGCCCGCCACGCAGCTCAGCTTTCCGAGCAATATCCGTCTGACGCTGTCAGGCTGGAACATGCTGGCAGGAACCGAGACGCAGGAAACGGGTGATTCGGCGAATTATGACAAGATGCGGCGTGGCCGGTATCTGGCCATTGCGCTCGAACATTGCGGAACCTGCCACACACCGCGCAACGTCATGCTGATGGAGAAGTCAGACCAGTATCTGGCGGGCAGCCCGCTGTCCGGCTGGTACGCTCCGAACATCACCCCCAGCAAAACAGGCGGGATCGGAGACTGGAGCGAGGACGATCTTGTCCAGTATCTGCACACTGGTCGGGTCAAGGGCAGAAGTCAGGCAGCCGGACCGATGGGGGAAGCTGTCGAACACAGCACGAGCCATCTGACGGATGCGGATCTGCATGCGCTGGCGGCATTTGTTCTTCAGGTGAAAGCGATCGACGATTCTTCCGAACACCAACCGCGCGACGGTTTTGGCAAGGCGAACGACATTCCCGACCTGCGTTCGGGCAACCTGACGCGGATCGACAACCTGTCGCAGAAAGCCCCGGAAAACCTGTTCGATGCCAACTGTGCCGCCTGTCACGGGCAGAACGGCGCGGGCACCGTCGATCAGTATGCGCCGTCGCTTTACAAAAACTCCGTGGTTGGTGCGGGCCGTCCGGACAATCTGATCATGACAATCCTGACGGGTGTGAACCGCAAGACGGCGGATGGTCATGCCAGCATGCCGGCGTTCGGCAGCACTTCAGATGTGCAGCGTCTGGATGATACGGAAGTCGCGAGTCTTGTGAACTATGTCAATAAGACCTTCGGTAGCGGCACCTATACCGTGACCGCGGATCAGGTCGCAAAGGTTCGCAAGGACCACACTCCGCACTGAGCGCCACCAGTCACGGGCAACGATAAAAAAAGGGGAGATGGACCAGATCCACCTCCCCTTTTTTTATCGAGAAAACTGCGGGTCAGCCTTCGCTGGAAGGGCGCTTTGTCAGCCGCAGCAGGAAATACGGCACGAAGAAATAGAGCGCGATCACGACCATGAGCGGTTTGAGAAGCCAGTTCATGTTCTGGTGCAGCAGCGACTGGCTGAGAAGATTGCTCAGACCCATCATGCAGATCACCGAGAAAAGGCAGGCCAGATTGGCAAAAAATCCACGATCGCCGTTGATCTCGCGCAGTTGCTGAAAAAACGACCTGGACTGCGGCGCAACGCTCATGAGGGCATACTTCCTGTTCGTCGGCAGAGCATAGGAAAAGCACGCCACTCGTGGTTTTCATGCTGCCGGGCGGTGGGGAAGGATACTGCCAAGTTCGGCAGGATCAAAGCCTCAACTCGATGAAGCAGAGCTATTGAAAAAAACCGGCGCCTTTATGGGGCACCGGTTTTCAGAAGTTATTGACCGCTCAAGCAGCCTGACTGGAGACCGCAGCAACTGTCGCGGGCGCGGCCGCAGCAGGAGGCGTCAGCGTGCGACGGACGGCATCATGCCAGCCATCGATCATGATGCGACGCTGTGCCGGGTCCATCTTCGGTGCGAAAACGCGCTCCTGTTTCCAGGTCGCCGCAACTTCGTCCAGACTCTTCCACAGCCCGACCTGCAATCCGGCAAGGAAGGCTGCCCCAAGAGCCGTGGTCTCGATATTGACCGGACGCTCAACCTCGGCCTTGAGCATGGAGGACAAGAACTGGGCAAACCAGTCGTTGACTGCCATGCCACCATCAATCCGCAGGATGCTCGTGCGCATGGCACCGTCCTCGCGCATGGCGCGGATCAGATCATAGGTCTGATAGGCCACGGATTCCAGCATGGCGCGGGCGATATGCGCCTGCGTGGAGCCGAGCGTCAGGCCGCAGATCAGGCCGCGCGCATCAGGGTCCCAGTGCGGAGCACCAAGGCCCACGAAGGCCGGAACCATATAAACGCCGTGGCTGTCCGGGATACGGGTTGCCATGTCGTCAGTCTGGGAGGCATGCGTGATTAGTTGCAGGCCATCACGCAGCCACTTGATTCCAGCGCCTGCTACGAAAATGGAGCCTTCCAGCGCGTAGAAGGTCTTGCCGCCGATGCGATAGGCGATCGTGGTTAGCAGACGATTGTTGGACGTGATCGGCTTTTCACCAGTGTTGAGCAGCATGAAGCAGCCCGTGCCGTAAGTCGCCTTGGCCATGCCTTCATGGAAGCAGGCCTGCCCGATAACAGCAGCATGCTGGTCGCCTGCCATGCCGCCAATGGCAATCTTCTCACCAAACAGCTTAGCTTCCGTCTCGCCGAAATCGCTGCTGTTGTCGCAGACTTCCGGCAGAAGGGCGCGCGGGACGTTGAAAAGCTCCAGAAGTTCATCATCCCACTGTTGGGTATGGATGTTGAACAGAGACGTGCGGCAGGCATTGGTGATGTCAGTCGCGTGTTTGCGTCCACCCGTCAGACGCCATAGCAGGAAACAATCGATCGTGCCTGCTGCGAGTTCTCCGGCTTCCGCACGACGACGCGCATCGGGGACGTGATCGAGAAGCCAGGCAATCTTGCTTGCCGAGAAATACGGGTCCAGCAGAAGTCCGGTCTTGTCACGGACGACGGCTTCCTTGCCCTGCTGACGCAGGAGACTGCACTCATGGGCCGTCCGGCGATCCTGCCAGACGAGCGCGCGGTGGATCGGGCGACCCGTCTCGCGATCCCAGATGACGACAGTTTCGCGCTGGTTCGTAATGCCCAGAGCCGCAATCCGCTCCGGCCCACCCACTTCGTCGATGGTCTCCCGCGCCGTGGCCAATACATCGCGCCAGATGTCTTCGACGTCATGCTCCACCCAGCCGGGTTCGGGATAATGCTGCGGAAACTCACGGCGGGAGATGGCCAGCGCCTGCGCGTCCTTTCCAAAGACGATGCTGCGGGTCGAGGTCGTGCCCTGATCGATGGCGAGGATGCAGTCTTTCTTGTTCATGATGGACACTCCAATAAAGGTTCAAAAAATTTCAGACTGATTTTCAGGACACTCTGTTGACGACCGGGAAAGCAGGATCGCCAGGGTTGGACACGACCAGAACCGGTTCGGCGGGATTGATCCCCTCGGGGGACACAACGACCGTTTGCTCCAGATAGCGCGGCATGAAAGGACGCAGGCCGAACTGATAGAGTGCTGCACCGATCGGACCACCGATCAGAGGAGCAACGATGGGCACCCAGAAGTAGTTGCCCGGTGCTGGCAGTGCGCTCTGTCCCCAACCCGCAAAAAAGCAGAACAGACGCGGGCCAAAGTCACGGGCCGGATTGATCGCCCAGGCGTCCAGATAGCCACAGGACGCGCCGATGATTGCCACCAGCAGACCGATGATGAGCGCGCTCGAATTGGCCTGCGGAGCCTGCGTATTGTACTGGCAGGTGATCGCGAAAATCCCGAAAACCAGCACAGCCGTCAGAACCAGTTCGTCCCAGAACGCATGGGAAACCGTGACGAAATCACCGGGATGGGTGAAGAATACACCCGAAGCCCCGCCGTCGACGGCGCGCGTCAGGTTATGCGCCAGATTGAAATGGTCGATAACCGGGACATAAAGTGAGTAAACCACCGCTGCACCGGCACAACCACCCAGAACTTGAGCGCTAATGTAGGGAAGCACTTTTTTCCACGAGAAGCCGCGGAACATGGCCAGAGACAGCGTGACAGCCGGGTTCGCATGCGTTCCGCTGATCGCGCCGGTGGCATAAATTGCCACCGTCACACCCAGACCCCAGACGATACACACGCCCCAATAGGCCGTTTTGTACGGACTGGGATCGTAGAGCGAGTACATGGCCGCAACGCCGTCCCCGAAGAGAATGATGATTGCGACTGCGAAGAACTCCGCGAGGAGCTCACCGAGATAACGTCTGTTTTCTGACATGACTGATATCCGCCATGAAAAATGAAGTAAAAATGGTCAGGCGACGTTCTGCCGCGCGACCGGATCGGGATTGGGAACGGAGGCGACGCCCGCTGGCAGACGTCCCTCGACATAGGTTTGAAGCGCCGCGCGATCGGTATCGTTGACGAACAGGCCAAGCCGTGAGCGACGCCACAGAATGTCCTCGGCGGTGCGGGCCCATTCGTTGTCGATCAGGTAATCCACTTCCCGCGCGCTGAGCGTATCGCCGAACATCTGGCCCATGCCTTCCACATCGGCAGTGGCGATTTCATAAGCCCGGAGCCCGTAATTGCGCATCAGACGCCATGAACTGCGTTCGGAAAGATGCGGCGCGTATCCACGGAAGCGACGAAGCTGCGCGTCGAAATCCTTCGGCGCGAACTCTCCTCCGGGAAGCGGAGTACCATCCGTCCAGCCCGGCTTGTGCAGGACGGGGAGATGCGGAGCGAGCTTCTCGACGGCATGTTCGGCCAGCTTGCGGAACGTCGTGATCTTACCGCCGAAAACGGACAGGATCGGCGCGGCCGTCGCATCCACATCCAGCACATAATCACGCGTCACGGCCGAGGCATTGCCCGAATTGTCGTCATAGAGCGGGCGGACGCCTGCGTAGGTCCAGACGACATCATCGGGGCTGACGGTTTTCGTGAAATAGCGGTTTACGCTCTCGCACAAATAGCTGATTTCGTCAGGCGAGATATCGACCTTCCCCGGGTCCTTCTCCCACGGAACATCCGTGGTGCCGATCAGGGTGAAGTCCTGCTCGTAGAGAATGGCGAAAACGATCCGCTTGTCCGGGTTCTGGAAGATGTAGGCCTGTGACCCCTCAAAGACGCGCGGAACCACGATGTGGCTGCCCTTGACCAGACGCACCTTGTTGCGGCTTGGCACATTCAGACGGTCCTGAAGCAGTTCGGCCACCCATGGGCCTGCGGCGTTTACGAGGGCCTTTGCCTGAACCATGCGCTGCTCACCCGTCTGGGTGTTTTCGAGCGTGGCTGTCCAGACCTGCGGGCCGCGAACAGCCTTGATGAGACGCGTGCGGGTCTGGACGTTCGCACCCACGCGCACCGCATCCATGGCGTTGAGAACCACGAGCCGACTGTCCTGCACCCAGCCATCCGAATATTCAAAACCGCGCACATACTCCGAACGCAGCGGCTTGCCCGCCGGAGCAGACCGCAGGTTCAGCGCCTTCGTTTTAGGAAGCGTCATGTTCGGGCAAAGATGATCGTACAGGAACAGCCCCGTACGCAGGAGCCATGCCGGGCGCAGCATTTTCGAGTGCGGCAGAACGAAGCGCATCGGCCAGATGATGTGCGGTGCGATCTTCAGCAGACGCTCACGCTCCATCAGGGCCTCACGGACCAGCCGGAACTCGTAATATTCGAGATAGCGCAGGCCGCCATGAATAAGCTTGGTGCTGGCGGACGATGTATGGCTTGCAAGATCATCCTGCTCGACGAGAAGCACATTCGCCCCCCTGCCCGCGGCATCTCTTGCAATTCCGCAGCCATTGATCCCCCCGCCCACAACCAGAAGGTCGTAGGGCGCGGATGGATTGGCCGCAGATGAAACCTCGTGAATCGATGACATCATGATCTCCTGTCATCACGCTCCAAAACGAGCGGTCGATGTTCGTTTTGGAGCATGTTGAGCGATAAAGAAAGGGGTTTATGTGATTCGTAACGCAATAGTGTTAGAAGACGCTGCGTTATTCGTGATTTTCAGCCACATGCAGCGTGACACCCGCAGCATCCAGAAGCCGCTGAAAGGAGTCGGAGACCGGACGATCCGTGATCAGGTCGTCGATATCCCGCAGATCCCCCACTCTACCCAGCGGATGGCGCGCGAACTTCGTATGATCCGCCAACAGCAGAACACGGCGCGAGTTCCGGATAATTGTCCGTGCGCATTGGATTTCTTCCAGATCGAAATCCAGCAAAGTGCCATCTTCCTCAATCCCGCTGATCCCGATCACGCCGAATTCCGTGCGGAACGAGGACAGGGTTTCGATGGCCGTGGCCCCGAGAATGGCACCGTCCTGCGGACGTAATTGGCCGCCCGCAATAATGGTATGAAAATCCGTCCGCCCAGAAACAAGCGATGCCACATGCAGATTGTTCGTCACGATCCGCAAATCCCTGTGGCTTGTCAGAGATCGGGCAAAGGCTTCCGTCGTTGTGCCGATATTGATGAATAAAGACGAACGATCGGGAATCAGGGCCGCCGCATAACGTCCGATCGCATCCTTGGCAGAGGAATTGAGGATCTGGCGCGCATCGTAATCCAGATTTTCAACCGTAGAGACGGGCGTTGCACCTCCGTGATGGCGGCACAGCAAACCAAGTTCTGCAAGATGGGTCACATCCCGGCGAATGGTCTGAACCGCAACGCTAAAATGCTGTGCCATCTCCTCATTGGCCATATAGCCCTGACTGCGAACCAGACGCACGATCTGGTCCTGTCTTGGACTGGTGGAAGGCGGATCGTGAGGCATGATGGAATCCTGACGCGAAATGTAAGAAAGCGAACATAAGCGCACATTCCTGAGCACGAAAAGCCTTCCGCTCTGCAAGAATCTTTATTCCGGAACCGACAAAGCAACTCCGGGATTTCACAAACCGTTACAGATCGAGCCCTAAAAGCCATATTCCGGCCACGTCAGAGGATTTACCTTGAGACTGTAAGTGCCCGGAGTTGAACAGTCGGGCCTGAAGGTGAGTTATGAAGACAAAATTATTCGCAGGATTGATGGCAGGCTGCCTCCTCGCCGCAGCGCCTCTGGCTTCTGCCGATCCACGGAATTCCGGTCCTCAGGGTGGGCCCGGATGGCATGATGGTCCGGGACGAAATGGAGATTATCGCGGTGGCGGTCGGCGCGGCGGTCCTGACCGGGTATGGCGTCGTGGAGACCGTTATGACGGCCCCCGTGGCAATCGCTGGGCCGTCAATAACTGGCGCAGCTATCGTGGCCTGTATGCTCCGCCACCCGGTTATTATTGGACGCGTTCTGGAAACCAGTTCCTGCTGACAGCTCTGGCAACGGGTCTGATTGCCGGGGTCGTGGGCGCCAATATTGCGGCACCGCCTCCAGGAGCGCCTCCGCCGCCCCCACCGGGATATGGACCGGGGCCACGCTAAGGAAGCGACCTATTGTTGAATAAGCGCCGCGACCTCGCTCCATTCCGGTGCGGCGTCTGCGGCGCCACGACGGGTCGTCGCCAAAGCCCCACAGGCTGAGGCGATCCGGGCTGCTTCCGGCAGATTTTCTCCACGAGCCAAAGCAACGGCAAGCCCTGCATTAAAACAGTCTCCCGCGGCTACAGTATCGATCGGAGTTACCTGAAATGGCGGGATGTGCCCTGATGACGTTCCATCGTGCCAGAACACGCCTTTCGCTCCCATCTTGACCAGAACGGCGCGAACACCTTTCGCCAGCAGAGCTTCTGCGGCCGTTTTTGCTTCTTCAACAGTCGCGGGACGAATGCCGGTGAGACTGAAAGTCTCGCTTTCATTGGGTGTCAGAATATCGATCTCTGTCCATAAAGCGTCGAGAAGACCATGCTCAGGCGCAGGAGCCGGATCGAGTATGACGAGACCGCCCGCCCGCTTTGTCTGAATCGCGGCAGCCAGAGCGACTGTTTGTGGAATTTCAAGCTGGAGCAGCAGGACCTTCGCCCTGTCCAGCCAAGGCGAGGCTGCCACGACATCCGTTCCGTCCACCGCCATGTTTGCACCTCCGGCAACGGTGATGCAGTTCTCCGCCGAAGCATCGATCCCGATCAGGGCAATGCCGGTCGGGTGCTCGGGATCATCCCGCAGCGGCGAGAGATCCACGCCGAAACCCTCCAGACTGGCCCGGGCCTGCGCTCCGAACGCATCGCACCCCACACGACCGGCGAGAGCGACATCCACGTCGAACGGTTGTGCAAGCCTTGCAGCAGCCGCCGCCTGATTGCTGCCCTTCCCGCCCAGTCCGATCGCATAACTGTCGGCGTGAACAGTTTCGCCGGGGCGGGGAAGCCGCTGGCTGCGGGCCGTCAGATCAATATTGATACTGCCGAAGGAAAGGATCAGAGGCGTCCGCAAAGTCATGTCCATCAGGCCGAAAGCTGGAGAAAGGGAAGATTTTCAAGCCTGCTTATCGGATGACCCCACGCCCTTCAAGCAGAGCAGCCGGAAGACCCGCCGCAATGAAGCAACAGAGCATCATTACTCTCCCTAAATCCCGATTTGTTGCTTATCCGTGCAACTTTTCACAAAAGCAGCAGTTTTCTTTTCTTGACTTCCCTACCGGGTCGACAGGACTGTGTCTTTCGCAAATGATTGTGATAGGCTTCAGCCCTCCTGATGGCCGCGCGAAAGTTTCCTGCCTCCAATGCGACCTGCCCGCCTCCGATCCTGCATCTCCGGCCCCGCTTTTCTCCTGACGGGCGGATGCACTCTTCGCGGCGCTCCGGCCTTTCCGATCATGGGAGCCTATTTCCCGGGCTGGATGGCCTGCGCACTGATCGGCGTGGCGACGGCTGTGGGCCTGCGCGTCCTCTTTCTGCTGACAGGGCTTGATGCGCTGCTCAGCTTCCGCCTCTTCACCTATGTCGCCCTTGGCGTCATCGCCGCACTCACGGTGTGGACGCTGGTATTCGGACCCTGATCGTGCAGCGCATCCCTGTTTCCAGCAAAAAACCAGTCGGCATCATCATTGCGGTCCTGTGCGTGGGAGCGGCCACCGCTTTCGGCATACATGTCGCCCATGAGGACAGTGCTCACCCCTCCTCCGATAGCGGCATCATCGATGCGGAAGTGGTGCATATCGCTTCGGTTGTGGGAGGGCGCATCAAAACACTGAACGTGACGGTCAACCAGCGTGTGCACAAAGGCGATGTGCTGTACCAGATTGACCCTGAACCTTACGAACTGACGCTTCGACAGGCGAAAGCCAATCTGGATCTGGCCAATGCGGAAGTGGAGAACCAGACACGTCTGCTCAGCGTCAAAACCTCCAACGCCGCGACGGCCGGCGATCAAGTCTCCCGCGCCCAGACCAACCGGGATCTGGCAGCGCGGACGGTGGAGCGGCTTCAGCCTCTGGCCGGGAAATCCTATATTCCTTGGCAGCAATACGATCAGGCCCGCGTTGCCCTACACGACGCCGAAATCTCCCTGGCCCAGTCCCGCATCCAGTCCACAGCGGCCACGACTGCAATTGGCGATCTGAAAAGTTCGATCGCAGCGCGTGATGCCAGTCAGGCAGCGTATGATCGTGTCCGCTATGAACTGCGACAGACCACGGTCATTGCCCCTGCGGACGGATATGTCACCAGCCTGCGCGTCAAGGTTGGCGAAGTTCTGGCGCCCTCGCAGTCTTTATTTACGCTAATCGCGGACAACGAGTGGTATGCGATGGCCAATATCCGGGAGGGCGATCTTGAAGCCGTCGGGGTTGGAGACTGCGTGACGGTCCATTCCATGATCGATCGGAACACGCCGATCCGTGGTCATGTTGAAAGTATCGGTTGGGGCGTTCTCTCGGTTGATTCTTCCGGAATTGCCCGTTCGCTCCCCCTCGTGCCGCGACAGATGGACTGGGTGCATGTGGCCCAGCGTTTCCCGGTTCGCATCCAGTTAGAGAAGGCGAACCCGCTTCTGCTGCGTCTCGGCGCCACCGCGACGGTCGAGGTCCGGCATGGCGCTGCCTGTCCCTGAAACCTCCCCTTCCCCGGACTTTTCGGATCAGGACGTGATCCAGGACGCATCACCCCTTCGCACCCTCGGGCTGGCGCGGATCTGGCGCCTGATATGGGACCCTGCGCCGGGACGTCTGGGCTATGCGCTGCGCATGGCGGCTGGCTGCACGACCACCGTTCTGGTCGGGGAAATCTGGCAGGTTCCCGATCTGGGTGTTCCGGCACTCGTGACGATGGCGTTATGGCAGAAAGACCGCGTGACCAATGCCCTCGTCGGGGTTCTGGTGAACATCGTGGTGGTGTTCCTGCTCCTGCTGATCTATGGCCTGATCAAGATCACGCTGGATCACGCGATGGAACTGGTGATCGTGATCGCCCTTCTGTCGTTCGGGTTTTTCTTTCTGGGGTCGGCCAGTAAACTCAAACCCGTGGCCTATATGTTCGGCCTGATTATCGTCTTTGGACTGGTCGTGATTGATCAGGTTCCGGTCGGGGAAGTCATTACGCGGGCTATTCTTTATACGGATCTGTTTCTGGCTGTGCCGGGAGCAGTCATGATCGTGCTCGGTATGCTGATCTGCCCGTCTCCCCGCAGGGTTCTGACCGACGATATTGCAGCCCGTCTTCTCATGGCGTGCCGCCTGCTACGGGGCGCTGATGACCGTACCCGCGAACAAGCGACGGACATGCTGCGCATCGGCACGACAGACATGATGAAGTCTGCGAAAATGGCCGGGCTGGAAAAAATCTGGGCAGCCAAGGATCTGGTCTGCCTCAAACAGTCCGCAAGCAGCAGCGTGGCCGTCCTCGCGCTCGCCGATGAAGCAGACCGAACCGGACTATCAGCAGAAGACGCGGCCTGTCTGATAGCAACCCTTGAAAAAATGGCCGCCATTTTCGCAGCCGGGGACTATCCCGCCGACATCGAGCGCCCCACTGTCAGCACCGCATCTCCAGCAGCCTCCGCCATGGCGGACATGCTGCCCGCGTTTACCACACCCCCTGCAGAAAGTACGAAAGCTGCCCCTCTGGAGAAAAAATCCGGGTTCTTTGCGGACGACGCATTCAGCAATCCCGAACATGTCCGGTTTGCGGTCAAGGGCACGGCAGGGGTTATGCTCAGCTATCTGGCCTTCATGGTGCTGGACTGGCCGGGCATCCACACCTGCATCATCACCTGCTTCATCGTTGCGCTGCCAACCATGGGGGAAATGGTTTCCAAGCTGACCCTGCGTATTTCAGGAGCGCTTGTCGGGGGGGCGATTGGCATTGGCTCCATCATTTTCGTCATGCCCTATCTGGATGGGATCACCGGTTTTCTGGTTCTGATTTTCGTGGTGTCCCTGCTCGCGGCATGGGTCAAAACGGGCGATGAGCGCATTGCCTATGCAGGATTTCAGATCGGTCTGGCCTTTTACCTGTCGGATCTGAAAGGCTTCGGTCCTACCAGCGACATGGAAACCGCGCGGGACCGCATCATCGGAATCATGCTGGGCAATTTCATCACCTATGCCATGTTCACGAGCTTCTGGCCTGCAACCGCCCGAGACAGAATTGGAGAAGGTCTGCGCAAACTGGCGGAAGCCCTGAAACTCCAGTCTCAGGCCATGACGCCGCAAGCCCGCGCAGAGGCCATTGCCAGCACCCAGTCCGCCCTTTCGGAAAGCGAGCGCACTCTGGAATATGTCATGGCGGAACCCATCAACACGCGCGTTGATCTCCCGCGCCTGAGAGAAACAAAACAGGCGCTTGCTGATGCTGGCTGTCTCTCGGAAGATCTGCTCGTCACACCCGAGAGAGCAGATCTGACCAATCACACCGCACGCCTGGAACGACTTGCAGGGTAATAGGTCCTGGCGTTTGTGAGGGATTTTCTCTCCCTCAGAGAGCGAAATCAGGCGTCCAGAAGCTCTTTTGAAAGCTCAACATGCTTTCGGGCATATGCCACGGAATTAATGGCGTTTTTCACCCGTTCCTGAGCAGCTTCGGTTCTTTGTAAAGCACCAGACGGATTGGTACGCACCGCAGAAATCGCCTCTGCAAGCGCCGTCGGGTTTCGTTCTGGCACATAGAGTACAGAATCTGACCCGAAATAATCTGTCAAACCACCACAGTCTGAAGAAATGACCGGGACCCCAAGGATAATGGCTTCCTCAACGACAGTAATGCCAGAAGCATGTCGATTGGACTGAAGGGGGACAACAACGATATCAGCGTCAGAATAAAGGCCGATCAGCTCAGCATTGTTTTTCGCCCGCACAAGCGTGACATTAGGAACATTCTTTGCTGCTTCAAATGCAGCAGGCGAACTGCTTGCGATGCTGAATTCCACATCCGGCAATGCATTTGCCGCAGCGCAGAAGGTCTTCCAGTCTCTGTGCTCGTCGTTGCCAAGCGAAAGGACCTTGAGTTTTTTCCCCTGGCAGGTTTTGCGAGCAGGCTTCATATCGTCTGCCCGGATGCCGAAATGCACCCGCTCAACACGCAGATCCGGAAACATACGCCGACCGTCATCCCGGTTGAAAACCGAAAGTACTGTCAGAAGGTCGAGGTCTTTCATAAGACGCCGGAAGAACCATTTCCTCCAAAAAGGCTGTTTGCGCCAGCGGTCAATCAGCCAGACAGCCTGCCCAAGAAGCTTTGGCCTGCGCACAGGCTTCAGAATTCGGAACAGGAGGAGAACTGCCAGAGTCTGCGATTCTGTATGCGTCCACACCACATCGGACGCAAGAATTTGCTTACGGTTCCGCCACGCATGGACAAAGTCGAAACCAAGCACAAGACGTGCACCATAGCGGAGCGCTTTGTTGAGCGGATTTTCGCGCTGATCTTCAGAATAAACGATTTCTATGTCGTCTGAGGCAGCTCGGGAGTAGCCATAAGCCTGCTCCTCATTCAATCCCAATATTCGGCCCGCTTCCCAGCGTTCCCGCCAGGTTTTGCTGCCAAAACCGTACGCAAGCTGCACAAAAACTTTCATCACACAACATCCAGTTGCAATGATTGCTAAATACTTAACTTTAACGGCAGAATCAACGGAAAATTAACGGGAAATTATGGGGTTTTGGCCTCATTTTCACATCAGGATGAAAACCCCTGTTCCGTTTTGTGATCGAACAAAGCGTTTGTATCTGTGTCTTTCAAGAAACAGTCATGAGGAAACGCGCCGCATATCGGCACCAAAACAGGCGAATCATTTTGACACTCAGTGCCATAATGTGGACAGGAGACCTCAGCCCACCCATACCGACTGATCAGGACCGCTCATGAAATCCGCACGCCTGCTGCTTTGTCTTCTTTCCGGATCTGTCCTAAGCAGTATGCCCGCTTTCGCAGCGGAGACACAACCAGCTTCCAAGACCAAAACAGCCGTACCCGCCCCGTCATCTTATGCCAAAACACAAACCCCCAAAGCAGAGACCATCACGGTTCGTAGTCGAAACGGCTCTGGAACTGCTGCGGATTATCTGAACAAAGACGTGGCTTTGGGGCCGCTCGGCACGCGCTCCGTGCTCGATACACCGATGTCCATCATGGTTGTTCCGCATGATGTTCTGGTGAACCAGCAGAGCCGCAATATTAACGATCTCGTGGCGTATGTACCGTCCGCACAGCTTGAAATGCGCGGCGATCCGAACACCAGCCGGCCGCAGTCCCGTGGCTTTGAAGGCGATGTGATTGCCAACACCCGCATGGACGGGCTGAACATGGTCATCACCACGCCCTATGCCGCCGAACAGTTCGACAGCCTTCAGGTTCTGAACGGTCTGGCAGGCGCGCTTTACGGACCGCAGAACCCGGCGGGCACGTTCGACTTCACGCTCAAGCGCCCGACGGACCGTATGACCGAACGCTTTGTCGTAGGGACGGATTCCATCGGTTCTCCTCTGGAGAGCGCGGATGTTTCGGGGCGCGTGGGGAAAAACAAATGGTTCGGCTACCGGTTGAACCTGCTGAACCAGAACGGCGAAGGTTATGTCGAAGGTTCGCATCTTCGGCGTGACCTCGTCAGCGGCGATTTCGACATTCATCTCTCGGACAAGACTGTCATCCAGATCGATGCCAGCCAGTATACCTATGCCGAGCGCGGCTATCCGGGCGGTTTCGCCTATAGCACCGCAATCCAGCTTCCTCAGGCACCGGATCTGAGCCAGAAGGGTTATGGCCAGCCACAGGCGGGCTACAACATGGAAACCGATACGGCTCTGGCCAAGATCATCCATAATTTCAACGACAACTGGAGCCTGAAGCTCGGCGGTCTATGGCAGAATGCGGCGCGCAATGTCTTCAGCACGTCCAATCAGCTTCTGAATTCCTCGGGCCTGTATCGCCAGACGATTTCCGCAGCCCTCACGGCCAATGATTTCGTCGCAGGAAGCAATATGGCTTACCTGAACGGCAAATTCCGCACCGGTCCGCTGCGACACCAGATCGAACTCGGCACGAACGGTTATATGATGGGGAACTACAACCCCACTTCCTCCACCGGAACCATCACTCTTGGAGAAGCCACGATCGGCCACCCCAAGAGCTTCTCAAGCGTGCAGCCTTATTATTCCGGTCGCTACAAATCCGCTGATACGATGAACCAGTCGCTGCTGGCAGGCGATACCATTTCGCTGGGCAAGCACTGGTCGATCATGGGCTCCCTCGCCTGGAGCTGGCTGAGTACCAACAACTACGCCAAGACCGGCACCAAAACATCCAGCTACACCCGCGCCGCCGCATTCAGCCCGATGACGAGCCTGATGTACAAGCCGACGGATAGCCAGACGCTGTATTTCACATGGGGACGTTCGCTACAGGCGGGAACGACCGCCCCGGTGGGGTCGGTCAACGTGAATGACGTCACGGCTCCGTTGCGCTCAGAAGAATATGAAGTCGGCTACAAGATCCTGATCGCCAAGCGCATGCAGGTCAACATTGCGGGCTTCCGCATGTCACGCCCGTTCGGATTCACGGACCCTGTGACGCATGTCTATGCGAATTACGGCACGCAGCGAAACTATGGCGTCGAATTTCAGGCATCGGGCAATATCACCGATAATCTGACGTTTCTTGGTGGCATGACATGGCTCGATGCCCAGATGCTGGGTACGGGATCGTCGCTGACGGCCAACAAGCAGGTTGTGGGCGTCCCGCCACTGATGGCGAATGCACTGCTGGATTATCGCCTGCCGTTTCTCAAAGGCGCGGCCGTCAACGCGAATGTTCATTATATGGGCCGTCGTGCTGCCAATGTTTACAACACGACCTTTGCGCCGTCTTACGTCACGCTGGATCTGGGCGCACGTTATGCGACCCATGCCTATGGCCAGCCGCTGGTGTTCCGCTTTGGTGTGAACAACGTGACGAACCAGAGCTACTGGGCGTCCGTCTATCCGTCCAGCATTAATGGCGTCAGCAATGCTACCAACTCCGCAGTGGCCGGCCTGCCGCGGACGTACCATTTCAGCATCGAGCTGGACCTCTGAGCGGGGCTCAGCCTGAACTCATCGGGAAATCGTTCTGCCACAGCAGAGGCTGAAGCGTGAAGGTCCGGCGCAGGATGGTTTCAAGATCCGACCGGCCTTCGGTCTTGACCCATTCGTCCAGAGCCGTCCGGAACGTCGCAATCGCCGTCCGGGCCAGCAAACGAGCCACAAGGGACGGCATTTCGGTGGCGGGCAAGCGGGCGATCAGGGCGGAAGCGAGTGTTTCCTCCCATTCGGAATAGCGACGCAGGGCCATGTCACGCAGCGCGGGCGTCTGTTCCACCAGCCTGACGACCCCATAGGCATCCATCCGGTCGGACGAATAACAGGCGACGACCGGCACAAGCCCTGCCAGAACGGCGTCCTGTAGCGGAACGTCCAGCGGCACGGCGCGAATGGCATCGGTCAGGATCGTTGTAACGCCGTTGGTCCAGGCGAGAATGATATCGGCCTTGCCCGGAAAATAACGAAAGAGCGTCCGACGCGAGATCTGCGCGGCTTCTGCGATTTCATCGACGGATGTTTCTTCATAACCATAAGTCGAAAACAGGCGCATGGCTTCGCGCACCAGCGCGGCATGGGTGCGGTCCTTCTTGCGCTGCCGCAGCGGTCCGTCCTGTTCGCCATCCTCTTGTGCGTCTATCGTCATGCCGTCCAGTTATCCCGAAGTCCGCAACCAGCATAGACCCGATCTGCTGAAGCGTTCCAGCAGGCAGAAACCACCGGCTTCAGGACACGAGCCGGTAACGCGCCCGGACCAGCACGTCATTTTCAAGCTGCTGCCGGAGCGCCGACATCTCCTGCGGGGCAGTCAGAACCGCCACCTCGTGAAAAAACGGACGTCTACCCGTCACGCGGTCCTGAAAAACCTGCGCCAGAACCATGACCACCGGATCACGACTGCAACAAAAGCATCCCGTAGCGTGGCGGTTCCTGAAGGGCAACGGTGCCGGAATGGCGGCGACGTCGCCCCACGTTTCCTCAGGCCGTGCGCCGCCGATGAGCAGCGCATGACGTCTACGCTCTTCCGGCCACGAAGACTCTCCGGACAGGAAGCTCAGGGGGATCAGGGACGCGGTCATTGAATCCTCTTTAGCAGGGCCTGCGCAACCGGGCAGCATTTTCATGCCTCCAACTCTTTGCCGCCATGCAGGCGGTTTGCTACACCGTTTCTGCCTCTTACCGTATATGGAGGCGCTGTCCCGATCACGGGTTCCCGAACCTGTCTCCCGTCCTTTCCAGTTACAGAGCCTGCTGCCCATGTCCTCACGTCCCCATCTGCTTGATGCCCTTGCCGATCAGGTCCTGCTCTGTGATGGCGGCATGGGGTCCCGGGTGCAGATGCTGGATCTCGAAGTCGAGCGCGATTACTGGGGACAGGAAAACTGCACGGAAATCCTGAACCTCTCCCGTCCGGAACTCGTGCGTGAAATCCATCGCGGCTATTTCGAAGCCGGGGCGGACATGGTGGAGACGAACACGTTCGGCGGCTCCATCGTCACGCTGGCGGAATTCGGGCTGCAGGACCGTACACGGGAAATCAACCGCACGGCGGCCACGCTGGCTCGTGAGGCGGCCGAAACGTTCTCTGACGGACGGCACCGCTACGTCATGGGCTCCATCGGTCCGGGCACGAAGCTGCCGACGCTGGGCAACATTGCTTATGACGATCTGGAAGCTGGTCTGATCGAACAGTGCCGTGGCCTGATTGATGGCGGCGTGGACGGGTTCCTGATCGAGACGTGTCAGGACACACTTCAGATCAAGGCAGCCGTGAACGCTGCCAAAATTGCCCGGATCGAACTGGGTTCGGATGCGCCGATCTTCGTGCAGGTCACAGTCGAGACCACCGGCACGCTGCTGGTTGGACCCGATATCGCCGCGGCCGCCACGACCGTTCAGGCGCTGGACGTCCCCTCGCTCGGCCTGAACTGCGCGACCGGTCCACAGGAAATGGGCGAGCATGTCCGCTGGCTTTCGGAAAACTGGCCCGGCCTCATTTCCATGCAGCCCAATGCCGGCCTGCCCGAGCTTGTGGACGGCAAGACCGTCTATCCGCTCAGCCCCGAGGAAATGGCCGTTTGGATGGAGCGCTTCGTCAAGGAAGACGGGCTGAACCTGATCGGCGGCTGCTGTGGCACATCCACCCCGCATATTCAGGCACTGGACGGGATGCTGCGTCGTGTGGGCGGCACGAAGCTGCGCCCTGCCCCGGTCAAGCGCAGTACGGTCTGGGTGCCGTCGGTCTCCAGCCTCTATACGCAAACGCCGCTGCGTCAGGAGAACAGCTATTTCTCCATCGGCGAGCGCTGCAATGCGAACGGCTCCAAGAAATGGCGTGAGCTTCAGGAAGCCAATGACTGGGACGGCTGCGTCGCCATCGGGCGTGAGCAGGCCGCCGAAGGCTCCAACGCGCTCGATATCTGCACGGCGTTCGTCGGACGGGATGAAGTCCGCGAAATGAACGAGGTCGTCACGCGTTTCACGTCGTCCGTGAATGCGCCGCTGGTGATTGATTCGACCGAAACCCCCGTTATTGAAGCCGCGCTCAAGCTGCACGGTGGCAAGCCGATCATCAACTCGATCAATTTCGAAGACGGTGAAGAACAGGCGCATGCCCGCATGAAGCTGGCCCGCAAGTTCGGCGCGGCGATGATTGCGCTCACGATCGACGAAGTTGGCATGGCGAAAGAGCCGCAGGACAAGCTGCGCATTGCCGAGCGACTGGTTGATTTCGCCTGCACCCAGTACGGGCTGCCGCAGTCTGATCTGATGATCGACCCGCTGACCTTCACCATCGCGACGGGCGTGGAAGACGATCGCAAGCTCGGACAGTGGACGCTTGAAGGCATCAAGCTAATCCGCGACAAGTTCCCCGACATCCAGATCATTCTCGGCCTGTCGAATATTTCATTCGGCCTGAATCCGGCCGCGCGTGCTGTGCTGAATTCGGTGTTCCTCGACCATGCCGTCAAGGCGGGCATGACGGGCGCGATCGTGCATGTCTCCAAGATCCGTCCGTTGCACCTGATCGCGGCTGAAGAGGTCAAGGTCGCGGAAGACCTGATCTTCGACCGTCGCACCGAAGACTACGATCCGCTTCAGAAACTTCTGGAACTGTTTGCGGGCCGAAAAGCCGCTGATGCCGTCAAGAAGCGTCGTGCGGAAACGCCAGCAGAACGTCTGAAAGACCGGATCGTGGACGGTGACCGCAAGGGCATCGAGGACGATCTGGCGGCCGCAATGACAGAAATGCCGCCGCTCGATATCATCAACAATGTTCTACTGGACGGCATGAAGGTCGTGGGCGAGCTGTTCGGTTCGGGCAAGATGCAACTTCCGTTCGTGTTGCAGTCCGCCGAGACGATGAAAACTGCCGTCGCCTGGCTTGAGCCGCATATGGAGCGCACGGAAGGCCAGCATCGCGGCACGATGGTGCTCGCGACCGTCAAGGGGGACGTCCACGATATCGGCAAGAACCTCGTGGACATTATCCTGACCAATAACGGCTACCGGGTCATTAATCTGGGCATCAAGGTGCCGCTTGCGGACATGATTGCGGCCGTGAAGGAACATAACGCCGATGCGCTGGGCATGTCCGGGCTTCTGGTGAAGTCCACGGTTATCATGCGCGAAAACCTCGCGGAAATGCACCGTCAGGGCTTTGACCTTCCGGTCATCCTCGGCGGCGCCGCCCTGACGCGCAATTACGTCGAGGAAGAATGCGCCCGCTCTTATGGCGCTGGTGAACCGGGGCGTGTGGCCTATGCGCGTGATGCGTTCGACGGTCTAGGCCTGATGGACAAGATCGCCAATAACGACCTCGACTCCTATCTGGGCGCAATCCAGACGCGCCGCGCCAGCCAGGCGAGCCGCAAGACGGAACGCGCGCCGGAAATCGCGGAAACGCGGGGCTTTGGGGAGGTGGATCGTGAGGCCGCAAAAGCCCGGCGTGAGCGTATTTCAGGCTCCGAGCCTGTCATTACACCGCCCTTCTGGGGCGCGCGCGTTCTGGAAGCGACGCCGAATGCGGTTCTACCGTTTCTTAATGAACGGTCGCTGTATCAGTTTCAGTGGGGCTTTCGGAAACAGGGCCGCTCGCTCGACGAATTCATGGAATACGCCAAGATCGAACTCCGCCCCGTGCTCAAGCGCATGTTGGCGCTGAGTGCTGAACAGGACATCATTCGTCCACAGGCGATTTACGGGTACTGGAAAGCAGCGGGAGACGGGAACGATCTCGTGCTGTTCGAAGAAGACGGTAAAACGGAAGCCGCACGCTTCACCATGCCGCGCCAGCCCAAGGATGACGGCGAGTGCATCGCCGATTTCGTGCGCGATATCAGCGACGATGTCCGTGACGTGGTCGGGCTTCAGGTTGTGACCGTCGGGCAGAAATCATCCGATCTGGCGCGGGTGTGGTTCGAGGACAACCGCTACCAGGACTATCTGTACCTGCATGGCCTGTCGGTCGAAATGGCGGAAGCCATGGCGGAATACACCCACAAGCGCATCCGCGCCGAACTAGGCTTCGCGGGCGACGACAACCGAGACATGGAAAGGCTGCTCTCCCAGTCCTATCGCGGCTCGCGCTATTCCTTCGGCTATCCCGCCTGCCCCCGGCTTGAGGATCAGGAGCCGATCCTGAAAATGCTGGATGCCGAACGCATCGGCGTGTCCCTTTCGGACGGCTATCAGCTGCACCCGGAACAGTCGACATCAGCACTCGTGATGCTGAATCCGCGTGCAAAATACTTTACCGTCTGAAGACGGCAGACTTTTAAAAAAGACGAGAAAAGACCTTCCATGACGGCCCCTTCAGTTCCGCAGACGACCTATGTCCTGACACTTTCCTGCCCCAACCGCCCGGGTATCGTGGCGGCCATCAGCGGGAAGCTGGCGGAGCTGGATGCCAACATCACGGAAGCTCAGCAGTTCGATGACCGGGACAGCACGGTCTTCTTCATGAGGATCGTCTTTGAAGTCGCACAAGACCGGACCAGCATGAAGCAGCTTCAAGAGGCGCTGGCCGTTCTGGGAAACAGTTTCAGCATGGAGTGGGCCCTGCATGACCGCAGCGTGCAGCCGAAGGTCCTGCTGATGGTCTCGCGCTTCGATCACTGCCTGGTCGATCTGCTGTATCGCTGGCGCATTGGGGAACTGCCGATCGAGCCCGTTGGCATCGTGTCGAACCACCCGCGCGACGTGTTCGCGGATCTGGATTTCTACGGCATTCCGTTTCACCACGTCCCCGTCACGAAAGAAACGAAGCCCGCGCAGGAAGCCCACGTGCTGGACCTGCTGGCATCGAGCGGTGCCGAGCTGGTCATTCTCGCGCGTTACATGCAGGTTCTGTCCAACGAGATGGCCGCCAGCCTGTCCGGTCGCTGTATCAATATTCACCACTCCTTCCTCCCCGGCTTCAAGGGCGCGCGCCCTTACCATCAGGCCTTTGCCCGCGGCGTGAAGCTGATCGGCGCGACGGCCCATTACGTCACGCTGGATCTGGATGAAGGCCCGATCATCGAGCAGGATGTGGAGCGTATTTCCCATGCCGACACACCCGAGGACCTGATCCGCAAAGGACGCGATATCGAACGTCGCGTTCTGGCACGTGCCGTCCGGTATCACATCGAACGCCGAACCATTATCAACGGTAGCCGCACAGTCGTCTTTGCGACCTGAACAAGGCTTTTCTTCGACGGGACATATAAATTTCGCACGACACCCGGAATATTCTCTCCTAGGGTCGATCCAGTATTTCACAGTCGGTAGCACTCGTCAGATGACCGTCCGTAACGCTCTTTTTTCACTTACCCTCCTCACAGCGCTGATCGGCCAGACAGCCTGTTCGGGAGACTGGGTTCTCGAAAAAAGACTGACACCAGCGGATACACTGAGGGAAACATCGAACCGCACTGTGGTTCCCGGCACGTTCGTCATGACCGTTAAAAGCGTGAACGTTTTCAACAAGATGGTCTTCCTCAACTCGGAAGATACCTATCTGGACCGTGCCAATGTCGCCGTGCAGATCACGTCAAGCGTGGCCTACAACGCCGACATCCGGTTTGGTGGCGATTTCCGCAACATGGTGCTGAACAAAAAAATTCTGGTGATCGGATCGGCCATGAAAGTCGGGGCGGATCTGGAACAGGGGATCATCGTCAACACCAAAGGGGACGAGCGGACCTATATTTTCGTCAGCCGAGCGAGCAATATTTTCTTTGAATAAGGCCGCCGCCCTCCAACAGAGCCTGATCTTGCAATTCAGATCCATTTTTAGACAGATTATTTCATTCTATATCCCCATATCGGCCTGAAGATATTTCCCAAGCCTGCAATCCGCCCTATGAAGAGCGTCCTTATTTCTTCATGCCGGACCCAGTCATGACCGTCTCTTCCGCTTCTGCTCAGGACCGCTTACAGGCCGTTCTCAAGGCCCTTCAGCCCCTCATGGGAGAGCAGCAGATCAGCACGGCACCCTCCGTTCGCGAGGAACACAGCCACGGCGAGGCTATGAATGCCTCCCGCCTGCCCGAGGCGGTGGTCTTCGCGGAAAACACGCAGGATGTCGCAACCGTTTTGCGCCATTGTCATGAATGGCGGGTTCCAGTTGTGGCATTCGGAGCGGGCACCTCGGTCGAAGGGCATGTCGTCCCGCCCGAACAGGCCATCAGCCTCGACCTGTCGCGCATGACCGACATCGTGGAACTGAACGCCGAAGATCTGGATTGTCGGGTTCAGGCAGGTATCACGCGCCAGACGCTGAATGTGGAAATCCGTGACACCGGCCTTTTCTTTCCGGTCGATCCGGGTGGAGAAGCGACGATCGGCGGCATGTGCGCCACCCGCGCCTCAGGCACAGCCGCCGTGCGTTACGGCACAATGAAGGAAAACGTGCTTGGCCTTACGGTTGTGCTCGCGACCGGCGAAGTCATCCGCACGGGTGGCCGCGTCCGCAAGTCCTCCACCGGCTATGATCTGACATCCTTGTTCGTCGGCTCGGAAGGGACACTGGGGATCATCACGGAAGCCCAGCTTCGTCTGCATGGACGCCCCGAGACTGTATCCGCGGCCATATGCCAGTTCGAGAGCTTGCATGACGCGATCCGGACCGCCATGGAAATTATCCAGTGCGGCATTCCCATCACCCGCGTGGAACTTATGGACAGTGTGCAGATGGCGGCCTCCATCCAATATTCCGGCCTTACGGAATATCAGCCGCTGACCACGCTGTTCTTCGAATTCACCGGCTCGCCTGCGGCCGTGCGCGAACAGGTCGAGACGACGGAAGCCATTGCGTCGGGCAATAACGGGCTGGGTTTTGCGTGGGCGGAGAGTGCGGAAGACCGGACCCGTCTGTGGAAGGCGCGGCATGACGCCTACTGGGCGGCAAAGGCCATTGTTCCGGGCGCGCGGGTCATTTCCACGGACTGTATCGTTCCGATTTCGCGTCTGGGCGAGTTGATCGAAGGCGTGCATCGTGACATCGAAGCGTCCGGCCTACGCGCGCCGCTTCTGGGCCATGTTGGGGACGGCAATTTTCATACGCTCATCATTACGGATGACACACCCGAAGGGCATGATCTCGCCCTCGATCTGGACCGGAAAATCGTTGCCCGCGCCCTGTCGCTGAACGGATCATGCAGCGGCGAGCATGGCGTTGGCATGGGCAAGCTGGAATTTCTGGAAACCGAACATGGTGCTGGAAGCCTCAGTGTGATGCGGGCGCTGAAAAACACGATGGACCCGCATCATATCCTCAATCCCGGTAAGCTCTTGCCCGCAGGCCCGGTTTACACGGGCTGAACTTTCGGGGATCTTTCGCCCTCTTTTCTTTCCAGCCCTTGCCGGATTTCAGCCTCATGCCGTCAGTTTCCAGCCTCTGCCCCGATGTCGTCCTGATCGGTGCGGGGATCATGAGTTCCACACTCGCGGCCCTGCTACGTGAGCTCGATCCATCGCTGTCGATGATGATGTTCGAGACGCTGCCGGATTGCGGGCAGGAAAGTTCCTATGCCTGGAACAATGCCGGGACCGGACATGCCGGGAACTGCGAACTGAACTATACGCCACAGCGCGCGGATGGCAGCATCGACATTTCCAAGGCGCTGGCAATCAACACGGAGTTCGATCTCTCAAGGCAGCTCTGGGCGCACTGGGTGCGCGAAGGCCGCATTGCCAATCCGGCAGCTTTCGTGCAGCCCTGCCCCCATATCAGTCTAGTCTGGGGCGAGGAGAACGTGGCTTTTCTCAAGGCCCGTTATGAGGCGATGGTCGCCCATCACTGCTTTGCGGACATGGAATACACGTCCGATCCGGCCGTCATCGCGCAATGGGCGCCTGTCGTGATGGCGGGGCGCGATACGTCCCAACCCGTTGCGGCCACGCGCATCAAAGAGGGCACGGACGTCAATTTCGGCGCCCTGACCCACGCACTGACGGCCTCTCTCAAGTCAGACCGCAACATTGCCACCCACTACAACCATCGTGTCACCGGCCTGACACGCACCACGGACGGTCGCTGGCGCGTGACGGCCACCGATACCGAAAGCGGCCACACGATCACGGTTCTGACGCGGTTTGTTTTTGTCGGCGCGGGCGGCAATGCGCTGCCACTGCTTCAGGCATCCGGCATTCCCGAAGCGGCACATTATGCCGGTTTCCCTGTCAGCGGACTTTGGCTGCGCTGCATGGACCCGGCCATTACCGGGCAACACCACGCCAAGGTCTACGGCAAGGCCCCTGTCGGTTCGCCCCCCATGTCGGTCCCGCATCTCGATACGCGCGTCATCGACGGCGAGTCCTGCCTGCTGTTCGGACCTTATGCGGGGTTTTCCACGAAATTCCTCAAAAGCGGTTCATGGACGGATTATTTCCGCTCTCTGACACCCCAAAACATCATTCCCGCCCTGACCGCCGGGAAAGACAATCTCGGATTGTTGGACTATCTCGTGCGTCAGGTTCTCCAGACGAACGAGGACCGCTTCAAAGCCCTTCAGGATTTCTACCCGACAGCCAGACCCGAGGACTGGACGAAAGTCGTGGCCGGACAGCGCGTGCAGATTATCCGTCCGGACAAGGGGCTGCACGGAACCCTGCGCTTTGGGACCGAGCTTGTGAAAAGCGCCGACCGCTCCCTTATAGCCATCCTCGGCGCATCGCCCGGAGCGTCCGTTGCCGCCTCCGTGGCGCTTCAGGTCGTCCAGCAGGTCTTTCCCGAACGGCTGACAGAGGCTGACTGGCTGCCCCGCCTGCGTCAGGTGTTTCCGGCCTACGGGATCGATCTGATCAAAGACGCCCAAGCCTGCGCGACACTCCGGGAAGAAACTGCCCGTGTTCTGAAGATCACGGCAAAAGCGTAATAGTCACCTTTTTAGGGCCGGATTTCGCTCAACGGACGTTACACGTCCATTCGGCTCTGATATGGTATGTGTGATTTTACACTTGTCTGTTTGCTTTCACGCTCAGGAATCGATTTGACACATGACTGATGGTTCGGGCTCCGTGATCACCACCGCCTCGCCGCAGAGTTCGAAAAGGCGGGATAATTCGGCCCGGCAGAAACAGATCCTCGACGTCCTTCTCGAAACCGGAAGCGCCACCATCGAAGGTCTGGCAGAGCGTTTCGGGGTCAGTCGCATGACGATCCACCGCGACTCTCATGCCCTCGTACAACAGGGTCTGATCGACAAGCTCCATGGCAGTATCGTCCTGCGCAACAAGGTTACGACCCAGAAAACGGTCAATTTCCGACGCTCGCGGGCGACAGACCTCAAGGACGCGATCATCCAGCGGGCCGTCTCCTTGATCCAGCCCGAGCAGGTTCTGGTCCTTGATGACTCCACGACCGTCGCGGCCATGCTGCCGCTTCTGCCCGCTCTCGCGCCCCTGACGATCATCACCAACGCCGTGGGCGTCATTCAGGCGCTCTCGCCCTATCCCAACCTGAAACTGATCTGCCTTGGCGGCGACTATAATCCGCCGCGCAATGCGTTTTTCGGGCTGGTCTGCGAACAGGCCGCGCAGTCCCTGCGGGCGAACATGATGTTCCTCTCAACCTCCATCATCCATAACGCCACCGCGTTCCAGAACGATCAGGATGTGGTCAAGGTCAAGCGGATCATGATGGATATGGCGGACCAATGCGTTCTGCTGGTGGACAGCACGAAGTTCCGCAAAGGCGGCCTGCACCGTCTGGCGTCCCTGTCGGAATTCGACCACGTCCTGACAGATTCCCATCTTAAGCCGTCCATCGCGAAGGCTCTGGCGCAGGAAGACGTCAATCTCGAAATCTGCACCTGAGTGCAGATTTCGGACACGGCCTATCAGGCGTCCGGTAAGTTTTGCATGAATTGTTGCAGATTGCCCCGGATCGCCTTTTCAAACAGCGTTAGAGTCTCGCTCCCGACGTAATGCTCCACCCCTTCGGAATCGACGCGGGCATTTTCCTCGCTGACGCCGAGCGCCAGCAGAAATGCTTCCACGATCCGGTGCCGGTGCCGCGCCTTGTCCGCCATCTCCTGCCCCGCAGGCGTCAGAAATACCCCTCTGTAAGGTTTCTGCGTGACGTAACCTTCCGTCGCGAGACGGGCGAGCATTTTCGCCACTGTAGGCTGCGACACGCCCAGACGCCCGGCTATATCGACCTGCCGGGCTTCCTGCCCTTCAGACAGCAGGTCCGAAATCAGTTCGACATAGTCTTCCACCAGCACATTGCGCCGCGCCTCACGATTGGCGCGGAAGCCTTCGGAATGGGTTTCGACATCAGGCAGCATCTCTTTGAGCGCGGTGTCCTTCAGCCGTTTTTTCCGTTCCATTCCCGTCCTGTGCCTCTATCCAGAAAACATTATTCACGGCGGAATAAAACATTCCGGACCGCTCTGCCAGTCCGGGCAATCACGATTTCCAGAGATTCCGTATTTTTCATGAGGCTCATCAATATAGCATATTGAATATCAATTCCGGATGGGATTGAATACAGTCCCGATGCCAAACACCAACGCCCCCCGTACGCCCTCCCCGGCCATGCGCCCGAGCCTGCCCGATGTGTTCTCCAGCATCCGAGTTCCTGGTGCGGAAGCGTCGTGGTTCAGCCGTTTCATGGCCTTCGTCGGGCCAGGATTCATGGTCTCGGTCGGCTATATGGACCCGGGAAACTGGGCCACCGACCTTCAGGGCGGCGCGCGGTATGGCTATACGCTGCTCTGCGTCATCATGCTGTCGAACCTCATGGCGATCCTGCTTCAGGCACTCTCCGCCCGCCTCGGGATCGCGACGGGACAGGATCTCGCACAGGCCTGCCGGAGCCATTTTTCCCCGCGCGTGAACATCGTTCTGTGGCTGGCCTGTGAACTGGCCATCATTGCCTGCGATCTGGCGGAAGTCATCGGCACAGCCGTGGCGCTTCAGCTCCTGTTCGGCCTGCCCCTCCTCGGCGGGGCCCTGCTGTCCATTCTGGACGCGTTGATCGTGCTGATGCTGATGAACCGGGGCTTCCGATATCTGGAGGCGTTCGTGATCGCGCTTCTGGGGATCATCGCCCTCTGTTTCGGGATCCAGCTCGTCGCAGCAGCACCACCTGTCCACAGCGTTCTGGCTGGCCTTCTCCCCGACCCGAAAATCGTGACGACGCCGGGGATGCTCTACATCGCCATCGGCATCATTGGCGCCACGGTCATGCCGCATAACCTGTATCTGCATTCCTCGATCGTCCAGACCCGCGCCTATGAACGCACCCCGGCCGGACGGCGGGACGCCATTCGCTGGACGACATGGGACAGCACGATTGCCCTGACTCTGGCGCTGTTCATCAACGCCGCCATCCTGATCGTTGCGGCGGCAGCGTTCCACAACTCCGGCCATCAGGATGTGGCGGAAATTCAGGATGCCTACAGGCTGCTCTCCCCGATCCTCGGACTTGGCATCGCCTCCACGCTGTTTGCACTGGCACTTCTGGCAGCAGGCACAAACTCCACGATCACCGGCACGCTGGCCGGACAGATCATCATGGAAGGCTTTCTGCACCTTCGCATCCCGCACTGGGCGCGGCGGCTGCTGACACGCGGGCTGGCGATCATTCCCGTGGCGATTGTCACACTGATCTATGGCAACCGGGGCGTAAGCGATCTGCTGATGGCCAGTCAGGTCATCCTGTCGCTACAACTGCCCTTTGCCGTTATTCCGCTCGTCATGTTTGTTTCGGATCGGCGCAAGATGGGCGAATTCGTGATTTCCATGCCCATCCGTATCCTGTCATGGGGCGTGGCGGGGCTGATCCTGCTGCTGAATTTCAAGCTGCTTTACGACACTCTGGCGGGCTGAGAGTCAGGTTGGATTGACAACCCACGGACTGGCGCGAAACACCGACCATCCTGTGTGCTGCACAAGCCGCTCCAGAGCGCGCGTTCCCAGAAGGGAATTGCCCTGCGCGTTCAGCCCCGGCGACCACACCGCGATGGACGCCACGCCCGGCGCAATCGCGAGAATGCCACCACCCACACCGGATTTTCCGGGCAAACCGACACGGATGGCAAATGCCCCCGAACCGTCATAATGGCCGCACATCATCATCAGCGCGAGGATCGTCTGGGCATTGCGCTCTGACATGACACGCTCGCCTGTCAGCGGGTTCAGGCCGCCCGTCATGAGATAGGTTCCAACCTGTGCAAGCTGCTGGCAGCTCATGGTGAGAGCGCACTGATGGAAATAGAAATCCAGCGTGTCCTCAACCACGTTGCGGATATTGCCGAAGGTCCGCATGTAGTTTGCAAGCGCCATATTGCGAAACCCGGTCTCGCGCTCCTGACGCGCGACATCCGTGTCGATGTCGATCGAGGCCGGATCGTCTACCAGCGGGCGCAGGAAATCCAGCAAGCGCGTCCGGGCATTTTCGCGGCCATAGCGGGACACCAGAATATCGGCGATGACGATGGCGCCCGCATTGATGAACGGATTACGCGGAATACCGTGCTCGTTTTCAAGCTGGACGATGGAGTTGAATGCGCTGCCCGAAGGCTCCTGACGCACCCGCCCCCACAATTCCTCACCCATCGCATTGAGCGCCATGCTGAGGCTGAACACCTTGGACACGCTCTGAACAGAAAACGGAACAGCCGCATCCCCGACCGTGTGTGTCTCTCCATCCATCCCCACAACGGCCATGCCGAAACGGTTGAGGTCCACCCGTGCGAGCGGAGGAATGTAATTGGCAACAGCACCCCGTTCTGAGGCTGTCCGCATTTCCTCTGCGATCGAGACGATAATGGACGCAAGTGTGGTCATGGGGCCTCGGTGTACGGAACGCGATGTGACTGAAAGAACAGGAGTTTCACAAGCTGCCGCCCCTGCGGACAACCCGCATGGGCGTGAAGTGGGATATGCATTTACAACATAGCTGAAAGAGCATGTCTTCTTCCCATGCAGATCAGGGAGAAATCACCCGATGCCGCACCACCTGCCCCACGATCACCAGCGCAGGCGATTTAACCTGCGCTTCAGCCGCCTGAAGGGAGATATTGGATAGCGTCCCGGTGAAAACCCTCTGCGCCGGCTGCGTGCCCCGCTCCACAATCGCCACAGGCCAGTCAGCCGGTAGTCCTTTTCCCAGAAGTCCGGCGGCAAGCTGCGGCAGGGTTGAAATCCCCATATAGATCACGACCGTCTGGCGGCGATCGGCCATATCGTCCCAGGGCAGATCCAGAACCCCGTCTGCTTTTGCGTGTCCGGTCACGAACAGACAGGCCTGCGCGCAATCGCGATGCGTTAGAGGAATGCCGGAATAAGCGGCACATCCATTCGCCGCGGAAATGCCTGGAACCAGCCGAAAAGCGACCCCGGCCTCAACCAGCGCTTCGATTTCCTCTCCGCCACGACCGAAAATGAACGGATCGCCGCCCTTGAGACGCAGAACGCGTTCCCCTGCCTGCGCGCGACGGATCATTTCACTGTTGATCTCGTCCTGCGGCAGGGCATGTCGGTCCCGCTGTTTGCCCACAAATACAAGTTCCGCGTCGCGGCGAACCATGCCGAGGAGGGCCGGAGAAAGGAGATTGTCATAAAGAACGGAATCCGCATTCTGCATCAGACGCAGCGCCTTGAGGGTCAGCAGATCCGGATCGCCGGGGCCTGCTCCAACCAGCCAGACCTCTCCCGGTTTACGCGCCGCGTCCAGAAGCGCGTTCAGTCGCGCATCCGCGCGGACATCATTGCCGTTTCGAGCCTCCTCCGCACCCGGACCATCGAGAAAATCTTCCCAGATGCGCTTACGGTCCTGTACCTGCGGATAGCGCTCCGAAACCTGCGACCTGCGGGACTGCATATAAGCGGACAAACGCCCCGTCCCCTCGGGCAGAAGCGCTTCGATTTGCTCTCGCAGACGACGCGCCAGAACAGGCGCCGCCCCTCCTGTTGAAACAGCAACGCGCACTGCACCCCGGCGAACCTGCGCCGGGGTGATGAAGCTCGACGGCTGCGGATCATCCACCGCGCAGACGGGAATGTTCAGCGCATCAGCCAAAGCCGCCACCTGCCGGTTGACGTCCCGGTTGTCGGTTGCAGCATAGACCAGACGGCAACCCGGCAGATGCTCCTTTAGGGCCGCCTCATCCGCCCGTCCGCCAACATGACGCACAGCACCGCTCTCCACCCAGCTCTGCACCACCGGATTGAGGGTCTCGGCCAGCACATCAATCCGGGCACCATGATCGAGCAGAAGCCGCCCTTTGTTCACGGCGATTTCCCCGCCTCCGACCAACAGGACGCGCGCTCCCGCAAGCCGCAAGGAGACCGGAAACCACCCACCCTCTGGAGGGGCGTCTGAACTGGAATGAGGAGGCTGGCTGTTCATTGAGGCACGGATTTCCGGATCTGGGGCGGGCAGAGGCTTAAGAGGCCGCATTCAGCGACAACCCGGCCACGACGTCAAATCCGAAAATCATGCCTTCAGGGGTGGGGCAGACATCCGCTATCAGCAGATACCCATAAAGACTGTTACCAGCCGCCCTGTCCGCCCGGACCGCCGTTCATGCCGCCGCCCATACCCCCACGGCCCTGATTTCCCATGCCTTGGCTTCCCATATTCTGACCGTACCCCCTGTCACCATGATGATGGTGATGCCGGTTATTGTCCCGACGGTCATCGTAAGGGCCGTCACAGGCTGCAAGCGACAGGCTCAGCGTGGTCCCGAGAACCACTACAAGAATTTTTTTCATGAGATACTCCATCAAGACTGTGTCGATGACCATCATGCCCGGCGAAATATGGCGTTCTCAAGGACCGCACGGTAACGGAAAATAACAATCCATGATCATGGAGAAATATTTCCGCAGACGACACGGCAGAAATGCCGTAATTCTTCAGGATCGGAGAGCCTGTTAACTGGCCTCGCGGACTGCGCTTCTTGCAAGGAACATGTCTCATGGCTGGATTGATGGTTAAAATCTTCAGATCCCTCCAGCAGGGGCCCGGCTTCGTCATCCTGCTCGTGCTGCTGGCCGTTGCTTCTTTTGTGGGGTATGAAATCCTGTACGCGCTTGTCGGATAAGGCGTTCACCACAGACTGGACTTTGCTTCATGACGAAAGGCGATCTTGAAAAGCGCCTCGATTTTCTCCGGGAAGCCTCCCGGCTGAAGGATATCCTTAGACGGACCTATACCCACGGCGGGCAGACCGAAAGCACGGCGGAACATACCTGGGCGCTCTGCCTTCTGGTTATGACCTTTGCCGACCAGCTTGAGGACATCGACCTTCTAAAGCTCCTCAAAATCTGCATTCTTCATGATCTGGGTGAAGCCATTCATGGCGACGTCCCCGCAATCTCCACTCATGCCTCCGCCAACAAGGCGGCGCAGGAGCGCGAAGACTTGCTGACGATCATGGCCCCTCTGCCTGCCGACCTGCAGGCAGAGTTTCTGGAGCTGTGGGACGAATATGAAAACGCAGCGTCCCCCGAAGCACGGCTGGCCAAAGCGTTCGATAAGATCGAAACCATCAGCCAGCACAATGCAGGCCTTAACCCGGACGATTTCGACCATACATTCAATCTGACCTATGGCCGAAAATATACCGATGCGACCGAACTGACACGCGGGATCCGCGATATTCTGGACGAGGAAACGCGCCGCAATATGATGCGAAGCCGGAACATGATCGTAGGCTGAGCGGCCGTTTCTGCTCGACATCTGAAAGCAAATCCGTCAAAACCGGCTTCAAATGGCCTTCCGCTGTTACGAAATCTTTGCAGATTCGTGACAATCTGTATCCGATATGGACGTTCTGGCCCACATGGAATGCAGAAGGACGCAGACAAGCGCATGGCAGATCATGACCTGAAAACTGGCATCCTTCCTCCTATAGGTCGTCCTTTGCTGTGTCCGACGCTTGGGCTGGTCTGTGGCCTCGGCAGCCTGCTGGTCAGCGCATCCGCACAGACGACTACAGCATCTGTCACGACACAGCCCGCAGCACAGAACAGCGGCACAAGTGTTACGACCTCCACCACATCCGTAAACGGTGGCGAAAAAATCGTCGTCAAGGGACACAAACCCGCTGGAGCCATTCTGGGTGATGCCAAGGCGATCATGCAGATCCAGTCTGATGAAATCCGCTCCTATGGCGTCGATACCGCAGCAGATCTCCTGACGGCCATTGCCCCCGAAACACGCTCGGGCCGGGGTGCTACCGGAAATACGCCGGTTGTATTGCTCAACGGTAAGCGCATTTCGGGAATGCAGGAGGTCAACGACCTGCCGTTCGAAGCCATTGCCCGGGTCGAAATCTTCACTGAAGAAGAAGCTCTGCGCTACGGCTATCCAGCTGATGAGCGCGTGGTGAACATCATTACGGTAAAAAATTTCCGCGCTATCCGGATGCGTGCCTATGGCAGCACGTCCACGGATGGTGGAGGAGACGATGGGGTTCTGGGCGCGAGTTTTACAAAACTCTCAGGCGAGAGGCGGATCAATCTGAGCGCGCGTTATGAGGCGCAGGCCCGTCTGCTCAACAGTGATCGCGGTGTCACGCCCCCGTCCGCAAGCGGCCTCTATTCCAACGCGGGCAATGTCACGTCCAGCAGTGGTGGCAGCCTTGATCCGACGCTGGATGCGCTTGTCGGACAGAGTGTCACATCCGCAGGCGTACCGTCACTCGCAGCAGGGCAGGTTCCGACGCTTCAGGATTTCACGGCTTATGCCAATGCGCCGCATGTCAGTTCAAACGCCTCCGATTACAGCCTGCAACCCCGAACGCACGAACTGAAGCTGAACGGCGTTTATGCCGACCAGATCTTCAAGACCGTGTCGGCGTCGTTCAATGCCAGTTACACCCACAGCAATTCCGAAAGCCTTCAGGGACCGGCACGCGGCATCCTCACCCTGCCGGCTGACAGCCTTTATTCGCCGTTTTCCCAGGACACGCTGCTCTACCGGAACTACACCACCGTTCCCGCCCTGCAGCACACGGCGCATACGGACACCGTTCATGCCGGGGTGAATTTCAACGGCGACGTAGGAGACTGGAAGTGGAACAGCACAGGAAGCTTCGACCGCTCCACCACGTCCACCAACAGCCAGACCGGCCTTAACCTGAGCGCCGCCCAGACAGCCCTGACCAGCGGCCTCAGCAGTTTTGATCCATTTTCCGAAGTGGACCGCAACTGGCTGAACAACCGTCTGGTTAATCGCGGCCACACCACGGGCACGAGCGGTGAAGTCACCGGCCTGCTGTCAGGCTCGCTCTTTTCCCTGCCCGCGGGTGATGTCTCCACCAGCATCGCGCCGACGGGCACTTTAACAGAGCAGAACGCCACCTCGCTCAGTCAGGGCAAGCTGCAACGCACCCATATCAGCCGCGATGTCGGCACCCTTCAGATCGACGGCGATATTCCCATCGCCAATGCGCGCAAGCATGTCCTGTCATTTCTGGGCAAGCTCGATGCGAACATCAATGGCGCCATCAGTCAGGTGTCCCATTTCGGAACGCTGGGAACGATCGGCGGCGGCGTGACGTGGGAGCCTGCGCCGTGGGTCCAGTTCCCGTTCTCCGTCACCGACCGGACCGAGGCCCCCGACGCCACCGACCTTATTGCCCCCCGGATCGAGACGCCCAACGTCACGACCTATGATTATGTCACCGGACGGTCGGTTCAGGTGACGACGATTTCAGGCGGCAACCGGAATCTTCAGGCCGCAGACCGCCATGAAATCAGCATCGGGACGATCATTTCCCCAAGCTTTCTCGACGGCGCCCGTCTGCATGTGAACTACGTCCGGGACCGCAACCACAACCCGGTCATGAGCCTGCCGACCGCAACCGCCGCCATCGAAGACGCTTTCCCGGACCGGTACCAGCGCAATTCGGACGGAATTCTCGACGTCGTCGATATCCGTCCGGTCAATGCGCTGATGGAAAAGCGCAATGAGTGGAACGCGACATTCTCGTTTTCCAGACCGCTTGGAAAAAAGCCGGAAGGAAAAGGCGGAAAACATGGTGCGGGAGGACGGTATTATATTGTTCTGACGCAGGTCTGGCGCCTCAAGGACACCGTGCAGCTCCGCGGGGGGCTGCCTCCCATCGACCTGCTCAACGGCGGAACCATCGGCGGAACAGGCGGGCAGCCTCGGCATGAAGTTGAGCTTCAGGGCGGCGTTTTCAAAAACGGGTTCAGCTTCCGCCTCGTGACAAAATGGCAGTCCGCAACCTCCACGCTCGCCAGCACCCATGCCAGCAGTCTGTTCTTCAGCGATCTGGCTACAGTGGATATGACGGCTTTTGCCGATCTGGGGGAAATTCCGCGCTGGCAGAAGCGCAGCTGGGCCAAGAATTTCCGGGTCATGGTGTCGGTCAGCAACCTGTTCAACAGCCGCATCCGCGCCCGCAACGGCCTTGGCGTGACACCGGCGGGCTATGAACCCGCTTTTCTGGACCCGCTGGGCCGGACTGTCTCCATCTCGATCCGCAAATCAGTCTGAGAAAGGTCAACCCGCCGGGGTATAAACCCGATGAAAGCGGCTTCCGAGTGAGGTCAGAACTTCATATCCGATCGTCCCCGCGGACCGTGCCAGCGCGTCCACATCCTGCTGCGGCCCAAGAACCGAGAGGACATCCCCTGCTTTCAGGTCGGCAGGCGCATCGGTCAGGTCCACGGAAATACTGTCCATCGAGACGCGCCCGATAACCGGAAGCCGCGTCTGACCATGCCAGACACTCGCCTGCCCCGCCTGAGCACGGAAGAAGCCATCCGCATATCCGAGACCAAGCGTGCCGATGCGCGTTGGTTTCGAGGCCACCCAGCTTAGGCCATACCCCACCCGGTCTCCGGGCTGGATCGTGCGGATTTGAGCAATGCGTGCATCGAGCGAAACAACCGGTGCAAGAACACGATGCCCTTCGGAAGGCGCAATCCCGTAAAGGGCCGCCCCCGGCCGGATCAGTTCAAAATGATAGTCCGGCCCCAGAAAAATCCCGGATGACGCCGCCAGAGACCGTGGAACGCCGGGAAAACCCGCCGCCATCGTCACGAAACGCTGTCTCTGCATCTCGTTGGCAGAGCTGTCGGGCACATCCGCACAGGCCAGATGACTCATCACGAGTTGCAAGTTCAGCCCCTCGAAAAGGTTCCGCTCCGCCAGATCCTCAACGCTCAGACCAAAACGCGACATCCCGCTATCGAACTGGAGCGCTGCGGGAAAAGCCTGTCCCGCCCGCTCACACAACTGCTTCCAGCTCCGCACCTGATCAAGGCTGTTCAGAACGGGCATAAGACCATGAGCCTGCATCCTGCTCTCACAGTCTGGCATGAAGCCATGCAGCACGAAAATCCGTGCGTGGGGCAGCGTCTCCCGTAACGTCATGCCTTCATCAAGATGCGCGACGAAGAACGTTTCAGCGCCTCGCGCGGCCAGAGCCTGCGCGACCTGCGCCGCCCCCAGCCCATAAGCATCCGCCTTGACCACCGCCGCGCACTCTGCCCCCGCGCCTAGTCCGGCGACGAGATCATAATTATCGGCAATGGCCTTCAGATTGACGGTAAGCCACGCGCCCGCTCTGGCGGATGCGTCGTCCTGAGAGAATATGTGCATGGGACCGTCCGCAAGGATGCAATGCACCTTTATGGCACGCCCACCATACGACGCAACGGCCGCAACCCTCTTTTCAGATCGGACATTCTGCGCAACAAGACGCTCTGATCCGTATATGAATGCAATTTTCCGTCACAAAAAGTGAGTTCAGATTTTCAGGGAAACGCCTATTTCTGTTCGCCACTGACGTTAACGACAAGACTGTTACGAAAGTTTCCATAAATTGATGTCAGACGACTCATCGTCTTCTCAGGCAGCGAGGCCCGGCGGTATCCAGCGCGTTATGAGCAATCTGGGTGTCCTTCTCGGGGGACGTGCCGTGAATGCTCCGCTGAGCCTCCTTCATATCTGGCTCGCGACCCATCTGCTGGGCAGCTACGGCTTCGGACTCGTTGCGATGATGTATGCCTTCGCACGAACGATGGGGGATATCGTCGACTTCCAATCCTGGCAGACCGTTCTGCACTATGGCCTGAAGCCCCTAACGCAGGGGGATCGTCGTAGTTTCCAGAAAATCGTGTCCTTCAGCCTTCTTCTGGATGGCGCGGGAGGGCTTCTGGGTTTTGGCGGCGGTGTTCTCATCAGTCTTCTGGCTATGAATTTTCTAGGATGGCCACCTCAGATCCACATCATCGGCGTCGTCTATTGCGTTTCCATTCTCTTTATGGCGTCCGCGACCGCGACCGGCCTGCTGCGGGTGTTCGACCGCTATGACCTGCTGGCCGTACAGGGGACCATTGCCACCATCGTCCGGGTGATTGGAACGGCCTCGATGGCTTTGGGCTGGGCTTCTGTGACAGCGCTCGCCAGCGTCTGGATCGCCGCGGAAGCCGCTGCGTGGGGCACGATCTTCTTCATGGCAGCGCGCGAAATGTATCGCCGCGACCTGATCCGCGGACTGTTTCAGGAAATGCGCGGCATTATCCCCGAACTTCTGAACGGACAGTTTTTTCGCGCCTATCCCGGTATCTGGCGCTTTGCACTGAACACGAACCTCAATTCCACGCTAGCCCTCGCTTTCGGGCATATCGGCACGCTCGTGGTGGGCGCATTCGTCGGTCCGACCAGTGCAGGCTACTACCGGATTGCCAGCCAGATCGCGGCAGGGATTGCAAAACCCGCCACCCTGATCCAGACGACCGTTTATCCGGAAATGGCTCGGCTTTGGCGTGATCGGGCCATGAACCGTCTGTATCGCATGACGGGACAGATCGCCCTGATGGCCGGAGGAATTGGGACGGCCCTGCTCCTGCTGACACTATTCGCAGGACGCCCGTTGCTTCAGCTTTACATCGGGAACACGGGCGCGACGGAAGCTCTGCCCGTCACGCTGTGGCTGCTTGCTGCCGAAGTCGTAACCGTCTGGGGTCTGCCGCTGGAGCCGCTGTTGTTCACGACAAACCGCTCCGGCGCTGCGATCGGCGCGCGCATTCTCGAATGCCTGTTCTTTCTCCCTGCGCTGGTGATGATGGTCCGCCAGTACGGACTGAGTGGTGTCGGTCCAGCCACGTTCTGCGGCGTCACCCTTCTCATCATGATCCAGCTTGTCCTCGTGATCCGCGCGGCCCGCAGCCCCGATGGTCTTGCAGCATGAAGGTGGCCTTTCCCCTCATCGGCCAGCGCCACCAGACCCTGCATGCCCTGCCCGTCGCGTTAGAGATTTCCGCCCGCCATCCCGACGTAGCGGTTCATGTCTCGTGCCTGACCGTCAGCCATCTGGAACTGGCCCGTTCCCTCGCAACACTTTATCCAGAAGCCCGCGTCCAGTTCGACCTGCTGCCTATTTCCCAAACCCTCCGCCGCCGCATCGAGAAACATGGACTGCGGGTGGTAGACCGGCTGATCGGCCTCTTCGCATCCCGGCATTATTTTCGAAGTTTCGACGCCATCATCGTGCCGGAAGCCACATCCCTGCAGCTTCGCCGCATGGGCGTAAGACGTCCAAAAATGATCTGGACGGGACATGGCGCCGGAGATCGGGCCATCGGATTTGCCCGCCACTTGGGCAAATTCGACTTTCTGCTGGTTCCCGGACGCAAAGTAGAGCAGCGTATGCTGGAAAAAGGCATCATCCGTCCCGGCGCCTATCATCGCGGCACCTATGCCAAGTTTGATCTCGTGCGGCGCATGGATGCGAAGCGGCCAAAGCTTTTTAATAACAACCGGCCCACGATCCTGTATAATCCGCATTTCGTACGCCGCCTGTCCTCATGGCCGGGGATGGGGCATCAGATTCTGGAGTTCTTTGCGAAGCAGGACCGCTACAATCTTGTTTTCGCGCCTCATTTCCGTCTTTTCGACAATCGTCGCGAAGAAGGCGAAGCGTTGAAACGTCAGTATGGGCATCTCCCCCACATGCTGATCGACCCCGGAAGCCACCGGAGCATCGACATGACCTATACGATGGGTGCAGACCTCTATCTGGGGGATGTCAGCAGTCAGGTGGCGGAATTCATGATCCGTCCCCGCCCTTGTCTCTTCCTCAACGCCCACCATGTGAAATGGGTCGGAGATCCGGATTATCAGTTCTGGACGCTCGGGCCGGTGACGGAAAATGTGTTGGATCTGGGCGACAGGATCGAGAATGCCTTCGAAACGCATCCTCGTTTTCTTGAGGCGCAGCGCCAATATGGTTTAGAGACATTCGAAACATTGGGTGATGAACCCACTGCTCCCGCTGCGGCGGACGCAATCGTCGATTTTCTGAAAAGGGCAGCCTGATGTCAGGCAACCCAAACGGAGCTAGTCCAGGTTTGACCGAGGCCAACCAGAACCCAACCGCCAATTCCGTCCCGACGCCCAGCCGATCCGGTCTGGAACGACGTTACGGAGATTTCCCCAGCTTTGCAGCCGCACTCGATTACGCGGCACAGGGTGAGAGCGGATTCAACATCTATTCCGGTCGTGGGCAGCTTCTCGAAGCACTCCCTTACCGTCTATTACGCGAGCAGGCCCGTTCCATGGCTTGCCGTCTGCTGGGTCTTGGCCTCACGCCCGGTGACCGTGTTGCAATCGTTGCGGAAAGCGATGGCGATTTTGCCCGTATTTTCTTCGGTTGCCAGTATGCCGGTCTTGTTCCGGCGCCGCTTCCCCTCCCCGTCGCGTTCGGCGGCAAGGACGGCTATGTGGCGACCCTGCGTGGCATGATTCAAAGCGCCGCCGCTCGTGCCGTCGTGGTGCCCGATGTGATCGGAAGCTGGACCAGCGACATCGTCGAGGGACTGGATCTGGTGTTCGGCGGCTCTCCTGCCGATCTTAACCGTCATGCCGAAGCGCGCGTCGAGCTGCCCGAAATTGCCCCAACGGCCCTGTCTTATCTCCAATTTTCCTCGGGAAGCACCCGTTTTCCGATGGGCGTTTCGGTCACGCAGGCGGCTGGCATGGCCAACGCCCGAGCCATCGCCCGCGACGGCCTGCACGTTCATCCGGCCGAAGACCCACGCGATGACCGCTGCGTGTCTTGGCTGCCGCTCTATCACGACATGGGCCTCGTCGGCTTCTTCCTGACTCCCCTGACCTGCCAGCTTTCCGTGGACCTGCTGCCGACCCGCGAATTTGCGCGCCGTCCGCATGTCTGGCTGGACCTGATTTCACGCAATCGCGGGACGATCGCCTACAGCCCGTCTTTCGGTTACGAACTCTGCTCCCGCCGTAGCGGTCAGGCTGACCTGGACCTGTCCTGCTGGCGCATTGCAGGGATTGGTGGCGACATGATCCGCCATCACATCCTCGAAGGCTTTGCCGAACGGTTTGCGTCCAACGGGTTCCGCGCCAGCGCTTTTGTCGCGAGCTACGGCATGGCAGAAGCAACTCTCGCCATCAGTTTTGCCCCGCTCGACACCGGCATCCAGACCGACACGATTGATCTGCGCCGCCTTGAAAAGGACGGCATTGCCGAACCGTCCAACGATCCATCCCTTCCGTTGCGGACATTTGTACTGTGCGGTGCGGCGCTCCCTGACCACCAGATCGAAGTCCGGGATGCATCTGGCCATGACCTGGCAGACCGGCAGGTCGGAACCGTCTATGTGCGCGGGCCGAGCCTCATGTGCGGTTATTTCCGCCGCCCTGACGAAACCGAAGAGGTTCTTGATGCAGATGGCTGGCTGAATACCGGTGACCTTGGCTATCACCTCAACGGTCAGATCGTCGTCACCGGACGCGCCAAGGACCTGATCATCATCAACGGACGCAATATTTGGCCGCAGGATCTGGAATGGTCCGCCGAAAGCGAGATCCCGACCCTGCGTTCGCGTGACGTGGCTGTATTTTCAGTGGACGGAGAAGAAGGCGAAAAGATCGTGGCCCTCGTCCAGTGCCGTGCAAGCGAGGATTCAAGCCGCAACCAACTCCGTGACGAAGTCACGAGTCTGTTCCGCCGCCAGCACGGGGTGGATGTCGACGTCATCCTCGTTCCGCCCCGCACGCTGCCCCAGACATCCTCCGGCAAACTGACCCGCGCCAAAGCCAAGACCATGCTGCTCTCCGGGCAGTTTGACCAGCAGCCCGAAACCACGTCTTCGGCCGCCTGAATCCTGCCCGCCCCGTCTGCCGCATTGCCTGAAAACACAGAGGACTGGCGAACGGGACGGGTTTGGAGCATAAGGCTTGCCCAAGATTGCACAGACATCGAGAGTTGAAGTCCATGACTGACAGCGTCACCGACATTTCCGCAATGATCATTGAGAAACTGCTTGCCAACCCGAAAGTTCCCCGGGACATCGATGGCAACAGCAAGATTGTCGAAGATCTTGCCTTTGACAGCCTCGCCGTCATGAACTTTGTCATGGAAATCGAAGACGAAATCGACGTTTCCGTCCCTCTCGATAAGCTGGCCGATATCCGTACCATCAATGATCTGGCTGGCTGCCTGCACGCGTTGAAGGTCGCCCAGGCGTGATCGATATCTTCGCCAAACATGCAGGACTGCGCGAAGCTTACGACGCCCTGACGGCCACGTCGCCGCGTAATCCGTTCGAAGTCGTGATCGAGCGTCCGGTTTCCGCCAGCGTCGGTATCATCGAAGGCCGTGAAACGCTCCTGTTCGGGACCAACAATTATCTTGGTCTCAGCCAGTCGAAAAAAGCCATCGAAGCCGCCGTGGAAACGGCAGAGACGATGGGCGTCGGCACGACAGGCTCACGCATCGCAAACGGCACCTTCGGCCTGCATCGCAAGCTCGAAGCCCGTCTGGCCGAGTTCTTCCGACGCAAGCATTGTATGGTGTTCTCCACCGGGTATCAGGCCAATCTCGGCACGATTTCGGCACTGGTGAACAAGGACGACATTCTGCTGCTCGATGCGGACAGCCATGCCAGCATCTATGACGGCGCCAAACTGTCCGGTGCGCAGGTCATCCGCTTCCGCCACAATGACCCGGTCGATTTGGAAAAGCGCCTTGCGCGTCTCAAGGACCATCCGGGCGCGAAGCTGATTGTCGCCGAGGGCATCTATTCCATGACGGGCAATGTCGCCCCTCTGGACAAATTCGTCGACATCAAGACGCGCCACGGCGCCTATCTGATGGCTGACGAAGCCCATTCGTTCGGTGTCATGGGTGCGCATGGCCGTGGCGTTGCGGAAGTTCAGGGCTGCGAGGACGGAATCGACTTCGTGGTCGGGACCTTCTCCAAGTCGCTGGGCACCGTCGGCGGATATTGCGTCACGGACCATGACGGCGTGGATCTGATGCGCCTGTGCTCACGCCCCTACATGTTCACGGCGTCCCTTCCCCCCGAGATCATTGCCGCCACCATGGCAGCGCTCGAGGACATGCAGGACCATCCGGAACTGCGGACAAAGCTTCAGGACAATGCGGCACGTCTGCATGCCGGGCTTCAGAAAGCTGGTCTCAAGACCGGCGCGCATATTTCGCCAGTCGTCGCGGTAACACTTGAAACCGTGGATCAGGCCGTCGCTTTCTGGAACGCACTGCTGGAAAACGGGGTGTACGTGAACCTCTCGCTGCCGCCGGCAACACCTGACAACCGTCCTCTGCTGCGCTGCTCAGTGATGGCAGCCCATTCGCCCGAGGAAATCGACCGGGCGGTCGCGGTCTTCGGCGAAGTCGCCAGACATTTCGGGCTGTAATCCATAAAAAAGGGGGATCCAACGGATCCCCTTTTTTATACTTTCGGACGACCCAACAGCTTTCGGGCCCGCCAGAGAAGTCGTGGCAACATCACGAGCGGATGCCGACTTTCAAAAGGCGATAACTGCATATCGAAACCGGTATGCCGCTGTATTTTCCAAGCGAGATAGGACGCGCCGTTTTCAAAGGTGAAAGCCGCTTTCAACAGTCTGGCGACATTCCGCGGACGGCCGGATGTCTGCACTAACGCCCAGCGACGGAGCGCTTTTCGACGTAGGGCCGCACTGATAACGGGTTCCAGTATGTCGTCATGAGCGGAAAACCGGAGCCGTCCCCGCGCCCATCCCAGCGGCAGCAGGGCCGCGTACCGCGCTTCCTGTCCTTCCAGAATACTGTTGCCGCGCCCCTTTTTCTCAACCCGCAATTCAGACGCATAAGTATGGGCGAACAGGGTTTGCCAGAACTCCAGCGCCGTCATGGAAGGCGTGCCTAAAAGGGCTGCCCAGCATGACGCCGTCGTCACACATCCCGCAATCAGGGTGAGAAGACTGTCCGCGCTCTCCGGTCCGCGCACCCAGACCAGCCGGACCGGCTGGCAGAAACGGGCCCAGATCGTGGTGTCCAAAGCGCCAAGACTGGTGCGGGCGGCGAACTGCTCACGGGACAGGACCGCGATCTTGGCACGCAAAACGCGGTCCTGATATCGGAATTCCGAATACCGCACATTGGGCGGCAGCACGAGATTTCCGGTCCGGGCGATCAGGCCACCTGAAAAGCCTTCTGTATTTTCGGTGACAATATAGAAGTCGAGAATACCGTCCGGATCGGCCTTGCGCAGAAGCGAGCCGTAAAACAGCACGCCAAGCGGCAGTTCGGGACAGGCACGGGCCAAAGCATCCGCAAAAGCGCTGACGCCCGGATTGACAGAGGTGGTCAGTTCACCGATCAGTCGTTGTTCGAGCGCATCAGGCATGAAGGAACCGGAAGCTGGGCGCACGTTCCAGCCTCAACACGCCATCCGGGGCCGCGCTGAAAACTTCTCCGTCAAGCACGAAATCGCTTTCCGTCACCAATGTCATATCGTCCGTACGACCACTGACGTAATCGGGATGACGACGCAGCCAGCGCGGTGCACGACCACACAGGAGCGCCCATGTGGCTCGCAGAAGACTTTCGGGCTGTGCGCTGACATCAAGATATCGAAGACCCTCGACATTGGGTTCAGCATCCCAGAACGGCCAGATCCCGCGTGACAGGCACGAGAGCCCCGTTACAAGAAACATGAAGCTTTGCCCATCATAGACATGACCGCCTGTCTCGATCCGAAGCGGATCTCCCCGGAGCCATGCTTCACGGCTTTTGCGGAACATGAGACTGACAAACGTGGTGAGAAGAGTGATTCCGACGGCCAGATCATGCGGTGCAAAACGCAGGACCGTCGGCGAATGCGCGATGCGGACGGCGCGCGCAAATCCGGCGCATCCCCCGAAAAGCCCCAATACGGGCATCCGGTCGGTTCCGGGCCAGGACAGACGGATGGGCGTGCGGATACTTGAGCGCAGGGCCCCTGCCTTCAGGCGACGGATGGCTTCCATCCCCCGCAGGCCAAACCCGACGTCACTGGCAATCAGATTCGTATTACCCGAGGCCAGAACCACGATGTCCGGCAGACGGTCTGCGGGATAGGCGCGCGCAATCGCAGTCAGGGCCGTACTGACCGTTCCATCTCCGCCATCAATAATGATCGTGTCGATACCCCGTTCGTAAAGCTGGCGAACATGAGCGGTGGTTCCTTCCCGACTGTCGGAGGGAACGAAATCCTTCCCCAGAAGGGCCTGGGCCTCGACAGCAAAACTGGAACCGTTCCGGCGGTTTTTCCGGCTACGGGCATTATGGATCAAGGCTATGCGCACTGGGGAGGCAATCTTCATATGGCGTTCGGCTATGCGGGCGGGTCTAGCACGGCTATGATGGAACTGCCAGAACGGCACATCCCGGCAGTCCCGGGCGCCGGTTCATGGCGTGGATACTGACAAGGCCTTTCTCTGATCATGACCCCTGACCTGCCCGCAGATCCCCTCGCGTCGCGGCACACGTCCCCTGTCACAACGCCTCATGTCACATTGGCCCATATTTCAGACCCGCATCTGCCTCCACCGCCGGTTCACTGGCGCGCGGCGCTCAACAAGCGCGCCCTGAGCCTTCTGTCGTGGAAAAAACACCGCCAGTACGTCCATCTCGCTCAGACCTGCGCTGCACTGGTGAAGGATATCGGACGCACAGGCGTGGACACGATCCTTGTGAGCGGGGATCTGACCAATTTCGGAACACCGGACGAATTCGCCGAGGCCGCCCGCTGGCTGGAAGCACTCCCCGCTCCGGTCCTCGTGATCCCCGGCAATCATGACTGCATGGTCCGGCAACCGGCTTCCGCGGGGCTAAATCAGTGGGAACGCTGGTCCGCGCGGCAATATCCGTATGTGCGTCTGCAGAACGGGGTTGCGATCATCGGCGTTAATTCCGGCATCCCTACAGCCCCTTTCATGGCTTACGGCCGCGTTGGACGCACACAGCGGGAACGGCTTGAAGCCCTGCTGGAGCAGCTTGGAAAAGAAGGACTATGCCGGGTGGTGATGATCCACCATCCCCCAAAGCGCGGTCTCGTCCCCTGGCGCAAATCCTTGCTGGATCACCGCGAAGTTGCGGCCCTCCTCCGACGGGCCGGAGCGGAAATCGTCCTGCACGGCCACTCCCATGATGCGACCCTGACCCATATCGCCGGCACGGATATTCCGTTGTTGGGCGTGGCATCGGCCTCCCTGACAGATGACCGCCCTCACCGACAGGCGTGCTGGAATCATCTGACGATCCGCCCATATGAAGGGGGCTGGCACATTGATCTGGCCCGTCACCGGCTGGATGGTTCGGTCAGCGAACGGGCGTCATGGAAGAGATCCGGGCGAAAACAGGCAGGAAGGACAGACGCGTGAAACAGCGGGCCCATATTCTGGACCGCTATCTGCTGACGCAGATGGCGCCGCCATTTGCGATCGCACTGCTGGCGATGCTGGTCGCCCTGCTTCTCGAACGCCTGCTGTCGCTTTTCGACTATCTCGCCTCCGCAGGCAGTTCGCTTGCGACCTGCATCGCGCTCCTGACGGACCTGTTGCCCCATTATTTCGGCATCGCCCTGCCCGCGGCGTTGTGCATCGCGGTGTTCCTGACCATCCGCGGCATGAGCGACAACAATGAGATCGACGCTCTTCAGGCCGGTCGCGTCTCGCTCATGCGGATCAGCCGTCCTTTCATGATCGTCGGCCTGCTTCTCGGTGCGGCGAGCGTGTTCCTGTACGGCTATATCCAGCCCGTGGCCCGCTATGACTATCGCGCAGGCTTCTATTTTGCCGAACATACCGGCTGGGCGCCTCATCTTCAGGCCGGGATGTTCGCCTCCACCTCCAGTAAAGCCGTCATGACCGCAGACAGTGTCAGCCATGCCGGAACCCGCCTCAAACGCGTTTTCATCCGCGAAGTCAGCCCCAGTGGGGTCGCCCACATCATCACGGCGCAAACAGGCGCGCTAACCATTTCGGAAAAAACGCGCAGCACGCGCCTCGATCTGTGGAACGGAGAAATCGTGGATGATCCGTTTCAAGCAACCCATCCTCACAAGCCGACAGTGACGCATTTCGAGCATGTCGTCCGCGTCATCGATCGGCCGGACAAGGAAACCGCGTTCCGCACACGCGGAGCGGACGAGCGTGAACTGACCCTGCTCGAACTGGCCCATGATCTGCGCTACGGCTTGCCGGGCATCGAATACCGCACACTTCGGGCTGAAATGGACTTCCGCATGGCCCGCGCCATTGCCATTCCCTTCATTCCTCCACTGGCGGTCGCGCTGGCCATCAGCGCGAGACGACGCAAATCCGTCTGGGGCCTGATTGCCGTCGCAGTCATCCTGATCGGCTTCGACCAGACCCTGATGTTCGGACACAGCCTCGCCTCCACGGGCCGTCTGCCGATCTGGCTGGCAATCTGGGTGCCGGAGGCCGTGTTCTGTATAGGCTGCCTCGCGGCCCTGCTGCGTCGGTCCCGGGGTTCCTGGCGCCGTCGTCTGCTGAAACGGGCTGTGGCATGAGCGACTCTCAGCCTTCCATGCCGCGCTTCGTACTCATCAAGGCGCTCAACCGGGCCCTGCTTGGCCGGTTCATGTTATGCGGTGTCGTGCTCGTCTCTCTGCTGGAAATTCTGGCCCTTATGGAGAAGACGACGCCGATCCTGAACCGACATCTCGGGATCCGCGGGATCCTGACATTCGCGTTCCTGCACCTGCCAGCACTCAGCATCGACATTCTGCCGCTGGCCTTCATGGTCGGCACACTTTTCCTGCTGACGCAGATGACGCTGTCGAGCGAAATCTCCGCCCTGCGCGCAGCCGGACTTTCGACACCCTCGCTGTACCGCCTCCTTCTGCCCGCCGTCCTGATTGTCGGTCTCTGCGGAACCTGCGCCCAGTACTGGCTGGTCCCCGCCTGTGAAAATGCCCTCACCACATGGTGGAACAGGACAGACCCTCTGGCCGGGCAGGACGGACAGCCTGAAGACGACATCCTGTGGTTTCGCGCAGGCCCCACTCTGGTGCGGATCGGTCAGATCGCCCAGGGCGGATATTTCCTGCGGGATGTGACGATCTATCACCGTGACTCCACGGGGCTGCTCACCGGAACCGAACATACGAATACCCTGACCTACACACAGGGTCGGTGGCATCCTGATGGCGCGCAGGATCTGTCCCTTTCCGAAGACAAATCGTTTGTAAACGTCACGAAGGGCGACAGCACCTTCATCATCCCCGCCATCCCGTCCACCATCATGACACTGTCCCAGAGCGGCGCTTTCGTCACACCGGGGCAGATCAGTGCCATTCTGCACAAGGGGGCTCCGGCAAGTCTGCCCAGAGCCACCTACCGCATGGCCCTCTTTGGCGGCATGATTTTACCGTTCGAAATTGCAGTAATGCTTCTATTGACGCTTCCGGTGATCTATATCCCTCCCCGTGCAGGACTTCGAAATCCGCTTCCGGTGTATGTTCTTGGCGCCGGAATGGGCTTCGTCATCCTGCAGGGAATGATTTCCGCACTTGGAAACGCAGGCACGCTGCCAGCCCCGCTGGCTGTCAGCGTCGGGCCATTGCTTGGCGCCCTTCTGGGTTTGACCTGGATCCTGCGGATGGAGGAACGATGAGCACTTTCACTGCACCGTGGCGCAACATGTCCGCCATCCGGACTGGCCGCAGCTTTGATCTGGGGAAGATGAACCTCTCCCAGCTCTGGTTCGCCTATCTGACCTATCCGACGATCCTGCTCTACTTCGCCCTGATCGCGGGCGCGGCCTGGGCGGCCCTGCATTTCTCGACTGCCCTGTGGGTGACACTCATCCCCGTTCCCGTCGTGATCGTGGTCTATCCACTGGCCTGGTATGCGATCCACCGCTTCATCCTTCATGGGCGCTGGCTCTATCGCAATCACTGGACCGCCTCCCTGTGGAAGCGCATCCATTTTGACCATCATCAGGACCCGCATCTGCTGGACGTTCTGTTCGGCTCACCGCTAAACACGGTGCCGACGATGGCCATCATTACGATGCCGATCGGCGGTCTGATCGCGGGCTGGAGCGGTGCGTTCTGCGCCCTTTCGACCGCACTGGTCATGACCTGTATCTATGAATTCTTCCACTGCATCCAGCATCTGGCTTACAAGCCGCGCTGGAAATGGGTGGCGAACATCAAGCAGTTGCACGTCCTGCATCACTTCCACGACGAAGACGGCAATTACGGCATCACGAACTATGTGCCGGACCGTCTGTTCAGCAGCTTCTACCGTGAAGCGCGTGACCGGCCCCGCAGCAAACACGTCTTCAATCTCGGTTACGATCTTGAAGAGGCGCACCGCTATCCATGGGTTATGGACCTGACCGGCTCGCCGCCGAAAGATCGCCCGGACGGGGCCCGTCCGGCAGCATCACGCAAAACGTCAGACCGTAACCCCGCGGCATGAGTCTTCCGGTTCTGGTGCTCGCTGGTTCGCGTGACGGCGAGAATGATGTTCTCGCAAAACTCGGGCGGGTTTCTCACAAAGCGCTTCTTCCCGTCGCGGGTCAGCCCATGCTGGCCCGCGTGCTCGACACCATCGCCCGCACGCCCGGCCTTGGCCCCGTCACGATCAGCATCGAAAACCCCGACTGCATCCGGGACCTCGCGGGGGACGCCACGATCCTGCGCTCAGCTCCTTCTCCCAGCGAAAGCGTTGCCGAGGCGATCGACAGGATTGGCACGCCCTGTCTGGTGACGACAGCCGACCATGCGCTTCTTCGCCCGGAATGGATTGAGGAGTTTCTAGCCAAAGCGCAGGACTGCGATCTGGCAGCAGGCGTGGCGTTACGCGCAATGGTTGAGCGCGATGTTCCCGGCACGAAACGCACCTATATCCATCTTTCGGATATGAGTTTCTCAGGCTGTAACCTGTTCCTGATCGGGACGCCAAAAGGGCGGAACGTCATCGAATTGTGGAAGCGCCTTCAGCAGAACCGCAAACAGCCGCTTCGAATGGCTCTGACTCTTGGCCTCGGCACGTTGCTGCGCGCCGTGACGCGTACACTGGATTCCAGCGCTCTTTACCGCCGTATCCAGAAGCTCACCGGCGCGAACGTCCGGCTGGTGACGCTGTCGGACGGGCGCGCCGCGGTGGATGTGGACAAGCCGTCCGACTTGACGCTGGCTGAACAGATTCTGGCGCAGACGACCCCATGAAAATCGCCTACATCATCAATTCGCTCGAATGTGGCGGTGCACAACTTCCCATTCCGGATATTGTTTCCGTCATGCGCGCCCGAGGCGGGGATGTGACGGTCTTCGCGCTGGCCCGCAAGGACGACCTCGCCATTCCGTTGCTCGAAGCAGCAGGCATTCCGGTGCGGGTGCGAGAAGGCACAACGCGTGACCATATCGCGGCCTATCGCTGGCTGCGCGACGAGATGGAGATGTTCCAACCCGATCTGATCTGGACGTCGCTGAGCCGCGCCACACTTCTGGGGCAACTGGTCGCCCTACGTCGCAAGACTCCGACAGTTCATTGGCAGCATTGTGGACGCCTGAAGAAAGCGAATGCGTTTCTTCTGAGACTCTGCCGTCCCTACACCACGCTCTGGGTCGCCGACTCCCAGTCCGTCATCACTTTCGCAGCCAAAGAGCTCGGCCTCAGCGACAATTTCGTGGCCTGGCCCATTTTCCGCGCCGATCCCAATGCGCCCATCGCAACGCCGTGGAAAGAAGGCGAAATCGTCCGTGTCGGCTCTCTGGGACGCCTCAATCCGGTCAAAGCCTATGACATCCTCTGCGATGCCGTGGCCCTCCTGAAAGACCATCCCGACCTGCCGCCATTTCGTCTTCAGATCGCAGGCGACGGCCCTCTGCATGCCGCGCTTCAGGCCCGCATCACGGAGGGTAATCTGCCGATTGATCTTCCGGGCTATACGTCAAAGCCGATGGATTTCCTGAAAGCCCTGCATCTTTATGTCCAGTCGTCGCACTGGGAGGGCATGTGCGTGGCAGGGCATGAAGCCATGACCTGCGGACTGCCGGTTGTTGCGACCCCTGCCGGAGAATTGCCATCCAGCATTCTCGACGGCGAAACGGGACGCATCGTGCCGTTCGATAATGCCCCGGCGCTCGCCGCCGCTCTGGCGGATCTGATCGGCAGACCCGCCGATCTGGCAGCAATGGGGAAACGCTCCCGCAAGCGGGTTCTGGAACGCTTCGGACCGGAAGCCTTCACCCGTAATGGGAACGCCGTACTGGACCGCATTCCGGGCTTCTGAACGCCCGGATCACGCTTTCAGGTTCCGAAAATCCTGCGCCTCATATTCAGCAGATCCCGTTTGGGGCCAAGTCCGATTTTCTTGAGATCAATCAGCGTCACCTGCCCGGCTGCGGAGAGCGTGTGCATTCCGTCCCCAAAACGCCGACGCAGGGATGCTGGAATGGAAATCGTCAGCCCGGGCGTGACTTTCGGCAGTTCACGCTCCAGCCCCTCAATTTCCAGAAGCCGGATGCCGCGTCCATAGGTGCCCTGACAGTCCTGTGTCGGCAGAATGATCTTTCCATCCACGACAACTGGTGTTCCTGCCGGACGCGCGCCCGCACGGTCATTCAGGAAAAGCCCAAGGTTCTTCCATGAACCCGTCAACGTATCGGCAACCGAAATATTCAGCAGACTTTGCCGCTCGACCTTACTGCCCGCAGGAGTCCAGAACATCCACCAGCGACCGGCATGCTGGAACGGCGTGGCGTCGATCGCGGCTTCGGGGAAATCGAAAGCTTCGACGCGCTCCCAGCCCTTGGGAAACGATGTCGCACGATAGAGCGAAAGACGCCCCGAAGCGCTCGCTTCGGGCAGCAGATAAACCTCTCCTTCATGCTCGAGCACAAAAGGGTAAGACAGGTGCCAAGGCTCTTCCAGAACGCTCTCGCGGGACAGCAGACGCCCCGTACCGTCATAGATCAGAACCTCGATCGTGCCTTTCGGATGGCGATAATCGAACGCTTCGGCAAAGACATACAGCTTTCCATCCCGCCACAGTCCGAAAGGATCTGCCAGAAAACGATGGTCCCCGATGTCAGGCAGCGTCGTGATGGGAAAACCGTTCAGGCTGGCCGCATCGACGATCTCCGCCAGAGGCGCATGAACGATGGCGCATCGCCAGTGATCCGTCCGCAGAAATGGCATGAGGCACTCCTCCCGCAAAAATACAGCTTCAAAAAATATCTGCCGGGGCAGACGTAGAGCGCAGATCGGGGCAGGATGGAACCATGAGTGAGGCTCTTTCCGCAATTCCCACAGACATCGCCTGTGGTCTGCCCGAAACGCAACTGGCCATCCGGCGCGCCGTTCTCGGCCTGTGCCGGACGATGAACTGGGCGGCCATCAATGAATTCTCCCTGCCCGCCGCAGGCCGTCGCGCGGACGTGATGGCGCTTCTGCCCGACCATTCCCTGATCTGCATCGAAATCAAGTCCGGCCTGCGCGACTTTCAGACCGATCAGAAATGGCCCGAATACCGTGACTGGTCCGACCGCCTGTTTTTCGCCGTGGATGACGCTTTTCCCGTAGACCTCATTCCGCCGGACGTGGGTCTGATCGTCGTCAGCGTCAGCGCCGTCCCCCCTGCCCTGCGCGAAGGCGTTCTGGCAGAATGCACGATCATCCGGGAACCCGCCCTCCACAGACTCGCCCCTGCCCGGAGGCGGACACTGGTGCATCTGTTCGCAACAACCGCCGCCATCCGACTCATGGGCCTTGAAGACCCCGCCATCACCTCATCCCTCCGCGCCGCACGACGCGCTGAATAGGACTGTTCCATGACCTTCGATCCGATTGCCGTCCGCCTAGAAGCCGCCCGCAGCGTCGTCCGCGACGCCGCCCAGCTGGCCCTCTCCCTGCGCCCGGCCCCCGGCGGCCCGAGCGGCACTCTCAAGGGACGTCAGGACTATCTGACCGAAGCGGACGGCGCTGTCGAAGCCCTCGTCAGCCGCCGCATTCAGGAGCTTTTTCCCGAAGACGGTTTTCAGGGCGAAGAAAACGGTGCCACCCGCCAGGGCCGCTTCCGCTGGGTCGTAGACCCGATCGACGGGACATCGAACTATGCCCGTGGTCGGGACCGCTGGTGCGTCTCCCTCGGCCTTCTGGAAGGCGACGAACCTGTTGCGGGCGTGATCGAGGCCCCGGCTCTGGGTGAAGTCTTCACGGCCAGCAAAGGCAAGGGCGCGTTCCTGAACGGCAAGCCCATCAAGGCCTCTCCCATCACCAACACGCAGGAGGCCATGATCGAAATGGGCTGGTCCTCCCGCGTTCCTGCCGAAACTTTCAACGAAAAGATCGCAGCCATCATGGCGCTGGGTGCCATGCCACGCTCGGGCGGGTCCGGCGCGCTGGCTTTGGCGGATGTGGCCTGTGGTCGCTCCGACGGCTATCTGGAAATTGTCATCCAGCTTTGGGATGTGGCCGCCGCACTGGCCATTCTCGCGGAGTCCGGCGCGGCCGTCTCGCCCTTCCTCCAGACGGGCGGTCTGACGGGCGGGGCGACAATCCTTGCAGCAGCTCCGGGCGTCGCAAAGGTCCTCTCAGCCGCGGTCAACGTAGAAATCTGACATCTCCTTTCCCGCACTCGTGATTTGGCCGCATTTGGCGCATAGTGCGGGAAACATCTTTTCGATGACTGCAGAAGGTATCTTCCATGACCCTGTCCGGTCTCCTGCGTACGACCACGCTCGTCGCTTCGGGCTGTCTTGCCCTGTCGGCCTGCTCCGACGCACCCCAGACCACTGCCAGCCAGCAGCAGCTTATCGTTGATCGCGCCACACTGGCTGTCCAGGATCTCTTCGCGGGGACCACGCCTCAGTCGCGCTCGCAGAAGCTGCTTGCAGAAGCCAAGGCCGTCATGGTCTGCCCGTCCGTCCTGAACATGTCCTTCGGCATCGGCGGCTCCGGTGGGCGCTGTCTGCTCCTCAGCCGTGATGCACGCGGGTCATGGTCCGATCCGGCGTTCTATCGCCTGAGCACGGCTTCGTTGGGATTACAGGTCGGCGTCCAGAGCGCGGAAACCATTCTGTTCATCATGTCCCAGCGCGGCATTCAGGCCATTCTGGACAGCCAGTTCAAATTTGACGCCTCTGCTTCCGCCTCTTTCGCCAGCATCGGTACGGGTGTCGAAAACAGCACGGCTGGCGCGCACAATACCGACATTTATGCTGCCCAGAAAAACGAGGGTCTCTATGCCGGCGCCGCTCTGGGTGGCTCGAAACTGACCGTCGATAGCGGCGCGAACCGTGCCTATTACAACCAGACGGTCGGTCCTGAAGACATCGTCGTGACGATGCGCGTCAACAACCCGTCCGCTGATCCGCTGCGCCGCGCCCTGATGTCGGTCGCCCAGACGCCAGCAGCCTCCACAGTCTCATCGCGCGCAACGCAGGCGGCCACCACAGCCGCACAGGATGTAGTCGGCAACAGTCCTTACCCGACGACCTACGATGCGTCGCGCCCCTATTCGGCGCAGGCCGCAGGCGTCCAGAGCCAGAGCCTCGCTCCGCTGAAGCACTGAAAAACCCGTCCCGCTCTCTTCCAAAGAGCGGGACATCAGTTCGGGTTCTGCGACGCCCCGGATAAATGCGCGCGATAGGCACGAATATTTTTATCCTGATCGGCAAGGGTTTCGGCAAAATTATGCCCGCCCGACCCTGTCGCCACGAAATATAGCATCTTGCCATCAGCCGGATGCGCCGCCGCATCCAGAGAACTCTGCCCCGGTGAGCAGATTGGCCCGGGCGGCAATCCCGCCTGAAGATAGGTATTGTACGGCCCCGGTGTTTGCAGGTCCTCATGGGTCAGGGGCGCATCAAGCGTCCCGGCTCCGTTGCTGAGCCCGTAAATCACGCTCGGATCTGTCTGTAGTCGCATTCCCAGCTTCAAACGGTTGAGGAATACGCGCGCCACCATGGGGCGTTCCGACGGCACCGCCGTTTCGCGCTCGATCAGGGACGCCAGAACCAGCAACTCCTGCGGAGACTGAATCAGTCCGTCCAAGGCCTCGACGTTGCGCCCGTCCCAGGCTGCGGCCAGTCTTGTCGACATCATTTTCTGCAATTTTTCGGCCAAAGCCTGACGCGACGTTCCCCAGACATAAGACACCGTCTGCGGAAAAACCGTCCCCTCCACCAATGTCGGCAAATCACCATTCAGGGCCGGAGCCTTATCGAGAATGGCTTTGATTTTAAGCACCGTCAGTCCCTCAGGCACCGTCACCTGATGGGAGACAGGCTTGCCGTGACGCAGGATCTCAAGAACATGCGCGACCGACACGCGAGAGGGAAACTGGAGTTCCGCCGCATGGATCTGGCCGTCGCGATGCGTCAGGAAAGCGGCAATTCGGAAAAAAGTGCCGGAAGCCCAAGTCGGCGATAGAATGCCATCGTCCTGCAGGGCTTTTGTCACCCGGGCATTGTTGCCGTGAGGGATAACGAAAGTCTTTTGGTCCTGTAGCGGACCGGGATCAGTGTAATGACCATATCCTGCGGCCAATCCGGCCGCGAGAAGCAGCGGCGCTCCGAAGAACGCCAGCTTGCGGCCAGCCTTTGGAGGAAGAACGAGCTTCCGCGGTTCTTCGCTGTCAGACTGGCCTTCAGACATGGGAAACGAACCCTTCCTCAGTCCTTGAAGCGCTTGAGGATGATGCTCGCATTCGTGCCGCCAAAGCCGAAGCTGTTGGACAGGGCGACGTCGATCTTGCGCTGCTGGGCGACATGCGCCACGCGGTCGATCACGCTTTCACGCGCCGGATTGTCGAGGTTCAGGGTCGGCGGCACGATGCCGTCACGGATGGCCTGAAGGCAGAAAATCGCCTCAACCGCACCGGCCGCGCCCAGAAGATGGCCAATGGCCGACTTCGTGGAGGACATGACCAGACGCTTGGCGTCCTCGCCGAAGAAGCGCTCGACTGCATCAAGCTCAAGGTCATCCGCCATGGTGGAAGTTCCGTGGGCGTTAACATAGTCGATATCGGCCGTGGTCAGGCCACCGCTGTTGCGCAGCGCGGCTTTCATGGCACGGAACGCACCCTCATGGCCTTCAGCCGGGGCCGTGATGTGATGGGCATCGCCGGACATGCCGTAGCCGCCGATTTCACCGTAGATCTTCGCACCACGGCGCTTGGCGTGCTCAAGTTCCTCAAGCACGACTACACCGGCACCTTCACCCATGATGAAGCCGTCACGGTCCTTGTCCCAGGGGCGCGAAGCCTTGGTTGGATCGTCGTTGGAAGCGGTGGACAGCGCACGTGCCGAGCAGAACCCGGCAATGCCGAGCGAGCAGATCGCAGCTTCCGCACCACCGGCAATCATCACCTCCGCATCGCCATACTGAATCAGACGCGAGGCATCGCCAATGGCGTGAACGCCCGTTGCGCAGGCCGTCACGACAGCATGGTTCGGTCCTTTGAAGCCGTAGCGGATCGAAAGGTGACCGGAAATCAGATTGATCAGGGCCGAAGGAATGAAGAACGGCGACAGACGGCGGGCTTTGCCGCTCGAAACCGTCAGAGAGCCGTCATAAATCGTCTGAAGACCGCCGATCCCCGAGCCGATCATGACGCCAGTGGCGCAGCGATCGTCTTCGTCCTCAGGCTTCCAGCCTGAATCCTCGACAGCCTGAATGGCTGCGGCAAGGCCCAGATGGATGAAGCGATCCATCTTCTTCTGGTCCTTGACCGGCACCCAGTCGGACAACGTGAGACCACCTTCCGCCGTCGGGCCGTCCGGAACCTGTCCGGCGACCTGGGCAGGAAGTTCGGAGGGGTCGAAATGCGTGATCCGGCCAATGCCGGACTGTCCTTCGATCAGCCGCTTCCAGGTCAGTTCCGCGCCCACAGCCAGTGGGCTGACAACACCGATACCGGTTACGACGACACGCCGCCCGTTAGTTGCAGTCCCGCTCATCGATGCCTCTTGTCTCACGTTATGTCCGGGTCTTGCAGCCGGACCTCATGACAAGGCCCGGCTGATCTTCCACCCCTGAACGGGGCAGGAATCCGGGGCCGGAAAAGCAGCCCCGGTCAGTCTGAGGACTGGCCTCAGGCTGCTTTCTGCTTTTCGATGTAGTCGATGGCATCCTTGACGGTTGCGATCTTCTCGGCTGCATCTTCCGGGATCTCGACGGAGAAGGCTTCTTCGAAAGCCATGACCAGCTCGACCGTGTCGAGGCTGTCTGCGCCCAGATCGTCGATGAACGACGCGTCCGGCGTTACCTTGCTTTCGTCCACACCGAGGTGCTCGACAACGATCTTCTTTACCTTGTCAGCAATGTCGCTCATCTGTTCGTTCCTTATGCCCATCCGGGACCCTGTTGCCCGTCCGGTGCGTTACATCAAAACTCGTACTGCCGCCTGCCAGTCCGGAAGCCCAGTGGTTCCTCCAGAGCAGGGCCGCCCCCGTTGAAGGGGAGGCGTTGCCACCGGAAGAACCGGACATCAGCCTTCAGCAGGCCGGGCAAAGCAGCGCGCGATTAGCATGCTTTAACCAAAAAGGCCAAGCATTCACACCATCGCCATGCCACCATTGACATGCAGGGTCGTACCCGTGACCCATGCTGCCTCTTCGGAAGCCAGATATACCACTGCGGACGCCACGTCACCAGTATTCCCCATCCGACCGAGCGGAATAGAGCCAACCAGCTTTTCGCGGACTGCTTCCGGCAGCACATCCGTCATCGGCGTTTCGATGAAACCGGGTGCCACGACATTGACCGTGACACCACGCGGACCGGCTTCCTGCGCCAGAGATTTGCTCATGCCTACGATACCGGCCTTGGCGGCGGCGTAGTTGGCCTGACCGGCATTGCCCGTCGTTCCCACCACGGAGGCGATCGAGATGATCCGCCCCGCACGACGGCGCAGCATGCCCTTGAGCGCAGCGCGGGCCAGACGGAACGGGCTTTCCAAATCGACGGTCAGAACCTGCGACCAGTCGCTGTCCTTCATGCGGATGGCCAGCGTATCGCGCGTCAGACCGGCATTGTTGACCAGAATGTCCAGCGGAGCGCCCGCAGCGGCTTCGGCCTTGGCCACGAGGCCGTCAGCCTCGGCGGGGTCGGACAGGTTGGCGACAGCGATATGGGCGCGCTCGCCAAGGCTGTCGGCCAGTTCCTGAAGGGCCGCTTCGCGCGTGCCGCTGAGCACGACCGTTGCGCCCTGCGCGTGAAGCTGGCGGGCAATGGCAGCGCCAATGCCGCCCGATGCGCCCGTCACGAGGGCCGTCTTGCCGGTAAGAGAGAACATGATCGGTTGTCCTTAAAGGGTCTTGAGCAGGGCTTCGATTTCGGCGGGCGTCCCGGCATTGCTGGTGGCCAGTTCGGGGGCGATACGACGTGCCAGACCGCACAGGACCTTGCCTGCGCCAAGCTCGTGCATGTTCGTCACACCCATTGCCACCATCGCCTGCACGCTCTCACGCCAGCGCACCGTGCCCGTCACCTGCTTGACGAGCAGGTCGCGGATAACAGCAGGATCGGTCACCTTGGCAGCCGTGACATTGGCGATAACGGGAACAGACGGTGCGTTCAGTGTCGCGGTCGCCAGTGCATCTTCCATCTCGCGGGCGGCAGGCGCCATCAGTGACGAATGGAAAGGTGCGGAGACCGGCAGCTTCACGGCGCGCTTGATGCCATGCTCTTTGGCGACAACGATGGCGCGGTCGATGGCGCTCATCACACCGGATAGCACGATCTGGCCACCGCCATTATCGTTGGCGATCTCCAGCGTCTCGCCCTGAGAGGCTTCATCGCAGATCGCACGGGCCTGAGACGCATCCACACCGAGAAGAGCTGCCATGCCGCCCTCCCCGGCCGGAACGGCGCGTTGCATGGCCTGACCACGCAGACGCAGCAGACGCGCACCTTCCGCAATCCCAAGCGTGCCAGCAGCGGCCAGAGCGGAATACTCACCCAGCGAATGCCCGGCCAGCAGGGCTGCCTTATCCGCCAGTTTGAAACCGCCTTCGCTTTCCAAAGCACGCACGGCGGCCAGCGAAACCGCGAACAGCGCGGGCTGGGCATTTTCCGTCCGTGTCAGGTCTTCCGCATCACCAGTGAACATCAGGCGCGACAGATGATCGCCAAGCGCCTCATCCACTTCCTGAAAAACGGCGCGGGAGGATGCAAAAGCCTCGTGAAGGGCCTGTCCCATCCCGACGGACTGGCTCCCCTGTCCCGGAAAGACGAACGCGTGAACCGACATGGATCCCCCTGCTGGCAGTGAATTTAAGGTTCCGCGTGATGCGTCCTCACGCTCCATCTGTCAAATCCGGCATCAGTTTTTACGCTTGAGCGTAAAGAATTCATCAGTCGGAATTTTCACACGGATCATGGAAAACGGCCTGTCGGAGCGGAATACGGTGCCATTCTGATAATCCTGCGGGCGGAGAATGAATGTGTAAGGCACCGCACCTTGATTATCGACCAGAAGCCGCGCCGTTCCGTTTTCCACGGCTTCAAAACGCGCGCCGGGAGCGACATCAATCTTCAGCCGATGCGCATCAGGCGCCAGAAAAGCAAGGATTACGCCAAAGAAATCGCGGATGGCGGCATTGATCTCCCCCATCCAGCCCACGGCCTGCTCTTTTGTAAAAGACGGCACCGGAAGAGGATCAACCTCAATCGCCAGTTCAAGCTGAACCTTCCGGTTGGACGGCAAGGTCAGCAGAACTGGAGGATTTTCTGCCAGAAGGGCCTCGGTACGGGGAAAATGCATCTCCCGGTCCTGACCAACGAAAAGCGGAATATCGCCTTCTTTAGTATGGAGGACGACCCGCGCCTCAGACGGTGCGGCATGGTCAGGCAGGATATCCCCCAAAAAGTGCAGAGACAGATTTTTCCCTGCCTTGTCCGGCAGGCGGTCAAACCGGTCATACACTCGGTAAATGCCCTTGTAGCTCCCGACCCGCATAGCGTGCTGGCCGGTAACGGTGACAGTTTCTTCCGGTTCGGCAGAAACGCTGGAAAACGGTGCGACCAGAAGAACTGCGAGCAATCCCATGCCGATGCCGGTTTTTTTCAAGCCTCTCTCCTCCCGCTCTGCCACATCTTCGTGACAAACGATGACTATCCGATCTTCTGCATCACAATCAGGACCTGTGGCAACCGGACGGGATTGTCCATGTATTCGATCAGACGAAACAGACCGCCCCATGCTTTGATGATATAATTTCGCGGAATGATCGCCTCACCATAATGCGACTGGGGCTGAGGCGGTTTCGAAGTCGCCGCGTGAAGGAAACGTCCAGCCTCGAATTCCGCATTCGCACGTGCTTCATCCGTGAAACTATCAGCACAGGCTTCATGCCACGGATGCTCCAGGCGGATGCCGGAAGCGCGTTTGAGCCGCTGTTCGGCGCAGAAGGCGATGAACCGGCGGCTCTGCGTCGTCATGACCAGAATCCCGCCCGGTCTGAGCAGACGGTGAAACTCCCGGACCCAGTGCCCCGCGAGAAACTCGTCCAGATGCGAGAACACCGACCATGACGTAATCAGATCAAAGCTCTCCGACGTCAGAAGCATAGGCGGCACCAGATCGCAGCCCAGAAAATTTAGCGCCGGATTGCTCAGTCGCGCCGCCATGAGAAAACGGTCCGTGGTTTCCGCGCCATACAGATTGGAAGGCCGGATATCTTTCATGAACAGCCGGGCAATACGCCCCCAGCCGCAACCGAAGTCCAAAAGACGTGTCTCGGGACGAACCGGCCGCCCGGCATAAGCACAGTACGCCTTGATTTCCCGGAAGAAGACATGCGCTTCGTGGATGGAAATTTCTCCATGATGCCCATGGATTTCCCGTTGCAGGTCATCGGGGGGGAAGGACGGCATCTTCACACCCTGAATTTCAGGAATGTGCACGGACGACACCAAAACCTGAAGCCATTCCTCATCGCTGATGCCACCGAAAGTTTCAAAGACGGCGCTAATACTTTCAGAATGGCTCATTAATTCCCGCCGAAGCCGTGTCGTAACGTTTATTTAACGCATTCTTGCAGTCCCTGCCTTCCATGACCAGAGCTGGATTATGAAAATTACGTCCTTCTCTCGCTCTGCGGGCAGAGCTTCTCCAGACCGACACAATTCCGTGTAACATTTAGAAAACAGGCGATTTTTTGTGGAATCCCAAAAATAAAGAACCGATGGTTTGGGCTGTCATGGCATTCACATGCGGATGACGGACAATCGAAGGATCTTTTTTCAATGTCCCTTTCTGGAAAAGTAGCTGCCGTCACGGGTGCCGCCCAGGGTATCGGCAAGGCCATCGCACTTCGTCTGGCCAAAGATGGCGCGGACGTCATTCTGCTGGACGTCAAACAGGACATTCTCGCCCAGACCGCCAAGGAGGTTGAAGCCCTCGGACGGCGTGCCGTCGCGCTTACGGCCGATATCAGCAACCGCGACCAGTTCGCCACGACCCTGCGCGAAGCCGCGGATACGCTGGGCGGGCTGGATATCATGGTCAACAATGCTGGTATCTGCCAGGTCAAACCGGTTCTAGAGATCGAGCCTGCGGAGATCGAAAAGATCTTCAGCATCAACGTGCAGGGCGTGTTGTGGGGCATTCAGGCCGCTGCGAAGATTTTTCAGGAAAAGGGCACGAAAGGCAAAATCATCAATGCCTGTTCGATTGCCGGACATGAAGGCTACCCGCTGCTGGGCGCCTATTCCGCCACTAAATTCGCCGTTCGTGCCCTGACACAGTCAGCAGCCAAGGAACTGGCGTCCTCGGGGATCACGGTCAATTCCTACTGCCCCGGCATTGTCGGAACCGATATGTGGGTCACAATCGACCAGCGCATGGCCGAAATTACTGGCACGGAAGTAGGCGCGACCTACAAGAAATATGTGGAGGGAATTGCTCTGGGCCGCGTGGAAACTGCCGATGACGTTGCAGGTTTCGTGGCCTATCTCTCCAGCAGCGACGCCGATTACATGACGGGTCAGTCTGTGCTGATCGACGGTGGCCTCGTCTTCCGCTGAGACCAGAAAAAAGGGGGCCGGTTTCCCGCGCCCCCTGATGTCTCAACGTCCGATCAGACGGCCGCGCTGCCAGGCTTCAGCCGCCCCTTCAGGGTCCTGCCCGTCAACGGAAATGACGTAATCAAGGGCACTCATGACCTTGTTGCCCAGCATCATTTCCGAAAGTTCGTCCAGCAGATCGCTGTCCGCCTGACGCGCGACATCTTCACGCAGGATCATCCGCGCGGACATCTCGCCACCAAGCAGACGCGACGGGTCTTCGAGCACGGTCAGCAGATCGGTATGGAACACGGCGTGCGGCTGTGTTGCGACCACAAGCGGCTTTTCACCAGCATCGCGAGCCTTCTCCAGACGCTCGATCAGAGCACCCTCGCCAATGCTTTCAATAGACAGAACCGAAAGCGCCGGAAGCTGCTTGAGCGCCTCTTCCAATGCCTGACGGCTGTCATCGGCCACGATGATCCGATCCACATCAGTTGCAGTCAGGGTTCCGACAGCGCCCAGCGGTGTCAGAGCAGCGAAGCTGACCACCGGCTGATAGAGGTCTCCCAGAACCCGAAGGCCCGGGCCGGCGAGACGGTCGTCACGCAGGAACCAAGCGGAAACCAGAAGGTCGACCTCTCCATGTTCCAGCGCATCTTCGACATCATCGGGATCAAGATCGACATACTCGACCTCGACCTCATAGGCCTCAAGCACGCGCGCGACCGCGCTGGCACATCCCGCATGCAACGAGGTGTACAGATGGCCGATCGTCATTTGTGTCATGAGAATGGGTCCGTCAGGCAGAAAATTGAAACGTGAGACCGTGATTAGGCCCCACGTTCCAGTTTGTCACGACCTTACCAGATCTTTACGCGCTGATCCGGTGCCAGATAGAGCTTCTGGCCGGGTTTTACGTCAAACGCACCATACCAGGCATCAATGTTATGAGCCGGGATGTTAACGCGGGTGATGGCCGGGGCGTGTTCGTTAGAGAGAACCTGCTGACGCAGCGCATCCGGACGGTCCTTCTCCCGCCAGACCTGCGCCCAGCCAAGGAACACGCGCTGATCGCCCGTCAGACCATGTAGGACCGGCGCGGGCTGACCGTGCAGCGAGTCATGATAAGCCTGAAGGCCGAGGTTCAGACCACCGGAATCCGCGATGTTCTCGCCCATGGTCATCTTGCCGTTCACATACAGGCCCGGCAGGACTTCCTGTGCATCGTACTGCGCGGCCAGACGGTCGGCCAGCTTCTGGAAGGCCTCTGTAGACGCCTTGCTCCACCAGTCGTTCAGACGTCCATGTTCGTCATAATGACGGCCCTGATCGTCGAAGCCGTGGCTCATTTCATGGCCGATCACGCCACCGATACCACCGTAATTGACGGCTGTATCGCCCTTCGGATCGAAGAACGGGGGCTGAAGGATCGCAGCCGGGAACACGATCTCGTTCATGGTCGGATCGTTATAAGCGTTCACCGTCTGCGGCGTCATGCCCCATTCGTCACGATCAACCGGCTTGTCAAGCTTGTCCAGATCGTGCTGCCAGCTGAACGCCGCACCACGCACGGCATTGCCGTAGACGTCGCTCTTGCGGATGTCGAGCTTGCTGTAATCCCACCATTTTTTCGGATAACCGACCTGAATGGCAAAATGATCCAGCTTGTTCAGAGCGGCCTTACGGGTCGGCTCGTCCATCCAGCTGTTGTGCTCCAGACGGTCATGGAACGACGCTTTGACCTTCTGCACCAGATCCGTGATCTGCGCCTGTGCGGAAGGCGGGAAATAGCGCGCAACATATTCGCGGCCCAGTGCCCAACCCAGTGCACCATTCGTCACGCGCACGGCACGCTTCCAGCGCGGAGACTGCTGCGCCACGCCCGACAGCGTATGGCTGTTGAAGTCGAACGACGCATCATAGAAGTTGCTGGACAGATAACCGGCAGCATTGTCTCCGAGATGGAACGCCAGCCAGGCGCGCAGCGTCGCAGGGTCAGCAGCCTTGAGAACGGCCGTCATCGCCTTGATTCCTGCGGGTTCACGCACGTCGATCTTGCGGCTTTCGAGCCCTTCTGCCGGAAGGCCGGCGCTGGTCAGGAACGTGACCCAGTCGAAGTCCGGCGCGAGCTTCTGAAGCTCGGACACCGGCATCGGGTTGTAAATTTTGAGCGGATCACGGGTCTGGTCGCGCGGCACTTCGACCTTGGCCAGAGCCGTTTCGAGATCAACCACGGCCTGCGCGTTCTTTGCAGCGTCCGGCCAGCCCTCAAGCGTCAGCATCTTGGCGATATAGGCCTGATAGGCCTTCTTTTTGTCCGCCAGCTTGGGGTTTGTGTAGTAGCTCGTGTCCGGCAGACCGAGGCCACCGCTCACGCCGATGCTCATGCCCTGATCGAGCATCAGCATATACCGTTCCGGGTCCTTCTGGTCCTGTTCTACGCCGATCTGGAACGTGGAGAACATCATGGATTTCAGGGACGCACCGAACGCCGCGGCAAGAGACTTGCCATCGTTGACGTTACGAATTGTTTCAAGATCAGCTGCGAGAGGCTTGCCCCCAAGGCGGTCCACGGCCTTCTGGTCAAGGAAGCTGGCGTAATAGGTTCCGATTTTGCCCATGTCGTCCGTGGGCTGTTCAGTAACCTTCTTTGCGGCTTCGTCGAGAATGGTCTTCTGACGCGACAGGGAGAGTTCATACAGGATACGGAACGGGCCGTAGCTGCTCATATCCCCGGGGATTTTGAGGTTTTTGAGATAGGTACCGTTGGCATATTCGAAGAAATTGTTGCCCGGCTCAACGGCGCGGTTCATCCCGGCTTCATCAAAGCCCCAGCCCGCATTGTAGCCAGCAGCCTGTGCACCGGAAACCATCAGGCCTCCAGCGAGGGCGAGAAGGCTGGCCCCATATTTCAGAGTATGTCGTGATGTAAGGAATCGTTTCACAATGTACCTCATTCCAGAGTGGTGCCTTTAGAATGAGGTATAAAGTATCATTTCGTCAAAAGGACAAAACGCCTCCGCTCCGCTCAGCGGGTTTTGTGGACTTTTTTGGATTTTGCGCCCGTACCTTCCGGCGTCACGACAGCTGCGACCGGGTAATCGAAAGCGACCACCTTTTCGAGATACGGCCCGGCGAATTCCTTGAAGGCCTCATGGGCGGGATCAATGAACGCCACGTCCGTTACGACAGGTTTGCCGACATAATAATTCCGGTCTCCTTCAGAGCGGAACGTCACCAGAAATGCCTGTTGCAAACCGGCATCCGCTCCTTCGCCACTATTCTGAAAGCCGGTTTCGATGCTGACGACAACCGGCTTGCCATCAGAACGACGGCTGTCCTGCGCGAGATGCAGGAAACGGCCCGACACTTCAGCACGCTGGGCCGTTGTGGAATCCTTGGTGTAGCGAAACATGACCATGTGCCGGACCGGACCAACACGCCAGTCTGGAGCAGTGAACTGCGCATAGCCGACCTGTTTGGCCAACTGCTGGGCAGACAGGGTGGCGGGGCTCACCGTATCGGTTTTGACCGGACCGGACGATGCGATCGGCAGGGAATAAGGATCCGCTTTCGCTGTCGGAAACTGATACAGTCCGGCGGCACAGAGGGACAGGGTTGCGCCGTAGACGGCACGACGGGAGAAAATGGCGGAAACGGTCATCGAAATCTCCGGACGCAGGCGAAAGAATCAGGCGTCTTTCATGGCACAGACGCCCGGTTTCGTCTTCTGTTTTCCAGTTTCCGGATGTTGCGTGGAAGTCCTCAGGCCTGAACCTGCTTCCTGAAAACTTTCCGGCGCCACTGGATCAGGCGATAGACCAGCGAAGATGCCAGTTTCTGCCAGCGCGAATGTGGCGTAAAGCCGATGGTCTTGAAAATCATCGCCGTCACGCGGTCGATATGTTTGGGCTGATAGAAGCCCATCGCCTTGGACATATAGGCCGCAATGCAGCGCTGATGGTCATAGGCCATGCCCGGTGGCTCGTTGGTGGTGTGATAGGCCGAGGCGAGTTCGTCGTCCTCGCTCTCCGTCACACGGCCCAGCGCAATGCGCGTCCGTGCCCAGACGCCAAGCTTTTCGCGCTTCAGATACCGGTGCATGTGATCGTAGAACAGCTTGAAATGCCGGTATTCGTCGGCTGCGATCTGCTTGCAGATGGCCTTGAGCAATGGCTCGTCCGTTGCGTCGGCCAGTGCGGTATAAAAGGATGACGTGCCGGTTTCGACCATACATCGCGCAATCAGTTCGCCCGTGCGGGAGCCGCGGATCGAGGCGTCCACATCGGCGTCGATCTTGTACGATGCGCGATAGCGGTCGAATGCCTTTTCATAGTTCCAGGACGGATCGGCCAGCATGGCCCAGCGGCCAAGAGCATCACCATGCTGCACTTCCTCGACCGCCCAGTTCGCGGCAGCCGCACTGAAATCCGGGTCTCCCACGAAAACGCGACGCAGATATTCGGCATAATCAAGACCGTTCTTTTCCACCACGGAAGCGGCCTTCACGAGGGGGATGATCTCGGGGTCCACGCGGGACGGATCAAAGGAGTTCCAGTCCATCTGATCGATATGCCAGTGTTTCATTCTGCAACCTCGTCCGTTTTCCGGCTCACCAATAGTGACGATCAGATGACACGGTGGGACAATTTTGGGTAGGTGTGATGCAGCAACCCTTGGAGATTGATCCGTGACGGCCACCCATACGCCCCACCCAGACGTCCGCCACGACTGGACCCGCGACGAAGTCGAAGCCCTTATCAGCCTGCCTTTCCCCGAGCTGATGTACCGCGCACAAACCCTGCACCGCCGCTACTTCGACCCCACAAAAGTGCAGATTTCCACGCTTCTTTCGATCAAGACGGGCGGCTGCCCGGAAGACTGCGCCTATTGTCCGCAGAGCGCGCTTCACGAAAAAAGCGTCAAGGCCGAGCGCCTGATGGCCGTGGAATCCGTTCTGAAGGAAGCCCGCGCTGCCAAGAAAGCCGGTGCGGGCCGATTCTGCATGGGCGCCGCCTGGCGCACGCCGAAGGATCATGACCTCGACACCGTCTGCGAGATGATCGAAGGCGTGAAGTCGCTGGGGCTGGAAACCTGCGTGACGCTCGGCATGCTCGACGCCCAGCAGACGGAGCGCCTGAAGACGGCGGGGCTGGATTATTACAACCACAACCTCGACACGTCCGAAGAATTTTACGGCTCCATCATTTCCACCCGCACCTATCAGCAGCGTCTCGACACACTTTCGAACGTGCGCGACGCAGGCATCAATGTCTGCTGTGGTGGAATCGTGGGCATGGGTGAAGACCTGTCCGACCGTGCCGGTCTGCTCATGACGCTCGCCAACCTGCCCAAACACCCCGAGAGCGTGCCCATCAACCTGCTCGTCCGCGTTGAGGGTACGCCGCTGGGCGAGGCCGAAGCCGTCGACCCGATCACCTTCGTCCGCATCATTGCCACGGCGCGTATCATGATGCCGGAAAGTCATGTCCGCCTTGCCGCAGGGCGCGAAAACATGACCGACGAAGCCCATGCGCTGTGCTTCCTCGCCGGTGCGAACTCGATCTTCTGCGGCGAGAAGCTCCTGACCACGCCGAACCCGGCTGAACATCGCGACCGCCAACTCCTCTCCGCGCTCGGAATGTCACCCATGGTGCAGTCCGAAGCCGAAATGGGCACGATGCGCCCGGCTGTGGCGGAAGAAGCCGTCTGCGAGATGGCCGCATCCTGACCGTCAGGCCCACGACTATGGGGAAGCGTTCGAAAGGGCGCTTCCCTTTTTTTATGCTTGGCGTGCGGCCGCTTCTTCCCTAAACCCACGCCCTTTGCCCATACCGGAAGAAAGCAGAACCAATGACGACGCCCGGACACAACCAGACCAAAATCCGCGTCGGAATTGACTTCGGCACCACCAACAGCGTGGTCGTGATTGCGGATGAAAACGGCAATACACACCCTGCCCGCTTCGTCTTCACGGATCACGCCACCAGCGAGACCTGCCGTACGCTGCTTTGCCTGTGGATGGATCAGGACGGACGACGCCGCGTCATGAAAGACGCGATCGGGCTGGACGCCATCGAGGCCTATCTCGACGATCCGGCCGAGAGCCGTCTCATCATGTCCATGAAAACCTACCTTGCGCAGGGGTCTTTTCGCGAAACGCGGGTTTTCAGCAATGTCATGACGCTCGAAGCCCTGATTGCACGCTTTCTGACATCCCTCATGGACAAAGCCGGGCTGAACCCGTCTGATGTGAGCGCCACGATCGGCCGTCCTGTCCGTTTTGCAGGCGAGCTGGCTGATGATTCGCTTGGTGTGACCCGTCTGCGCGACAGTTTTCTGGAAGCCGGCTTTCCCGAACCTAATATCGTTCTTGAACCCGAGGGCGCGGGCTGGCGCTTCATGCAGCGCCTCGACCGTCCAGCAACTGTTCTGGTCGGCGATTTTGGCGGCGGCACCAGCGATTTCTCGATCATGCGCTTTGATCCGCAGGCCCGTCAGCGTGTCACGACGCTGGGTCATTCGGGTGTGGGCATCGCGGGCGACCAGTTCGACTACCGTATCATCAGCCATGCCGTAGCCCCGGCGCTGGGCCGGGACGCAACCTATCGCGTCATGGGTGGACAACCCCTGCCCGTCCCGGCGGAATGGTTCGCAAGCCTCGGCCGCTGGCATCGGCTGTCGCTGATGCGGACTCCCCAGACGCTGCGGGACATTGCGGACGTCGCCAAAACATCGTCAGAGCCGGAGAAGCTCCGCAGCCTGTTGCGTCTGATCGAAGATCAGGAAGGCCAGAATCTTTATCGTGCGGTTGGACAGGCCAAAAGCGATCTGTCGCGTCAGGACAGTACCGTTCTGCGCTTCATCCATCGGGATCTGAAAATCGAAGAAACCATCACCCGCGCGGATTTTGAAAGCTGGATTGCCCCTGATCTGAGCCGTCTGGACGACGCCATCGAAGACGCCATGCGTCAGACTGGTTTGCGTCCGAGTGATATTGACCGGGTCTTCCTGACAGGGGGCACATCTTTCGTCCCGGCAGTCCGCAACCTGTTCGACCGGCGCTTCGGGGCAGAGCGCGTGGATGGCGGGTCAGAGTTTGTATCGGTTGCCGAAGGGTTGGCCTTGATTGAACGTGAGCGCCATTTGGCCTGAACCGACACCTATACAATCAAAATCACCATCCCATTCAGGACGATACACAAAACGATTACTTAAAGAACACTATATTGTACTTTTTTATTTAGTGAAGAAGGTTCCGGATTATGTGATTGGGAATTTTCTTCAATAAGGATTTTATCTTTCCTTGGAGAACCAGAAACGCACCGTAGGAATCCCTAAGCGTTCTGCTTTTACAGACCAGATTTACAGTCATGCATCATGCAAGCCATGATCGCAGGAAAGAACAGCAGACATGTCTCGCCCGCGTTTTTTGAAAATATTCCTGCAGATCAACATTTTTTCAGTATTCAGCATCCTTCCCCTGACTGTTCATGCGCAAGGTACGGAGCCAGGTCTTCAAGAGCGCGCGCGCCAGCCAACGGCCCGGGTGCTGCCCTCGACCGCACCCGGGATTTCACATCCAGCCAGCGCGGCGCAGCATAAGCATCCCCCCGCCCCTTCGGCAGACCATCTGGGCGCGATTTTTGATACGGAGAGCATTTCCTCGCTCCTGAACCGCAACAATGACGCCCTGCGCCGCAGCGATCTGACAGCCGGTTATTATGTGCCAGCCGAAGCCTTCGGCCATCTCGTGCCCCAGCTTTCGCCTTATCGAAACTGGTTGTCGGAACGCGGCTTCAGCTTTGAGTTCTCCTACAAGGGAGAAGCCATGGCGAATGTTGGCGGCGGCATCAGCAAGGGTATGTCCTACGCCCACGAACTGACCTTCAACACGCGCTGGGATCTCGGACGACTGCTGGGGCTGGATGGCTGGATTCTACATGCCGTGATGATGGAACGTGCGGGTCGTCAGATCTCTTACGACCATGTCGGGGAGCATCGCATCCTGCTGAGCGAGGTCTACAGCCTTTCGGGCCATGCGGCTGCGCATCTGGCAGATATCTATGTTGAGAAGTCGTTCTTCAACAATCGCGTCAATATCAATATCGGGCGCATTACGCTGACGCATACCTATGCGACGTCGGTGTTGCTCTGCACCTTCATGGTGCAGTGTTCCGCCCCTCCTGCGATCAAGGCTGACGAAGGCTGGAGCGTCTATCCGAAAGCCACATGGGGGGGCACGCTGCGAATCAAGCCTACCCGCGACCTTACGCTACGAACCGGCGTCTACAAAGTCGGCCCACTGACGGAAAATCCGAGCGGCTGGGCCTGGGGCAGTGAAACCTCCACGGGAGTCATGCTTCCCATCGAGCTGACCTGGGAACCCTTTATCGGTAAAGACAATCTGCCGGGTCATTACAAACTCGGCTTCGGCCACGATACCTCCCCTTATGCTGATCGTCTGGGAACGATCCCGGCGATGTTCGCGCATGACGTTTTCCATGATGCCAACAAACCGCGGGATACGTTCTATATCGAAGCCGACCAGATGGTTTATCGCAAAGGTGGCCAGCACCAGATGGCGGGCGGATACATTCTTGCGGGCTATGTCCACAATACGCCCAGCGTCTCGACATTTTCCGATCAGGTCTATGTCGGCGCATCACTTCTGGGCATCATTCCGCGCAGACCGTTCGACCGTTTTGGCGTAATGTATTCCTACTACCAGATGAGTCCCGCCATTACGCTCGGGCAGCGTCTGAGACAGCTTGCAGGCATGTCCATGGGAGCGTTCGTCAACGGTCCGCAGACCCATTCCGCCATTCTAGAGGCATATTACGGTATTCCCATTCACCCCGGTCTCGTGGTGCAGCCTGAGTTCGAATACATGATGCGCCCCGGCGAAACGTCCATCATTCCGAATGCAACGCTGATCGGTCTCAAGGTTCTTGGAAACCTGTAAGACAACATCACAGGTAAGCGATCCGTTATTTGTGAGTTAACAGCATTGTTATTCTTCAACACTGACATTACCCGTTCGTGATTGGAGTATAAATATTTATTTACATACCCTGGACACAGATAAGGACACCTGACAAAGGATTTTCCGAATGAAAACGATGTTCGCTTCTTTTCTGGTTCTTGGACTTCTGGGCGGAACCGCACTCGCACAGGATCCGAAAGTCGAAAACGCGGTGGCCAGCGCCTCTTCAGACGCGAAGGCCCCTGTCACGCAGGTCGCGGACACAAAGAACAGCGAGATCTGCACTCAGGTCTGGGTCAACACGGTGACCCATGTTTATCATGTACCGGGCAGCTTCTGGTACGGCGCGACCGCGCATGGAACCTATATGTGCGAAGACGACGCCAAGCGGGCGGGGAATACACGCGGCCAGTTCTGAGCCTGTCAGGGGGTTTTTGCAGCACCCGCTTGTTTTGCTTCCACCTCCCGGCTGGCACTTTCCTGTTGCCGCAGGGCTTCCGCCTGACGTGAATGTCCCGCGGCCTCCGCAGCATCGGCTGCCAGAGTGAGCGCCTGACGCATCCCGCGATAGTCCAGCGTATCACGGCGACTTTTCACGACTGAAAGCGCCTCGTTGGAAGCGAGTTCGGGCTGCCCCTGCAACAGATGCAGACGAGCCAGAAGTTCCTGCCGGTCTATCGTAGCCCCATTGTCATGGAAGGTCGCCAGATCGTTTGCGCGCTGCCTCAGAGCAGCGGACTGCTTCTGATCTGCGGCAATCAGGCCAGACAAATAAAGCGCTCTCTCCCGAATACCCCTATCGGAGGATTGCAGCGCGCGCTGTACAGCCTGCGACGCGAACACCGTATCATGCAGCCTGTACAGGGCAGCCGCGCGGATCACCGCCATATCAGACGTGTCGGAGACATTGCGCAGGCTCAGCGCGGTCTCGGTTTCGCCCAGACTCTCAAGAGCCTTCTGAGGCTTGTCCTGCGCCAGAAGCACCGTCGCAAGATTGAACCCGGCTTCATGAATGGCGACTGCATCGTCCCGCATCAGTGCCCGATCCATGGCCGTTCGATACTGCGCCTCGGCCTGAGACGCCTGACCGATCCCATAAACGGCTTTGCCCGTATCCATGGCATCTTCATAAGGCTGATCGGGCTTGGCCCCCTTCATCGCAGTTGAAGACGAGCAACCGCCCAACGTCAGAACGACCAAAGCCGTGCAGGCCAGAAAACCGTACCTCATGGCCGCACCGCCTCAGCCGGAAGACGACGGGAAGGCTCCTGTTTTGCACCTCCGCCTCCCAAAAGCCACAGGCCCCGGAGCTGATCGGTCAGCTTCCGTAGACTGCTCGCACTTGCTTCGGCCTGCGCAAGCAGGGCTGGAAGCTGAGCCGTAGCGGTGTTGGCATGGCTGATGGTCTGCTGGATCTGGGGTATGCTCTGACGCAGACCCGCAGTCGCGGCCCGCGCGTTGTCCATCGTTCCGTCAGCCTTGGTCATAATCCCCCCGACCTGTTTTTCAATGGGCCGTAGATCCGCAATGACAGCATCAAGATGCGCCAGAGCCGCATTGGCCTTGTCCAGAACGTCATCCTTCACCAGCAGACCGCCGATCGTGCCCTGCCCTTTGCGCATATCAGTCATCATGTTGTTCACCTGCGCCGTGATGAGCTGGACGTTATTCATCGCCGGCACCAGCTTGCTGCGTAGATCCATGACGGTCTGGGTAATCACATCCGCCGGGTTGGCCTCCACCGTGGCCTGAAGGACCGCATAGTCCCAGTCCAGCGGCTTGCCCTTGCCGCGCCCGAGTTCGATATAGCTCGCCCCGGCCACGATCAGGCGATGGCGGATGACGGCCGTACTGTCCTGACGGATGAAATTTGCGAATTGCGGGTCCAGATCCCCTTCCGCATACATCCGTCCCGTTTCGTTGAGCTTGAGGCGCCGGATTTCGCCAGCATGGACGCCCATGACCTCGATGTCATTGCCGATCGCAAGCCCTGCCACGCCGCTTTCGGGCAGAATGAAATGCAGCTTCTTTTCCGGTGTCAGCCACTGACGCAGGAATCCGGCCTCCACGACCGCAACCGCGAACATGACGATTGCGGCAAGGACAAGCAGTCCGACCCATTCATCCGCATAGCGGTTCTGAAAGAGCGGACGGGCGGCCTCGGTCTGGCGCAGGCGGAACATCAGGAACCTCGCATCGAAAACAGTCCATCATCGTACAGTCTCAGGCGGATCGTGGCATCGGACGCATAATCCCCCCACCCGCTTTCATCCGGAGCCATCCACACCACCGCGCAGCCCCGGTCCCGCAGATCGGTCACAAGAGACAGGAACGCATTCATCAGGCTGGCGGAAGCCCCTTCCATCGGGTGTTCCAGCAGCAGGAGCGCCGGTTCCCCCAGCATGGCCCGCACACAGGCCGCGCGCTGCCGGTCCATCGCCGACAGGCGTCCCGGTGGCACCACCGGCAGGCCCGGCAGACCCAGCGTGACCGCCAGATGCACGGCCTGTGCCTGAAGTTTTTCAATGGGCGTGCGTGTATGGTGAAGCTGCGGCCACAGGATGTTCATATGCGTCCCATACAGGTCCACCCAGCCCCCCGTAACCACGATCCGTCCGATCCGCCCCCGCAAGGCGTTGGCGCGCCGCTCATCCAGATCGGCCCAGTCCATGCCCATGCAACGCACATGGCCGTCATCAAGCGGAATAAGGCCCACGCACATATCGGCGAACAGTGCCGCCTGCCCCATGTCCCGACACTCGATCAGCGCGCACTCTCCGGGATTGAGACGCAGATTATAGCGGCTCGACACCAGCCCGCTTTCATCAAACCGCGGACGCGCATCCACCAGTTCGAGCCGGGCTTCCAACGCATCGGACAGGACGTCGTCGTTTTCAGCCATCGAAGCACACGCTGAACACGACATTGATGATCATGATCGACAACATTCCGCGCGCAAACCCGCGCGGAAGCATGCTCGCCAGATCGTCTTCGGTCGTCACATCCATGCCGGAGAGGCACGAACAAACCCCAACCGCATAGCCGCTGAACACGAATTTGGCCGGGATCACGAAATAATCGATCGGCTTTACGCTCCCCGCGACCTGATCCATGAACGCCCAGATCGGCATCGTGATCGCATCTTCCACACGACAGACCGCATAGCCCACGACAAGCGCCGTCAGACTGAAGATGATGCCCAGCGTAAAGCCGCTGATCGTCATGGCGAGACTGCGCGGCACGAGAAACGAAATAAAGGGATCGACCCCCATTCCGGTCATGGCGCGCATCTGGCCGCCGGTCGTAAGCGTTCCAAGTTCGGTCAGCATCAGCATCCCCGAACGTCCCAGCAGGATCACGCCTACCAAAACTGGCGCGATTTCACGCACCAGGACCGTTGACAGGATGGAACCCGTCATCTGCGCCATGCCTGCAAAGCCGAGCCAGTACACCGTCTGCGCCACGATCCCGAACCCCGTCAGCGCAGCGGTCACCAGAGTACTCAGCAGGCCTCCGCCCACAGCCTGATGCAGGGATGCCCAGAATTCGATCCGTACCGTCCGCCGCCATGTCGTCAGGCGGGTCGCTTCGCGCATGATGCCCCATCCGGCCCCGATCATCATCAGCGTAAAACGCATCTGCGTGCGGGAAAAATATCCCAGATGGACCAGCATGGTCCGGACCATCGTGATCCGGTCGAGGTTGCGCAGACCTTTCATCGGCGGCCAGCCAAAACGAAGCTGCGGGTAATGCCGCTATTGGGAAGATAGAACATCCCCCGTGCCCGGAAGAGGAAATGCTCGCGCAGGATCAGATAGGCCTGTTCGGACACCTGGATCGTCCCGGCATCCGGTGCGCTCCCGGTCAGGAGTTCGGCCCCGTTGAGCGCATCACCCCAGATGTTGAAGACGGAGGGAGCCTCTCCCAGCTCGGAGGCCATGACAGATCCCACATCCATCCCGATCCGGAACACGGGGTCGAGATCCGCCGCCGCCAGAGACGACAGGCAGGCTTCACGGATCGATACCGCCGCATCCGCAAGGCGCACGGCGGCGGACGGGTCTGGCGTCTGCGAGCAGCCGCCCACGAGAACGAGCCTGTTGCTCACCACCTGCACGGAGAACAGCCCGCTGTCGCGAGCGATTTTCTGGATTTCCAGACTAAGCGTACGGATGACAGTCATAGCGCGCGTGATGCTGTCACGATCCGGCGCATAAGGGTCCACGAAGGAAATGACCATGACCGGAACCTGCGGGTAGAACCCCGCCGCAACCGGCTCTCCCGCTGTGGGCGATGGCTCCAGCAGAAAGCCTTCGCCAAAACGCGTCTCGTATTTCTCGGCCGGAACCGCAAATCCGGACGTGCCGTCACCCGCCGCATCGAACGGCTTGGCAAAGCGCAGGGCGACGACCGATCCCACGATGGCAATAATATGCTCCATCGTTTCGACCTGCCCCGGATCTTCCAGAACAATGGCGCCAACCGTCCGATGGGCATTGCGAACCGGCTGGAACAGAAGCGTGCTGGCACCCACAGCCCTCATGATGACGCGCTGGAAGTTCTGCGTCCGCTCGTCCTGCGAGGCATCCGCGATCGAGAGTGTATGTCCTTCGTCCAGAGCCTCGAACAGCTTGCCGTTTTCACGACGGCTGATCTCAACGCCCGTACTGTGAACATCGCGCGACGGATCGAACGCATCTTCACATAACAGGCGGTCGCCATCCGGCAACAGTCGCCACAGGCTGGCGCGACGTGCGCTGGTTCGCGCGGTCAGAGCTTCAGTCAGAATAGGCGCTTCATGGGCAGGGTCGAACAGATCCGGCGTGCTGGCGATCTCCAGCAACGAGGCATTTTCCGCCCTGATCTGCTCCCGTCCGCGCAGGATCCGCTTTCGCAGACGCTCCACATGCCGCCCCTGCGCCACCAGCGCGAACGCCAGAACGGACGCCAGCATGACGATCAGGAGCGAAAACCCGATATTCTGTCGCCGCGCCGTCTGTGCGAAATCGGCAAAATCGCTTTCAGGCGCATTCAGCAGCAAAACCCACTGCCGGTGTACGAAGGGCAGTTCGGAGGCAATCGTAACGTAGTTCTTCCCCCGCGCCCGCACCGTCCCTGTCCCGGGCCCCTCGATGCGATACCGGTTGAGCGCCTGCGTGAAGACAGGCTGCGTCTTGGGATCGAGAAAGACATTTCCCGGATCGAAAGTTTTCGGGTCCTGTCCGGGAGCCATATTATGACCGGCAATTATCTGGCCGTGCATGTTCACGATTACGGCCTGACCACTGCGTCCGACCTGAAGTTTATTGAGAAACGACGTCAGCTGGTTCAGCGAAACATTGATCGCAAACACCGATTTATGCCCGTCATGCCCATCATAGGCGAGAGACGCCGTGATGATGAACTGGCGCGTTGACACAAAGGCATAAGGATCGGTCCAGTGGAGCTGACGGCCCGGGTCGTTCTGATGCTTGATAGCCTTGGCGAACCAAGGGCGCACCACAACATTATAGCCCTCAGCCGGATCCGCCGCTTCTCCCGTAATATTGCCATCACGATCTGTATAAACGTGATGATAGACCTGCTTGCCATCGTCGGTCTGGAAATGGGTTTGCTCGAAACCATCCTTTCCATGGCGCGTGATCATCCAGAACTGTCCCTGATCGTTCGCGATATAGAAGCTGTCCACCTGAGGCGCGTGGGCCAGAATGGAGCGTCCGTAGAGCATGAACGTCGTGGGGGTGGCGTTGGTCAGCGGATCGCGGAACATGTCCCGCGCGATCATGGCGCCGACAGAAGCCGGGGCCAGATAGTCGCTCACTTCCTGCGTCACATAGCGCTGCTGGCTACGCAGAAGATCGTTGGATAGCGCAATCGCGCCTCTCCGGGTTGTCTGATAATTATGAAGACTGATGCCCGTGATCGCCGCGATGACCAGCAGCACACCCACGAACGGCCCCAGAATCTGAAAGATCCGACGACGGTCGCTGGCGGGGCTCTGTGTAGGGTCCACGATCTCTGCGGCTGACAACGTCTTTTCTCTCCGGACAGGCACGGGGTCGCGGAACAGGGCCATACTGCCGCGATAGGTTAATATCCTCCGAGTATTGCGAGACTGCAACCCGCCGTCACGGACTGAAACAACCCTGCGTTTGAAAATACTCTCATGTTCCCGAACTGGCGGTTTGCAGGGTTCCTCGTTATGGTCAGACGTTTTTCCGGCAGGATGGTTTTGCTGGACGCTGTCGGAACTGCGGTCTCTCCCATGAATCAACATCTTTCCCACCGCGCCGTCCTGTCCTTCACAGGTGCGGACCGGAGCAGCTTTCTTCAGGGCCTCATCACGAATGATGCCCTGAATCTCGCGCCCGCGACCTCTGTCTGGAGCGCACTTCTGACGCCGCAGGGCCGCTGGCTGAGCGAATTTTTCCTGTATGAAGCATCCGACCGTATCCTGATGGATTGCGCGGTCGATCATGCCGACATGCTGGCCAAACGCCTCTCCCGTTTTCGCCTTCGCGCGGATGTGCAGATCAAAAAAACAGACCTGCACGTCATCACTGGCGCAGAGAGCCGCCCCGTTCCGCCCGATACGATCACACATGCCCCGGACCCACGCTGTGATGGCGCGGGCTGGCGGGCCATCGTGATCGGAACCGGGCAAGGTGGCGAGACGCCTGAAGAATTTCTGGCACGCCGCCTCACGCTGGGCCTGCCAGACGTCATGGATTTCGAGAGCGAGCAGACACTAGCTCTGGAAGCAGACATGGACCTTCTGAATGGCGTCTCATGGAAAAAAGGCTGCTACATGGGGCAGGAACTGACCGCCCGCACCCATTACCGCGGCCTCGTCAAACGCCGCCTGCTGCCCGTTATGCTTTCGGACGGGACGTTTCCCGATGAAGGCGGCATCATTATCGCGGGAGACCGCGAGGTTGGAGACATCCGCTCCCGCAGCGGCAATCGAGCACTCGCAATGCTGCGACGGGACGCATGGTCTTCCCCCGAACTGACCTGCAACGGACAACCGCTTTCTGTCGTCTGGCCCGCCTGGTTCCTACCGGAAATGCGTTGAGGAGATGCGTTCGTGACCTATACCCCCCCTTCTCCAGCGATTGTCGATGACATCATCGCGCAGGTGAAATTCGATGCGAACGGCCTGATTTCAGCCCTCGCGCAGGCGCCGGACGGCATGGTGCTGATGCTGGCGTGGATGAATGCGGATGCCCTGCGCGAGACGCTTCTGACCGGTCGTGTCTGTTACTGGTCCCGCAGCCGCCAGAAACTGTGGCGCAAGGGGGAGACCTCGGGCCAGCAGCAGAAACTGATCGAAGCGCGGCTCGACTGTGACATGGACGCTATTCTCATGATCGTGGATCAGACCGGTGTGGCCTGCCATACGGGCCGCCGGAGCTGTTTCTATCATGGCGTGACGCCGGACGGACTGCGCGATACCGCACAGCCCGAAATCAGCGCCGAAGAGCTTTACGGACGCTGAGCAGCCTGACCCGACAGGCTCCAGCCCGGTACGAGGAACGTAGCCGGGCAACCATTCTGGTCGTCCGGTGAAGACAGATAAGCGCCCTCATAGGGGAAGCGCGACAGCTTCTTCGGGTCCAGCGTGAACCAGAGCTGCGTCAGGACCATCTGTCCGTTATGCGCGGGCTCGCAGCGGACCTGCAGCGCCCGGTCGTCATGCACGTTCATCAGGCGCGAGAACATGGCGAGAAGATCGTCGCGCTTGACCTGAAAACTCTCCTGCTGCGACAGCCACACTCCGAAAGCCGACGCCGCGAACCGGTCCCGCAGTTGCATGGATGTGACGAAAAAGCTGTCCGCGTCATAGCCGAAGCAGCGGGCATGCTTGGTGTATTCATGAACATAAAGCGGCTTTTTCAGATGCGGCACGACACCGCGCAGCGCCTCGACCGTCGTAGGCAGGAGCTGGGGCGGGGTGTTGTCATGATCGTAAATATCGCAACCCTTCGACCACCATTCCTGCACCGGCACGCCCTGCGCCTCCAGAGCATGCGGTTCCGAGGCCCACAGCCCATGCAGACCAATCGAGATCCGATGCGTCTGGTCCCATTCGCACCCGCCGCCCGTGGCGCAGAACCCCGGCTGCCAGGTCAGCGCCAGAGTGTCATGCCGGAAATCGGTATGGGCCATGGGCGTAAGCGAAGGCCCGGTTGGCGCTTGAGAAACACAGCCTGCCATCAAAAAGAAAGCAGCAAGAACGGAACGCTTCACGCAGAAAGCCCTTTGGCATGATGGGTCAAATGGTCGGCAATAAAGCTCTGCACAAACCAATAGGAATGGTCATAGGCGGTATGGCGACGCAGTTCGAGCGCCTGTTTACCCTCTTTTGCCGCCGCCTCCAGCGCGTCGGGGCACAGATCTGCCAGATATTGATCCATCAGCCCCTGATCCACGAGAATGGTTGAGGGATGCGTGCGCCCTGAGCGCAGAAGCAGCGTGGGATCGCAGCTCTGCCATTTCGCCGGATCGCCACCGAAATACGCATCGAACGCTTTCTGACCCCAAGGAACCGTACTCGGATGGCAGATCGGCGCAAAGGCCGAGACCGTCTTCCAGCGGTCGGGATATTTCAGCGCCTGTATCAGCGCGCCCATACCGCCCATGGAATGTCCCATGATGCCGCGTCGGGTACCATCCAGCGGATACAGCCGCTCTGTCAGGGCCGGAAGTTCCTCCCCGACGTAGGTTTCCATGCGGTAATGACGGCTCCAAGGCGCGGAGGTGGCGTCGATATAGAAGCCGGCCCCTGATCCCAGATCATAGGCGTCATCCTCGCCCTCGATCCCCGTATGACGCGGGGACGTGTCGGGCGCGACCAAAGCGATGCCGTGTTCGGCGGCAAAACGCAGGGCATTGGCCTTGATGAGGAACGTCTCCTGTGTCGCCGTCAGCCCGGCGAGCACATGAATGACCGGAACCTTCTGCCCCGCCAGCGCCTCTTTCGGCAGAAACACGCCGAAAGTCGCGGGCACGCCGAGCGCCTCTGAGTGGTGTCGTACGAACCGCAGTGAGCCGTCGAAACAGGCGTGATGGGCCAGAACTTCAAGATCCGACATGCTCAGTACTCCACGACAGTCCGGATGCTTTCGCCGCGGCTCATCATGTCAAAGCCCAGATTGATGTCCGCCAGCTTCAGCTTGTGCGTAATCAGGGAGTCGATATCGATCCGGCCCTCCATGTACCAGTCCACGATTTTCGGCACATCAGTCCGGCCGCGTGCGCCACCGAAGGCCGATCCGATCCAGCGGCGTCCCGTCACGAGCTGGAACGGCCGCGTGCTGATTTCCTGTCCGGCACCAGCGACACCAATGACGCACGACACGCCCCAGCCGCGATGCGCGCTCTCCAGCGCCTGACGCATCAGGGTCGGATTGCCGACACACTCGAATGTGTAGTCTAGACCGCCCCCCGTCATCTCGATCAGATGCCCAACAAGGTCTCCATTCGGTCCCAGTTCCTTCGGGTTCACAAAATCCGTCATGCCGAACTGGCGCGCAATCGCCTCGCGCTCGGGATTGATGTCGATGCCGATGATCCGGTTCGCCCCGACCATTTTCGCACCCTGAATGACATTGAGCCCAATGCCGCCCAGCCCGAACACCGCAACCGTCGAACCGGCTTCAACCTGCGCCGTAAACAGCACAGCCCCGATGCCCGTCGTCACGCCGCAGCCGATGTAGCAGACCTTATCGAACGGTGCGTCGGATCGGATTTTCGCCAGTGCAATTTCCGGCAGCACCGTGAAATTCGCGAAGGTCGAACAGCCCATATAATGATGGATCGGCTGGCCTTTGTAAGAGAAACGCGACGTGCCATCCGGCATCAGCCCCTTACCCTGCGTACTGCGAATGGCCGTACACAGATTGGTCTTGCGCGACAGACAGGACGGACATTCCCGACATTCAGGTGTATAGAGCGGAATGACATGATCGCCGGGTCTGAGATGCTTCACCCCGGCCCCGACCTCCCGAACGATGCCCGCTCCTTCATGGCCCAGAATGGCCGGAAACAGACCTTCAGGGTCCTGACCGGACAGCGTGTATTTGTCGGTATGGCATAGCCCTGTGGCCATGATCTCGACCAGAACTTCCCCGTCGCGTGGGCCTTCAAGCTGAACCGTATCGATTTCCAGCGGCCGACCGGCCTCGAACGCAATGGCTGCGGTCACGTCCATAACATCACTCTCCTCTGAAACGGTGAGAACAGGGTGTCGTATCGGAGGGCATGGCGGCAAGAGGTGCGGCTGCAAAAGAAAGTAAAAAGACAGACACCCTTTGCTGTTGGCCGGACAGACTGTTCGCCGCTACGCTCGACACGGACTTGTCTGCGTATTCCGCCCATCCGAGGAGACAGCCGTTTGATCGTCAACCGTCCACATGGACTGGCCATTCTTTTCCGGGAATCCCTGCCCCCGTTGTTCATCCTGACGCTGTGGGATTTCGTGGTGGTCATCCTGTTCCAGATCTATCATCAGGACTGGATGGAGCAGCCCTCCCTGCCGGTGCCGCTCATGGGTACCGCGCTGGCCATCTTCCTGAGCATGCGCAACAACGCCGCCTATAACCGCTGGTGGGAAGGCCGAACCCTGTGGGGCGCGATCACCAATAACTGCCGCTCTTTCGGACGTGAAGCCGCAACACTGCTGGGAGGTCGGCCGGATCTGGCCCGCGCCATGGCTGCGTATCCGCACGTCCTGCGCGCTGCTCTCAGAGGAGATCCGCCCAATGAAGACGCCAAAAGGCTCCTGGCGCCAGAAATGTATGAGAAGATTTTTTCCTGCTCGAACACCGCCAACATGCTGCTTTATCAGATCGGGCTTGGTGTCCGTGAGGAAGTTGAGCTACGCGGAATCGACGGCGCCGTTCACGGTACGGTAGACCGCATCCTGTCAGATATCGCCAACGCACAGGGCGGTCTTGAGCGCATCAAGAACACGCCCCTTCCTGCGCAGTATTCCATGCTGCCCGAAATCGCGACGCATCTGTTCTGCATCATCCTGCCGCTCTCCGCCGTACAGACCCTCGGCTGGATCACGCCGCTTGGATCCAGCATCATCGGGATGCTGTTCCAGATGCTCGACCGCAGCGGCCGCGATCTTCAGGAGCCGTTTATAAAGAGTGTTCACGCCCTGCCCATGCTCACCATGGCGCGCACGATCGAGCGCGACCTGCTCCAGCCAATCGGCGATACACCGCCCCCGGCCATTCAGGCCAGCAACGGCGTCCAGCCCTGAGGCAGTAGTAAAAAGCACTCCGGGGCCGAAAATACCTCTTGCGATCAGACAAGACAGCAAGGGGTTTTTCTGCTATGAACCGAGCCTATGAACACGTTCAAAAGCCCCCAGAAGGGCGGCATGACCGATGAAATGGCTCGTGTCGCAGCCAACAATACGGCCCGTCAGACCGATCCCGAGCAGGATGCTGACCCTTTCCACGAAGGTGACTCCATTGTCTACGCCGCTCATGGCGTTGGCCGCGTGGAAAAGATCGGCATGGTCGAAGTCGCCGATACCGTGATCGAGATGATCCAGATCTCTTTCCCCGGCAACCAGATGATGCTGCGGATCCCCCTCGCCAAAGCCCGCAAGGCCGGTCTGCGCAAGATCGTCACGCGCGATATCGTCGACAAGGCGATGACCGTCATCAAGGGCAAGCCGCATGTCAGCAAGGGCATGTGGGCCCGTCGCGCAGTGGCCTATCAGGAAAAAATCAACTCCGGCGATCTGATCCAGATTGCAGAAGTGCTGCGCGACCTGCGTCGCAATGTGGATAGTCTTGATGGCAGCTTCTCGGAACGTAAGCTGTTCGAAGCCGCGCAGGAACGCTTCGTGGCCGAGGTTGCGGTTCTGGAAAATGCCGATCCGGCACAGGTTCTTGAAAACCTGACCAAGACGATGAAGGCCGCCTGAAACGCGGCCTGGGATGCGGTTTGAAAAGCCTGCATTTCTTCAATATGGATCAGGGTGTGGTTTTCTTCGCATCCCGGACGGGGTTTCTCGCGTTGGCGACACGAGAAACCTTTTCCGTGATGTGTTTTCAGTCACGGTTTCAAACCTGCATTCCAAAGGAGAGGTGAGGCCATATGCCTGCCCCTTACAAAAACCGTTTCGCCGGCAAGAAAGTCCTCGTTACCGGGGCATCCCAGGGAATTGGCGAGGCCACCGCGCTTCGTTTTGCCGAAGAAGGCGCGCAGGTCGCCCTCAACGGCCGCAAGGAAGACAAGCTGATCGCCGTCCGCGACAAGCTGCCCAAAGTCTCTGGCGGAGAACACCCGATCGCCACGGGTGATATTTCCAAGGAAGACGACGTCAAGCGTCTGGTGGCCGACAGCATCAAGGCCATGGGTGGTCTGGACGTTCTGGTCTGCAATGCGGGCTATCAGATCCCGTCCCCTTCCGAAGACATCAAGCTCGAAGATTTCGAAGGCGTGATGGCCGTCAACGTCACGGGCGTGATGCTGCCATGCCGGGAAGTCATTCGCTACTGGCTGGAGAATGGCATCGAGGGCGCGATCATCGTGAACTCCTCCGTTCACCAGATCATCCCTAAACCGCATTATCTCGGCTATTCCGCCTCCAAAGGTGCGGTTGGCAACATCGTCCGGACGCTGGCGCTAGAATATGCAGGGCGTGGTATCCGGGTGAATGCCGTGGCACCGGGCGCCATCGTAACGCCGATCAACATGTCGTGGATCAACGATCCGGAGCAGTACAAGGCCGTTTCAAGCCATATTCCGATGAAGCGTCCCGGTGAAAGCCGCGAGATCGCAGACGCCATTACCTTCCTCGCCGCGGAGGACAGCACCTACATCACGGGCCAGACCCTGTATGTCGATGGTGGTCTGACCCTCTATGGCGATTTTGAAAAGAACTGGTCCTCGTAATCCAAATGCCCTCTTCCCTGACTGTCCTGCTGATCGAAGACGATTTCCTCATCCGGACATGTCTGGCGGAATTTCTGCTGGATAATGGCCTGACAGTCAGGGAGGCGGATCATTGCGCCGAAGCCCGCGCCATCATCGGCGCGGAGCCTAAACTCGACGCCCTCGTGGCGGACATGACCCTTCCGGACGGGGATGGCATGACGCTTGTCCAGCCTGCCCGGGAACGCTGGCCGGACCTTCCGGTCATTTATATCAGCGGTCATGGGGATTTGCGCCGGGGGGAAACATCCGGTGACCCGGCCCGAGACCGTTTCATCTCAAAGCCTTATACGCTAGCCAGTATTCTGGAGGCTCTTGAGGATATGACATCAGCGGCCTCGGACTAGGAGATCCGCATGTCCGACAGTCTGGACAAATCCGCCCTCGATACTCCGGTCCCCACGATCGAGGACAACCAGCCTGACCCATCGGACGTTCTGAACCGCGCACAAAACGCCATGACCCGTGGCGCTCCGGAAGAAGCCCTCGCCATAGCGCGCGCGCCTCTTGATGGAACGCCTGAAATCCCGGCCCTGCATTACGTCAGGGCGCGGGCATATTTTCATCTTCGCCGCTATCAGGACTGCGCGGTGGAGCTTGAAGAGGCCAGTACGAATACAGGGCCTCATGCGATTTCCCTGCTGCTGGATGAAGCAGTTGCCATGCGGCGGCGGGAAGATCTTCTCCCGCTTCTGAAAATCTGCCGCAAGCGCAAACCTGACGATTTTCGCCTGATGAATGCCGGAGCCGCCGTCCTGATCCAGCTTGCACGGTTTGATGAGGCCGAACTGCTCCTGCGCCTGAGCCTGCAACGACGCCCCGAAGATCCGGCCACCCTTAATCTGCTCGCTTTGCTCCTGACAGAAACCGGTCGCTTCGACAGCGCGCTATCAGTCATGGCCCGTTTGCGGGACGCGGACCCGCAGGATTGGGAGCCGCTCTGCAATATGGCCTGCATTCTCAGCAATATGGGCCGGATGGAAGAAGCCGCCAATCTGTACCGGCAGGCCGTTCCGATGGCGCCCCAGAATGCCCGCCTGCGCCTGAACCATTCCATCACCATGCTCAAAAGCGGCCGCATGGCGCAGGGCTGGACGGAGCATGAATGGCGCTTCGGCCTTCCCGGCCATACCAGCATACCGCTGGATCGCCTCCTGCCCAACATTTCTCCATCACTGGACCTGAGGGGCAAGCGTGTTCTCATCACGCAGGAGGAAGGTCTGGGCGATACGCTTATGTATCTGCGCTACATCCCGCCCCTCGCCCGTACGGGTGCCATTATTCATATCTGGGGTACGGAAACGCTGGCTGCGATCTGCGAACGCGTGGCCGGGGTTTTGGAAGTGCAGTTCGGTGGTGAGACGCCCGATTATGACTATCACTGCCCGTTCATCAGCCTGCCCCGAGCTTTTTCGGGAACGCCGGATGCCATGGGAGCACCCGTCCCGTATCTCAGTGCCGATCGCCGGAAGGCCGAAGCATGGCGCCAGCGGTTTCAGGACGACCACAAGCTGAGGGTTGGGCTGGTCTGGGCCGGTGCGGCGCGCCCCGAGGATACGGCGGCTCTTATGGTGGATCGTCAGCGCTCCATGCCGCTCTCGGAACTTGCACCTCTGGCCGGGATCGAAGGTGTGAGCTTTTATTCCCTTCAGAAAGATACCCCTGCCGAACAGATCCCGGATTTTCCGGCTGCGCTGGTGAATGTCATGCCGGAATGTCACACGATGGATGACACGGCAGCCCTGATGGTGAATCTCGACATCATCGTCTCGGTCGATACATCAGCCGTTCATCTGGCCGGGGGTCTCGGCAAACCCGTCATCATGATGGACCGCATTAACAACTGCTGGCGCTGGCTGCACGGGCGGGACGACACGCCTTGGTATCCACAAATGCGGATCGTCCGCCAGACACGGTTTCAGGAATGGTCGGACGTTGTGGCGCGGGTCAAGCAGCTTCTCGAAGACGCCGTTGCTGCCCGCCGCCACAAATCTCAGTAACTGTAGCCATAGGACAGGCCGATGCTCGACCCCGGATCGTTCTCCGGCGTCGTGAAGCCCGTGACCTGACCACCCGTTCCCACCGTCGTGTTGAACTTCAGGCGCTTCGTCAGGTCGATCTGCACCTGAGCCTGTGTGCCCGAGCCGGATGTCGCCTGTTTGGCGCCGACATAGACGCCCTTCATGACGTATTTTCCGGCCTCGACACTGGTGCCCCCGTTATCGACACCGCTGCCCCCGCCAACAGCCAGACGGTCCAGCCCTAGCAGGTTCTGAACCTTGGCCAACGGATCAAACGCCGAACCGCCTGCAAGCTGCACCACCGCCGCACCCAGTTCCGCAAGCTGCGTGGTGGACAGCGAATGCGTGTCTGTTCCGAACAGCAGGATGGACAGGACCTGATCGCGCGGCAGGCTGGGCGAGGAGACGAAATCGAGCTTCGGCGCGCTGGCATAACCCGTCACCAGAAGGCTTGCGAGCGTGCCGCTGGCATTGCGGTCCGCCCGGAAATCCAGCGTCGGATCGAGTTTATGGTTCACGCCCGAGCCGTTGAACGCCACGCGCCCGTTCGTGAAGTTGAGATTGATCCCACCCAGATTGAAATTGCCGCGCTTGAGATCAAAGCCTCCATTGATCAGAGGCGCCGCACTCGTCCCGCGAATCCGCAGACGCCCCTGCATTTCAGCGAACACACCGTGCCCGCGCACGAAAAACTCGCCGGGCGAAATCACATCCACGCCCAGTCCGATAATCAGGCTCGATCCCGTTTCGGAGGCTGGCTTCTGCCCCGGACGGATCACGTCCAACTGCGGCACGGAGGCGGGCATGGAATTCGGAATATTGACGGTCGCATTGGGAATATTGACCTTCCCGTCCACATCCAGCCGTGTCGTGGCCTGACCGTGAATGTGCAGATCGGTATTGATCGTGGCGGTCAGCAGTTCGCTGGATACGGGACGGGCCTTGTCGGACGTAATGTGCAGATCAACGGGAAGATCGGGCCGGAAAGCTCCGACAGTGCCGTCGAGCGTGATCGTGCCGGGCCCTGCATGGGCGATGATGTGGTTGACGTTGATCGTATCCCCCGCGGCAACGAGCGCCCCGTTGATCCGGCTGAGATGCACGCCCTGCGCGTAGTTGTCGAAAGAGGCGTTCTCCAGCCCGATCTGGCCCGATGCCCGCGGCTGCGCGGCTGTCCCCGCGACATTGAGGTTGATGCCGATTTTCCCGGCCACAGCCATGCCGTTCGCGCCCAGAACGGCATTTCCAACCGACAGATCGACATGCCCCGTGGTTGCAAGGGCGATCGCACCCGTTTTGGAAAGCGGCGCGGTTCCGTGGACGGCCAGCGCGACGGACGGGCCTGCACCAAATGTTGCATCCACCTTCGCGGAATGGCCCGCAAGGCCGATATTTGCCAGAATTTGCGCCGCCGGGAGGGACGCCGCCGGGCCGGTCTTCATCCGCAGATCACGCCCGTTCAGCGAGACCGTTCCGGTTGGCGCGTCCAGCGTACCGCCCAGTTTTGCTGCAAGCGAGATCGCACCCGTTGCGGAAAGATCCGGCGCAAAAGGCTTTGCGATGGCGGGTGTGAGGTGATCCAGCCGCGCGGTGAGCGCGAGTGCGGGTTTGAACGTTCCGGCAATATCAACCGTTGCGGGCGCTACACCCTGCGGCGCAAGAGTCGCCAGAAGATGATCCACACCCATCGTATCGCCAAACGATACCACCGCAGGGCGGCTCAGACGCAGGCTCTCTCCCTTGACCAGAGCCGCCAGTCGGCCGAGGCGCACCGTCTTTTCGGGGACGTTCAAAACAAGGGCGGTGTCGATATTGGCCGGGGCATCCATCACGTTCTGGAAAGCCGCATTCAGCGCGACGGCCATTGCGGTCTGAGGTCCCTTGATCGTGGCGTGTGCCCTGCCCGTCATGGCCTGATAGCGCAGTCCGGCGAGATCCAGCACCAGAGAGGGTTCTGGCGCATCAATCGGGTTCGCGATGGTTCCGCTGACCTTCAGAGACTGGACGGCGGCCTGCGCCATCCCCAGCATGCCGTCCAGCCCGACCTTGACGACAGGCGGCGCGCCCTCGGTCTCCGTCGTGTGCAGTCCCAGCGTCAGATGGCCGGAAATCGCCTGTCCAATCAGACGGCGGAAATCACCCAGATTGCGGATCGAGACGTCCAGATCCCCGAGCGGCACCTTCGCCCCTTTGGGGAGGCGCAGCTTGCCTTTGCCGCTCAGGCTGTTCCAGTCCAGCGTGTTGAGATCCAGATGATAGGCTCCTGCGTCGTCCTGCTGGAACGCGGTATCAAGCACCAGTGGCGCATGATCGAGCGTCCCCTTGGCCGTCAGCACGCCTGCCGGATGAGACGGCAGATGCTGGACATCGGCATGGAGCGCCACAGGGCCTTTCGCCACGTCTTTCGTGCCGAACTCTCCGCTCAGATCGGCTTTGACCGCCAGATCGTCGGTCGGACCATCGGCCGTGGCGGTCAGCGTCGTGTTGCCAAGAATGGCGGGGCTGGCTTTTGCAAGATCCGGAAGCTGAACGGAAGCCTTCGTCTGCATCCGGTTGCCATGCGCCATGTCGATCACGGACGACACCAGCATGTGCAAAGCCGCCCCATCCAGCACGAAACTTTTCAGCGTCAGGACATTGGCTGGAGATTTGGCTAGGTCGAGCGAGAATGTACCGTTTTTCCCGACCAGATTCAGGGCCTGCGGCTGGCCGCCCGTGATTGCAAGCGTTCCTGTGCTTTTCAGCGTCAGGTCATCCTGTTTCGTGACCGGCATGGCAAAATCGGCATGCAGTCCGGCTGTGCCGCTGAGATCCGTGCTGCCCATTGCCGCCAGCGGATGCAGATCCGGCAGAGCGAGGTCCAGCTGACCTTTCGGCGCAGGCTTCAGATCCGCCGTTGCCGCGGCGTGCAGGAGCGGATGATCCAGCTTCGCCACGACCGGGACAGAGGCCGCCAGCGGATGCGCCAGAACGTCCAGCGTCAGCGGTGCGGACGCCAGAAGCGTGGGTTGAGACCCCGGAATGCGCAGGCCATCCAGCACAGCCGCCAGATGGGCGGTCGTGTCCTCAGCCCGTGCGCCTTCCACACCGTCAAACCGCGCATGCAGATGCCCGATTCCGGCGCCTGCTGCGGTCAGGGCATCGATATCCAGCACGCCCTGACCGTTCGGCGCCATGAGCGGGCCATGTAGATCCGTGTCCAGCGCAATACTGCTCCACGCAATGCCCGGACGCAGCGTCATGGACGGCGCATCCGCCTTCACATGCAGGTCCGCAACCATGCTCAGCAGGTTTATCGTTCCGCTGGCGACGGCCTTCACCGGCCCCGCACCCAGACCGAAATCCAGCACAGCCGCCGTGCGAGGCCCGTTGAGATTCAGATGTAGATCCAGCGGGTCAAGCTGCGGCATCTGGCCCAGCGTGGTGGCAAAGCCATTTTCGCCTTCCTGATATCGCATGCCCACCGCGATGCGGCTTTTAGGCGTCTGGACACCAAGCGACAGATTACCCGGCTGATCCAGCCGCTTCAGGGCCAGAGCGATGTCCATGACCGGGAGCGTACGCATCGTCACGCCATCCAGAAACGGCGCGATGCTGTGGATATGGGCGTGTCCGTCCGCCGAAAAGACAGTCGGAGTGACGGTATAATCCCGGCTGACTTCCAGCCGTCCGACATGCAGCGATGCCAGATCGACCCGCAGATGCAGCTTTGACGGCGCAGTACTGGCAGGTGTCGGCTGCGCAGGCGTGGTGTCGGGGGCCGACACCATCTTGCGCAGAACGGCCACACGCGATGCGCTCAGATTGTTAATCTTCGCATCCAGATGCAGCAGCGACAGCGGCGACCAGCGCAGGTCCGCGTTGTCCAGTTCGATCCAGGGGCCTTTCTCATCCTTGATAAGGAGTTTCGTCACCGAGAGATGTTGCGGCAGAAAGCCCGAAAGCCCCGAAATCTCGACCATACCGCCTGTCAGCGGGCCAATCTTCCGCTCGATCAGCCGCTGGCCAGCAGACAGGTTGATCCCGACCAGAACGCCCGTGACTGCCACGGCAACCAGCCCCGCAGGGACGATGACCAGACCGGCCGCGACACGGAGAAGAACCTTGCGAACCCGCATCAGAACGTCTCCCCAAGGCCGAAATACAATTCCCATTTATCGCCCTGCGGCGGCCGGTTCATCGGGAGCGCCACGTCCACACGGATCGGGCCGATCGGCGTGAAATATCGCACCCCACCGCCATATCCGACCCGGAGCGTTCCCTGCCCCGGCCTTGATCCTGTCCCGACCTGCCCGGCATCCACGAACCCGGCAACACCCAGATTCATTGGCAGACGCTGGCGAAACTCGACACTCCCCGCATCCATGGACGTCCCGCCGATCGCATATTTTGTGCGGCCGTATTGCGGCCCCACGCCCTGATAGCGGAAGCCGCGCACTGTTGCCGGACCACCGGCATAAAGCCGCTGATCGGGCGGGATCTGATAGGTCGACGCGCCCTGCACGGAGCCGACGATGCCTCTGACCGCGATCACACTGCGACCGGGCCTAGAAATCCCGAGATGGTGCAGATCGAAATAGGTCGAGGCTTGTGCAGAGAGAAGCGTGAAGAACGTCGAGCCGCTTTCCAGCGATTCCGATGGCGTGATGGACAGTGATGCCCGCACGCCATGGGTGGCCGGGTCAATCGGGTTGGTCAGACGCGTGTTGTCGAATGTCGCATTCAGGGGGGCTGCGACGATGAAATAGCTCCGTGTGTCGCCGAACTGCTTGATCTGCTCCTGCTCGCCCATCAGGCTGCCCGAGAGATTCCAGTATTTCCCCACATGACGGTTCAGCCCTGCACGGGCGATGATGGCGGTCTGATGATAGGAATAAAGAAGCTGGCGGACGCCTTCGAGGCGCACGCTGAGATTCTGTCCTTTAGACAGGAAGTCCGGCTTCATGAAATCTGCATAGACATCATAGCCCAGCCCCTGCTGTGCGGAGCCGCCAAGCCCCGTGACCAGAGCTGTCAGTTTTAGCTGCTCGGCATTGCCGAACAGATTGTGATGCGTCCAGCTTGCGCCCAGACGGCCACCGAGATCGGTCGAATAGCCAACTTCAGCGGACAGCGTACGCCGCTTGGCTTCCTTGAAGCTGAATTCTATGGGCATAGCCTGAAGAATTCCCGGCATCAGGGTGCGGCTGGGCGGCAGGGTAATGATGGGCGGGGCATTGCGAACCTGCACGGACGCGAACACACCCGTACTCACCAGATCCTGACGCGCGGCCTCGATCCGGGAGGGGCGATACAGTTCGCCCTCCTTCAACTCCAGCCGGTTACGCAGGAAACTCTGGTTGGTATGGACCAGCCCCTCCATTCCTATGGGACCAATCACCACCCTTGGCCCGCGCTGGACGCGGAACACGATGTCGAGCTTTTGGGTCTGAGGCTCCAGATAGGCCACGGGCGTCGAGACACTTGCGGTCGCGTAGCCGTCTTCCTGGAGCTGGTTGAGCAGGGTGTTCTGAGCGGCCAAAACGGTCTCGGCCACTGCGGGCTGGCCGGAGGACAGGTTGAATGCCTTACGCTCATCTGGTGCGAGCGTGACGGACTGAGACTGTGCAACGGCCTGCGCGAAGGTCACCGGAGCTGCGTCGGCAGGGGCTGCTTCCGGCGGGGTTTTGGCTTTGGACGCAGGCGCCTTCGCGACGGGCGTTTTCACGGTTTGAGACCCTGCTACGGGTGCCGGTGCGGCAACCTTTTCGAGGGGCGCAAGGAGCGCGATGCTTCCAAGACTGAAACGTGGTCCGAGCGTGCTGGAAATCGTGATGGCGACTTTCTGGTTTTTTTCCAGTGCCTTGAGAATGTCCGGCAAAGACGGGTCCTTGCCGTCCACGACCCGCGTCCCGACCTTGACGCTGATCTGCACGGAACCCGCATAATAGCCTTGCGATTCCAGCGCGATATTCACCCGGTCATAATCGCTGCGGATCCGCCCGGCGAGCGCATAGGCCCCGACGGCATGGGATGCTTGAAGGGACTCAAGCTGGGATGATGCGCTGATCGCGGCATCCAGTTCCGGATGCTTCGTGGGGGTCAGTGTCACGGTGTAAGGGATGGCGGGCTCGGAAGTGCCATCTGAAACCGGCTGAGCGGTCGCAGCCGTTTTGGGTGCCTTCGCATACAGGGGCAACGGCGCACAGAACACCGTTACGACACCCAGCATGCAGGACATCGAAACGACTGATACAGAATAAGAAACTGAGCGGCGGCCTGACTTCACCGTGCGTCCTGAAAATCTGTCTTGAGGGTATTTCCGGCCTGTAAAAGCCGGATACGGGCGCGCAGACCGAACGACAGGACTGCATAATCCGAGGAACCTTGCACGGCGCTCCCTGTCAAGCCCTTCACGACGGAGACAGCCCGGAAAAATGCTCTGTTTGAAGGCATGGAAACAAACAAGATTGTGTCGTCCCTGCGAAAACCGTATCACTCAGCACCCATGTCCCATCGTGATGCCAAGACCCCGAAGAGCCGACGCGGTCACAACCGTCCCGTCGTGGATGAAAATGCCGCCTTTCCGGCTTTTCAGCCGACAACATCCACATCGCTCTACAGCCGTCTGCGCTGTACGCTGCGCCTGTCCCTTGTCCTGATCTGGACGTTCTGGACATGCAGTCTTCAGGCCGTTCTGGTACGTCTGCCCGGGCGGTTAAAAATCATGATGCCGCGCATTTACTGGAGAGGCGTGTGTCGGATTCTGGGCATCAAAACAAAAGTCATCGGCAGCAGCGCGGGCGGCGTGCGGACTGCAAAGGACGTCCGTAACGGCAAGCGCCCGGTGGTCTTCGTGGCCAATCACTGCTCTTGGTTGGATATCGCCATTATCGGCAGCGAGCTTCCTGTCGTGTTCGTCGCCAAGGGTGAGGTCGGCAAATGGCCCCTCATCGGCACGGCATCCCGTCTGGGCCGCACGATTTTCGTCAGCCGCAACCGTCAGGATACCGGCCGCGAGCTTCAGGAAATGGCCGCACATCTGTGGGACGGGGACGATATTGTCCTGTTCCCCGAAGGCACGTCCTCGGACGGCTCGCGCGTTCTGCCTTTCCTGTCGTCGTTTTTCGCGGTCGCGAAACCCGGACGTCTGGAAAAAGTTGGCCTGCCCAAGGCCCCGCCCGTGCTGATCCAGCCTGTTTCCGTCGTTTATGACAGTCTGGAAGGCCTGCCGGTCGGACGAAGCCGCCGGAATGTGTTTTCATGGTATGGCGACATGGACCTTGCGCCGCATCTCTGGTCTTTCGGCCAATGGCGGACCATGGGAGCATCTCTGATGCTACATGAACCGATCACGCCGGATGAGTTCCTCTCCCGCAAGGACCTGTCCCGCGCGACGTACGAGGCCGTCAATACCGGCGCAGCAGACCTCCGCCGCGGCCAGCCCAAAGCGGCCGGAGCCTGAAATGCAGGCTGCAATCCGGTCTGCCATCAGGTTTATCTTGACTTGAAGCCTGCCTCCACGCCACTTTCGGATTATGACACGGCGGCAACCCGGCTTTCGTGTCCGGAGGTGGTATTACCCATTCAGGCCCGTCTGATCATCCGTCGGCCCGTTGCGCTCGGCCAGCCGTTCTCCGGAACAGGCTTGACCCCGAGGATGTCTGCCCCGATGTGTGTGCCTGATTCTGCCATTCCCGGACCGAGACCTTGACCGCCACGCCGACTTCCCCAGCCATGCCCGCTTCTTCCGATCCCGCGTCTGCCGTGCAGCCTCCGCGCGGCCTTCATGTCATCACATGGGGCTGCCAGATGAATGTGTATGACAGCGCGCGCATGGCCGATGTCCTGCGTCCGCTGGGATACAGTCCGGTCGAGCGTCCCGAAGACGCGGACATGGTCATTCTCAACACCTGTCACATCCGCGAGCGGGCGACGGAGAAGGTTTTTTCCGAACTCGGACGCCTTCGCAAGATCCGCGACGAGCGCATCGGAAACGGTCAGGATCGCACCATCATCGCTGTTGCCGGGTGCGTGGCGCAAGCCGAGGGAGAGGTCATCCTCTCCCGCGCGCCTTACGTGGATCTGGTGCTCGGTCCGCAGACCTATCACAAGCTGCCCGAAATGGTGGCCCGCGCCGCCCGTGCCGGTGGCGCCGTGATCGAGACGGACTTTCCGGTCGAGCAGAAATTCGATTTCCTGCCCACGGATGCCGCCCCACAGACACAGGGCAATCTCACGGCGTTCCTCACCATTCAGGAAGGCTGCGACAAGTTCTGCTCCTTCTGCGTGGTGCCCTATACCCGTGGCGCGGAGACGAGCCGTCCGGTTGCTTCAGTTCTGGCGGAAGCGCGGCGGATGGCCGAAAGTGGCGTTCGTGAAATCACGCTGCTCGGGCAGAACGTGAACGCCTATCACGGCGATGACGGCAACGGCGGAAGTGCAACGCTGGCCGGGCTGGTCGAGCAGCTAGCACAGATTCCCGGTCTGGGCCGTATCCGCTACATGACGTCCCATCCGCGCGACGTGGATCAGAGCCTGATCGACGCGCATCGGGACAATCCGGCACTGATGCCGTTCCTGCATCTGCCGGTGCAGAGCGGTTCGGACCGCATTCTCAAGGCCATGAACCGTGGCCACACGGCAGACGAATACCGCGAGAGCGTCCGCAAGCTGCGCGAAGCCCGCCCGGATCTGGCCCTGTCGTCCGATTTCATCGTCGGTCATCCCGGCGAGACGGAAGAGGATTTCGAAGCAACCATGCAGCTCGTGCGCGATATCGGTTTCGCCATGGCCTACAGCTTCAAATATTCTCCCCGTCCGGGCACACCCGCCGCCGGTCAGCCGATGCAGGTGCCCGAGGACGTGAAGGATCGCCGTCTGGCCGAGTTGCAGGCGCTTCTGCGCGAACAGCAGGACGCTTTCAATGCCGACATGGTCGGGACGGTGCAGGAAATCCTGGTGACGAACCGGGGCCGCAAGCCCGGGCAGATCGCCGGGCGTTCGCCTTATCTGCAACCCGTTCACTTCGACGGCCCCGACCATCTGATCGGCTCCACCGTGAAGGTCGCCATCACCACACGCCGCACCAATTCCCTGGGCGGTACCCTGATCCGGGAGACAGCCTCCGCTTGCTGACAACGCACCCGACCCGTCCCGTCGCCACCAGCAGTGGCTCCGAAGGCAACCGCACCGTTGCCCTGCGTTTTAACGACAACATCCTGCTCCAGCGCCTGCTGGGAGACCATGACCGGCATCTTGTCCGTCTGGAGGAAGGATTCAACGTCAAGCTGTCCTGTCGGGGCAACAAGATTGCCATCTCTGGCGAAACGGACACGGTCGGGCGCGCACAGGCGGCCATCATCGCGCTGTACAACCAGCTCGAACAAGGCGGTACGATCGATGCCTCGCAGGTCGATGGCGTCATTCGTCTGACGGCCCTCCCCAGCCGTCCGGAGCGTTCAGTCGATACACGACAGGCCCGCCCGGCTGCTGCGCAGGAGCCTCCTCCGCGCGGCAATGGCCAGCGCCGTCCGGAAAAGGGCCATGGCAAACCGCAGCCCCTGCCCGCCACTCCGTTCGGGGATCTGCCCGCCATCCGGACCAAACGCGGCGTCATCGCGCCGCGCTCGCACGGTCAGGCCGCCTATATGGAAATGCTGGCCAATACCGACATGGTGTTCGGTATCGGTCCGGCTGGCACGGGCAAGACCTATCTCGCAGTCGCACAGGCCGTCGGCATGCTGCTCGCCGGACAGGTGGACCGGATCGTGCTGTCACGCCCGGCCGTGGAAGCCGGTGAGCGCCTCGGCTTCCTGCCCGGCGATATGCGCGAAAAGATCGATCCCTATCTGCGCCCGCTCTATGACGCCCTGCATGACATGATGCCGGGCGATCAGGTGGTGCGCCGTATGGGGACGGGTGAGATCGAAGTGGCGCCGCTCGCTTTCATGCGCGGACGCACGCTTGCTCATTCCTACGTCATTCTGGACGAAGCCCAGAATACGACTGCAGCCCAGATGAAGATGTTCCTCACCCGCATGGGCGAAGGCACACGCATGGCCATTACGGGCGATCTGAGTCAGATCGACCTGCCAAATGGTGTATCATCCGGTCTGCGCGAAGCGGTCGAGACCCTCGAAGGCATCAAGGGAATCGGCATAACGCGTTTTTCTTCCGAAGATGTGGTGCGCCATCCGCTGGTTGCCCGTATCGTCGATGCCTATGAACAGAAAGCGCCAGCCCCCCGGGACGTCTTCCGGAACAGGCTGCGCCGGGAAAACAATGGAACCTCCAAGTCGACACGCCGGCACTGACATCATCATCGAGGACGCGCGCTGGCGCGCCTCGGTGCCGGGAACGGAGCGCGCAATCCGGCGCGCTCTCGTCGCGGTCGCCCGTCAGGGTGGCCCCGATTTCACACAGTCTCCGGCCCCTTCGATCCTTCTGGCAACGGACAGGGTCGTCAAGCGCTTCAATGCGCGCTTCCGGGACAAGAACAAGCCCACGAACGTCCTGACGTTCGAGCCACTTTCGCCGGAGCATGGCGGAGATATCGTTCTGGGCTACGAAACTGTCCGCAGGGAAGCAGATGCCGCACGACGCTCACTGAAGGCGCATCTGTCGCATCTTGTAGTGCATGGCGCGCTGCATCTTGCCGGTTATGATCATCACCACCCCGGTGAAGCTAGGGAAATGGAGGGGATCGAGACCCGGACGCTTCGGTCCCTCGGCTTTGGCGATCCATGGCAGCAGGGCAACGGGCAGATGGCGGGGAGTGTCCGGATATGAGTGACGATACAAACGACCGCTCATCGGAAGAGTCGGGAAAAAGCCGCTCTTCGCGCGGGCTTTTTGGACTTTTCAACCGTCGCAACCGCGATCAGGGCCTGCGCGAATCCATCGCGACGCTTGTTCATGAAGCCAGCCAGCCGACTGAGGACGCCAGTGACGAGCCGGAACTCGACCGGCAGGAACGTTCCCTCATCATGAACGTGCTACGTCTGCGCGACATCACCGCGGATGACGTCATGATCCCGCGCGCAGACATCATTGCCATGCCCGAGGCCCTGCCGTTTCAAGAAGCTCTGGACCTGATGCGCCGGGAAAACCACTCCCGCCTTCCAGTCTATCGCGACCAGCTCGACGACATTGCGGGCATGATCCATGTGAAGGACCTGATCGCCTATGTGGGCGAGCCGGACGCCTTCGACATCCGCCCGCTTCTGCGTCAACCATTGATGATTGCACCCACGATCCCGGTGCTGGACCTGCTGCTCCAGATGCGCCAGCGCCAGATGCACATGGCCCTCGTCATTGACGAATATGGCAGCATCGACGGACTCGTGACGATCGAGGATCTGATCGAAACCATCGTTGGCGACATTTCGGACGAACATGATGACCCGGTGACGACAATGTGGGTTGAGCGTCCGGACGGGTCCTTCGATATCGACGCCCGCCTTCCCGTCCGGCAGCTTGAGGAGCGGCTCGGCGCTGTCCTGACGGATGCCGAACGCGAAGCCGAAATCGAGACGGTTGGCGGGCTGGTGTTCCGTCTGGCCGAACATGTCCCGGCCCGGGACGAGGTTCTGACCCATGAAAGCGGCCTCGAATTCCGCGTTCTGGATGCGGATGCCCGGCATATCCGTGCCCTGCGGATGCGGGTTCCGGAAGGCTGGGAGAACAAACCTCTTCCTACCATCAAGACACAGGAAGACGACCGGGGCTCTTGACGGAGCCGCGTGTTCGTCGTTCGAGTATTTCCATCGATTCCAGCGGAGCCCCGTTCATGCCTGCCGCCCAGCTTCTCGGCCGCCGTACCCTCCTCGCCTCCGGAATGGCTCTCGCGGCCATTGCGGCGGCACCGTTCGCACGGGCGGACGATGTGCCCGCCAGCGACCCGCGCATGGGACCGCGCGTTATCGGCTCGCCGGATGCGAAGATCATCGTGGACGAGTGGTTCTCCCTGACATGCTCGCACTGCGCCCATTTTTCGAAAGAGATCTTTCCGCAGATCCGCAAGAACCTGATCGACACAGGAAAGATCCGTTACCGCTTTCATGATTTCCCGATCGATCAGGTCGCCCTGCTGGCTGCCATGGTAGCCCGCTCCCTGCCAGCGGACCGCTACGAAGCCTTTGTGACGGATCTGCTGGACCATCTGGACGAATGGGCGTTCGCACAGAATATCGATCCAGTTGCCGAACTGAAGAAACGCACTGCCCTGTTCGGGGTGAATTCTGCGGAATTTGACCGGATCAACGCAGATAATGCCCTGCGCGAGGCCATTATCAACAAGCAGGATCACGACGGCGCTTTCCTCCAGATCCAGGGCACGCCATATTTCCGCATCAATGATGTTCCCGCGCCCGACGTGGTCGGGAGCTATGATGATTTCGCAAAAGCAGTCGCAAAGGCTTCCTGAATGACCCGTCTTTCCCTTTCCCGCCGCTTTTTCGTGTCCGCCGCTCCGGTTCTTGCTGTTGCGGGGACCGCTGTTGGTACGGCCCACGCCGCCGATGCAAGCTCCACTGACGCCCGGCTGAGCCCGCGCATTCTCGGCAACCCGAATGCCAAGGTTCTGGTGCAGGAATGGTTCTCGCTGACCTGCACGCATTGTGCGCATTTCGCGACGGAAGAGTTCCCCAAAATTAAGGAAAAGCTGATCGATACGGGAAAGATCCGCTATCAGTTTCATGATTTCTGCGGTGATCGTGTTGGCCTGACAGCGGCCATGGTGGCCCGCTCTCTGCCGGAAGAACGCTACGTTCCGTTCATTGAGGCCCTGTTCTCCAGCCAGATGCAGTGGGCTTTCGCCGCAGGTGGCGACCCGATGCAGCGCCTTCAGCAGATGTCTGCCCTCGCCGGCGTCTCGGCAGCCCAGTTCGACGCCATCAGCAAGGACAATGCCTTCGCCGAGGCGCTGTTCGATCAGGTCAAGAAGGACGCGGACACCTACAACATCCAGGGTACGCCGTATTTCCGCTTCAACAATACGCATTACGACCAGGACCCGGAAACCTACGAAAAATTCGCCGATCTTGTCGCCAAGGCGTCCTAATCCACCTCTCTAGGACCGGTATTTCCCTCCCCTGATGTCGAGCCGTACCACGACGATCGACCGCCTGAGCATCGGCGGTTTCAAGAGTTTCGCCGATGAGGTGCGTCTCGATATCCTTCCGGGCCTGACGGGGATTATCGGGCCGAACGGCTGCGGCAAATCCAATGTCGTCGAAGGTCTGCGATGGGCGATGGGCGAAACCTCCGCCCGTGCGCTGCGGGGTGGAGAGCTTGATGATCTGATTTTCGCGGGGACGGGCGCCCGCTCGGCCCGAAACATCGCACAGGTCACGCTGCATCTCAGCAATGCGGCAGGACTGGCGCCCTCGCCGTTTCAGGACGCGGAGGAGCTGGAAATCAGCCGCCGGGCCGAACGCGGATCGGGTAGCGAATACCGCATCAACGGCCGCGTCATGCGCGCGCGTGACGTTCAGACCCTGTTCGCCGATCTGGCGTCCGGCGCACGCAGTTCCGCCATCATAAGCCAGAATCGCGTCGGCCAGCTCATCGCTGCCAAGCCCGAGGAACGGCGCCTGCTGCTGGAGGAAGCCGCCGGCATCACAGGTCTGCACGCCAGACGCCACGACGCCGAACTCAAACTCCGCCAGACCGAAACCAATCTCTCCCGCGCCGAAGACCTGCGTCTTCAACTTGAGGAGCGGCTTGCGAGCCTCGAAGGCCAGACTGTTCAGGCCCGGAAATACCGTGAGCTTTCCGAAAAGATCCGCGAAACGGAAACCGCGCTTCATGCCCTGCTTCATGCCCGCGCCAATCTGGCCGTACAGCGCAGCCGGGACGATCTGGCCAAGGCACGCGAGGCCCTAAAGAAAGCCGAACTGGCTGCTGAAACCGCTGCCATCGCCGAGTTCGAAGCCCGCAAGGCCGCCCCACAGGCGCGCGAAGAAACCGACCGCCTCCGCAGCACGCTTGAACGGCTGAAAGTACAATCTGAGACCCTGAAACAGGATCTCGACCGCGCCCGACAGGCTGAATCCGAAATACGCCTGCGCCTTGAACAGGCGGAGGGGGATCTGGCCCGAAGCCATGCCAGTCTGACGGCGGACCGGGCGACACAGGAAACGACTGCCGCAGACTGTGAGGCGCTTGAAGCCGAAATGGATGCGCTCCCGCAACTCCGCTCGGCCTGCAGCGCCGAATGCGAGCGCCTTGATGCGCTCGAAAAGGAGCAGGCACTCACGCTGGAAGACGCAACCCGTTTGCGGGACGCCGAAGCCATTCGCAGGGATGTGATGGTGGAAGGACTTGAGGCCCTGACGCTGCGGCTCGATACGGAAGCCACCGCACTCGACGCAATTCAGGTGGAAATCGCTGCGCTGGACGCAACCACGCCCGATGATGCAACGCTGAACGCGCTGCGCCGGAATGCCGCCTCGATGCAGGAACACTCCGAAGCCGACAGCCGCAAAGAGCAGAACTGTATAACGGCTTTGCAGGACGCGCGTTTAAAAGCCGAACTGGACGGACGGGCGCTGACAGACGGCAAAAATCGCCTTCAGGCGCTGGAAGCCACGGAAGCCGATCTGGACAAACGTTTGCAGACGACGCAGACCCAGATCACGCAGGATCGGACAACGCGTGAGACTGCTCAGGCCGGGCTCCTGACCGAAGTAGCCCGAACGGATCTTGAAAAAACCCGCGACGTCACGACACAGGCCCAGAGCGACGCCCACGCTCAGGAAACGCAGGCAAGGCAGGAGCAGGAACGCCTCGGCACAATCTGGCTGGAAGCCCGTGCGGCAGCCGAGGAAGGCATGCAGCGTCATAAAACGCTGCTGCGGGTCGTCGAACAGAGCCGCCAGACACGCGATCAGGCGCGCCAGAAAGTGCAGATCGCCGCAACGGCGGAGGCTACGGCCCGAACCGCTCTCATCCCCGAACAGAAGGTTCAGGACGTCCGCGATACCGTGACGCAGGCTGAAGACCGCCTGACAACCCTTCAGCAGTCTCTTGCGGACGCGGACGCCACCCTCACGACCGCCCGTGAGCGGGAAGCACAGGCCCGGCAGGCACTTTCCGCACTGGAGACGCTGCTCCTGCGCGCGCAGGGCGAATGTGAAGGGCTGGAGCAGAGCCTCAATGCCGTGGCCGCACAGCCCGACCCGCTCGAAGATGTGCTGGACCTTCCCGCAGACATGGCGCGGGCTGTCGCGGCAGTTCTGGCGGACGGGCTGGATGCCTCTCTCGCTCCGGACCATGTTCCTGCCGATCGGCGTTGGCGGCCGCTGGAGCGGCTTGCGCCTGCGGAACTGCAGAATTGCGTCCGGCTTTCGATATTGGTTCAGGCTCCTGAAGCATTGCAACGCTGTCTGGACGCCGCATTCCTGCTGGATGACGACGCGGCAGGGCCTGATCTGCAAAAAACTCTCCAGCCGGGACAGGTTCTGGTCTGCCGCAGCGGGGCGCTCTGGCGCTGGGACGGCTTTACGCGCTCGGCAGACGCGCCGGATGCCGGTGCGGCCCGACTGGAGCAGCGTCGCCGTCTGACGGACGCCCGCGCGCTTCTTCAGTCCCATCTTGCCTCACAGCCCGCACTGGAAGAAAGTTGTGCCGCAGCCTTGCAGGCCCGCGAGCAGGCCGAAGCTGCCCTGACCACTCTACGACAGGAACGCGCGGCACTCGAACCCCAACTGGCCGAAGCGCGGACCGTCTCGTCCCGGATGGAGCAGAAAGCGGCGCTTGCTCTCACGCATTGGGAGCAGGCCAGCGAACGGCTGAAAGACGCGGAAGGCGCGCTGACAGCCGCGCAGACCAGCGTCGCACAGGCAGAAGCCGAACTGGCCGCCCATCCCGATCCCGAGAACCTTCAGGCGCAGGCCCGAAACAGCACAAAGGATGCCGAAGCCGCCCGCGAAACGCTCCGGGTGGCGGGAACGAGACTTCAGGACGCCCGAAATGCCGCCGATACCGCCGCCCGGACTCTGGATCAGGCTCTTCTGCGCCACGACACCACGCTGGCGCGTCTGCGGGATCTGGATGAAGCCGTAGCGCGGCTGGAATTGGAACAGGCCCGTCTTGCAGAACAGCGTGCCTCTCTTCAACAGCAGGAAAACCGTCCTGACATTTCCGCCCTGAGGACCGCCGCCGAAACCTCGCAGCAGGTTTTCGATCTGGCACGATCTGTGGCGGATGCGGCGACACAAACCGCACGAAACAGCCGTGAAGAAACCCAGCGCCTGACGCGCGAACTCCAGACTCTGAACCAGAGCGCCGCAACCGCACTCGCCCGCCGCTCCGCACTGCAACCGCGCCAGACGGAGCTTCAGGCGCTCGTCACCCGCCTGCGGGACGAGCATGCGAAACGTATGGGCGAACTGGCGGAGCGTCCCGAACCCACGCTGCTGGAACAGGCGGTTCAGGACGCCACGGCCCCGCTCCATGAAACGCGGTATCTTCTGGAAGCGGCCCGCACCGAAAGCGCGCGTCTTTCCCTTGAAGATGTTCGCCTGACGGGCGCCTTGACTGCGATCCGTGCCAGACTTGAGGTGCTGGGCAGCCAGATCGCCGCCGGAGAAGCCAGCCTTACGCATCTGCGGGAGCGACGGGACGAACTGCACACCAGCTTCCAGACAGTCAGCGCAGTTCCTGCCGAACTGGAGCGCAAACTCTCCGGACACGACCAGATTCTGATGGACGCCCAGAGCGCTTACGATGCGGCACGGGCTGCTGATGAGGCAGCGGGCGCAGCCGGGCTTGAAGCACAGGAACAGCGCCGCAACGCCGATCTGGCGCTGGCGGCGGGGCGTGAGGCGATCGCACGTCTGACGGAACGCGCGGAACAGGCTGTTGCCGCCCGAGAGCGCCTGCTGGCCGACAGCGAACCCCCGGAAGGCGGCGCTCAGGGGGCGGCCTATCCGTCCGACCTCTCCGAACAGGCCGAGACCGCGACCCGCCGGCGCCTCTCCCGCCTGACACGCGAGCGCGAAGACCTTGGTGCGGTCAATCTGCGCGCCGAAGCCGAATTCGAGGAAGCCCGCGAGACGGCGGAAACCATCGCCCGCGAGCACGCTGAACTGACGGCTGCCATCAACAGGCTGCGCGGCGGGATTGGCACGATCAACCGCGAAGGACGTGAGCGCCTTCTGGCCGTCTTTTCGGAAGTGGACCGGCATTTCCAGTCCCTGTTCGCCCGGATGTTTGGCGGCGGACGCGCCCATCTGGGTATGGTCGGAAGCGATGACCCGCTGGAAGCCGGGTTGGAAATCTTCGCGCAGCCTCCGGGCAAGAAGCTCTCCACGCTGTCCCTGCTATCGGGTGGCGAACAGGCCCTGACCGCACTGTCGCTGATCTTTGCGACCTTCCGCTGCAATCCGGCCCCGATCTGCGTGCTCGATGAAGTGGACGCGCCGCTCGATGACGCCAATGTGGAGCGGTTCTGTTCGCTCCTGTCCGACATGACCAAGGAAGCCGGAACGCGGTTTCTGGTCGTGACGCATCATCAACTGACGATGGCGCATATGGATCGTCTTTATGGTGTCACGATGCAGGAGCGTGGTGTAAGCCGGGTTCTGTCAGTCGATCTGGGGCGCGCAGCTGCGTTGATGGACGGCTAAGGTCAATTTTCTCAAACAGATAAATTGACCTTGGACCGTTCTGGCCCTTTGATAGAAGGAAAATCAGAAAGCACGCGCCATCTTCGTTGATCCTCCCCTTCCCGACCCTGTCATGACGCGAATCCGTGAACACGGCATTCGCGTGGTGGGGGACGTGCATGGCGATCTGAATGCTTTTCGGCATGCAACGGCGACGGAACGCTTCGTTATCCAGCTCGGAGACCTCGTCGATCACGGGCCGGATAGCGCGGGCGTGATGGAGCTGATGCTCGATCTTCTGGAGCAGCAACGCGGACTTTTCATTCTGGGCAATCATGACCGCAAACTCGGTCGCGCCCTTGAAGGCCGCCGCTTGAGACGCGATCCTCCGCTTGAGGAAACGCTGCGTCAGATCTCGCTGCCGGAATATGACGGCCTTCCCGAACGAATCTACCGGGCGATCGATCAGGCGCCGACATGGCTGCGGATCGGGCGCTCGCTGTTCGTGCATGGAGGGTTTCATACCGCCATGCTGTCCCACTCCCCCGTGCCGGGTCTGGGCGAGATGTCCGCACCCCTGTCCCGTGCTCTTTTTGGAGAAACCACCGGCCGTATGCAGTCGGATGGCTATCCCGAACGCCGCCTGACCTGGATCAACCGCATCCCCGAAGGGATGACGGTCTATGTCGGCCATGACCGCCGTTCGACCGACGGACGCCCTTGGCGCCGGACGGGACGTCTGGGGGGCACGGCCGTCTTTACCGATCTTGGTGCCGGAAAAGGCGGCCATCTTGCATGGATTGATCTGAATGAGCCCTGAGCCTGTGTCTTCTCCTTCCCGCACTCCCGATCCCGCTCTAGCTGAACTCGAACGCCTGCGCGGCAGCATCGACAATATTGATGCCGCCCTGATCCACATGCTTGCGGAACGGTTCCGCTGTACGCAGGAAGTCGGACAGCTCAAGGCCCGCGCCCATCTTCCCCCTGCGGACCCGTCTCGCGAAACACGGCAGATCGAACGCCTGCGCCAGCTCGCCCGCGATGCGCATCTCGATCCGGATTTCGCCGAAAAGTTTCTGGCCTTCGTCATTCACGAAGTCATCCGCCATCACGAAGCCATCGCCGCCAATGCGCGCAAGGCTTCGGAAACCTGATGTCCCTGCACCGCCTCCTGCTGCTGCGCCATGCGGAGGCCATCCCGCACGTCCTGACGGAAGACGGCGACCGCAGTCGCGTGCTGACGTCCAGAGGGCGCGAACAGGCCGTAAGCATCGGCAGACAGCTTGACGCACTCAATCTGCTCGATCCAATACAAATTCTGTGCAGCCCTGCCATCCGCACCCGACAAACGGCTCAGGGCGTACTGGACGCGCTGGATCAGGCGGCTTCAGTCTCAATCGAAGACAGTCTCTATTCCGCAACTCCGGATACCCTCTACGGCCTCGTACACGCCACATCCGAGACTGTACGAACGCTTTTGATCGTCGGGCATAATCCGACCATCGGTGAGTTTGCCTGCGACCTCCTTGGCCCGGCGCTTCAGAATATGCGTTTCTCGGCTCTCTCCCGGGGGTATCCGCTTGCGGGACTGACGATTCTTGACGTTCCGGGAAACTGGCTGGATGTCCGTCCGTCGACCATCCAGCCGGCCACCCTTCTTTTGCCCTGAAAGGTCTGTTCAGAGAGGCTCTCTAGACACAAAAAACCTTTCAGAGATAAAATGGAATAACATTCTTACATCTTAGGCGGGTTATCTTCTGCATGTCCGAAAATCGTTCCGCGACCCTTTGCCTCGATGGCCTCAGCCGCCAGTTTCCGCTGCTGGAAGGAACGATCGGCCCGGACGTCATGGACATGCGTGCCCTGTCCCAGAAAACGGGGGTGTTTTCCTTCGACCCCGGGCTAGGCAGCACCGCCACCTGCACCAGCGCCATCAGCTATATTGACGGCGACAAGGGCGTTCTGCTGCATCGTGGCTATCCGATCGAAGATCTGGCCCTGAATGCGAGCTTCACGGAAACGGCCTATCTGCTGCTTTACGGCGAACTGCCGACGGCCGCGCAGTATCAGGCTTTCAGTAAGGACATGAACACCCACCGGCTGCTGAACGAGCAGATCCGGAACTTCTTCAACGGCTTCCGCCGCGACGCGCATCCCATGGCGATCCTGTGCGGGACCGTCGGCGCTCTATCCGCATTTCATCATGACGGACTGGACATCTCCCAGCCCGAGGCGCGGGATCTTTCCGCCCGGCGTCTGATCGCCAAAGTTCCGACCATCGCAGCCTGGGCCTATAAATACTCCATCGGCGAGCCGTTCATCTATCCCGATGAGGAGATGTCCTTCTCTGAGAACTTCCTGCACATGCTGTTTGCCCGGCCCGGTAACCATTACCGCGTCAATCCGGTTCTGGCGCGCGCGATGGATCGCATTCTGCTCCTGCATGCCGATCATGAGCAGAACGCCTCCACCACCACTGTGCGGCTCGTCGGTTCCACCGGGGCGAACCCCTATGCCTGCATCGCGGCAGGTATTGCAGCCCTCTGGGGCCCTGCGCACGGAGGGGCCAATGAGGCGGCTCTGGGTATGCTGGAATCCATTGGAAGCCGCGATGGTATTCCGGCCTTCCTCAATGAAGTCAAGAACCGCAATTCCGGGGTACGCCTGATGGGCTTCGGCCATCGCGTCTACAAGAATTTCGACCCGCGGGCGAAAATCCTTCAGGCGACTTGCCATGAAGTCATTGAAGAGCTGGGCCTCAAGCGCGACCCGCTGCTGGATCTGGCGATGGAGCTGGAGCGCGTAGCAACCGAGGACGACTATTTCGTCAGCCGCCGTCTCTATCCGAATGTGGATTTCTATTCCGGACTGATCCTCAAGGCTCTGGGCATTCCCAAAAGCATGTTCACCGTCCTGTTCGCTGTCGCGCGGACGGTCGGCTGGGTCAGTCAGTGGAAGGAAATGATCGAGGAACCGTCCGTCCGAATCAGCCGCCCCCGACAGCTCTATATCGGTGCGGCGGAGCGGAGTTTCGTCCCGATGAGCGAGAGGAGCTGAGGCTCCTCTCCAAAATTCAGCAGTCGCAGCCCGGCGTCTGGCCTCTGGCCTGACGGACGACGTGATGGTCGATCCACTCCGCGACAAGGCGGCGGGCTTCCTTAACGGATGATTCGGGGTGATGGATGCGGTACAGCGTCGTGCATGCGGCGAAGGCCTGCATGTCCGGCTGGCCGACCTCTCGCAGTTCCTGATAGGCCGTGACAACAGCGCGTTCGCATTTCCGGCCGATCCGGCTGGTCTCTATGCTCACTTCTGATCCTGCCGTAAATGAGAATGAATATCGATATCCCCTCCCTAGAACTCCCCGGCCTCCCATGCAAGCAGGAAGATCGGAACAGCCTGTGACACTGACAGGCAGCGGATAAAATTCACACAGTCCAAAAGGGGGCGATATTGCCCCTACCCTTCCCGGCGACAGCCCGGTAAACCACGAGAAAACGACGTCAGCGGAGACAAGCATGACCCAGTTCGCCGAGAGCCCGATGGCGGGCCGCACCCAGTGGGACCGCGACGCGGCCCTCACCACGGCCCGTATCCTGCTTGAGATCAAGGCCATCAACTTCCGCCCGGAAGACCCCTACACCCTGACGTCAGGCTGGAAGTCCCCGGTCTATATTGACTGCCGCAAGATCATTTTCTTTCCGCGTGCGCGTACGAAGATCATGGAACTGGCCGTTGAAAAGATCGGCCGCCATATCGGCTATGAAAGCATTGACGCCGTCGTGGGTGGCGAAACCGCTGGTATTCCGTTCGCCGCCTGGATCGCGGACCGGATGATGACGCCGATGGCCTATGTCCGCAAAAAGCCCAAGGGTTTTGGCCGCAACGCACAGATCGAAGGCGATGTGCCCGAAGGCATGCGCACCCTGCTGGTCGAAGACCTGACGACGGACGGCGCGTCCAAGATCCGATTCGCAAATGCCCTGCGTGATGCGGGCGCCATCGTGAACCACACCTTCGTTGTCTTCTTCTACGGCGTCTTCCCCGGCGCTCACAAAACGCTGGCGGACATGGACATTTCGCTCCATGCGCTGTGCACCTGGTGGGACGTGCTGGAAGCTTGTGCGGGGGCGAACTACTTCTCTGAAAAAGACAGCGCCGAGGTCCGCCGCTTCCTCGAAGATCCGTGTGGCTGGTCGAAGAAGCATGGCGGCGTGAGCAGCGCGGAAGAGGCACTGGCTCTCAAGGCCAAAGCTGAAGCCTGATGGAGACTGGCGCATCCGTGCCGGCAGGCCGGAGTCTGGTTTTTGACTCCGGCATTGGGGGGATGGGCGTCGTGCAGGCCCTGCGCGATCTACTTCCCGCTCTTCATATCGACTACCTCGCCGATACAGCGCTCTTTCCCTACGGCGAACAGCCGGATGACCTGCTGACAGCGCGTATCGTCAACCTGCTGGTCGCGGCCTGTGACGATCTCCAGCCCGATGTGCTGGTTATTGCGTGCAATACCGCCAGCACGATCGCCCTCCCTGCATTGCGTGAACGTCTCAGCATCCCGGTGGTCGGATGCGTCCCTCCCATCCGCTGGGCCGGGCGGGTTTCGGAAACCCGCGTGATCGGCTTGCTTTCGACCTCCGCCACTGCACGACGCCCCTACACCCTTCGGCTCCATCAGGAATTTGCTGCGGATTGCCGTCTGATTACTCATGGCGCGCGCAGGCTGGCTGATCTGGCGGAACGTGCTTTTCTGGGTGAGGTTATTGCGGATGCGGACATTCAGCACGAACTGGACTGCCTGTTCGGGCAGCCTTATGGCAGCGAACTTGATACGGTCGGGCTGGGCTGTACCCACTACACCTTTCTGATGGATGCTTTCCAGCGTCTCTCACCGAAGGACGTCCGCTGGCTGGACCCTGCTTCCGCCGTCGCGCGACAGGTCGGAACCGTCCTTCAGACAGTGTCCTACGGCGCAGAAGCAGCGCAGAAAGGCCGTTTCCTGATGACCCGGCTGCCACATACAGCGCCGGGGCTTGAAGCCGCCGCCGCAAGGCTCGGCTTCAAGAGGTGGGAGCTGCTCACCGTCCCCGCTCCGCTCATGACAATAACGGAAAGCTGAAAAGCCCCCGCCCGATCAGGCAGGGGCCAACACCCCTCAGCGGGCGCGATCAACGGTATACTGGACCGTCTCTGCCATCAGACGCCGCAGTTCACTGTCCGGGAAAATGGACAGCGCTTCGACGGCTTCGGCGGCGTAAACCCGTGCACGGGCAATAGTCGTGGCAATGGCACCTGTCTTCTCGATCAGGGCCAGCGCATGTGGCAGGTCAGCGTCCGTCTGCTCGCCCTTTTCAATGACACGCTCCCAGAAGGCACGGTCTTCGGGCGAACCCGCTTCGTAGGCGGCCAGAACCGGCAGCGTGATTTTGCCCTCGCGCATGTCGTCGCCAACGGTCTTGCCCAGAACCTGCTGATCGGCAGCATAGTCGAGCGCATCGTCCACCAACTGGAACGCCATGCCCAGATTGGTCCCGAAACGGTCCAGCGCCACTTCTTCCGCTTCGGGGCGATCAGCCACGACTGCCCCGACGCGGCAGGCTGCCGCGAACAGAGCCGCCGTTTTGCCGTGAATGACTTCCAGATAACGCTCAACCGGTGTGGAGAGATCGTTCTGCGTCACCATCTGAAGGACTTCGCCCTCGGCAATCGTCGCCGAAGCATCGGACAGGATCGCCATGACCTTGAGCGAGCCATCGGCCGTCATCAGCTGGAAGGAGCGTGCGAACAGGAAGTCGCCCACCAGAACGGACGCCTTGTTGCCAAAAACCGCATTGGCCGACGCCAGCCCACGACGCAGATTGCTTTCATCGACCACGTCATCGTGAAGCAGCGTTGCGGTGTGGATGAACTCCACACAGGCTGCCAGTCCGACATGACGCTGATTTTCAGGAGTCGACTGATAGCCACACAGGCGGGAGGCGGCGAGCGTCAGCAGTGGCCGCAGGCGCTTGCCACCCGCTGCAACAAGATGGGCGCCAAGCTGCGGAATAAGCGGAACCGGGCTCTCCATCCGCGCGATAATGGCGCGGTTGCAGGCCTGCATGTCCTGTTCCAGATAGGCGGACAGAGCGGAAAGGGCGCTCTCGCTCCCTGCATCCCTGAGCACAGCTTTATCAACGGTCGCAGAAACGTCCGGTGCGGCAGAATCCAAGGGTCATTACTCCAGTTCCCGCAACGGCTCCGGGGGCTGGCCCAGGAGCGCACGGGCACGATATGATGTGGCGTAGCCCGTTCTTTCTCTCCTGTCGCGACAAGAACGAACGGACCATGTAACGCCGGACGACAGGTTGGAAAGACCATATGAGCGGCAGCAGGAAGACGGTCAACCCATTGCCCCCTCCGAACATCTTCTCCGGCCATGCATTTTCCGCTCCCGGCCCCACCCGCGAAGAAGGATCGCTGTTGGGAGGGCGCGTGCGCTACGATCAGTTCACCGAAGGTTACAGGACGGGTCTGGAACCTGTTCTCATGGCAGCTTCCATTCCTACAAAAACTGGCGAAACGGTTCTGGAAGCCGGTTGCGGGGCTGGAGCAGCCCTGCTGTGCCTCACCGCACGCCTTCCGGGGGTTCGTGGAGTCGGGCTGGAAGCCGATCCGGAAACTCTGGCACTGGCCGAGCGCAATATCCGCGCCAATGCTGATCCCGACGGTAAAACGCGGATTCAGGTGGTCCACGCCCATCTGCCCGACATCCCCAAAAACCTGCGCGCCCTCACACCAACCGCCAATGGTCGTTTTCATCATGTGATGGCCAACCCACCTTGGCACAGCCCGCACGGCACGCCCTCTCCCGACAGCCGACGCCGCCTCGCCCTGAGTGCGGAGACGACCGCACCGGAAGACTGGGCGCGCGCCCTGACAAAATGGGTTCTGCCGGGCGGAACGCTGACATTCGTCCTGTCAGCCGCCAGCGCGGACAGGATCTGCCGGACTTTACTGGAAAATGGGTGTGGTTCGATCCAGTTCTATCCCTTCTGGCCACGAGCGGGCCGCGAAGCAAAGCTGGTTCTGGTCCGCGCCGTCTATGGCGGACGGGGAATTTTCCGGCTTCGGGCCGGACTGGTTCTGCATGAAGCGGACGGGCGTTTCACCGCCGCCGCAGAGCGTGTTCTGAGAGACGGAGAAGCCCTGCCTGAAAGTCAGGACCTCTCCAGACCCTGTTTTTAGCTAAAAACGTTGCCTTCAAACGCTTCTTCCCATGTGCCGGAGGTGGAGGCACGGGAATATTCGGTCGAACGGTTCTCGAAGAAATTGGCGTGTTCAACGGCGTTCAGCATGTCGTCGATCCACGGCAGCGGATTGCTTTCCTGCCCATAGACCGGATCCAGACCAAGCTGCGTCAGGCGGCGATCAGCGATGAATCGGATATAGGCCTTCACGTCATCGGACGACATGCCCTCGACCGGGCCCATTTCGAACGCCAGATCGATGAACGCATCCTCATGCTCGACCGTCGTGCGGCAGACCTGCGTGAGTTCCTCGCGGAAATCGGCTGTCCACAGTTCCGGGTTCTCGCGTATGAATGTGCGAAACAGGCGGATCATGGACAGGCAGTGCAGCGTCTCGTCACGCACCGACCAGGACACGATCTGCCCCATGCCCTTGAGCTTGTTGAAACGCGGGAAGTTCAGCAGGATCGCGAAGGACGCGAAAAGCTGGAGGCCTTCCATAAACGCCCCGAACGCCGCCATGGTCTTGGCGATTTCACGCTTGCTGTCGATGTTGAACGACTGCATGAAATCGTATTTGTCCTTCATCTCCTTGTATTTCAGGAAAGCCGAATACTCGGTCTCGGGCATCCCGATGGTATCAAGAAGATGGGAATACGCGGCGATGTGGATCGTCTCGATATTCGAGAACGACGACAGCATCATCAGCACTTCAGTCGGTTTGAAAACCTGACTGTAATACTTCATGTACGCGGAATTCACTTCCACGTCCGCCTGCGTGAAGAAGCGGAAAATCTGCGTGACGAGATGCTGCTCGGCCGCCGTCAACGTCCGGTGCCAGTCCTTCACGTCATCAGCCAGCGGCACTTCCTCGGGCAGCCAGTGAACGCGCTGCTGGGTCAGCCAGGCGTCATAGGCCCAAGGGTAGCGGAAAGGCTTGTAGACCGGGTTGGCGGTCATCAGGTCGAAATGCTGCTCGTCCGGCGTGCCGGAGATCGGGGTGGTGTCGCTCATGATCGCGTCCTTTCACATCCCGCCATTACTGGCAGGACAGGCACTCTTCGTAATCGCCGCTGCTCATCTCGCCGCGCGGGGCGGCCTGAGCCGTGGCTTCGTATTTTTCGTCTTCCAGAATGTCGCTCTTTACCGCCAGCGTGGACACCGCATCGGCGCGCTGCACGGACAGGGAACGGCAGTAATAGAGAGACTTCAGGCCCTTTTTCCAAGCTTGGAAATGGATCTGATGCAGGTCACGCTTGTGCACGTCAGCGGGCAAGAACAGATTGACCGACTGCGCCTGACAGATGAACGGTGCACGGTCTGCGGCATGTTCCACGACCCAGCGCTGGTCGAGCTCGAACGCCGTTTTGAACACGTCTTTCTCGTCCTGCGTCAGGAAGTCGAGGTTTTGCACCGAGCCCTTGTTCAGCGTGATCGCCGACCAGACTTCATCCGTATCCTGCCCACGCTCTTCCAGAATTTTCTTCAGGTGGCGGTTGCGCACCGAGAACGAGCCCGAAAGCGTTTTCTGCAGGAACACATTGGCGCTGATCGGCTCAATGCCGGGGCTGGCATTGCCCGTGATGATCGAAATCGAGGCCGTCGGCGCGATGGCGAGCTTGTGCGAGAAGCGCTCCATAAAGCCGTATTCCTCGGCATCCGGGCACGGGCCACGCACTTCCGCCAGGTGCTTGGACGCAGCATCGGCCTGCTTGCGAATATATTCGAAAATCTTCCGGTTCCAGACCTTCGCCATCACGGACTCGAACGGGATCATCCGGGCCTGCAAGAAGGAATGGAACCCCATCACCCCCAGACCGACCGAACGCTCACGGGCAGCCGCGTATTTGGCGCGCGCCATGTCATCCGGTGCACGGTCGATGAAGTCCTGCAGCACGTTATCGAGGAACAGCATGACGTCCTCGATGAACTGCGGATCATCCTTCCACTCGTCCCAGGTCTCAAGATTGAGCGAGGACAGGCAGCAGACAGCCGTACGGTTCTTACCGTGATGATCGATGCCGGTCGGCAGGGTGATCTCGGCGCAGAGATTGGAGGTCTTCACTTCCAGACCAGCCAGCTTGTGATGCTCCGGACGGGCGCGGTTCACATGGTCAGAATAGATGATGTAGGGCTCGCCCTGCTCCATCCGGGCCGTCAGGATGCGGATCCACAGACCACGCGCCGAAACTTTGCGGATTGTGCTATGATCCTTCGGCGACAGCAGCGCCCATTCTTCATCCGCCTCGACCGCACGCATGAACGCATCGGTCACGAGCACGCCGTGATGAAGGTTCAGCGCCTTTCGGTTCGGATCACCACCCGTCGGGCGGCGCATCTCGACAAATTCTTCCACTTCCGGATGCCAGACCGGCAGATACACCGCCGCCGAACCACGACGGAGAGAGCCCTGCGAGATAGCCAGCGTCAGGCTGTCCATGACGCGAATGAAGGGAATGACGCCGGACGTCTTGCCGTTGCGGCCGATATTTTCGCCGATGGAGCGCAGATTGCCCCAGTAAGACCCGATGCCGCCGCCCTTGGACGCCAGCCAGACATTCTCGTTCCACAGCCCCACGATTCCCTCAAGGCTGTCTTCGGCCTCGTTCAGGAAGCAGGAAATCGGCAGTCCGCGTTCGGTTCCGCCATTGGACAGAACGGGCGTGGCCGGCATGAACCAGTGACGGGAAATGTAGTCATAGATCCGCTGCGCATGACCTGCATCCGCGCCGTAATAAGAGGCGACGCGGGCGAAAAGTGACTGATAGTCCTCGCCCGGCAGCAGATAGCGGTTGTTGAGTGTCGCTTTACCGAAATCCGTCAGCAGGGAATCGCGCGAACGATCGACGCGCACGGCATGATGGCCGGGGAGTTGCACAACGTCATCGAACATGTCTGCCGAATTGGCATCTCCGGGAATCGGCGTCTCACCCACGGGGTGGTCGGATAGCGGGCGCACGTCATGCGGTCGGTCGGACTGATCGGACACGTCCATCGTCACGTCATGAAGGGTCATTCGCTCTCTCCGCAGGGCATCTATTTTCGAAATCTTGAGCACTCATTTCCATCACTCCGAACCCGATCGCAAGCACGAAGTTCGCTTGCAAAATAGAAAGAGCTGTGAATGCGAACCATCCCATATCTAGGGAAGGAATTCGTTAATGCCCCTAGATATAGTGCTGATCGCAGAAAACCGCCCCTAAGCGTTGTTATCCCAAGAGTTTTCCCCCGCAGCGTTTTCCCGGTGTGTGATAGCGGTCACAGAGTTGGGAAATTTGGGGACATCATGTCGGGCAACGATCCGAACGGCATCGCGTTTGGAGTACGAAACCCACATCGCGAAAGAGCTCATCATGACCATCAAAAAGACAGCTTCGGCACACTGGACCGGCGGTCTCAAGGACGGCAAAGGCACGATTTCCACCCAGAGCGGCGCTCTGTATGACCAGCCTTACGGCTTCAACACCCGCTTTGAAGACAAGCCCGGCACGAACCCCGAGGAACTGCTCGGTGCGGCCCATGCCGGGTGTTTCACGATGGCGCTGTCCATGATGCTCGAACAGGCTGGATTCAAAGCCGAATCACTCGAAACGAAGGCGACCATCTCGCTGGACAAGTCCGGCGAAGGCTTTGCCATCACCCAGTCTCATCTCACGTTGCGCGGCAAGGTTCCGGGCGCGTCCGAAACCCAGTTTCTCGACATTGCGAACAAAGCCAAGGCGGGTTGCCCGTTGTCGCAGGTCATCAAGGCGAACATCACGCTGGATGCCACCCTCGAACACTAAAACGTCGTGTGCTGGCTGGGGTCTAGCGGCCCCAGCCACATTGCGCATGATCGCGCAGCAGATGGTCGGCCAGTACGCAGGCCATCATCGCTTCCGCCACGGGAACGGCGCGGATCCCGATACAGGGATCATGCCGGCCCTTGGTCATCACTTCGACAGACTCGCCATCGCGCGTGATGCTGGGAACGGGTGTGAGGATCGAACTGGTCGGCTTGATCGCAAAACGCGCCACGATGGGCTGCCCTGTGGAAATGCCGCCCAGAATGCCACCTGCATGGTTGGATGCGAACTGCGGCCCGGGCGAAATCGGATCGGCGTTCTGTTCGCCACGCAGGGCGGCCACGGCAAAACCATCCCCGATCTCGACGCCCTTCACGCCATTAATCCCCATCATGGCACCCGCAAGATCGGCATCCAGCTTGCCATAAACCGGCGCACCGAGTCCGGAGGGTAGACCTTCCGCCACGACTTCGACAGTCGCCCCAATCGACGATCCATCCTTGCGGACGGAGTCGAGCAAAGCCTCCCACGAGCCCACGGAACCCGCATCGGGACACCAGAGCGGATTGCGCTCCACCTCATCCCAGTCCCAGCGGGATGGATCGATGGTCTGACCACCAATGCCGGTCAGGGCCGCGCGGATCTTTACACCCTCCCCCACGAGTGTTTTCAGCAACACGCGCGCCACGGCCCCTGCGGCAACCCGCATGGCCGTCTCGCGCGCCGAGGAGCGGCCGCCCCCGCGATAATCGCGGATACCGTATTTCATGTCATAGGCAATGTCGGCATGACCGGGGCGATAGCGGGTTGCGATATCGCCGTAATCCTTCGACCGCTGATCGGTATTTTCGATCATCAGCGAAATGGGGGTGCCGGTCGTCTGGCCTTCAAACACGCCCGACAGGATGCGGACCTGATCCGCCTCTCGGCGCTGCGTGGTAAAGCGGGACTGCCCTGGACGACGGCGGTCGAGCCAGGGCTGGATGTCCTCTTCGGACAGCTTCAGGCGGGGCGGACAGCCATCAATGACGCAGCCGATGGCTGGTCCGTGACTCTCACCCCAGGTGGTGACGCGAAAGAGCTTCCCGAAGCTGTTGTCCGACATGTCAGGTCCCGGAGCCAACCGCTGCGATATCCGGAGCATCCGGGTTCTTCATGCCGACCGTATGGTAGCCGCAATCCACATGATGGATCTCGCCCGTCACGCCGCTGGACAGGTCGGAGAGCAGGTACATGCCCGAACCGCCGACATCCTTGAGCGTCACATTGCGCTCCATCGGAGCGTTGAGCTGGTTCCAGCGCAGGATATAGCGGAAATCGCTGATCCCGTTGGCGGCCAGCGTCATGATCGGACCGGCGGAGATGCCGTTGACGCGGATATCGTCGCGGCCCAGATCGGCGGCCATGTAGCGCACGGAGGCTTCCAGAGCCGCCTTGGCCACACCCATCACGTTATAGTGCGGCATAACGCGCTCGGCACCCAGATAGGTCATGCTCAGGAACGAGCCACCCGGATTCATCATCGCGGACGCACGACGGGCGACGGTCACGAAGGAATAACAGGAGATGTCCATGGCCTGCAGGAAGGCATCACGCGGCGTGTCGATATAGCGGCCACGGAGATACTGCTTGTCCGCAAAAGCAATGGCGTGGAGCACGAAGTCGATCTTGCCCCAGACCTTCTCGATCTCGTCGAACGTGGTGTTGATGGCGTCGTCATCGCTGACGTCACAGGAAATGACGAGTTCGGACCCGACACTCTCGGCCAGCGGACGGACGCGCTTGCCCAGCGCCTCGCCCTGATAGGTGAAAGCCAGTTCGGCACCCTGTGCCGCGCAGGCACTGGCGATGGCCCAGGCAATCGAGTTCTTGTTGGCGACGCCCATGATCACACCGCGCTTGCCCTTCATGAGGGTTCCGGTCACGGGTGCCGGGATATTGTCTTCCGTTTCAGACATGGTGATTTCCTGAATCGCGTTGGCGTATTGAGGGTGGTGGTTGCACAAGCGCCCGTTACAGACAAGACTTTGCGACGATTGCCCGGTTTTTTGCCTTCTGACAGGACATTAAGGCATCACTCCGGCGCGACGACGGTTCCTGAGCGTTTTCAGGAAACGAGCATTCTTTCAGTCATTCAGATGTCGCCGTCGGATATTGGAGCCATGGGTTTTTCCGACAACAGGAATGCGCCTGACGCAACCCTGCTGCGTTACCATCCGCAAACGCTACTCCAATAAGCCGCGCGATAGCTGCAACGCGTCAGTCGCGTTATGATTACAGATCAAGCGGTCCTGCACCGCTCCGTCATGCCGATCCCAAGGAGCACCCGATGTCCGACCTCCCCCTGATTGATCTGAAGGCCGATCCCTTCGCCCTGTTCGCAGCCTGGATGTCGGACGCGGAGGCCGCCGAACCAAACGATCCCAACGCCATGGCCGTCGCCACCTCAACGCCTGACGGACATCCGTCCGTTCGGATGCTGCTGCTGAAGGGCGTGGATGAGCGGGGGTTTGTTTTCTACACCAATCTGGACAGCCGCAAGGGCGGCGAACTGCGCGCCAATCCGCACGCCGCCCTGCTGTTTCACTGGAAATCTGTCCGCCGTCAGGTCCGGATCGAGGGGCCCGTCGAAGTCGTTACTGCAGCCGAAGCCGATGCCTATTTCGCTAGCCGCTCCCGTATGTCGCGCCTCGGCGCCATTGCTTCCGACCAGTCCCGCCCGCTCGACGAGCGCAGCACATTCGAGGAGCGACTGAAGGCCGCGGACGAAAAATATGGAGACGGCCCGATCCCCCGTCCCACCAACTGGTCCGGTTTCCGCGTTCTGCCCGAGGCTATCGAATTCTGGCAGGACCGTCCCTATCGCCTGCATGATCGCGCTGTGTGGACGCGTGATGGAAACCAATGGAACGTCACACGACTTTATCCGTAAATACATCATAACGACGTCACAAAATTACGGCCGGGGAGCCTTCACCCATGCTTATCGACATCAAGAACATCCTTCTCCCCCTGAACGGCACCTATGAGCTGGACGCCGTCATGTCGGTCGCGCTGGATTTCGCGCGCCGGTTCGACGCTCATCTGTCCGCAGTCGTGGTCGGATCGGACCCGTCCGAAGTCGCGACACTGGCCGGTGAAGGTATCTCGGCGGGGATGGTCAATGAAATGATCGACACCGCCATCACCGAAGCGCAGCACCGGGCCATCAAGATCCGCAGGGCTTTCGACGCTTTCGTCCATGAACATGGCATCCGTCGTATCGAGCCCTCGAAAATCGGCTCTTCGGCCGGAGAAGGCGTCAGCGCAAGCCTCGACGTCCTCAACGGAACCGAGCACGACTCCCTGACATGGCGCTCCCGTCTGGCCGATATGACGCTGGTCCCGAATCTTGCCAAGGATGGGGACCCGCGCGCTTCCGAAACGCTGCACGCCATCCTGTTCGACAGCGGACGCCCTCTGCTGATCGCGCCGCCGTCTCCGCCAAAATCGGTCGGCAGACGGATTGCCATTGCCTGGAACGGAACGCCCGAAGCCTCGCTGGCCCTGCGCTGCATCCTGCCCTGGGCCCACAAGGCCGAAGCGGTGCAGGTTCTGACCTGCCAGGATTATCAGCGCCGCGGTCCGGGGGCAGACGAGGTCGTGACCTATCTGCGGATGCACGGCATTTCCGCCACATCCCGCGAGTTTGAGGCCGTCAACAGGGACATTGGTATGGGCCTGCTGAACGCTGCCACGGAGTTCAATGCCGACATGCTCGGCATGGGGGCCTATTCCCATTCCCGCCTGCGGCAAATGATTCTGGGCGGCGTCACCCGTCATATTCTGGAGCACGCCCAAATCACGGTTCTCATGAGCCGCTGAACACACCTGTTGCCGCTTTCTGCCTGCTGACCTGAAGGAACCGTCCCATGTCCCTGCCCCGCCTCTTCTGCGCCACCTGCCTGACCCTCACGCTGGCAGGCACCGCGCTGGCTCCCGCATCGGCCATGGACACGCACGCCCCACCTCAGGCTGTTGGCTTTACCCTTCAGGAACCGCAGGCACGCCTCAAATTGCGCCTCGTTCCCGGCACCACGCTCGCGACGGGCTATCGCAGCCCGTTCTATGAGCAGAATGCTGCGACTGGCGCCATTACCCTGCGGACGGATGCGCTTCAGCCGTCCATCCGCGGCCAAACGGCCCCCGCGACCGTGCTGCGCGAGGGGACGGCATGGTATTTCCAGCAGACTCCGGCGGACATGACCGCCACCCTGCACATCGACACATGGCCCAGCAATCAGCGCGTCATTATCGGCCAGATCCAGAGCGCGCAGGGACCGGTCGTACAACTGATCGCGGACGGCAAGCGTTCGCAGGTTATTGCCGTCATTCATAATGGTACCGAAACGCGCCGCGTCGTTGCCGGGACGATCTATCCTGACCGGAGCATCAGCTACGGTCTCTCTTCCCGACCCAATGGAACGCTGCTTGTCGTCGTGAATGGCACCCGCAATGTATTCGCCATGCCAGCCGCAGCGACAGCTCCTGCCATGTGGTTCGAGGCTGTTGCCGGGCAGACCGGCTGGCACATGCCCTGCCACAGCGTCTCAGCGCGCGTGACGTTCACATCCCTTGAGATGAATCATCCGACAGCCTGATGGTCCTGCCTGTCGAAATGCCCGGTCTTTGCCCCCTGTAACGTCGCGTGCTACCCGACGCGACATGACCCTGCCTCCACGCTTGCTCCGCCTGTGGCTGGGACTCTGCCTACGCTCCACGCGCTGGCAGGTCAGCGGCTCCCCCCGTGCGGTCGAAACACTACTCACGCCCCAAAACGGGGCTGTGGTTGCTTTCTGGCACCGCTCCCTGACGCTCAGTCCCGCACTCTGGTTCTGGGCCCGTTCGCAGGAGCCACGGCTGCAATTACGGGTACTGATTTCCCGCAATCCGGATGGCATGCTGATCGCCGATGTTGTCCGGCCATGGGGTATTATTGGTATCCACGGCTCCTCCAGTAAGAACGGCAGGAACAAAGGCGGCGCTGCAGTTTTACGGACCGCCCTGAAAGAACTGCACAGTGGTGCGATCGTGGGCATCACTCCCGACGGCCCACGCGGACCAGCCGAACACGTCCAGCCCGGTGCCGTGGCCTTATCGCGCCTTGCCGGATGCGCAGTGGTGCCGGTCGGCATGGCATGCACAAGTCTGCGTCTGCCCTCGTGGGACGGACTCGCCTTCCCGCTCCCCTTCGGACGCGGCGCGCTCATTCTGGGCGAACCCCTGTTCCAACCGGGAGCCTCTGACCTCCAGAACGCACTGAATACGCTTTCAGGGCGAGCAGAGAGCATTCAGCGGCATCACCAATCTGGCGTGAGCGAGCATCTGTGGCGTCTGACGGGAACCCTGTTTGCTCCGGCCCTGACCGTCATGCTCCGCATCCGGTTGCAGAAGGGTCGTGAACTCCCCGATCGTCTGCGTGAACGCATGGGGCTGGGCAACACCCGGCGCCCCGCAGGCCGGATTCTCTGGCTTCATGCCGCCAGTGTTGGCGAAACCCTCTGCGCCCTGCCTCTGGCCGAGGCCCTGCTCGACGCCCGACCGGAGCTGACACTTCTTTTTACGACAGCAACCGTTACAGGGAGCGAAATCGTCGCGCGCCACCCGCTTTTCGGGAAGCGCATCATCCATCGCTTCATTCCACATGACGTACCCCGCTGGCTGAGGCGCTTCCTCAACCTCTGGCAACCCGAAGGCGCGGTTTTCGTTGAAAGCGAGCTTTGGCCGGGCATCATTGCGGCCTGTTCGGACCGGGACATTCCCGTCATGCTCGTCAACGGACGCCTGTCGGACCGCTCCTCCCAACGCTGGGGCCGTCTGCGTGCCCCTGCACGGCGCATGATGGGACGTCTCTCTTGGGTAGCAGCCCGCGGCCCTGAAGATGCAGCGCGATTTCGCGCACTTGGAGCCGCTCCGGTCTACGAAGACGGCGATCTCAAACAGGATGCCCCGCCCCTTCCTTATGACGAAGCGGAATATAACCGTCTGAAGGCCCTGTTTGGGGAACGTCCGATATTCGTTGCCGCATCCACCCATCCGGGTGAGGAGGACCTCGTCCTTCAAGCCGCCGAAAGCGCCCGCACCCTTCAACCCGATCTTCTGACCATCCTTGTCCCGCGCCATCCCGCTCGTGGCGCGGAACTGGCAGAGCGTTTCCAGCTCCCCCGCCGCTCTGCCGGCGAGGAACCGACGCCACAAACCCCAGTCTGGCTGGCCGACACACTCGGCGAGCTAGGCCTGTTCTACAGACTGGCGGACCGCTGTTTTCTGGGAAATTCCCTGACCGGAAAAGGCGGCGGCCATAATCCGTTCGAACCGCTGCGTCTGGGAACTCCAACGGCAACCGGCCCGAAAATGGAGAACTGGCGGGAGGCAATGGTCACCATTTCTGATACCATCCAGATCGTGAACGATGTGGAGTGTCTGACACGATGGCTCAAATCCCCTCTCCCGCCCGTCAGGACCACGGGATTGCAGCGCTCGGTCGTGAGCGTCCTGCGAGACCGTATCCTCAGAACGGTTGAACGATGAGAGGTCGCCCACCCCGTTTCTGGCTGCATCCGAGGCGCAGTCTCACCGCCCGCCTTCTCAGGCCATTCTCTCTCGTCGCCACGACCCTTACCCGCCGCCGCCTCAGGCGGCCCACATTTCATGCTCCCATTCCGGTTCTGTGCTGCGGCAACATTACCACAGGCGGGACGGGCAAGACTCCTCTCGCTCTCGACCTCGTGCAGCGCCTCAAAGACCGGGGCCACCATCCTCATATCCTCAGCCGGGGCCACGGTGGACGTGAGCGCGGCCCCATCGACGTCAATCCCGGACGCAGCACCGCCCGCGACGTAGGCGACGAACCGCTCCTCCTCGCACAGTCCGCGCCGACATGGATTGGCGCCAACCGGGCTGAAACTGCGCGTCTCGCCATTGGTCAGGGGGCAGACTGCCTCGTCATGGATGACGGCTTCCAGAATCCGACGCTGCACAAGACCGTCTCCATTCTGGTGGTGGACGGCATAACGGGTTTCGGCAACGGATGCGTCCTCCCCGCAGGTCCGCTCCGCGAACCCCTCCCGGATGCGCTCTCCCGCGCACAGGCTGTCGTCGTCATCGGAGACGACAGACACAACCTGCTCCCGACATTTCCGCGTCATCTCCTGACCGCACAGGCCAGACTGGTTCCCGGCCCTGAAATCCGAACCCTTCAGGGACGGCGGATCGTGGCGTTCGCAGGAATCGGGCGCCCAGAAAAATTTTTCGACATGCTACGGGACGCCGGTGTCACACCCATCCGCGCACTCCCGTTCCCCGATCATCATGTCTACACACCCCGCGATATTCAGCGCCTCGAAACCCTCAGCCGGGAATCGGGCACCACACTGGTCACGACCGCGAAGGATGCCGTGAAACTGCCCTTTCCATTCCGCACACAGGTGAAGATCATAAACGTCGAATTGCTCTGGGCTGATCCGAAAGCGCCCGAACGCCTTCTCGATCTGCTGTTCAGCACTCCATGACGTCTTTTCTATACCGCGCGGAAACCTGGCTGATCCGTGGACTTCTGACCGTGATCCGCGCCCTTCCCGCAGCCGCAGCCTCGAATCTTGGAGGGGGTGTAGCCCGGACCATCGGCCCAGCACTGCCGGTCTCGAAAATAGCGGACCGGAACCTGCAACTCGCCATGCCCGAACTCGACGCTCTCGCCCGACGACGTATCGTGCGCGACTGTTGGGACAATCTGGGGCGGACGGTCGGCGAGTTCCCTCATATCGGTCACCTGAAACACAACACACCCTCCGGTGCGGGATGGAGCGTCGAGGGCACGGAACATCTTGAAGCCGCAAAGGCTTCAGGCCGGCCGGTCATTTTCTTTTCCGGCCATATCGGGAACTGGGAACTCATGCCGCCGGTGGTTGCGCGTTACGGTATGCCATTCGCCTCCTTCTATCGGGCGGCCAGCAACCCGGGCGTCGACGGTCTGATCCACAGCCTTCGTCAGGAGGCCATGGGACAGGATGTGCCAATGTTCCCCAAAGGGGCCAAAGGCGCACGCTCAGCCCTGAAACACCTGTCCAAAGGCGGTCATCTGGGGGTTCTGGGCGATCAGAAAATGAACGACGGAATCGAAGCCCGCCTTTTCGGACGCCCCGCCATGACAGCGTCCGCCGCAGCAGTCTTCGCGCTGCGGCATGACGCTCTGATTGTCACCGGTCATGTGCGCCGTGACGGCCCAGCGAGACTCGTGCTTGTGGTTGATCCACCCTTTTCGCCTGAAAAAACGGATGACCGCGCAAAAGACGTCCTCGCCCTGACGCAGCTGTTTAACGACCGTCTTGAATTCTGGATCCGTGAAATCCCGGGCTCCTGGCTCTGGCTGCATCGTCGCTGGGACAAATCCCTGTACCGGAATATGGCAACACCCTGTTGAGCTATGCGTTTACAGCATGGCAGATTTGCCACAGTAGGGATGGTTTGTGTCGCAAAACCTTCTTCAGACGTTATTAAAGATTGTGAAACGTGCCCTCTAAACCCTAGCCTGAATTCATCACCACAGCCCGGGTGCCCTGCCCGGCTTTTTGATGAGGACTTCCTGATGGCGCAGGTGGCTCACCTTCACGACCTTTCTCACAGCCGCAGCACGAGCAATATCGTGCCTCTGCGACAGGGCCTGCTGCCGCGTCATCGCGAATATCTGCTGCGCTGGCTTGAAGCGGGACAGCGTATGGGCGTTTTCGATGCAGAAATCGCAGATGCTTCCCACGACATCATCAATGTAGACGGAAGCGCACCTGTCGATCATGTTCTGGTCTGGGTCCGTGAAAATCCCGATCCCGCTTACATGCTGCGGCCACAGGGTATGCGCTGGGTGCTGATCGATCAGATCCGCGATCATGAACTGGGCAGCTATGCCAGCTTCGAGCTCGCCCTGCATGTGATCCGCCCGGTTCTGCCGCTCGCCGAGACCTGCGCCGCCTGAACCTGCACCAGGGCTTTCTCGATCAGACATAAAAAAAGCGCGCCGTTCAAAGAACGGACGCGCTTTTTTTTGAAAAAATACAGTCTTAGCTTGGGCGAATCGCCACATCCCGGGAAGCCGGAACCACGATGCGCGCACCACCACCACGCTGGATCTGATAAATCGCCAGCGCCCGCGTTACATGTCCGTCCGGCCGCAGGCGGAAGAGGCCATCCACACCCATATAACCATCCGGGCGCGTCAAAGCTTCGACCGTCACACCGCCCTGCCGGATCAGACTGCCAGCCAGAGCCGCCGCGTCATACGCAAAATCGCTGACGGGCGACGGTGCCTGTTTGTAAAGGGCCCGATACTGCGCGACATAGCCTAACCGGTCATGAGCGTCCGGGGCTGCATACCAGGCGCCATGCAGCGCGCCGAGCTTGCCATCAAAGGCCTTCCACAGCGCGGGCCCCATGATCTGGACCTGCGACGAATCGATATGATCGGCCTGAAGCGCGGTGATGACTCGTCCAAGCTCCAGCCCCGTATCAGCCAGCACCAGAGCATCGAATGGCGGCGGCGGGATCGGCGCGGGTTGCGCCGCAGGCGTGGGGGCCGGAGACGGAGTCCCCGCTGGAGCAGCAGCGTCCGGAGTGGCCTCACCTGTCGGGTCAATTGCGGATGGGCCAGACGGCGTCTCCGCAACCACTGGCGCAGCGGGCTGACGCGTTTCGATGGCAGACAGCGCTTTCAAGCCGTCATCGATGTTCTGGGCATCCATCGTATGGAAGACGATCTGCGGATCCTTCAACCCGGCATCCCGGCAGGCCCGGGCCAACCCGTCTCCCATGGCGTGTCCGAAAGCATTGTCCGGCAGGAAAGCCGCGAAAGTCTTGCGACCCGTCGCCCGCGCGGCATCGACCATCCGGCGCACCTGCTGCTCCGGCGTCAGTCCCATCACCCAGACGCCCGGACGGGCCTGCGTGGAGTCGCTGGTGAAGGCAAGCTCTGGTTTGCCCGCATTGATCGCGAGCGGTGCAGCGGCGGCAGTTTCGGTAGCGGTCAGAGGGCCCAGCAGAATGGCGTCACCCCGCGCAAGCGCATCGCGCACGGCCTGTTCCGTCCCGCCCGGCCCATTGGTGTCATGAACGTCAAGTGCAGGCGCCCCCTTGGCGGAAAGGGCCAGTTTCGCTGCATCGCGCATCCGCGTGCCGTAAGACGCATTGCGTCCCGTCAGCGGCAGAATCAGCCCGACATCATGGGCTCCCGGCCCTTCGGAAACGCCCGGAATACCGCCCACACCCGGCACAGAAGACGATCCGCCACCCGAGCAGGCAGCAAGGGTCAGGAATGTTCCCGCGGCAAGGCCGGTGCTTACACCCTTGCGCAGACGGCTCAAGGGGCGACAATACGCCCCTGAGTTTGTCACCGAGGATGCAGATGTCCGAAAAGTCATGTTCCGCTGAAACTCCCTTGAGCGATGCGACTGAAACGTTACCGGCCGCCCCCCTGCCGGCGCAGGGCCAGGCCGAAGGTGGATGTCTGATATTGGTTGCAACGCCAATCGGCAACCTGGCCGATATCAGCGAACGCGCAATCGAGGCCCTGAACACCGTGGATGCGATCCTCTGCGAGGACACGCGCGTCACGGCAAAACTCCTTCTTTCGCGCAATATTGCCACACCGACCCGAACACTGCACGACCATAACGAACAGGACCGCACTCCGTTCCTGATCGAAAAACTGCAGGAAGGTGCCCGCTATGCCGTCGTCTCTGACGCGGGTACGCCGCTGGTATCCGATCCGGGATACCGGCTGGTCCGCGCCGCCATCGCGGCCGGAATACACGTCACGGCCATTCCCGGTCCGAACGCCGTCATCACGGCCCTGACGCTTTCGGGCCTGCCGCCCCTGCCCTTCATGTTTCTGGGCTTTCCGGCCCCACGCAGCGAAGCCCGCAAGAGCGGATTCTCCGCCCTGCGCGCCGCAGAACAGGCGGGTCTGCACTCAACGCTGATCTGGTATGAAGCGCCGCACCGGCTGGTCGAGAGCCTTGAAGACCTGATTGACGTGTTCGGCCCTGAGCGCGAAGCGGCAGTCGGACGCGAGCTCACCAAGCGGTTCGAGGAAATGGTGCGCGGCACGCTTACGGAGGTTTTGGAACATTTTCGCATGACGGCACCACGCGGCGAAATTACGCTGCTGATCGGCCCGTCCGACGAAGACGACAGTGGCGCGGCCGATCTGGACACGCATTTGCGCGAGGCTCTTGCCACCCATTCCGTCAAGGACGCGGCGGCTCTGGTGGCGGGCATCGTCAAACTGCCCAAACGCACGGTCTATGCCCGCGCGCTGGAGCTTTCACGCGAACTGAAAAACTGAAAGCTCAGTCCGCTTTCGGCAGTACGAACAGCGATTGTGGCACATCTCCGCCAAGATGCACATCGGACAGCGCAATCGTGGTCGTGCGCCCCTGCGCGTCCACGACGCTCCAGCCTTCCAGTGCCAGAGGCGCATCGGAGAATACGAGCGTCAGACTGCCCTCACCAGCACTCTGCGTCCGGACAAGCTGAATCCTGATCTGCCCGTCCCGATGCTCGAATCCTGTTACAGTCACATCGCCTGAAAGCTTGAACTCAGGCCGTAGCAACAGTCCCAGCGGCGTACGGTCGAGCGGAAGGGTCGTGACCTGATCGACGCTGCGGTCCTGAAACACCACGCGACCGTCATTAGCGACCAGCAGGAGCGGACTCGGCTTGTCATAATCGAAACGCATCCGACCCGGCCGGTCGAGCGTCGCCGTCCCCGTTGTCACGCTGCCATCCGCAGCGGTCTGACGGAAATGCGCCTGAAGCGTCGTCACCTTTCCGAGCGTGTCTTCAATGCGGGACACCCACCCCTGATCCGCGGGACGAAGCTGCACGGAAGCCGTCTGTGCAAAAGCACTACAAGACAGGGAGACAGGAAACAGCGCCGCCAGAACAGCCGCGCGGAAAAAGGAACGGTTCATCATGTCTCAGGAACTGCCAATCAGCACGCCGGTTGCAAAAACGAGAGCCCCGCCAAGGAAAACCTGCACCATGGCCGAACCGAACGGTGTGTCCTGATAGCGCCAGCGTACCCAGGAAATGAGCAGAAGCTCAATCGCCACCGCAACGAGCGCCACGCCAAAGGCCACGCGGAAATCCGGCACCAGAAATGGCAGCGTATGGCCGATGCCACCGCCAAACGTCATGGCGCCACAGATCAACCCACGCAAAAGCGGTGCCCCACGTCCGGACAGCTTGCCGTCATCAGCCAGTCCTTCCGCCAGCCCCATGGAAATCCCGGCCCCCAGCGAGGCCGCAAGCCCAACCAGAAAAGCAGCATGGGGACTGTGCGTCGCGAACGCCGCTGCAAAAACAGGCGCCAGCGTCGAGACGGAGCCGTCCATAAGCCCGACCAGACCCGGCTGGACGATCCGCAGCACGAAATCGCGGCGGCTGTGCTCGTCCTCGCGGTCACGACTGTTATCGTTCAGATGCTCGTCTTCCAGACGGCGTGCTTCGCGCTGGTGACGGTCTTCTTCTGTTGCCAGGTCGCCCAGCAGTTTGCGGATTTCCGCATCCTGCGTCTGTCCGGCGGCCTGACGGTAAAACCGTGCCGCCTGCCGCTCCATTTCGGCAGCCTGCGCCCGGATGGCCTCAATTCCGCGATTCTGCATCTGCCATGCAGATTTACGGGAGGGAAACCCCTGCACGTCCTGCCGACGAACCAGCGGAATATGATTGCCGAAGCGCCGGACGAACAGGTCGATCAGCGCCCGGCGGTGATGGTTTTCCTCTTCCGCCATATCCTGAAAGATGGCGGCGCTGTCGGGATAATCTTCCGCCAGCATCTGGCCGAAATCCGCGTAAATATGACCATCCTCCTCCTCGCTGGCGATGGCCAGCGCAAGGATTTCGCGTTCGGTCAGCTCGGAAAGTTTTGTCACGTAGGCAGCAGGTCCCGTCTCATAAAATCAGATGGCGGCTTCGGTAAAGAGCGGCTTCACGCTCTGCCCCCACGCACCATTATACAGATCCAGCCAGTGCTGTGCCTGATTCGGACCACCATCGGCAATCAGATGCAGCGGATCGAGATAGCTGGCCTCGTTGCGCACGCGGGCCCGCAGGCCCTGCTCCGCAAGCTGGACCACACGCTTGGCCAATGGCTTCAGTCCACCCGGGAACGCAGCATCCAACCCAAGACGCGGCACTTCGGCGCGGAGCTGCTGGTAGGCGCTCCAAGGCTGCTCACGCACCAGCTTTTCAACAGCTTCCAGCGTTGCCGGGTCGTAGAGCAGACCAACCCACAGGGCCGACTGCGCCACCATCATATCCAGTTTCCCAGCATCCGCGCCACGCATTTCAAGGAACTGCTTGAGGCGCACATCCGGGAAAACCGTCGTCAGATGGTCTTCAAAATCGCCAACCGTCGGTGTCAGGCCTTTCAGTGGCTCCTGAATGTCTCCGGCAAGCCAGCGACGGAACGAGCAGCCTGCCACGTCGATGTTCTTTCCCTCGCGCGAGACGAAATACATCGGCACGTCGAGCGCCCAGTCCACATACTGCTCGAAGCCGAACCCGTCCTCGAAGAACACCGAAGGCTGGCCCGAACGCTGGTTGTCCGTATCGGTCCAGATCCGTGCACGGTTGGACAGCAGACCATTGGCCTTGCCCTCGACGAACGGAGAATTCGCAAACAGCGCGGTGGCCAGCGGCTGAAGGGCCAGAGAGACGCGCATCTTGCGCGCCATGTCGGCTTCGTCGCTGAAATCGAGATTAACCTGAACGGTGCAGGTCCGCGTCATCATATCGAGACCAAGCGTGCCGACTTTCGGCATGTAGTTGCGCATGATCGCATAGCGGCTCTTGGGCATCCACGGCATCTCATCACGCGACCAGAGCGGCTGAAAACCGAATGGCAGGAAACCCAGCCCCAGTTCCGCAGCCGGACCACGGACCTGATCGTAATGCTCCTGCATCTCCGCTTCGGTTTCCTGAAGCGACACGACCGGCGCACCCGAAAGCTCGAACTGTCCGGCCGGTTCAAGCGAAATTGCGCGTCCGGCCTGTGCGTTCTGCCCCTTCAGCCCGATCAGGTTTTCGCCGTCCATGATGGGGGCCCAATCCGGGCCCTGAAGCTTTTCCAACAAGGCTCCGATTCCGCGCGGCGCGTAAGGCGGCGGAGAAAGAGGCTCGCGTCCATCAGCATCCTGAGGAAGGATGAAACCGAATTTTTCATGTTCGGTCCCGATCTTCCATTCCGATTTCGGTTTGCAACCCCTTGCGATCGCCTCGACGAGCTGCGCCCGGCTTTCGATCGACGCAGCATTGGACGTTCCGGGATTGGACATGGCGTTTGGCCTCGGTCTGAATTCGTTGTTCGATAATGATTGAACTGTAGCAGGTCCGACGGTTCTGTCACCCTCAGGCAGCGCCCTCGGCTCCCGCCGCCAGACGGGCCAGCCCCGCACAGACCGCGGTCTCTGCCCGCAGCACAAGCGGCCCCAGACTGAGCGCATGAACGGCACCATGCCGCCTGAGCATCTCCACTTCGGTTCCCGAAAAACCGCCCTCCGGCCCAATCAGCAGAGCGGCGGCGCGTACGCTCGCACGCTCGCCGGGCCGACGCTCCAGCGCGGCAAAGAGCGGGCGATCCTCCGGCCACTCCGCCAGCACCACACGCAGCGACTCAGGGGGCTGGATGTCAGGAACATCCAGCCGTTCACACTGCTCCGCCGCTTCCGTCGCAATCACCGCCAGACGCTCCAAATTGAGGCGATGTGTATTGGTGCGCTCCGTCACAACGGGCCGGAAGCGTGTCACTCCGAGTTCCGTGCCCATACGGATCACAAGCTCGGTCGCATCCCGCTTGAGCGGCGCAAACAGCAGCTCCACGCCCTGTGTCGGCATGGGGTCCCGTTCACGATGTTGCAGCAGAACGTTTCCACGATCCTTCTTCAGAGCCGCAATCTCGGCACTCCACTCCCCGTCACGCTCGTTGAACACCCGCACAAGGCTTCCCACGCCCTGACGCATAACGTTGCCCAGATAATGCGCCTGCCCCGGTGGAAGTTGCACGGTCTGGCCTTCCACGAAAGCTGTTTCAGACGCGGGAACATAAAGACGGGGATCGGATCGGCTCATCCTTTTCCGATAGCGCGCCTGAGCCATTGACGGAAGCACGTCCACACAGCATCACATCTTCCCATGAGCCAGACCCGCGCCCATACCGACATCGATCTGAGCGGCCGTATTGCCCGCCTCCCCGAGCCGTGGCGTTCCTATGCGCTACTCGCCCGTCTCGACCGCCCGGTTGGGACATGGCTTCTGCTCCTGCCCGGCGTGTGGGGCCTGTTCCTTGCCCCCGGTGCCTCTCTCCAGATGCGGTTGATCGACACGGCGCTGTTTGCGTTCGGTTCGCTCGTCATGCGCTCGGCCGGATGTGTCGTGAACGACATCTGGGACCGCGACATCGACGCAAAAGTCGCCCGGACCGCAGGGCGCCCCCTCGCCAGCGGAGCGCTATCGCTGAAACAGGGGCTGCTGCTTCTGGCGGTGCTGCTGCTGATGGGATTCGGCGTTCTGGTCTGCCTGCCGCCTGTCTGCTGGGCCCTCGCCCCGCTCGCGCTCCTGCTCGTTGCGCTCTACCCGGCGGCCAAGCGCGTCACCTGGTGGCCGCAGCTCGTTATGGGATTCACTTTCGGATTCGGTGCCCCCATGGGATACGCCGCAGCGGCCGGGACGCTCGATGGCAACGGGCTGCTGCTCTATGGCGCCGTCATTCTGTGGCAGCTCGGATTCGATACGATCTACGGCTTTCAGGACATGGACGACGACGCCCGGATCGGTGTGCGCTCCACCTCGCGCCTGATGGAGAAAAACGCGCGCTCCTTCATCGGCACCTGTTACAGCCTCATGATTCTGGCTCTGGCGCTCGTCGGTATCCATGCACATCTGCACTGGATTTTTTGGCCGTTCCTCGCCATCGCAACAGCCATGCTGCTCCAGCAGGTCCGGGTGCTGAACCCGTATGATGCTCCGGCGTGTCTGAAGGAATTTCGCCGTAACGTGCCTATCGGGTTCGTGCTAGCCGCAGGCTTCGTCGCGGCAAGAGTATTTGGATGATCACCACCTTAGGCGATCCCGTCAGCTTTATCCGCGACAATACATGCGTTGAACAAGCCCCGCTGGTTCCTGAGATTTCCCTGCATCTGGCCACGGAAATCACCCCGATCTGGCAGGCCAGCGAGACCTATCTCGAACAGATCGGCATAGAACCGCCTTTCTGGGCCTTCGCCTGGCCGGGAAGCCAGCTCATCGCCCGCTTCATCCTCGACAATCCCGAGCTTGTGCGCGGACGTCGCGTTCTGGATGTGGCCTGCGGATGCGGACTGGCTGCCATCGCCGCGTCCCTATCCGGCGCGGCGTCCGTTCAGGCCAACGACATCGACTTCATGGCGCTTGAAGCAACGTCCCTCAATGCGGGACTGAACCGCGCGACGGTCACTCCGATTCCGGGCGATTTGATCGGCACGGTCCCGGACTGTGACCTTCTGGTCATCGGGGACGTCTGTTACAACGAAGCCATGGCCTCACGGATTATTCCGTGGCTTCTGGAATGTTCGAAAACCTGCGAAGTCTGGCTCTGCGATCCGGGTCGGCATTATGCGCCATCAATGCCGCTTGAAGTGCTGGTCCGGCAGTCCGTCTCCGTCACGCAGGAACTGGAAAGCGTGGAGCAACGCGCGACCACACTCTTCAGGCTGCGAGATACTTCCGCCCCAGACTGAGGATTGATCCCGTCAGCGCCACGGTCATGGCCGCCCCGAGGCAAATAAAGGCCGGATGGGGAAAGATCGTGAACAGTGCCGCCACGAGGAGCGCCCCCGTCGTCTGTCCTGCCAGTCGTGCAACAGACAACATACCGCTTGCCCCGCCCTCCCGTCCGGGAGGGGCCGTCACCATGATGGCGCGGTTGTTGGGCGGCTGAAACAGTCCAAAGCCACATCCGGCAAAAAGCGTCCGCCAGGCGATATCCCAATTGCCTGCATCCGTCGGCAGGAACCAGAGCAGGCAGAAACCGCTCGCCGTAATGAACAGACCGATTGACGACAAAACCGACGCTGGGAAACGGTCGGCCAGACGGCTGACTACAAAAGACATCGTCGCCACACCCACCGCCCACGGCGCGATCAGAAGACCGATCGTTCCCGCCCCGCGATGGAATGCCGTAGCCAGCGTGAAAGGCATCGCTACGATGTAAAGATTGGATGCCACGAATCCCAGAAACCCAACCAGACAGGCCAGCAGAAACGGACGGCGCGCCAGAAGATCGACCGGCACGATCGGTTCAAGTCGTTCACGCTGGTAATGCAACAACATCGCCCAGCACAACACACCTGCAGCCGTGACTGCGGCACCGGACACGAAATCGGCATGCATCAGCCCATCCAGCCCCACGCCGGTCAGGGCGAAAGACGCCACCGTCAGGAGCGAGCCGACCACGTCGGTTGGAATATCGCTGCGTGGAGTCTGGGGAAGCGCAGCATGTGCCAGCGCCAGAGCGGCCAGAGCCAGTGGCAGATTGATCCAGAAAATCCAGGGCCACGTCGCAACAGACAGGATCAGAGACCCCAGAGTGGGTCCGAGCGCCACGCCGATACCGACGAACAATCCGTTCAGCGCAATCCCGCGCCCCAGTTCATTATGCGGATAGATGAAGCGAACGAGCGCAATGTTCACGCTCATGATGCAGGCCCCGCCCACGCCCTGTAAGGCGCGCGCCAGCGTCAATTCCAGCAGATTTTGCGAAAGCGCGCAGGCCACGGACGCGATCAGGAACAGGAAAATCCCGAACTGGCTCAGCCGTCCGAACCCCACGCGCGCGCCCAGAGAAGCCAGCGGCAACAGACAGGACAGATTCGCAAGCTGATAGGCATTCACGACCCAGATGGCCCGCGACGATGACGCATGCAGATCCACCGCAATCAGCGGCAGAGCGACATTGGCGATCGCATAATCCAGAACCGACAGAAGAAGTGCCAGAAGAACAGCCGACATCGCCTTGACCCGCTGCGCCCCATAGAGCCCCGCATGGCGTTTGGAGTCGTATTCTTCGTGTTGTTGCTCGTCTTCCGTCGTGGTCGTCATGGTATCAGCGCCCCAGATCACGCAGGCGCATGCCTGCAAAAAGGTTGGCCTCCAGCTTTTCGAGCGAGACGCCTTTCGTTTCGGGAACGAACAATACGGTCACAACGATGAAAAGACCATTGAAGAGGGCAAACATCAGGAACGTCACCGACGCCCCCATCATGGCCATGCCGAGCGGAAACACGTTGGAGATGGCCCAGTTTGCGGCCCAGTTCGTCACGGTCGAGCAGCCAATCCCGAAATCCCGTCCCCGCGTTGGCTGCACTTCAGAACACAGCGTCCAGACCAGTGGCCCTTCGCCAATGGCAAACCCGGCGACGAACAGAAGCACAAACCCGCAGAGCAGAAGCTGGGATTCAAAACTGTTCGCTCCGACAGCCAGCAGTGTTCCAACGCCAGCCAGAGAAAAGGCAGCAATCGCGCAACTGAGGATCAGCAGCGGCCGCCGCCCCCAGCGATCGACACAGGCGATCGCAACACCCGTCAATGCCATGTTCGTCAACCCAACAAGGGTTGTCGCCCAGATGGCTGCGTTCGTTCCAAAATGCGCGGCCTGAAACACGCGCGGCGCATAATACAGGAGCGCGTTGATGCCCGAGAGCTGCTGCATGATCTGAAGCAACATGCCCAGAAAAACCGTCCGCCGGAAATTGGGGTTGCTTTTGAAAAGCCCGATCCCCGCGTCGCTACTTTTCTGGAGCCGCGACTGAATATCGACCAGTTCCTCTTCCGCCACTTCCTCATCGGATCGCAGGCTCTGCAAAACCCGGCGTGCGTGCTCCGTTTCCCCCCGCATCATCAGCCAGCGCGGGCTGTGCGGCAGGATCAGAACAATCACAAGAAAGAAACTGGCCGGGACCGCCATGATACCCAGCATCCAACGCCAGTGCCCTCCCGAAGCCAGCACGCTGTCCGAGACGAAAGCCAGAAAAATCCCGAGAGAGACCATGAGTTGGTAAAACGAAATCATGGCTCCGCGAACGGATTCAACCGTGATTTCGGAAATATAAAGCGGGGCTGCAAATGCCGCGACACCGACCGCAAGCCCCAGAAAAATCCGGCCTACGATCATGATCGCAGCGCCCGGAGCAAGAGCGCAAAGCAGTGTGCCGATCAGAAACAGGATTGCGGCCCCGAGCATCGCGCCCGTTCGCCCGAACCGAACCGAAATCCGACCAGCAAATAGCGACCCAACCGCAGCCCCTGCCATCATAGAGGATACGATCCAGCCTTGCAGAACGTCGCCCGCATGAAAATCGGTTGCAATGAAAGGAAGGGCGCCCGCGACAACGCCGGTATCAAGACCGAACATCAGTCCCGCTAACGCTGCCAGAATACCAAGGGTTGTCGCCCGTGCGGTGCTGCGGGTCTGTCCTGTCGACAGACCTTCGCTGGAAGACGCAGCAATCCCAACCATACCCTTAGTCACCCCAAACATATCCCCTCATACCGGCGAGGGGAACAGAACCGAATGTTCCGAAATCGGAAACAGACGGTCCTGTATTTAATGATCAATCAGGGGTGTGGTCTATATCGAAACCAACAGAAAATCACTTTTCCGCGTAAGGATTTTTCGTTCCGCGCAATTGTACACGCACCGGAACGCCCGGCATGTGGAACGTTTCACGCAGGCCATTGACCAGATAACGCTTGTAGGAATCGGGAAGCTGTTCCGCACGCGTGCCAAACAGAAGGAATGTCGGAGGGCGTGCCTTGACCTGCGTCATATAACGCAATTTGAGGCGACGACCGTCCACCAGAGGCGGCTGATGGCGCTCCAGAGCATCTTCAAACCAGCGGTTCAGTTCACCGGTCGAGATGCGCGAGTTCCAGATCTCGTAAACCTCCCGCACCGCAGGAAGGAGACGATGCACACCCGCTCCCGTGAGTGCGGAGAACGTCACGACCGGAATGCCTCTGACCTGCGCAAGAGAAATTTCCAGACGGTCCAGAATCGCTTTTTTCGTCGCGTTCCGATCCTCGACTGCATCCCACTTGTTCAGCGCGATGACACAGGCGCGGCCTTCGCGCTCGATCAGACGACCAATCTGGAGATCCTGCTCATGCACGCCGAGCGTCGCATCGATCACCAGCACGACCACTTCCGCCATTTTCAGGGCTTCGATGGAGGCCGAAACGGACATCCGCTCCAGATGCTCCTCGACGCGGGCACGCTTGCGCATTCCGGCCGTATCGACGAGTCGGATCTCGCCCTGATCGTCATGAAGCGTGACTGCAATGGAATCGCGCGTCAGCCCGGCTTCAGGACCGGTAATCATCCGCTCTTCGCCAAGCAGACAATTCAGAAGCGTGGATTTTCCAGCATTGGGCCGTCCGATAATCGCCAGACGCAGCGGACCCGCCGGGCGTTCCTCTTCTTCACCCTCGGCATCAACCTTCGGCGCTTCCCGACGGCGCTGTTTTTCAGCCGGAGGCAGACGCTCGGCAATCTCACCCATCAGATCGGCAATGCCTTCGCCGTGCTCTGCTGACAGTGCCAGCGGGGTGCCAAGACCAAGGGAATAGGCTTCAAGTGCCGCATTCGTCCCTGCCTGTCCTTCCGCCTTGTTGGCGATCAGCAGGACAGGCCGGTTCTGACGACGCAGCCAGCTTGCAAAATGTGCGTCCGCAGGCGTAATGCCAGAGCGTGCATCAATGCAGAACAGTACCAGATCCGCCATCGCAACAGCAGATTCTGACGAAGCGCGCATGCGCCCATACAGCGTATCGGGTGCTGCTTCTTCTAGCCCGGCCGTATCGATCAGTCGCACACGCCGACCGCGCAGAAGGGCTTCGCCTTCTTTACGATCGCGCGTAACGCCCGGCATGTCGGAAACAATCGCCTGACGGCGGCCGACAAGCCGGTTGAACAGAGTGGATTTCCCGACATTCGGGCGCCCGGCAATAACGACAACGGGCAGGTTCTCAGAGGTCATTCGTTCAGCCATAGGCCCGCAGAACGGCATCCTGCGACAGAGCCAGCACATGACCGTCACAGACGATCGGCTGAACCTGACACGGGGCAACGGTCTTGCGGGTCAGTTCAAGTTTCCCGGTCACGGCGTTCACAACCGCCATGCCTTCTTTCGGAAAGGTGGAGAAGCAGACCAGCTTGCCATTCACCAGAAGCGGTCCCACCCAGGCGATGGCGTCCTTTTCCGCATCCACGCGGACAAAGCGACGAAGCTGCGTGATCCAGCGGACATGCCCGGACAGACGATCCAGACAGGCGATCTGCTGATCCGTGGACAGCACATACATCCAGTCTCCACAGATCGCCAGAGGACTCTGCCCGCTGACCTCACGTTCCCACAGGCGGCGGCCCGAACGCATGTCGATTGCCACCAGCACGCGGGACATGGACACGGCATAGGCCGTGCCGTCCTTGATGACCGGCGCGCCCCGGATGCAGGAGAAATCCAGCATGGCGCCCATGCCGTTGGTGCCGCCCAGACTGTCGCTCCAGACCATCTCGCCTGAAGCCGCACGCAGAGCAACCAGATCGCCGCTGCCAAAGCCCGCGAGAATAACGCCATCCACAAAAGCCGGGGCGGACTGGCCGAAAATGACCGTATCGGACGGCGTTGCCTGATACGCCCAGACCTGATGGCCCGTATTCGCATTCAGCGCGATGAGACGCTCGTCAATGGTTCCGAAAACCATCAGGCCTTCTGCAATCGTGGGAGCGGAACGACCCGGCGTTCCCGTGCTCACACGCCATTTCACCTTGCCTGTCAGCGCCTCGACCGCAAGAGCCTGCGCCACGCCGTCCACGATGTAGAGCGTGTCTCCGTCAAGCGCGAGGCCACCGCCGATATTGGTGGAACGGCTTGCCGAAGATGCGGGCTGGCGCGTCCAGACAAGGCGGCGGCCCGGCCATGTCCAGGCCTTCACCACGCCCTGCGCGTCCGTCGTGTAAAGATGGCCGTTTCCAATCACCGGAGGAGACTGGATCGCGCCACGGTTGGTCGGCATGATGGCGATCATGGACAGGAAACTGGATGGGTCGGTCGGCGCACCGATGGTCTGACTCCAGGCCAGATCCGGGCCATTCCAGGCCGCATTCACCGCGACATGGGACGGACGACCGCCTTCCTGAAGCCATTCCCGAACCGGCTGCACCGGCCCCAGATTGATCGGCGTATGATCGTCACGATCGACCGTAAGCCCTGCCCCCGTGGACAGCACATCCACGCGATGCCCGGCCAGAGGTGGCTTCTTGTCGTCTTCAAACAGGCTGCATCCGCCAAGAACTGCGAGCGCACTGCCTGAGCAGGCCGTCCGAAGCAGAGCCCTGCGGTTCACGGAGAGAGAAGAGCGGGAAAGAACAGGACGGCGCATCAACCGGCGTCTCCAAATGTCTCAAGCAGGGCCTGCGCACGCGCACGCACCCCTTCGGTCGCGTTTGCACTGCTAACGATCTGGGTCAGGATACGCCGGGCTTCCTTCTGCTGATCGGCCGTCGCGCCGGATCGCAGATCCAGCGCCACAAGACCTTCCTGAGCGAGAGGCGCCCATGCTCCACCACCCTGCGCCAGAGCTTCATAGCCCGAACGGATCGCCTTCGGGTCAGCAGGAGAGGCAGTCTGGGCGTTCAGGCCCATATAGCGCGCCATGTCCCGCAGAGACGGTTCGGCTGAGGAATCATCCGCAACGCTTTTCCATGACCGGAGAGCCGCAGCGTCCTGATGTGCCTGAACCTGAAGGTCGGCCAGACGCAGCGCAGCATAGGAGCGTGCACCCGCTGGGCCGTGCTCCGCCAGATCCTGCAAGGTTGCGGTGGCTTTACTGAGGGCCGCAGCGTCCCGCTTCGGATCAGACAGAGCGGCCATGGCTGTGAAATAGCGTGCCGATGCTGCCTTTTGTGCGACATGGCGCGCATGGCTGTTCCAGCCCCACACCCCCCCCCCGATGGCACCAACGAGCACAACGACGCCAGCTACGGCACCAATCCGCCGTGCCATGGCCCGCAACCGCTGCGCCTGCATTTCTTCGTCAATCTGCGTGATGAAATCGTCTGCCACCTGGTCCCCTGCTGGATCGGTCTTCAAACTGTTTGCACGACCATACAGGTGCCGAACCGTCGCGGCAAACGCTTCACACGCCCGGATAGATATTCGCGTAGCGCGCAGTACTGAAAAACCGGTTTTCGTCAGAAAATCCGACCGACATTCAGACTTCCTTAACGCGGCCCAACGCATCCTGACGGCCATGAAAAAGCCTGCCCCGCTCCTGTTGTTTCCGTTGGTATTCTGCGCCCTTGACGGCTGCGCGCCGGACCGTATCGCGTCCGCGATTACCGGAAAGGACTGCAACACGGCCTATCTGTATGACAATGAGAGTTTCTGTGCCCGCCCGATCGGGCCACCTCCGCCACAACCTTACTGCACGACGAGCTTTGAAGGCACGACCTGCTGGGCGCGTCCTGACCTCATGCCCAATGTCGCCCGCCAGACCTATGAAGGCCCGACGACGCTGACACCGCTCCAGAATCAGGAACGCATGGGGCAGTAAGAGTCGCAAACTGCCCCAACTGGGCTTCAGTGATGGCCGAGCTTCCGCCCGGCTGCCGCAAGATTGGCGGAGAGCGTCTGGAATGATGCCGCAATATGAGACTGAACGGCGGCACTTCCGGCATGGACATGCGCGATCCGCGCACTGGCGTCCTGACTGATGGCCGTTTCTTCGCGATTGGCCTGAGCCGCAACACAGGCATTATAAACGCGGGCAGCCTTTTCATAAGCCGTCACACGATCGACGCTTTCATTGTACTGCGCGACCGTCCCTGCCTTGACGGCAGGGGCCTGAGGCTCGGCGCCACATTTCGGAGCCGTCCATGCCGCCTCAGCCGCATGCACCGTCCCGGCATCGACAATCCCTGCAAAAACCAGCCCAAACAGCACCGCCCTACGGCTGGCGGCAACGCAACGTCTCATACAGCTCCCTTTCCTGATTGAAGCGTTGCGCGCCCTACGCCCAGATCAAGGCGCAAATTTGGCAGGCTGCCCCGTTGGCGCACCCGAAACCTCATTGTCCTGCATCACGACCGTTCCACGGACGATCGTTGCCATCGGCCAACCCGTGACACGCGTGCCATCGAACGGCGTCCAGCCCGCAGGCGTGACGATCCAGTCATTGGTGATTTCGCGCTCAGCCTTCATGTCCACAAGCGTGAAATCGGCATCGAATCCGACAGCCATACGCCCCTTCGTCTGTAACCCGTAAACCCGCGCCGGACCTGCGGCCATCAGATCCACCAGACGTGACAGCGACAGACGACCCGCATTCACATGATCGAGCATGACCGGCACGATCGTCTGGGTCCCCGTCAGGCCAGCCGGGCATTTTGGCCAGGGAAGCTGCTTGGCCTCAAGCGGATGCGGCGCATGGTCGGACGAGACCACGTCCACCCGCCCGTCCTGAACGGCCTTCCAGCTTGCTTCCCAGTGCGACCGATCCCGCAGCGGCGGGTTCATGACAGCCAGGCCACCAAGCTTCTCATAACATTCCGGCGCCACCTGCGTAAGATGGTTCACCAGAACCTCGACCGTGGAAATATCTCTATAATCTGCCAGATATTCCAACTCCTCCGCTGTCGAGACATGCAGGATATGCGCCGGACGGTTGGTTTTGCGAGCCAGTGCCATGATGCGACGGGTGCCGAGAAACGCACATTCCACATCCCGCCATACGCTGTGCGTTTCGTAGGGCTGACCTTCATGGAACATCGGCTTGCGCGCCTGAAGCCGGTATTCGTCTTCCGAATGATAGGCCACGCGGCGGTGGCCAGAACGCATAACCGCTTCCAGTCCCGCATCATCCTCGATCATGAGATTGCCGGTGGACGATCCTGCGAAAACCTTCACCGCACACACACCCGGCTGCTGCTCCAGCAGCGCCAGATCCGGCGTGTTTTCACGCGTCGCACCGACATACATCCCGACATCCACATGAGCCGTCTTGCGGATATGATCGCGCTTCCAGTCGATCATCGTCACGTCGGTGATGCTCGGAGACGTGTTGGGCATGTCGAAAACCGTTGCAATCCCGCCCAGCGCCGCAGCGCGCGTTCCGGTTTCCAGTGTTTCAACTTCCGGCTTGCCCGGATCACGCAGATGAACATGCGCGTCGATCAAACCGGGCAGAACATGCAGGCCACGCGCGTCAATCACCCGATCCGCCTCATCCGTCGAGGCAACGGACAGCGACGCGACCTTGCCGTTGCGAACTCCGATATCTGCTTCCGCTTCGCCCCAGGGAAAAACGCAGAGTCCACCGCGGATAATCAGATCGTAATGCATGTTCCGTCCTTAAAAATCAGTAAGCTATTCATAAAGCGCGCGAGAGAGTTTCAAACGTATCCCCGTCCACGGGAACACCCTCGATATGATGGCGATGCCAGAGCGCATAAAACAGTAATGTCCAGGCCTGCCGTGCGACGCCGCGCTGGTTGGCGCGGGCAAAAAGACGCTCTACATCCTGCTGCGGCATCATGGCGCGGATACAGGGCTGACGCGCGACCAGCGGCCCCAGACGCGGAGCCTGTTTCTCGATCCATGCCCCTACAGGCACCGTAAATCCCTGCTTTGGCGCAAAAGGCCGGGCCTGAGGCAATGCGTCCTGAAGCCAGCGGCGCAGAAGCCATTTCCCGTAACCATCACGCACTTTGAACGTCTCAGGCAAAGACCAGACCGCTTTGGCCACAACCGGGTCCAGCAGCGGGGTGCGCCCTTCCAAGGAATGGGCCATCAGACAGCGATCCAGCTTGAGCAGCAGATCATTGGGTAGCCATTCCGCGATATCCAGCGCCTGCGCGCCCTCCAGCCCGGATGTTCCGAGCGCCAGTTCCGTCATGGCGATCCCGTGTCGCCACTGCCGCCCCCGTTGTGGAAAATTTCGGCCGAACGTCCCGGACCGATACGGCGCACGGCCACCTTTCCACCAGGGTTTCATGACCCGCCGATAGCGACCATAGCCCGCAAAAAGCTCGTCCCCGCCCTCACCACTCAGGATGACCGTGACGTCCTTTTTTGCTTCGCGGGCCAGAAACCATGTCGGGATGATCGCATAATCCGCAGCCGGATCGTCCATACAGGCCACGATGGATGGCAGATCGCGCCAGACCATGTCTTCGGTGACGGTCAGGACATGATGCTCCGCACCGACTGACGCTGCCAGAGCTGCGGCATTGGCGGACTCATCTGCCGATCCGGCATCGAAACGCGCGGTCCATGTTTTGGGATGCGGAAGTCCCAGCCGATGAGCCGCCGCCAGAATGACCGAACTGTCGATCCCGCCCGACAGGAACAGTCCAAGCGGCACATCCGCCCGCAGATGCGCCGCCACACTGTCAAGAAGCGCCGCGTCCAGCCGCGCCAGCGCATCCGTATCCGTCAGACCGGCCGGAACCGTATCCCGTGCTTCGTGCAGAACGTGACGGCGGCGTGACTCCACGATTCGCCCGTCCACAATCCTGAGCGTCTCACCCGGCAGAAGACGCCGGATGCCTTCGAAAATGGTGTCCTGGCCTGTTGTGAACTGAAGCTGCATCAGTTCGTCACGTGCCCCTTCGCGAACGGCCCGTCGCCCAAATCCGCCCGCAAGCAACGCCTGTGCTTCGGATGCGAAGGCGATACCCCCTTCGTAAGCCGCAATATAGAGCGGTTTGATCCCGAACGGATCGCGCGAGAGCACCATTTCATGACGCCCATGCTCGTTCTCCACGATCGCAATGGCGTACATACCCCGCAATGCATGGGTATAGCCCGCACCGTCCTGCAACCACAGATGCAATGGCGGCTCGCAGTCGCTGTGCGTCTGAAAGCAGGTTGTGGGGAACCGTTTGCGGAGGACCGGATCGTTATAGATTTCACCATTCGCGATCAGGGCTGCTGCGCCAAGCTTAAAGGGCTGCGCACCGCCTGCGATATCGACGATGGACAGTCGGCGGTGACGCAGGGCAGCCCCCGCCAGATCCAGGCGCCCCTCCCCATCCGGCCCACGATGGAAAATCGCCTGTGACATACGCTCCAGCGCCGCGTGGTCCGGCCGATGCCCCGGCAAACAGGACAGGCCTGCGATGCCACACATCAGGTCCGTACCCCGTCCAGAAACGCTGACCATCTCGTCATGACCACGTTTTGCGAGAACTCCCGCTCAAACCGCGCCCGCCCGTTCAGGGAAAGTTGCTGCGCCAGTGCAGGACTTTCCATGACACTGCCGATCTGTGCCGCAAGATCCTTCTCGTCCTCGACTGCGGCCAGAAGCCCGTCTTCCGTGCCTTCAAGAATTTCCTGCGGTCCCTGAATGCGGCTTGCCACGACCGGCACCCCGGCGGAGAGGGCTTCGATCACGACATTGCCCAGCGGTTCAATCCGGGACGGACAGACCAGAACATCACAGGCCCGCAGCCATGGGCCGCTCTGTCCGATCCAGCCGGGAAGATGCACACGATCTGCAACAGCTTCCGCTTTCGCCAGCGCCTCAAGCGCGGCACGCTCCGGCCCTTCGCCCGCAATCACAAGGTGAGCGCCGGGTACATGCTTCATGCTCCGGATCAAAACATCGAAGGCCTTGTTTTCATGCAGACGGCCCAGAGCGAGCACAAACGGCACACCGGACGGTAGGAAACCGGGACGCTGCGGCGTCACGTCCGAAAAATCCGTCGCGAAATTCGGCAGGTGATGCACGCGATCGGCGGCCCAGCCCTGCGTTTTCATCCAGTCCGCCAGCCCCCGCGTATTGCCGATCAGATGATCGCATCGCCGGTAGTTCGACAGGTCGTAATATCCTCCCAGCCGCCCGGCCATCTGCCACGGCCCTGACGGCACGAGACGCGCCGCCCGGCTCATCCACGCTACAACAACATCCGGCCGGAACGCATTCAGACTACGCCGCAGTCCGGGCCGGGTCCGCAGGTCCAGCAGACCACCGAACCGATACGTCCGGGTGTCGACTCCTGCTTCCTCAAGCCGTGCGAGCCGACCGGCATCGTGTCGGATCAATGCCTGAACGGGACGGCCATCCCGCATCTGGGCCATCGTCAGGCGCTCGAAGAAAAGCTCTGCGCCCCCTCGAGGAGCCCCCGCCATCACATGGGCCACGCGGCCCCGGTATTCGTTGGACGATGCAGACATCATCCTTCCTCTATCGGCCATGACCGACAGGGCATCAAGTCAGTCTGCTCCAAGGTCCGGAACAAACACGCTTTTTTCATTCAGGATTTCCGTCGCAGCTTTCAGAACCTGCGCCACATCCAATCCGGCCATAGGAGCATGACCTTCCGGCCCCGGGGCTTCCACAAAACGCGCAAGACGACCGGCGGGCGCATATTCCGACGCCCGGGACGGCCCAAACAGACCCAGCGTCGGCGTCCCCGCAGCGGCGGCGAGATGCATCAAGCCGGAATCATTACCTACAAACAGCGCGCAACGCTGAAGACGTGCCGCCACATCACCCAGCGCATGGTTCCCGCCCAGATCCAGCGCATCGGGAAGTCCCTTTAGCACAGGCTCCGCCCGCGCACGCTCGTCCTCACCGGGTCCATAAAACACGACGGGACGCAGGTTTTCCGATCGTAGTGCCTGAGCCAATGCCACGAACCGTTCGGGCGGCCAGATTTTGCCATCCCAGTTCGCCGTCGGCCCCAATGCCAGCCAGCGCCCTTCAGGCAATGTCGCAACCGCATTCGCCTGTTGCGCCTCGGACGTCCAGACACGCGGCATGGGCGTGCGGCGATACCCCAGCGCCTCCCCGAGTTGCTCGACCCGTCGTCCGGGCCGACGCCCACCTCGCACGATGACCCGACGCCGCGCCCACAACGTCAGCCCGAGCAACGATCCGCGCAGATCCACGACCATGAACCATCGTGTTCGGAAACAAGTCCGCCACAGATCAATCCAGTGCTGGTCATGGCGACGCTTTTCCATGGTGATGATCCGCTCACAGCGCGGGTCCGCTTCGAAAAGCCCCGCCGCCACAGGGCCACAGACCACTGTGAACATCGCCGCCGGATAGCGCTTCTGCAGGGCATCCAGAACGCCCGTGGAAATCACCGCATCGCCCAGACGGTTGGACGTGATGAACAAAATCCGCATCATTCGCGATGCCACACCGCGTCCTTGATGGTGCTCACGAATGCCTCATGCACCTGAAGCTCTTCCGCGGTCGGCGGGGCCATTTTCCGTGGCGGACGACTGGCGAGCGCATTGATCCCGTCCGTCATGCTGCGACTGCGGGACGGACCTGCCAGACCTAAGCCACGCTGCCGTCCGCCCATCAGTTCGACATATACTTCCGCCAGAAGTTTGCAGTCCAGCAGCGCGTTATGGGTGCCGCGCTGCGACAGATCGATGCCGAAACGTCGGCACAGTGCATCCAGGCTTGCTGGAAGGCCCGGATATTTCTTCCGCGCCATTTCCACCGTGTCGATGGCCCGGCTGGCATAATCGAGCGGCTCGCGCCCACAGGCTTTCAACTCGGCATTGACGAACTTGAAATCGAAGCGGGCATTATGCGCGATCATCGGACTGTCTGCGATGAACTCCAGAAAAGCGTCTGCAACTTCGGCGAATTTCGGTTTTCCCTCCAGATCCTCGATCCGGAACCCGTGCACCTTGGTCGCTTCGGGCGGGATATCGCGTTCGGGGTGGATCAGCACATGATAGGCCTCACCCGTCGGCAGGTCGTCGATCAGTTCGAGAGCCGCGATCTCGATGATTCGGTCCCCCATATCCGGGTCAAATCCGGTGGTTTCCGTATCGAACAGGATGGATCGTTTCATGACGCCTCACGAAGCCGGTGCAGCAGGGCGTGGACCTGCCGGGCGGCGTGTCCACGGGACAGGCCGGTTCGTATCACGATGTCGGCCCGGCGTCTGCGTTCATGGTCACTCATCTGACGGGCCAGCAATCCTTTGGCATCTGTCACGCTCATACGCCCTCCACTGCGTCCGCGCTGCCGGATACGCGACAAACGCGTGCTCATTGGAGCTTCTGCAACCACGACCAGATCGCAGCGTCGGTCTTCCCCGATTTCCATGAGCAGCGGAATATCCAGCACGCAGAACGGCTCTTTCCGCACCCGACACTGCTTCAGAAAACGCGCCCGTTCTGCTCGCACCAGCGGATGCATGATGGCTTCCAGACGTTTCAGCGCGTCAGGCTGCGTCCGTACAATCTCTCGCAGCGCGTCTCGATCCAGACGCCTTGCAACCACCGTTTTCGGAAACATTTTTTCGATCAAAGGGAGTGCCTTTCCCCCTTCGCCCTGAAGCCTCCGAACACACGCATCCGCATCAAAAACCGGCACTCCGGCTCTCCGGAACAATGTTGCAACCGTGCTTTTCCCGGCTGCCATCCCGCCCGTCAGCCCAATAATCCGCACGCCCTAGCGCAGGCTCGCCGCCAGAAGGTCGAACGTCGTCCGGTCGGCCTCAGGGTCAACGCCGAACCACGCCCGAAACCCGGCCCGCGCCTGATGGACGAGCATTCCCAGACCATCCACTGTCCGCAGTCCGCGCGCCTGAGCTGCCAGCAGCAGAGGCGTCTCGCGCGGTGTGTAGACGATATCGGTTACGCAGAGCCCCGGTGCGGCCTCTCGCAGCGCGGAATCCCAGTCCATGCCGGGCTTGCCACCCATCCCCATGGACGTGGCATTCACCAGAAGCGAACACCCCGACAGCAGGGACGGCCATTCGTACCACGCGACGGCCTCGCCGCCGCCAAGGGCCTCGACCAGAGATTCGGCCCGCTCCAGCGTCCGGTTCGCGATCACAACCTCGCAGCCCCAGTCCAGCAGCGCTGCCGCCACGGCCCGTGCCGCACCGCCCGCGCCGAGGATCAGGGCGCGGCCCGCAATCGCGACATCATGCGCGCTCAGATTGTCGCAGAATCCCGTTCCGTCCGTACAGTCACCGATGATCCGTCCCGCCACGAAACAGATCGTGTTTACGGCTCCCGCCCGTTTCGCGGTCGGGGTGAGTTCGTCACAGGCGCGCATCGCGGCTTCCTTGTGCGGAATCGTGACATTAACGCCCTGAAAGCCCGCCGCTGCCAACCCGCGCAACGCCTGATCGAACCCTTCAGGCCGTGTTGGTAACGGCACATAGGCGCCATTCACACCGTTCACCCGGCACCAGTGATTGTGCATCAGCGGAGAGCGCGAGTGTTCGACGGGCCATCCCATCACGCCCGCGAGTTTCGTATGTCCGTCAATCATGCCGCCAGCCTTTCCCAGACTTTCGGCAGCAAGTCGGCCAGACGCTCGGCCCATGCCCGCTGTCCAGCTTTTTCAAGGATCAGATCCTGCCGGATTTCGATTTCAAGATAAGGCAGGCCCGCCGCTTCCGCATGGCGCGGCACCGTGTAGTCGGACGTATCGGTCAGGACGTAAGGCTCGTTATCGCCCACGCACAGCGCAGTATCTTCACGCAGCAGGTCCAGTGCGATCGACGCCATGCGGCTGTCCTGATTGTGCAGAATACCGATCTGCCACGGGCGGTCTTTCCCGTTCATCTGCGGCGTAAAACTGTGCAGCGCAATCAGCGCCGTCGGACGCGAACCGCGCTCGGCCAGAACCTCCGCGATTGTGTCATGATACGGGTGCAGGATTTCCCGCTCACGCTTCGCCCGGCAACTCTCCTGCGCCGCCTGATTGACCGGAACCGGCGTGCCATCACTCACACCCGGCATGGATGTCGGATGGCCGGGGGCGCGGTTGCAGTCGATCACGAGCCTTGAATAGACCTGCTCGATCAACGCCGACCCCAACGTTTCGTGCAGCACGCGCCCGACACCGACGATGCCGATATCCCAGGCGATGTGACGGTCCCAGTCCTCGGTCTGCACCCCCATGTCTCCCAGCGCATCCGGCACCGCCCGCCCTGCGTGATCGCTCACGAACACGAACGGAGACGGTGTCTTTTCAGGGAAAAGAAGGAAGGGTGCCGGGTCATTGGCGCCAAGAAGGGGAGCAGACATCAGGACTTTACTCTTACTATCCAGCCAGAGCCTGCACAGTATGCCTCACAGCGTCCGCAGACCAGTCCATGTTCCCAATGGATTCCGCCACGACTTCGCCTTTCGCATTCAGGATCAGCGACCGGGGCACGCCATGCAGGGACATGACATTTGGTGTCAGGCTCTTCAGATCATCCGGACGCACCTGCTGGATCGATTGGATCAGCGCCGCCTGATCGGCCGTTTCCATCATCACTGCTGAAAGCGGATCGACCAGGATCGGCAGGGCGTCGATCCCGTGGCTGTCATAAAACGCCCTGACCTTGGGAATCGTGCTGCCACGCACAGCGACGGCGACGATCTGCGGCCCCTCGGCCCCTAGCGCCTTGGCCGTCGCATTCACCGAAGGTAGTTCGCGGATGCAGGGCGGGCACCATGTTGCCCAGAAATGCAGGATGAACGGTTTGCCATACCAGTGCGACAGCGGCACGTCCTGATCCTGCTCGTTCTTCACGCTCAGCGGCGGCAGAACTTTTGGCACAGCCAGTTTGCCGAAAGAGTTCGGCTCGAAAGCCAGCCCCTTCCCGGCCTCTTCCTTTGCCGCCGTTGCGGCAATGGCCCGTCCCGAAACCAGGAGGGCACCGGCTCCGCCTAAGAGATGACCCATGAGATGACGGCGCGTCAGGGGGAAAGTCATGTTGGAAATCCGTTCTTTCATTTCTACTTTATCGCGTCTCAGGCAGTCGTGGCGGCAAGCACCTGATGAAGCACGCCAACGGCATCGGAAGCGCCCCAGTCCAACGGACCGGCCGCCGTCGCGCGAATGCGCCCTGCACCATCAATCAGGAATGTTACAGGGATGGCAAGCGCCGCAGCCCGGTACCAGTCTTTCAGAGCCGTCCCGTCCACTGTCCATGCGGGCAAATCTGCGATGCCGTTTCGGTCCAGAAACGCACGAACATCGTCGGGCGATCCACTTGAAACCGCGACCGGAACAACAGGGCAATCTGTCCCCCATGCCCGCATGAACCCCACCAGAGCAGGCAGTTCATGACGGCAGGGCGGGCACCATGTCGCCCAGACATGCAGCAGGAAAGGCGCTCCCCGACGCGAGACAAGTGACAAATGCGCACCTTCAGGGCCGGACAGCGAAAGCGTAACGGATTCCGAGACGGGCCGCCCCGGCATCAGCCGCTCAATCGGCATCCCACGGCGCACAACCGTCCCGGCCAGTTTCGAAGCTCCGACCCCGACCAGAACCGCAAGACCTGCCGTTCCCAAAACAAGGCTCCGCCGACTGGCCAGCCCACCGCTCACGCGGGCTTGGACGCCTGAAGGCCCGACAGGATCTTTTCAAAAGAGGCCTGACTGTCCGGTGCGCCCCATGCCATTTCCCCCTCAACGCTGGCACGCAGCCGTCCCTGCGCATCAATCACACACGTCATGGGAAGGCTTGGCTCGCCGGACGTGAACCATTGAGAAAACTCATGCTGGTCCAGCGTCCAGGGCGCGATATGCGGCAGATTGCCCTGCGCCAGAAAGATCATCACTTTCGGCAGCGGACTCGCCACGGCGACTGGAATGACAGGAATGCTGGCTCCGGTTTTCTCGATGAACGCATTCAGTGCAGGAAGCTCGAGCCTGCACGGCGGGCACCATGTCGCCCAAAGATGCAGAATAAAGGGCCGCCCCCTCAACGAGGAGAGTGCCAACATCGTGCCATCCGGTCCCTTAAGCTGGAAATTCACGGGCTCCAACTTAGGCGCGCCGGGCACGAGCGAGGGCAGCACTGGCTGTGCTCCATCCGCCGCGCGGGCGGAATTCCCCAGCCCGCAATTGCAGAGGGAGGCTGCCGCAGCTAGGCTGGCAGCTCCTCCAAGAAGGGTTCGCCGGTCGATCTGCTTCCGAATCATCTGCTTACGGTTATCATGAAAAACGCTCCTGTCGACACACAATCAGATGCCGCCACGTCCTTTGAAGGCACTGCCGCCAATCCGCAATGGGGTGGCCGCTTTGCCTCAGGCCCTGCCGCCATCATGGGTGAGATCAACGCCTCCATCGGATTTGACAAGATCCTGTGGCGACAGGACATCCGCGGCTCTCTCGCACACGCTGCCATGCTCCAGAAAGTCGGCCTGCTGACCGAGACGGAACTTGCCGAAATCCGTCAGGGCCTTGGCGATATCGCGCAGGAAATCGGCGAAGGGCGCTTCGAGTTCTCCCCGGCCCTCGAAGACATCCACATGAACATCGAGGCACGTCTGTCTGAGCGGATTGGCGAGGCCGGCAAACGCCTGCACACGGCCCGCTCACGCAACGATCAGGTCGCCACCGATTTTCGCCTCTGGGTCCGCGATGCCATCGACGGCCTTCAGGACCAGACCGCCGCCCTGATGCGGTCCCTCGCCAAGCGCGCGCTGGAACATGCCGCAACGCCGATGCCCGGCTTCACCCATCTTCAGGTCGCCCAACCGGTCACGTTCGGACACCATCTTCTGGCCTATGTCGAGATGCTGTCGCGCGATCGCGGCCGTCTGCGTGACGCCCGCGCCCGTCTGAACGAATGCCCGCTCGGCTCGGCCGCTCTTGCTGGAACGTCCTTCCCGATCGACCGTCGCATGACGGCTGCGGCGCTGGATTTCGACCGCCCGACCGCCAATTCACTCGATGCCGTCTCGGACCGTGACTTCGCCCTCGAATTCCTGTCCGCTCTGTCGCTTCAGGCCATGCATCTATCGCGTCTTGCCGAGGAAATCGTGATGTGGGCCTCCGCGCCATTCGGTTTCGTCACGCTTTCCGATGCCTTCACGACCGGCTCGTCCATCATGCCGCAAAAGCGCAACCCGGACGCCGCCGAACTGGTTCGCGCCAAGATCGGCCGGATCATGGGCGATTTTGTGGGCCTTCTGACGGTCATGAAAGGTCTGCCGCTTGCCTATGCCAAGGACACGCAGGAAGACAAGGAACCTGTCTTCGACGCCACCGAGGCCATGACGCTTTCCCTCGCCGCCATGGACGGCATGATCCGGGACCTCAAGGCCAACGCCCCTCGGATGCGCGAAGTCGCGGGCATGGGCTTCTCGACAGCGACCGATCTGGCCGACTGGCTGGTCCGTGAACTGCGCGTTCCCTTCCGCACCGCCCATCACGTCACAGGTCGGCTCGTCGGCATGGCGGAACTGAAAGGCTGCGATCTGGCGGATCTGTCGCTTGGCGAAATGCAGTCCGTCGAGCCCCAGATCAACGCGGGCGTTTTCGATGTCCTGACCGTTGAGGCCTCTCTGGCGTCCCGCACCAGCGAAGGCGGCACCGCACCGGCCAATGTGACGCATCAGGCCAAAGCGTGGCTCGCAAAACTCGGAGAATCCGCATGAAAACCCTGCTGCTCGTCAGCATGGCGGTTATGGCTCTCAGCCTGACCGCCTGCGGCAAGAAAGGCGCGCCACACGCCCCCGGCCCCGCGCAGGACATCACCTATCCGGGCACCTATCCGCCGGAATAAAGCTCTCTTTCAAAGCCTGCCGCACCAGTAGATGGTCCAGAACCTGTCGGGCCGTCCACCCTTTCTGCCGCAGAACCCGCACGCCTTCAGCCCCATCCCGTTTGGACAGTTTCTGCCCATCCGCATCCATGATAAGGGCATGATGGGCATAGACCGGTTCCGGCCAGCCCATCAGGTCCTGTAACACCCGCTGCACTGACGTCGCCTCGTACAAATCCCGCCCGCGCGTGACTGTGGTCACGCCTTGCAGCGCATCGTCATGCGTGACGCACAGATGATACGAAACACCCGTATCCCGCCGCGCCAACACAATATCGCCGAACGTCCCGGCCTGCCCCGCGATCCGCCCATGCCCTAACTCCTGCCAGCCAGGCACTTCCTGCAACACATCAAGCGCCCGCCCCATATCGAGCCGCCAGACCGGCTCCCGACCTGCATGAACTGCGCCATGCCGACAGGTTCCCGGATACACGACGCTCCCGTCCGGCGCGGTCTGCGTCGCGGCGTCGGCGATCTCCCGCCGCGTGCAGAAACACGGATAGAGCAGCCCCCGCTTCCGCAGAGTTTCCAGTACGGCGTGATATTCAGACAAATGTCTGGACTGCTGCCGAACCGACGCGTCTGACGACAATTCAAGCCAGTCCAGATCTTCACGCAGCGCCACCGTGAGTTCCGGCGTGCAACGCGTCGTATCGATATCCTCGATACGGATCAGGAACTTTCCGCCCTCACCTGCCATGATCCGCGAATACAACCCTGACACCACATGCCCCAGATGGAGAAAACCCGTAGGACTCGGCGCAAATCGTGTTGTGGCGGGAAGCGTCATGAATGTGTCACCAGCGTTTGCTTGCGGTTCGCGCAGTTTACTGGAATAGTTTCCTCAAAGAAGCCGACGACACGTGTTTTCCCGCTGTTTGTCCCGTTTTCATTCGGCGCCGTAACCCCGCATGTGTCGTCCTTGCAGAAAGGATGCGTGTGGTGTCCGTCAGCGGTCAGCATTTTCCGGCTCTTGTCCTGAACGCGGATTTCCGTCCGCTGTCCTATTTCCCGCTCTCGCTCTGGTCCTGGCAGGAGGCCGTCAAGGCAGTCTTTCTCGATCGCGTCTCGGTCCTTTCAGAATATGAAGACGCCGTCGTCCACTCTCCGAGCCAGAGCATGCGCCTGCCCAGCGTGATCGCCCTGAAAGACTATATTCCCAGCGCGCGCAAACCGGCTTTTACGCGCTTCAACGTCTTCCTGCGGGACAATTTCTCGTGTCAGTACTGCCATGATCGATTGCCCACGCACGAACTGACCTTCGATCACGTCATCCCCCGCGCCCGCGGCGGGCGCACGACATGGGAAAATGTCGTCACCGCCTGTAGCCCCTGCAACCTGCTCAAAGGCTCAAAACTGCCAAGCGAACTCGGCATGCACCCGCACCGCAAGCCGGTCCAACCCAGCAGCCGCCTTCTTCAGGAAAACGGCCGGACCTTCCCGCCCCATTACCTTCACGAAAGCTGGCGCGATTATCTATACTGGAATACCGAACTCGAAACCTGAGCAGGCGTTCTGTTGATCCCTATTCTGCAAGGATGATTTTCCATGCGTACCGGACTTCTGCTCACAACACTCGCCCTCGGTCTCTCCGTCACAGCCCTCCCGGCTTCCGCCGAGACCCTGCATCTTTTTGGCCCTTTCAAGGGCGAACATGGCGCCACAACGCCGATCAAGGGCTCGGCGTCCGCCATGCTGGACACCACGAAAAACACCCTGACCTACCGCTTCGAAGATAATGGCCTGTCCGGTCCCGTCACTGCCATCCATCTTCATGGCCCCGCAGATGCAGGTGAAGACGCAGGCGTTCTGGCCCCAATTAACGGTCCCTACACCACCCGCATGACTGGTACACTCCAGCTCACGCCTGATCAGGTGAAGGACGTTCAGGCCGGACGGAGCTACATCAATCTTCATACGGAAAAATTCCCGGACGGAGAAGCCCGCGCCCAGCTCACCACGGAACTGACCGGCCACCATCACCACGCGGAATAAGACTGTCATCACGGCAAATTAAAAAAGCCTGCCCCTCACAGGGCAGGCCTTTTTCATGAGACTGGCAACAGATCCAGTCTGACCGGCAGTTTTATTCGCCTGTCGTGGAATTTTTCGTGGTGGGAGCTTTGGCGGGCTGGCCTGGATCAAGATCGTGCACGGCTTTTTTCGTCCACACGCCAGTGTCATGCACCGCATCCTTCGTGCCGTTCTTGGTGGCCTTCCACCCCTTCTCGCCTTCCCTGCCAGTCCAGTGAGCCGCATCGGAAACGCCATTTTTCGTAGCGTCCCAACCTTTGACGCTCTCTTTCTTCGTCCATTGCGCCGCATCGGACGTGTCATGACGAACCGCGGCCCAGGACTGACGCACGCTCCGGCACAGATCGGTTTCACAGGGCTTCTCAGTAGAGTCAGTCGCCATAGCCTGCGAAGCCATTCCCAGCGGCAACGCGGCCAGAGCAGCAAGAAGCAGAGGGGCGGAAGAGGAAATGAACCGGATCGACATCGAGAGTCTCCTGTTTTCAGAGACATACACCCTGTCATCCTCCACAGGGTCAAGCAACCCCAACACAGCTTTCCCGTCGCAACACACAGTAGCCACAACAAAAAACCCCGCATCACTGCGGGGTTTTCAACACCTTCAAACCTAAAAAGGTTCAAGCACTAACGAAACAGAATCATTCCCACTCGATCGTGCCGGGTGGCTTGGACGTGATGTCATAGGTCACGCGGTTGATGCCGCGCACTTCGTTGACAATACGACCTGCAACGCGGTTCAGAAACTCGAAATCGAACGGATAGACTTCCGCCGTCATGCCATCGGTGCTGGTCACGGCGCGCAGGGCGCAGGCCTGATCGTAGGTCCGACCATCACCCATGACACCGACGGTCCGCACCGGCAGCAGAACCGCAAAAGCCTGCCAGATCGCATCGTAAAGTCCGGCGCGGCGGATTTCCTCAAGATAGATCACGTCCACTTTACGCAGTAGATCGAGCTTTTCCTTCGTCACATCGCCCGGAATACGGATCGCCAGTCCCGGTCCCGGGAACGGATGCCGCCCGACGATGCTTTCGGGAATCCCGAGCTCACGGCCCAGCATGCGGACTTCGTCCTTGAACAGCTCACGCAGCGGCTCAACCAGTTCCATGTTCATGCGGTCCGGCAGACCGCCCACATTGTGATGGGACTTGATGGTCACGGACGGACCGCCCGAGAAGCTCACGCTCTCGATCACATCCGGATACAGCGTGCCTTGTGCGAGGAACTGCGCACCGCCCAGCTTCGCGGCTTCTTCCTCGAAGACCTCGATGAACAGACGACCAATCGTCTTGCGCTTGGTTTCCGGGTCCGTCACACCAGCCAGTTCCTTGAGGAACAGCTCGGACGCATCACGATGCACAAGGCGAATGTTGAAGCGGCCACGGAACGTCTTGACGACCTCATCCGCCTCGCCCGTCCGCATAATGCCCGGATCTACGAAAATGCAGGTGAGCTGATCGCCAATCGCATCATGGATCAGTTTTGCAGCCACCGAACTGTCCACACCACCGGACAGACCACAGATCACCCGACCCGAGCCGACCTGCTTGCGGATACGCGCGATTTCCAGATCGCGGAAACCCGCCATCGTCCAGCTGCCGCTGCAACCCGCGACGTTATGGGTGAAGTTGCGGATCAGCGCTGCACCATGCGGCGTATGCACAACTTCCGGATGGAATTGCACGCCATACAGACGACGTCCCTCATCCGCGATGATCGCGAACGGCGCACCTTCGGAATGGGCGACGGCACGGAAGCCCGGCGGAAGCTGCGTCACGCGGTCGCCGTGGCTCATCCAGACCTGTTCACGCTTGCCGCGCGCCCAGACGCCACGGAACAGCGAGCAATCCTCGGCAATATCGATATATGCCCGACCGAATTCGCGATGATCGTGGTTTTCGACCTTGCCACCCAGCTGCTGGCACATGGCCTGCTGGCCGTAGCAGATCCCCAGCACAGGGCGGTTCAGCGCAAAAACCACCTCTGGAACCGGCGGTGCATTCTCGTCATGGACGCTGGCCGGGCTACCGGAGAGGATAATGCCGCGCGGATTGAAAGCGCGGATTTTTTCCTCGGTCGCCGTGTACGGCCAGATCTCACAGTACACACCGCTTTCGCGGACGCGGCGCGCAATGAGCTGCGTCACCTGACTGCCGAAATCCAGAATGAGGATACGGTCTTCGTGAAGAGTTTCGTCGAGCTTTTCGACGGTGCTGGCGTCCTGCTGGGTCAATGTCGTGGCCTCGCGTTCCGGTTTCATGGTGCCTTTTGAGGCTCTCCTATAAGGTGTTGTATCGTCTGCGTCATCCATTCTGCATCATCGAACAGGAACAACATGCGCCTGCCAGCATTTTTCGCCATTTCCGCCACGGCCCTGCTTGCCGCATGTGCGGGCACGCCCGATCCTGGCCACGATCCAACCGGTTCCTGGGTTGGTGCTCTTGTTACGGATCAGGGAACATGCCCGACCGAGCACCCCTCCACCCTTCGTATAAGAGGTAGAGAAATCCTGTTCACACCCGCCGACGGCTCACAGGTTCTTCACGGCACCTACACACCCGGCAACCAGCATTATCATGCAGAACTCGCCATGACGGATCTGGACCACCATCCCACAGCCGTCGTCTTCAACGGCTACCCCGTCGGACAGGCGATCGGCGGTATTTTCGGCTCGCCGTCATGCCGCGCTCATATCACCATGACGCGAAACTGAAATTTTTTCGAAAGCGGGGTTGTCAGGTCAGCTAAGCCTCTGTAAAACCCCGCCTCACAGCGCACCCGTAGCTCAACTGGATAGAGCACCAGACTACGAATCTGGGGGTTAGAGGTTCAAGTCCTTTCGGGTGCACCACATTGCCTTCTCCTTAAAAGATTTTACCTGTTATTCAGTGGCGCACGCGCTCAAGGCAGCGATAGACCTCGTCCCATTCATAGGGCTTGGCCAAAAACATCGTGCCGCCCGGCAGTTCCCCCAGTTCCTGAATCCGGGTTCCTGACGTCAGAACAAGACCGATATCAGGGTGCTGCTCGCGAATCGCATGCGCAAGACCCACGCCGTCCATATCACCGGGCATATTGACGTCGGAAAAAATCGTACAGATGTCCGGGTGCCGGGCGAGAACAGCCAGTGCCTCGTCAGCATCCGCCGCAAGCGACGTCTCGTAACCAGCCTCTTCCAGCATGTCAGCAGCGAGGAATCGCAGAAGCGCCTGATCTTCAACGACCAGAACATGCTTTCTGTCGATTTTTTTACTCTCCCCCTGCGCGTTTCCCTGCGGAACGACGCTGGATGATGCTCCCTTCATGGACATGACATACATGGCAGTTACTTTCCGGGATTAAAAAACCTTTAACACCATAATGGTGTCGTCTCCTCAACAACGCGGAAACACGGCTCATGTTTGCATGAGTGAATTTTTTCTGACGCAAACCTTACGCACTATACCCTGTGGAAACACACAAATTTCAGTGTGGTAAAGGGGCCGCAAAACCGCCCCGCGCCGGCGTCGCCAGAACATCGATACCCACAATCCCCCACTGGCCGTCTGGCTGGCGTGCCAGAAGGGGGCCACCGCTGTCTCCGCGTGTTGCCGAACAGTCATGATGGATCAAACCATTCCCTGACAAACCATTGATATAACAGGAAATATCTCCATACGGGACTTCCGACCGATCCTGCGGATATCCGACCAGCATCGCAGCCGCGCCCATCTCTGCTGCGCCGTAAGGAACAAGATCGGCCGACGCGATGACCTTGCGGTCCAGCACCAGCGTTGCCCGATCCTCGGACGCCGTGCCGCCCTCGTTTTCAGGGTCGTAACCGGGCGCAATAACAAACTGTGTCACCTGCGCATGAAGACGGTAATGTCCGAGCATATACCCCATCAGGACATGAACATCCTCAGGCTGGATATAGTGCCGCGTCGCAGGCAGCCACAGACAATGCGCCGCCGTCACCATGACCGTCGGCGCTACGGCGAATCCCGTGCAACGACTACCGAGAGAGGTCTGGACGCGCCCCAAAATCTTCCAGGGCGCCTTATTCACATCCACCACGCTGCGATGGCTGTCAGGTCCGAGTCCCGGCAGCGCGACACCCGGAGCGGCGAACGCTGCTGCGCCGCAGATCCAGAACATCAGCAGCGCAGCGGCGCCTTTCATCCCAGATGATCCGGGCCGAACGCATCAGGCAACAGTTCGGCCAGAGTCCGGGTCAGAAGAATATCCCCTTTGGGCGAGATCATATGCACCCGCAGGTCCGGCAGACCGAACTCCCGCAGTTTCTGCCGACACCCGCCACAGGGCGTACACGGCGCATCGCCGCCCACGACCACGATTTCCTCAATCCGCCGTCCCCCAGCACGGATCATGGAGGCAATCGCACCGGCCTCAGCACATGTTCCCAGCGGATAGGCGGCGTTCTCGACATTGCAGCCTGAATGAACACCCCCCTCACACCGCAAGGCCGCGCCCACCTGAAAGCGCGAATAGGGTGCATAAGCACGCGAACGGGCCTCAAGGGCCTCCCGGATCAGTTCCTGTATCATACCGATGATATTATCCCCTGCGGGTTCAGCTTGGAACATGCTTCCAAGAGCGATACGGTATCACCATCATGAGTGCACCGCTTCCCTCCGATCCCGCTACCGACCCGTCCTTCCACGACATGCTGGACACCCGCCCTTCCCTGACGATGGATGCGCGGGACGGCCTCCTGTTCGAAGGCGTGCCCCTGCACGTCATCGCGGCCGCTGTCGGCACGCCGTGCTGGATCATGGGAGCAGAAACGCTGCGACGGCGGGCAAAAGCCCTGCGCGCGGCGTTCGAGGCTCGGAACCTGCCGATCAGCATGCATTTCGCCATGAAATCGCAGGACCATCAGGCCACACTCACCATCCTGCGGCAGTGCGGTTACGGCGTGGATATCGTCAGCGGCGGCGAAATGCAGCGCGCGCTCCATGCCGGGATCCAACCCTCGAAGATCGTTTTCTCCGGCGTTGGGAAATCCGATGCGGAACTGCGGGCAGCCGTTGAACACGATATCGCGCAGGTTAATGTCGAAAGCGTCGAAGAACTATACCGCCTCGACGACATTGCCCGCGCCTGCGGTCGTGTCGCGCGTGCTGCCCTGCGCGTTAATCCGGACGTGGACGCCGACACTCATGACAAGATTTCCACAGGTCGCGCCGGAGACAAATTCGGTATCGAACACCGCCGCGCCGTGGCCCTGTATAGTGAAGCCGCCAGCCTGAAGAACGTCCGCCTCGTTGGCCTTGCCGTTCATCTGGGCAGCCAGATGCTGACCGCAGGCCCTTTCCGCGAAGGCTATACCCGACTGGCCGATATGGTCCGCGAAATCCGCGCCGCCGGTCACACCGTCGAAGCCGTGGACTGCGGCGGCGGCCTCGGTATCCGCTATCGTGACGAAATCGCTCCCTCGCCCGATATGCTCGCAGGCGTTATTGCCGAGACGCTGGGGGACCTTGGTGTCCGCCTCAGCATCGAACCCGGCCGCTGGCTTTCCGCACCAACCGGCATTCTACTAAGCCGCGTGATCGAAACGAAAGCTGGCAATCCAGATTTCGTTGTGCTCGACGCTGCCATGAACGATCTGGCCCGTCCATCCCTGTACGAATCCTGGCACGGCATCATGCCAGTCGCCCCCAATGGCCTGACCAGCCCGACAAAACTCTGGGATATCGTCGGTCCGGTCTGCGAAAGCAGCGATATCTTCGCCCGTGATCGCGCGCTCCCTGCGGATACGAAACGTGGTGACCTGATCGCCCTGCTCGACACCGGCGCTTATGGATTTGTCATGAGTTCCACCTATAATTCCCGCCCGCTCGCCGCGCAGGTTCTGATCGACAATGGGAAATGGGATATTATCCGCCAGCCCCAGAGTGTTGCAGAACTGATTGCCGTTGAAACCGTCCCCGAATGGCTGACAGCAGCTGGGAATGACCATGGCTGAGCCAAACCCGGCCCTCCATCTCAAAACCCTGCGCCGCAAGGCCCAGCGCGTCCTGTGGTGGGAACGGGCGTGGGAGCCCCTGCGCTGGCCGCTACTTCTCGTGGCGTTCTACGGTCTGGCCAGTCTGGCGCGCATTCCACAGTCCCTGCCCGACTGGTTGCATGCGCTGCTCGAAATCGGCGTGCTCGGCACGGCACTCTGGCTGACCGTCAGCGGCATGCGGCGTGTCGCCCCGGTCAGCATCCCGGCAGCAGACCGCAGGATTGAACACGATTCCCGCCTCGCCCGCCAGCCACTCCTCAGCCTGACGGACCGCCCGGCTTTTGCCGGAAACGGCGAACAGTCCGCCATCTGGGCGCGCCATGTCGAACGCGTTACAGCATCGCTCGGGACGCTCCGCGTCGGTCTGCCTCATCCTGAAACCAGTCTGCAGGACCGCATCGGCCTTATCGCCGTCCCTCTAGCCCTGATCGGTGCCGCGCTGTTGGCGAGCACACATACACCGTCGCGTCTTTACGCCGGACTGCTCCCCGGCGTGGACGATGACAGCGTTCCGCTCCCGACCCTTCAGGCCTGGATCGACCGCCCCTCTTATGCGCCCGGCGCGCCCATTTTCCTGTCCTCAACGGGCCGCACCGCGATTGATGTGCCGCAGGGTTCGATCCTGAACGCCACCATCACCGGCGCTCACGGAAAACCCACTCTGTCCGGCATCGCCTCTCCTGAGCAGAGCCGTCTGGATGCTGGAAGCTGGAACAGTCACGGTACGCTCCAGCAATCCGGGACTGTCCGCATCGTCATTCGTGGCCGCACTCTCGGCGCCTGGCACGTAACCATCGAGCCCGATTTGCCCCCGACCGTCACATGGGACGGCAAGCCGGGCCCCCAGAAAGATGACTGGCGCACCGGCCTGCCTTGGCATATCCATCAAACCTATGGCGTAGAGTCGCTGGAGGCCGAAATCCAACTGCCCGGCCTCTCCCGCGGCCGGATCCTACGCGTTCCGATCCCCCTCGATGGTCATCCGAAGAACGCGAAAGGGATCGCCACTCCGGATCTCTCTTCCGATCCTTTTGCTGGAATGGACGTTGAAGGTCGCCTGCACGCCAAAAGCGTTTCGGGTCGCGAAAGCCGAAGCGACCTGGTTAAATTCCAAATCGGCGCCCGCAAATTCACCGATCCGCTGGCCCGCGCCCTCGTGGCTTTGCGCCGCCGCCTCATGCTCGGGCAGGAACGCGCTTCAAAAGCCTCGGATGAACTCGCGCTCCTGACACAGACAACCGACGAACGCGCGATCCTCGCAGCGCTGGGGCTGGAAATCGCATCCCTTCGTAAAGATGCCCCTGAAGGCTCGGCGGATCGCGTTCCCGGTGACCTCTGGGCGCTCGCACTTTATCTGGACGATCTGCGCCGTGACGGCCCCGAAATCGCGGATGCCGCAGCTGAAGTCCGCGCAGCCCAGCAGGGCGTGCAGCAGCAGCTCGACCACATGCGCGATCTGGGAGAAAAAGGTCATACTCTTCCTGAACAGGAAGAACTCCAGCGCCGCACACAGGCCCTCAAGGACGCCCTGAACCGTCGGATGCAGCTCCTGTTCGAACGCGCCGCGCAGAGCGGGATCATGATGCCGCAATCCGGCACCAGCTCGGCCGATCCGTTCTCAGACGAAATGCGCCGCCTCCAGTCCGAAGCCAATCAGGGTCATGGCGACGAAGCCCTGCGCCGTCTCCAGCAGATGGAAGACATGGCCGAACGCATGCGTCAGGCGCGTCCCGAAGACCTCAAGGCGCTTGCCGCCCAGATGAAGGCGCAAGCCGAAGCGCAGGCGCAGCGCGCGGCCCTGCATGATCTCGTCCACCGCGAGACCACGCTGCTCGACCACACGCAGTCCCGCCTCTCCGCCGCCCGCAAGGCCGCAGCACCACCCGATGACGGCAATCCTCCCGATGTCAGCCAGATGTCCACGGCGGACCTGCTCCGCCAGCTTGGGATGCAGCCGCCTGCCGGAATGGATCAGCCTGCCGACAAACCGCCCCCGGTCGATCCGGCGACGGTTGCCGCCCAGTCCGACGGGCGCCGTGCGGATCATGCCCTGCAACGCGCCCTTCAGCGCGTGAACGATATCCTGAGCCGTCGCGTCAAGGATCTGACCGGCAAGCCCGCCACAGCCTTTGACAAGGCAAAAACGGACATGCAGAGCGCCCGCGAGGCCCTCGCGGACCGCAAGGACGCCGACGCGCAGACAGCCGAACAGAAAGTTCTGGCCGACCTGTCCGAAGCCGGAAAGCAGATGCGCCAGAACCAGAAATCCGGCGGTTCCGGCAAGGGCGGACAGGGCGGAGGCAGCCTGAGCTTTATTCCCTCCGGTGGTGCAGGCGGTTCCGGCAAACCCCAGCACGGCGCAAAAGGCCAGCAGGGCGATGACGGTGACCAACCGCAGGCTGGCGATGAAGACGGCGATGATGAGGACCAGAAGGATCAGGATCCGCTGGGCCGCAAACTCGGCGAAGGCGACAAAGGCAAGGATTCGGACGCCCATATCCCGGACAAAAGCGCCCGTGACCGCGCCCGCGACATCGAACGCGAACTCCGCCGCCGCGCCTCGGACCGCACGCGCCCGCAGAGCGAACTGGACTATCTGGAACGGCTCCTCAAATCGTTCTGAGACAAAAAAGCCCGGTGCCATCGAGGCACCGGGCTTTTTCAGAGGTGGCAAAGACGATCTTGCCCCCCGAATTACATAATATTACGGAACACGATAGAACGGATTCGGGAGCAGGAAAGTCTTTTCTGCAAATCCACCGCTCAGGTCGGACGGTTGATCCCCAAGACTTGCAATAATTGTATAGCCTTTACGTTCGATCCGCTCGCGGGTCGGTGCCTTGTACAAGGCTGCGTATCCATGGGAGGTCATCGGTCGCAGATACAGCCCGTCCCAGTGCTGAATTCCCGCCAGATGCAGGTTCCGCTCGGTTGCGTCCCGCTCATCCTCATGACGCCCTGTCACGAAAAACACCGCAACATGATTCGCCTGAGCCTCTTCGATCAGCGCCCGCATGGACGCAAAAGCCGGGGCGTGGCCACTCTTTTCCCAGGCAATCGCTCCACACGGCCCTTTAGGCAGGGCGTCGCACGGACCCGCCGGGATATAGCCGAAATCATCGGCGCGGATCTCGTCCCAGTTGGACAAGGTCGTCTCGTCGATATCCAGAACGATTGCGGGATGGCGCGTTTTTGGCGCCGTTTGTTTGATCCACTGGCGCGCCTGGGCAACCACGGCGTCGAAATCACGCTGGTAATCGCCGCTGTCGTGATAGGCGCTGGCGGCCATAATGGCATCGCCAACATTCGCAGGCTGTGCAGCCAGCGCCGCGAGGGGCGCAACAAACAGGCTGGTGGCGAGCAGGAGGGAACGGATCATGGAGGAGCCACCTTTCGTGACAGAAGAACAAGCCCGACCCCGACCAGCGCCAGAGCCGTACCAATGACGGACACACCGCCATAGCCCAACCCCATGGACAGTGCGATCCCTCCCAGAGCCGCACCGATCGCATTGCCAAGGTTGAACGCCCCGATATTCATGGACGACGCCAGCGCAGGCGCATCATGCGCGGCCTGCATGACCCGCATCTGAAGCGCGGGCATGAGCGCGAAGGTCGCGGCGCCCCAGAGCAGTGACGCGAACAGCGCGCCTGGCACGCTCTGCGCCATCCACGGAAAGATCAGCATGATCACGCCAAGGACGGGGAAAAAGACCAGCAGGCTCCCATCCAGAGAGCGATCCGCGCTCCGGCCGCCTATAGCGTTGCCGATCGAGAACCCTACCCCGGTCAGCATCAGCGCCAGAGTGATGATGGTCGGGCTGGCATGGGTGATGTGTTCGAGGATTGGCGCGATATAGGTGTAGAGCACGAACATCGCCCCCGCGCCGATCGCGGTCGTCAGCAACGCCAGAAGCACATTCCCCTTCACGAGAACCCGCAATTCGCGCCCAACATCCGGGGCCGGGCCAATCTCGCGGGCCGGCAGGGCAAACTGCACGGCCAGCATGGTTACGAGCCCCAATATGGCCGTCACCCCGAACGCACTGTGCCAGCCGAAATTCAGCCCGAGCCATGTCATTGCTGGAACACCAACGATATTGGCGATCGTCAGCCCCATGAACATGGATGCCACCGCACTCGCCCGGCGCGCTGGCGCGACAGATAAGGAAGCCTCCACGGCTCCCAGCCCGAAGAACGCCCCATGAGCCAGACTGGTCAGGACGCGTGAGGCAAACAACAGATCATAGCTGGCGGAAACCGCAGAGAGCAGATTGCCTGCCACATACAGCCCCATCAGTAGGATCAGGGCCAGTTTTCGGCGAAAACGCGCCATCAGCAGCGTAATGACGGGTGCGCCAAGCATCACACCCACCGCATAAGCCGTCACCAACCCACCGGCCTTAGGTACACTGACCTGAAGACCATGCGCGATGACGGGCAGCAGGCCCATCGGCGTAAATTCTGTGGTGCCGATGGCAAAGGCGCCAACGGCGAGCGAAAGCAGTGGCCAGTTTGGGGACGATTTCGCTGCCAGTTTCAAGACCGGTCTCCGGGACGACAGATTGTTCGAGATTTATCGAACCCTGCCACACCCGGAATCCCCGGACAACCCAAAGCTGTCTTACATCATGCCGTTGGGGTGCTGGCCCATGTCCATGCCATCCATAATCATGGCCTTATGGTGCGGATCATCGAGATGACATTCATGATCCTGAAGCTCTTCGCCCGATCCATGATCGAGCACATGCGCCATGTCATCGAGCAGGATGAAGCCGCCATGCTTTGCCGGCGTGATGACGAGCGTGTGGATGGACATGTCATCAGCAGCAATCACCCGGAACGGCGACGGCTCCAGAGACGTCACGATCCGCGCCCGATAGGGATGACCGTACAACGAGACCAAAGACCAATCCTCGGTGATCATGTTCTTGTCGAGCTCGGCACGCGCATAGGACGTCAGGCAATCCAGATGGATGTGCAACTGGTCCTGCGTGCGCCCCGGACGCGAATTGATCGCCATCGACAGATGCGAGTCAGGGATTTCAAACCCGTAGGACTGCGCCACATGGGCACGCTGCCCCCAGGCTTCCGCGAAATAATTCGGCGTCTCAGGCTTCAGCAGACTTGGATCTTCAACGCCCGGCACCTTCTGCGTCGGGATCACCAGATACTGGCCGCGTCCGGTCTGATCCTTGAGGAGGGCATAACCATCTTTCTCGTCATAAACCGTGCAGGGCTTGTGATCCGCATCAACAGCACAACGCCCGTGAACGACCTTCCACAGCGCACCCCGGTCATGGGATTTTCCGCAGCCCGACAGTCCGAAAACCACTGCCGCCGCTACAAGACCAAATCTGGCCGCCGTCCCGTAATCCCGCAAAGTCATTCTTCCCTAACCTGACATTCAAGCTGCATCGCAGCCGCCAGCCTCTCGAAACGACGTCGGACCGCACTGCCCGCCGCCCGCACACTGCGCGCGCCCAGAACCAGCACGAGCGTTCCGTCTTCCACGAGAAGCCTGCACTCATCGAGCAGGACTTTCGTTCCCGCGCAGAGTGTATAGGCCAGCCGGAGCGCAAGGCCCAGACGCACCGCACGGTCAATCTCCGAGCGCGACAGAAGCTGTCGGGAAGGTTCAATCAGGGGAGAGTCCATCGAGACTTCATACCGCACGGCGAGCGTCAGGCCGATAAAGGCCCGGGCCGTATGATCGAAGCCCACACCATGCCCATACATCACCCGTCGATAGGTCTGCTCGACCCGATATTCCGGGTGATCGTAAGAACCGATATCGGAGAGCATACACGCCAGTTCGCGCAGACGCTTCTGGGTGCGCGTCTCGTCGCGGAACAGCGGTGCCGTCCAGCTCACCAGCGCCTCAGCGAGCGAGGCGCTGCGGGCCAGACGATTGGCCATTTCCGTCGCCAGATCCGTCATCGGATCGAGATCCGCAACCGAGGACGCCACATGGCGCATGTACCAGCCTTCGCGCAGTCCATCGACACTGAACACGACCTTGGACGGACGGACCCGCTCCATCAGACAGCGCAGTACGACCGCCGCAAACGGCGCATCCGCCAGACGCTTGCGCGGAGCCCCCGGCATTTTCTCAAGGGTCCGGCGCGGGGAACTGATCACCCAGTCCGCCATTTCCCGCGCTTCCCCTTCGGAAAGGGTAAATAGATGCACGAGGTTTAATGGATACTGCGTCCGCGCAATCTGAAGCCGCGCCAGCGCACGAAACGCCCCGCCCACGAGATAAAGCGGCCGCCCGGTCATGCCCGGCAGCCAGTTCACTTCTGCCAGAAGTTCGTTCGCAATTTCCGCTGCCCGCTCAATGCTGCCCTTGGAACGATCATGCAGCCGGATCACGCCCAGTTTGGTTGTCACGGCTTCAAAATACTGGCTGTCCGCAACATGGATCAGTTCCAGAGAACCGCCACCAATATCCGCAACCAGACCATTCGCTTCCGGCAGACCGCACAGAACGCCGCGGGCCGCGTAATCGGCTTCTTCCGTTCCTTCCAGAACGCGGATCGGCACACCCGGCATCCGCGCGCGAATAGCATCCACGAAATCCGGCCCGTTGGTCGCATCGCGAACGGCTGCGGTGGCGAGAACCTCGAAAGGCTCGGCCCCCATGGCACGGGCGACGGCATGGAACCGCCCCAGCACGTCCATCGCCAGCGTAACGCCCTCGTCATTGAGACGCCCGGTCACATCCAGTCCGCGCCCCAGCTTGAGCGTGGCTTTCTCGTTGAAAATCGGAAGGGGATTGCGCGTCACCCCTTCAAAAACAACCAGCCGGACCGAGTTGGACCCAAGATCGACAATGGCGGAACGCTGTGCAGATGAGGACATGAAAATCAGTCTTCCAGAATCCTGTCGGGCCGCTCACGGGGGCGATGTGCCTCCGGAAGGACCTTCTCCCGCGCAGCCGAGCCTCGGCCGGACAGGGACGGATTGTTCATGAAGTATTCGTGGGCGGAGAACGGATGTGCGCCCGGCGAAACCCGATGCCAATAGCCGTCCCTCGTGAGCGTCCAGCTCTGAAGGTTGTCCTTGATGTTCATCGTCATGATCTGGCCAAGAATCTGCGCATGGACCGTCGGGTTCGTGATGGGCACCATGGCTTCTACCCTCCAGTCCATGTTCCGCACCATCCAGTCTGCCGAAGAAATGAAAACTTTTGCCTTGGCGGACGGCATCCGATGCCCGTTTCCAAAGGCGAAAACCCGGGAATGTTCCAGAAAACGCCCGACAATCGACTTGATTTCGATATTGTCCGAAAGCCCCGGCACACCGGGCCGCAGACAGCAGATTCCGCGAATGATCCCAATGATCTTCACCCCGGCCTGCGAGGCTTCGTAGAGTTTGTCGATCAGTTCGGCATCCACGAGGCTGTTCATTTTCAGCCAGATCCGCCCCGGACGCCCTTCCTTCACATGGTCGATTTCGTCCTGAATGAGCTGTTCCAGCGTGGAGCGGATGGTGATGGGCGAGAAGGCCAGCGCATCCATTTTCGCGGGGATGGCATAGCCCGTCATGTAATTGAACAGACGCGCCGAATCCGAAGCCAGCTTCGGGTCACAGGTGAAAAACGACAGATCCGTATAAATCCGCGCCGTAATCGGATGGTAATTGCCCGTTCCGAAATGTGCGTAGGACCGGAGCGAGCCGTTCTCGCGACGGACCACAAGACTCAGCTTCGCATGGGTCTTGAGATGCGCGAAGCCGAACACGACCTGCACGCCCGCAGCTTCAAGCGCGCGGGACAGGCGAATATTGGCTTCCTCGTCAAACCGGGCCCGTAGTTCGACCATGGCGGTCACTGATTTTCCGGCCTCCGCCGCTTCGATCAGCGCGTGAACGATCGGGCTGTCGCGAGATGTGCGATACAGCGTCTGCTTGATCGCCAGCACGTTCGGGTCCAGCGCCGCCTGACGCAGGAACTGCACTACCACGTCGAAGCTCTCGAACGGATGATGGACCAGCATGTCCTTCGCACGGATCGCCGCGAAACAGTCTCCGTCATAATCCAGAACCCGCTCGGGAAAGCGAGGCGTATAGGCCGGAAACACCAGATCCGGGCGATCATCCACGATCAGTTGCTTGAGATCGGTCACGCCGACAAAGCACGGCAGGACGACAACGTCCTCCTCACCCACGCCCAGCTCTTCACCCATCTCACGACCCAGCGTGTCAGGCAGTTTGCGGTCCAGCGCGAGGTGAATGCATACGCCACGCCGACGCTGTTTCAGTGCCGTTTCATAAGACCGCACCAGATCCTCGGCCTCGTCTTCAAACTCCACATCCGTATCGCGGATCACGCGCAGCACGCCCGCAGCACCGATCACCAGCCCCGGAAACAGGCGTCCGGCAAATAGCGTGATGAGATCTTCGAGCAGCACGAAGCGGATCTGGTCCGGTGTCTCCTGCCCTTCCTTCAACCGCGCCGGAAGCCGCAGGAAACGCGGAACCTGCGCTGGCAGCAGGATAAGTCCATCCATCACATGTGCTGAAGAGGCCGCATCCTTCAGACGCAGATGCAGCGCCAGACCCATATTCGGAATAAAGGGCAGCGGATGGGAGGGATCGACCGCCATCGGCGTCAGCACCGGGAAAACCCGCTCGTCGAACAGCGTGGAAAGCTGCGCCAGATCCGTTTCATCCAGCGAGTCGGTCGGCAGAATGACGATGCCTGCGTCCTTCAGCTCTCCTTCCAGCACATGCCAGACGCGCTGCTGCTCCGCCAGAAGATGCCGCGCCTTCTGCCGCACCTGTGAAAGCTGCTGGATGGGGGTCAGTCCGTCCGGACTGCGCACGACCATGCCTTCACGCACCTGCCCCACAAGCCCGGCCACACGCACGGAATAGAACTCGTCCAGATTGCTGGAACTGATCGAGAGAAACCGCACCCGTTCCAGCAACGGGTTGCGGGTATTTTCGGCCTCTTCAATAACGCGCTCGTTGAAATCCAGCCAGGACAGTTCCCGGTTCAGGAAACGCTCTGGCGACGTTGCCATACGCGCGTAATCTTCGGCCCGGATAGCGGGAGTCTGTCGGCGACGGCTGCGGTTCTGGGCTGGAGTGACTGCACTGCGGGGCTTGCGGGGGGAGCGGCGGCGCGGCGCGGGCCGGGAATCTTCAGTCGTCACAATGGGGCCTTCCGGAACACACGAATTTACAAATCGCCTCAAGGGTCATGCCACGGGATAGGCATGTCAAACGGAGTTTTTGTGTCACGTTCGTGACATCTATTCCTCAGGCGTCAGCAGATCTGGCAACATTTCCAGCGCCAGCGCCCGCGTGATGGGCTGTTTGCGGACCAGAGCCGCCTCATCCAGCCGCTCCACCGCGGAAACCAGCGCGTTGCCCGTCCGGGGCAGATGACGCCACAGCCAGTCCGTCACCGACTGCGACACGACAAGCTGACGATCCGCCAGCAATGACAGAAGCAGCGTCGCCCGCAGATCGTCCTCAGGCTCGCCCGTTGCGGTCGTGGCCGTCGCCCGCAGGCGGCTCGCCAGATCGGGCAGCATGAAATGGCTGCGCGACGGTGGCAGGCGGCCCGCCATCAGAACGCGATCGCCTTGGGAGAACGCATCGTTGAGCAGATGCAGCATGGTCGCCTCATCGCCCGGCGAATCGGCATTATCAATCGCAAGATTCCCCTGAACCCGGATCCGCCCGCCCGCAGAGGACGTGGAGAACAGGCGGGCATCCAGCACCGTCGCGTCATGTTCATGCGCCCATGCCGTCAAAAGATGCGTCTTCCCCGTCCCCGAAGGGCCCCAGAGCCATAAACGCCCATCCGGCCATTGACTGCGCGCAAGCCATGCCCGCGCCGCCACATTCGACGGACCATTGATGAAACGATCGGACGTCATCGCCGTCACCCGGCGCAGGGGAAACGCCATCTGGGTGGCCGCGGGTCTTCCGGACACCCCGCCCACATCCCGTTTCGTCATCGCAGCCCCCTTTTTCATGCCGTAACACCATCAAACAGGCGTTCCGCCAGCGCGCAGGATGCTCTAGAACGGCGTCACGTCAACCAGCGGGAACCTTTCGACCATGACCGATCAGCCTGATATCGCCCCCGGATCGAGCCACAGCACGACTGGCGGCGCAAGCTACGCACAGGCCGGCGTGGATATTGCCGCTGGCGATGCGCTGGTCGACGCCATCAAGCCCGCAGCCAAAGCCACGAACCGTCCCGGCACGATGGGCGGCCTCGGCGGCTTCGGCGCGCTTTTCGATCTGAAGGCCGCAGGCTTCACCGATCCCGTCCTCGTCAGCTGCACCGATGGCGTCGGCACGAAACTGATGGTCGCCATCGAGGCCGGAAAGCATGATGATGTCGGGATCGACCTCGTCGCCATGTGCGTCAACGACCTCGTCGTACAAGGCGCCACCCCGCTGTTCTTCCTGGACTATCTCGCCACCGGAAAACTCTCCGTCGAAGCCGCAGCCACGGTCGTGAAGGGCATCGCCAAGGGCTGCGCCGAGTCCGGCTGCGCTCTCGTCGGCGGCGAAACGGCTGAAATGCCCGGCATGTATGCTCCCGGCCATTACGATCTCGCAGGCTTCAGCGTGGGTGCGGCCGAGCGCAGCAACCTGCTTCCCGCCAATATCGCCGAAGGCGACACGCTGATCGGCCTGCCCTCCTCCGGCGTTCACTCTAATGGCTTCTCTCTGGTCCGCGAAGTCGTGCGCCGCTCCGGCCTCGGCTGGAACGATCCCGCTCCCTTCGCCGAAGGTCACACGCTGGCCGAAGCCTTGTTGACGCCCACGACACTCTATGTCCGAACGGTGCTAGACCTGCACGCCAAGGGCCTGCTGAATGGCTGCGCCCACATCACAGGCGGCGGCCTGCCGGGCAACCTGCCGCGCGTCCTGCCCGAAGGCTTCGGCGTCCGCGTGGACGGCTCCGCATGGGTCGTTCCGTCCGTTTTCCGCTGGCTGGCCAAAACCGGCAATGTGGCGGCTGACGAAATGCTCCGCGTCTTCAACTGCGGCATCGGCATGGTGCTTGTCACATCCGAGCCGGAAAAGGTCATGGCGGAACTGGATGCGCGCGGCGAAACCGGTTTCCTCATGGGCCAGATCGTCCGCTCCGACGACGCCTACACCCTGACCGCACCGGTTTCCTTCGCATGAAGAAGCCGCCCGTCAGAAACAGAGCCAAAGCCCAGCCTAAAAACGCGCCAAAAAAAATCCAGAAGGTGCCTGTCGCGATCCTCATCAGCGGTCGCGGCAGCAATATGCGCGCCCTGATCGAAGCCTGTGCCCGACCGGACTATCCCGCCGAAATCGTGCTGGTCCTCAGCAACCGCCCGGATGCGCCGGGCCTTGAGGTCGCCGAAGACGCGGGCCTGAAAACCCTCGTCATCGACCACAAGCCTTTCGGTACGGACCGCGAAGCCCACGAACGCGAAATAGACGCAGCCCTTCAGGCCTCCGGCGCCATGCTGGTCGTCCTCGCGGGCTATATGCGTGTCCTGACACCATGGCTGGTCAAGGCGTGGGAAGACAGGATGCTCAACATCCACCCGAGCCTCCTACCCGCCTTCCCCGGCCTACACACCCATGAAGCCGCCCTCAAGGCTGGTGCGAAAGAACATGGGTGCACCGTCCACCTCGTCACATCCGGCGTGGATGAAGGCCCTATCCTCGGGCAGGCCAGCGTTCCCGTCCTTGACACCGATACGCCAGAAACCCTTGCCGCCCGCGTGCTGGAACAGGAACACCTGCTCTACCCGGACGTACTCGAAATGATCTGCGACGTTTTTGCGAAGTAAGAGACGTCCAGCGTCTCCAAACAAAAAAGGCGCGGACCGAAGTCCGCGCCTTTTTTTGTTGAGAACAGATTACCTATCGTAAAAATTACGGCAGGATTTCCGTCTCGGCGAAGAAGAAGGAGATTTCGTTCTTCGCGTTCTCAAGGCTGTCAGAGCCATGCACGGAATTGGCTTCGATGCTCTCGGCGAACAGCTTGCGAACGGTGCCTTCAGCAGCATCGGCCGGGTTCGTCGCGCCCATGACTTCGCGGTTCTTGGCGACAGCGCCTTCACCCTGAAGAACCTGCACGACGACCGGCTCGGCAATCATGGAGGACACGAGGCTGCCGTAGAACGGACGCTCCTTGTGAACTGCGTAGAAAGCGCCAGCCTGCTTCTCGGTCAGGTGGATGCGCTTCTGGGCGACGATACGCAGGCCGGCGTCTTCGAACACGGCATTGATCTTGCCGGTCAGGTTACGCTTGGTCGCGTCGGGCTTGATGATGGAAAGCGTGCGCTCGAGAGCCATCTTTCTTCTCCTGTTAGGACCGGTCCTCGCTGGACCAGCGGGTCAATACCGCCGTTCCACTAGAGCAAATTCATCGTTCCTGATAGGTCTGTCGCAGTATTTTAACCGACCTGTTTCTTTTCTTCCGACTGATCGAGGCGCCCGTGAGCCTGCTCACCATCACCGACCTGTCCCTTCGCATCGCGGGCCGCTCCCTGCTGGACAATGCGTCCCTCAGTGTGGACCCAGGACGCAAGATCGGCCTGATCGGCAGGAACGGCGCCGGAAAATCCACCCTTCTGGCCGCGATTGCTGGTGATTTCGCGCCTGATGGCGGCACAATCACCCTCGCCGCCCGCGCTACGATGGGCCGCGTCAAACAGGAAACACCCTCCGGCAGTACGTCCATTCTCGATACAGTTCTGGAAGGCGACCTTGAACGCACCCGACTGCTCGCGGAAGCCGAAACCGCGACCGATCCTGTCCGCATCGCAGATGTCCATGAACGCCTCATCGCCATCGACGCCTACACGGCTCCCGCCCGCGCCGGGGCCATCCTGTCTGGTCTCGGCTTCGATCAGGACGCGCAGAATCGAGCGGTTTCGGACTTCTCGGGCGGCTGGCGAATGCGCGTATCACTCGCCACGGCCCTGTTCCTGAACCCTGACCTGCTGCTGCTCGACGAACCGACGAACCATCTCGATATCGAAGCCACGCTCTGGCTGGAATCCTGGCTTGCGAAGTTCTCGGGTGCCGCGATCATCGTCAGCCATGATCGCTCCCTGCTCGACAACACCGTCGATGCCATCGCCCATCTCGATCACCAGAAAATCAGTGTTACCCCCGGTGGCTACGACAATTTCGTCCGCATCCGCACGGAACAGGCGCTCCAGCAGAACCGCGCTGCCGAGCGCATCGCGGCCCAGCGCGCCCATATGCAATCCTTCGTGGACCGTTTCCGCGCCAAGGCCACCAAAGCCAAACAGGCGCAGGCCCGCCTGAAAGCCCTCGAACGCCTCCCCCAAATCGAGAGCGTCGTGGAAGACACCCCCACGCGCTTCTCTTTCCCCGAACCACAGCCTTTGCCGCCCCCGATGCTGAGCCTGAACAATGTCAGCCTCGGCTATGACGGGCGCGTCGTGCTTAAAGGGCTGAACCAGCGTCTGGATATGGAAGACCGGATCGCCCTGCTTGGTCAGAACGGCCGCGGTAAATCCACCTTCGCCAAGCTGCTCGCCGGTCGGCTGGAGCCCATGTCCGGCACCTACAGTCATTCGCCCAAGCTGAAAATCGGCTATTTCGCCCAGCATCAGAGCGATGAACTCGTCCTGACCGACACACCCATCGACCATATGAGCCGCGCCATGCCGGACGCGCTCCCCGCTGCCGTCCGCGCGCAACTCGCCCGGTTCGGCCTTGATGAAAACCGGGCTGAAACAAAAGTCGGTGAACTCTCCGGTGGCGAAAAGGCGCGTCTGCTCCTCGCCCTGTCTACCCGCGAAGCCCCGCATCTGCTGATCCTCGATGAGCCGACCAACCATCTAGATCTGGACGCCCGTGACGCTTTGATCCGCGCCCTATCAGCATTCGAAGGCGCGGTCGTCCTCATCAGCCATGACAGCCATCTCGTGGAATCCGTCGCCGACCGTTTCTGGCTGGTCGAAGACGGTACGATCTCGCCGTTTGATGGCGACATGGCCGAATACCGCGCCTGGCTTCTCGAACGCGCCCGCAAAGCGCGTGCCGAGATGGCGGAGCGCAGCAAGGCCGCCACGGCGTCAGCAGATAGCGGCACAGCGTCTGCCCAGAAACGCATCGACCGCAAGGAACAGACCCGCGCCCTCGCACCGCTGCGGCGGAAAATCCGCGATGCCGAAGCGAAAATGACCCAGCTTTCCGGCGAAAAGAAAAAGATCGAGGCCCGACTGGCAGATCCTGTTCTGTATCAGTCCGGCGATGCTGCGGAACTGACCTCCCTTAACGTCCATCTGGCCGCGCTCAACGCCACGCTCGAAACCGTCGAGGAAAGCTGGCTTGAAGCACAGGCCGAACTGGAAGACGCAACGGCCTGAGCCAGGCCCATTGACCCTCCTTCCCCCGCCACATAAGCCAGTTGCCAACGACTGAGCCTCAGGACTGACACCTCCATGCGCATCTCTTTTTCCGATCCGGCAGAACGCAGCGAAACGGAACCCCGTGCGCGGGAACTGTCCAAAATTGCCGGGCTGATGCGGATCACGCTCGCCCTGACCCTGATGCTGCTCGCCATCTGGCTGATCGGCGATGTTCTGGCCGTGATCTTCGCCTCCGCTCTCGTGGCCATCGTCCTGCATGGGCTCGCCCGTATGCTTCGGCGTCACGTTCCCGTCATTCCCTATCAGGGCGCGGTTGCTCTCGTAACCGTTGCGATCCTCGTTGCCATGATCGGCCTTGGCTGGAGCAGCGGCCCTTCCATCAGCGACCAGTTCATCCGCCTCAAACAGGCGCTGATCACTCAATCCGGTGAACTCCGCGCCCATCTTTCCGGCTCCACGATCGGCCAGATGGTCCTTGACCACCTGCCAGCCTCTCTTGGCGGAAACGCTCCCGGAACAGGAGGCCTCGGCTCTCTGGGATCAGGACTTGCGGGCTCGGTCACAGGGCTTCTCAGCAGTGTTTTCGGTATCATCGGAACGCTTCTGGTCGTTCTGATCGCCGGTCTGTATTTCGCCCTCAGCCCGGCCGTCTATATCGACGGGATGATCCGCCTCGTCCCCACGCAGCACCGTCCCGCCGCGCGTGAACTGATGCTGACCGCAGGAGCTACGCTCTGGGCCTGGACCGCCGGGCAGGCACTGGACATGCTCGTGGTCGGCATCCTCTCAGGCGTCGGCCTGTCGCTGATTGGCGTGCCGCTCGCACTGGCGCTCGGTGTCGTGGCGGGTCTGTGCAATTTCATACCCTATATCGGTGCCATTCTCGGTGCCGTGCCAGCCGTCCTGCTGGGCCTGTCGCTCGGCACGCATGAGGGCCTGTTCGTCGCCATTCTCTACTGCGTGATACAGTTTTTCGAAGGCAATGTCCTTGCCCCGCTGATCCAGCGCCGCGCCGTGCATATGCCTCCCGCAATGGCGATCCTGTCGCAGACGGTTTTCGGCTCCATCCTCGGCGCCCCCGGCCTGATCCTCGCCTCCCCCATCACCGCCGCCCTTCTGGCGATGGGCGACAAGGCCACAGCCCCGCTGGAGGACGAAAACCAGACCCGTCGTGATGTCGGCGAAGTTACGGAAGAAGAAGAGAAACAGCAGAAATAAGCCTCGTCCTTTCCCCGACAGCACAAAAAAGACCGGCACTCCCGAAGGAGGCCGGTCTTTTTTGTGCTCTCAACACGCTCCAGAAAGTCCTTACTTTCCGGGCTGCGCTCCAGCAGGCTGCAAGGCCATAAGCTGTGCGTCGGGAAAAGCATTCATCCGGTACGGGCCATTTTTCGCAAGCTGGATCCCAACGATGTCGTCCTGCTTTTTGTATTTCCAGATGGAAATAATAACCGGCTCGCCCTGTGCGCCCGCCATTTCGAGAACGACTTTCGGTGCAAGATCGGTCTTCTCGCCCGACGGCCCCCAGGCCGTTTCATGCGACTGAAGCCACAGATTGACCTTCTGAACCTCATCTGCAGACAGATCGCGACTGATCGGCGCACTCATCTGCCCCGCAGTCACCTGCGGGAATTTCCACGCATGCAGCAGCGGCCATGTCACAAACCAGATGATGCCTACGGGAATGAGGACCAGCGCCCCGAAAACCAGAAGAAGTTTCTGCTCGCGTCTCACGCCTGTTCTCCTGCCCACCGATTGAGGGCTGCAATGATATGACGGACGTCATCGTCCGTCAGTTCGGGATGGATGGGAAGCGCCAGAACGCGTGCGCCAAGCCCTTCTGCGACCGGCAGAGAGGCCCCGTCATGATGCGGCGCATAGGCTGGCTGATGATGCAGCGGTTTTGGGTAGTAAATAGCGGTTGGAACGCCTGCATCCTTCAAAAACGTCTGAAGCGAATCTCGCTTTTCCGCATCCGGCAGCAGGATCGTATAGATCGCCCACGCGCTCTCGCTGTCCGGAACGCGTACGGGCGGTACGATCCCCTCAGGCATCCCGGCGTCATAGGCCGTCGCAATCGCATCCCGGCGCTTCAGCTCTGCGTCAAACACATCGAGCTTTGCCAGAAGCACGGCCGCCTGAAGCGTATCCAGCCGCCCGTTGATCCCGATCCGCTCGACTTCATAGCGCGTACGGCCTTCGCCATGCGTGCGAAGGGAATGATATAGCGCCGCCAGATCGTCGTCGTCCGTCAGGATCGCGCCACCGTCCCCATACCCACCCAGTGGTTTGGACGGGAAGAAAGACAATGTGGTCGCTTTCGCCTCATGTCCCAGACGACGACCATGATACGTCGCCCCAAAAGACTGCGCACAATCGGCCACCAGCGTCAGGCCTTCCTGCGTGGTCCAGAGCTTCAGTTCGTCCCAGGGCGCGGGTTGGCCGAACAGATCCACACCGATCACAACACGCGGCTCCAGATCTTCAGTCTGACGGACGGCCTCAAGCCGCGCCTTCAGCGATTCAAGACTGATCTGGAAAGTCTGCGGATCGACATCCACGAAAACCGGTGTTCCACCCAGCAACAGGACGACTTCCGCCGTCGCCGTATAGGTGAAGGCTGGCAGGAAAACCGCATCTCCCGGCCCGATTTCCTCGCCCATCAGCACCATCAGCAGCGCATCGGTCCCGGATGAGACGCCGATCGCATGTTTCGCACCGCCGAACTCTGCCAGACGATGCTCGAGTTCCTGCACTTCCGGGCCAAGCACGAAGCGGCAATGCGCCATGACGGCATCCACGCGCTTCTGGATGCTGCCGCCGAGGCGCGCCTGCTGGGCGGGGAGGTCTAGAAAAGCAATCTGCCGTGTCATGGCGCTATCATCTCCGGATCGGGATGGGAGACCGCAACCGGCAGTCCGCCGTCACGGTTATGAAGAAATTCGGGGACCAGCCTGTACAGGATCGTCATGATCGCGCCCAGATCGTTTGCGCGACAGGCCATTTCCAGCTCATCCATCGCAAGTCTCGCAACACTGAAATCAACTGTGCGCGGGGAGGCCATCCGCAGACCGGGCGCATCGGTCGGAACGGGGGCCTCGCGTCCGTGGAACAGTTCTTCAAACAGTTTCTCTCCCGGACGCAGGCCGGTAAAGCGGATCTCAATATCGGTTTCGGGGCGCAGTCCCGCCAGACGGATCATCTGGAACGCCAGATCCATGATCCGCACCGGATCGCCCATATCGAGCACGAAAATTCCGCCCTGCTTGAGGCGCCGGTCCGTCGCATCGTTTTCCGCACGCTCATGCGTTCCGCGCACAGCCGCCTGCAAAACAAGCCCCACGGCCTCAGGCACGGTCATGAAATAGCGCGTCATGTCCGGATGCGTGATGGTCAGCGGACCGCCATGTTCAAGCTGCCGCCGAAACAGCGGCACGACCGATCCCGTGGACCCCAGCACATTGCCAAACCGCACGGTCACACACCGCATGCCGCCCTGTCCGGCCCGCGCGCGCATATCGAGCGCCTGCCCGTAAACCTCCGCACAACGCTTGCTGGCCCCCATCAGGCTGGACGGGTTGACCGCCTTGTCGGTGGAAATCATGACCATCGCCTGCGCACCCGCGCGTTCGGCTTCGTCCGCGACAATCCGTGTACCGATCACATTTGTCAGCACGCCCTCGACCGGATTGTCCTCGACGATGGGCACATGCTTGAGGGCCGCCGCATGAAACACGATCTGCGGTCGGTACTCTCCGAAAATCTCCGCCATACGTCGCCGATCGCGCACGTCGGCCACGATCTGATGGCGTGTCACATCACCAAAGCGCTCGGAAATATCCAGATTGATCTGCCACAGCGCGTACTCGCTGCTCTCAATCAGGAGAAGCACAGCAGGCTGAAACGACGCGATCTGCCGCGCCAGCTCGGAGCCGATGCTGCCGCCCGCCCCGGTCACAGCAATAACACGGCCACTGATCAACCGCGCCATACCCTGCGAATCGAGCGCAACCGGTGGACGGTTCAGCAGATCCTCAATCGCGATAGGCCGAAGTTCCACCCTGTCTGCCGGCTGCAACGCTGTCAAAGACGGCGTGCGCTGAACGTCGATGTCATAAACCCGCGCAGCTTCAAGAATGCGTGCCAAGTCCCGCCCCTTGATGTCTCCTGACGTCAGAACCAGCGCATCCGGCAGCTTTCCCGCAGCGAACAGGCGCTCCAGAATGGCGGGCGTTTCGCTGATCGTTCCCAGAATGGGGCAGTCATGAATACGCCGTCCGGCCTGCTGCGAACCGCCAGTCAGAATTCCCGTCACGCTGCGACTGTTCTCGCTGTCCCGCTCCATCGCCCGGATGAACAGATCCGCCTCATGATCCGCACCCAGCAGCAGAATGCGCTGACTGGCCAGCGCGGTGCTCTTACGGCGCGCCGCCAGCCGCCACATCATGCGGACGGAACCGAGAAACACCAGAAGAACCAGCGCATGGATGATTGGAAAGGTCGGCGTCGGCAGCGGATAGCCCGCCACACGTAAGAGTCCCGCAAACAGCAGCGCGCTCAGAACCGAGGCGCAGGCAATATTGAACAGGTCTGCCACACCCGAGAACCGCCAGTATTGCTGCGGAACGCGGAACGGCAGCCCACCCACCAGAAGCGTAATGCCCCCACCCGCAATAAACCACAGCGGATGCAGCCACCCTCCGGCCGGATCTGCCAGCCAGCGCGCAACAGGTGCGGCAGCCGCAGACACGACTCCGTCCAGCGCAACATTGAGCGCAATGCGCCGCGCGCGCATCGACGTATGCGAGGCAGAAGGCGGCCTGAAAGACGGCGCCGAAGGGGGCATTGAGGCCGGAGCGGCAGGGCCTGTAGGATCAGCAGATGTCACCCGCCCCTTATAGCGCCAAAAGCCGCTCTCCCATAAAGTCGTTCCATGCCCTTTTCTTTTCAGAATATTAACAACGGCCTTACGCTCCCCTGCGTGGCCGCAGTCGTACTGTGCAATATCCTGATCCTGCTCATGATCCGGGCCGGTGTTCTGGATCATCCCGTAGAGCGGAGTTCCCATACACGACCAACCCCGAAAGGGGGCGGCATCGGCATCGTGGGAGCCTTTGTTCTGTGCCTGATCCCGGCCTTACGCGCAGCCCATGCCCCGGCGTCCATCATTCCCGCCATGACGGGGTTGCTGATCGGCATGATCGTGCTCGGCGCCGTATCGTGGCTCGACGATATGCGGCCCTTCCCAGCCCGCTACAAACTCGCAGCCCAGTTTCTGGCCGCTATTGCCGCGGTATTCGGAGCGACATACGGCACGAATATTCCATCATGGATGGTAGTGCCTTTCGTTCTCGCTGCGGTGTTCATTACGAATGCTCTGAATTTCATCGACGGGATCAACGGTCTCGCCTCGGGCATCATGGCCATCTCCGCCATCTTTCTGGCGAGCGCAGGCATCATGCCCGTGGCCTTCATGCTGCTCGCCATCTGCCTGCTGAGCTTTCTGCCCCATAATTTTCCAAAGGCCCAAATTTTCATGGGCGACGTTGGCAGCCAGCCCATCGGGCTCGCCATCGCGTGGGGCGGCATGACAGGATTTGGCACAGGCGGCGGCGTCCTCGTGATCGCGCTGCTCTCGGGCGTGTTGTGGGACGTAACCTTTACGCTACTACGTCGCGCCCGCGCCGGAGACAGACTCGCCCAAGCTCATCGTGGCCATCTCTATCAACTGGCCGTCCGCTCAGGGCTGTCGGTACCGCTCGTCACTTTTTTATACTGGGGATTTGCCCTTTGGGGCGCTGTGGCGTTCGCCACAGGTCAGATCATTACGACAGTTCTTATGATCGCGCTGCCACAGATTTTGTGGACAGGATATGTCTGCACGCGGGCCAAAGCCCGCGTGCAGGATCGCTGGTAATCAGCGGATCGTTCAGCCAGCGCGGCGGCTGCTCAGGCGCTCGACGGAAGCCGAAGCGCGTTCCGTGCGGGTCGAGCGGGTGCCGGAGGCTTCCGTCATGACGGCGCGCATTTCGCGCAGGAAGGTGGAACCCTTCAGCGTGCGCTGTACGAGAACCGAACGACGGTCCAGCGGATCGACCTTGCGGCGGGCCAGATCCAGTTCACCCAGACGGTCAAGCGCACGGGTGATGGCGGGCTTGGACACCTTGAGCTCAAGGGCCAGACCACGAACCGTGTGGGCGCCGTCCCGCAGATAGCAGGTCAGGAACACGGCAAGCTGGCGTGCCGACAGGTCGGGTCCGTCACGACGGACCATGGAAACGATGGTGTCGCACAGAAGGTTGAGCATTTGATCATTGGTAGCCTGGGGCATGATCTCTCTCCTAAACAGTTAGACCCCCTGTTGTCCGATCCCATAACAGAGACCCGCGGCACGGGAGCCAACATGAAATTGTCTTTACCTCCCCTTTCCCGGAGAGGCTTCAGTTGCACTCAGATGGTGATTCGAAACGCATACGCAAGCATATGGGTTCCAAAACATTCCAGTAGACGATGACTCTGCATCGAAACGATAAGGGGCATATGCCTCATTGAAACGCGTTTGACACCCTAATCTTTCAGGCCTTCTTCACACCGCCCCACTGTTTCCCGAGTGAAACGCTTCATAACAGCTCAGGAATTGTTATGAATTCGTGACAATGTTTCCAGAATTGCCCGAAGACCAAGTACTTCTCCGCCCTCAGGACGGCCGGGGCGTCCTCCGTCATTCCATGCATAAGTGTCGATATGTGCCCATTTTTGGCCATCCGGAACGAATTTCTGGAGATAAAGCGCCGCAGTAATCGCCCCGGCCATGGGTTTTGACGTCACGTTTCCGAAGTCGGCGACTTTACTATCGAGCCATGCATCATAGCCATGCCAGAGCGGCATTCTCCACATTACATCGGCCGTCGCTTTTCCCGATTCGAGAATAAGTGAGGCCAGTTCATCGTCATTACTGAACAGCGCCGGCACATCCGGACCGAGTGCCACGCGCGCAGCACCCGTCAGGGTTGCAGCATCGAGAATGACATCCGGACGGTTTTCAGACGCTTCCGTTATGAGATCACACAACACTAACCGCCCCTCTGCATCCGTATTGCCAATCTCGACCATTTTGCCGCTGCGCGTCTTCAGAACATCCCCCGGCCGCATGGCATGACCGGACACGCTGTTCTCCACGCAACCCAGACGTAGTTCCAGATCCACATCCAGACCCAGATCGATCGCCGCGCAGGTCACCGCAAGCATCAGAGCCGCCCCGCCCATGTCTTTCTTCATCCGCAGCATCCCTGCGGCGCCTTTGAGGTCGTAGCCGCCCGTATCGAAGCATACCCCCTTGCCGACCAGCGAAACCTTCGGCGCACCCTCACGTGCTTTCCAGCGCGCCACGACCACGACCGGTTTGCGTTCGGACCCTTCACCCACTTCCGCCAGACACGGATATGCACCGCGCAGATCATCCCCTTCGACGAGACTGACGCTCGCCCCCCGATGCACCAACGCTTTGCCTGCCATCTGCGCAAGTTCGCGCGGCCCGAGAAGATTTGCCGGCATGTTGATCAGATCCCGCCCGAACCACACAGCCTTCGACAACGCTGCAAGCCGCGTCGCATCGTCGGGAACGACCATCCGCGTCGCGCGTGGCTTCACCTTCCCCAGACCGAACCGATATGCCCCCATACAGAACCCGAGCAGCGCACTCTCCAGCGCTCCGGCTTCCAGTCCGTGCAGCACGACCGTCCAGTCACCCTCCGGCAACGCCGTACCCAGCACCCCGAAAGCCTCCGGATCATTCGACCGCGCGGAGGCCACACACAGCATTGCAGCCCCGACCCCGGCCTCACCCGGCAGCAGCGTGAAAGCTCCGTCTTTCGACGAAAATCCCTGCGCTTGCAGAAACAGAGCATGCTCCCCGAGAAGAGTCGTGATCGCAGCACTGTCCTCACAGGCCACCAGATGAACCAGACGCGCCGAAGGCGCTTCGGCAGAGGTCACGAAGGGAAGCTGGGGATGCGAATTCATGAAATTTTCTTCCTCAAAGACCTGCCTCACCCGAGAAAGATCCATCGGGAAGGCTTCAGATGCTTGCTTTTGCTCCGCAGGCACCCGACCATTCAGACATGAAGGGTGCATTCCACGGAACCTCGTCCAGCGACCATATCATGCCAGCCAGCATCCGTGCTGCCCTCGGCCCCACCAATACCGGCAAGACCCATTATGCCCTGACGCGCATGATGGCCCATGCGTCCGGCATCATCGGTTTTCCTCTGCGCCTTCTGGCCCGAGAAAACTACGAACGCCTCGTTAAAATCAAAGGCGAGCGCAGCGTCGCGCTCATCACGGGTGAAGAAAAAATCGTGCCCCCCGGCGCACGCTGGTTTTCCTGTACCGTCGAGGCCATGCCGCTGGACCGTAAGGCCGAATTCATCGCCATCGACGAGATCCAACTTGCCTCGGATCCGGATCGCGGTCACGTCTTCACGGATCGCCTGCTCCACGCTCGTGGCACCGTCGAGACGCTGTTCCTCGGCGCCGAGACCATCCGCCCGCTGCTTCAGAGACTCGTTCCGGGTATCGAAATCGACATCCGCGCCCGCCTCTCGAGCCTCGCCAGCACCGGACACACCAAGCTCTCCCGTCTGCCTCCACGCTCGGCTATCGTGGCCTTCTCCATGAGCGAAGTGTATGCGCTGGCCGAAGTGATCCGCAGACGCCGTGGCGGCTGTGCGGTTATCATGGGCCAGCTCAGCCCCCGTACCCGTAATGCTCAGATCGAGCTCTATCAGAACCGCGATGTGGATTATCTCGTCGCAACCGATGCCATCGGCATGGGTCTGAACATGGACGTCGATCACGTCGCCCTTGCCCAACTCAGCAAGTTCGACGGCACGGTTCCTCGCCCGCTGTTCCCGCAGGAAATCGCTCAGATCGCCGGTCGCGCCGGTCGCGGCATGAAAGACGGCACTTTCGGAACCACGGCCGACTGCGCGCCCATGTCCAGCGCCCTCGTCGAAGCCGTAGAACAGCACCACTTCGATCCGATCCAGCGTCTCTACTGGCGCAACCACGAACTCGATTTCACCAACCCAGCCAACCTGCTCAAAAGCCTGACCCGCCCGCCGCCGTTGCGCGGCCTGACCGCAGGGCGCGTAGCCTCGGACGTCACCACCCTCGAATCCCTGATGCTTGACCCGGATGTTCGCGAGATCGCGAGAGGCAAGCGCGCCACAACCCTGCTCTGGGACGTCTGCCAGATCCCCGACTTTCGCAAGCTCGGCGATGACAGCCATACCCGGCTCTGCGCGCGCCTCTACAGCCATCTAATTAAGGACGGGTCTATTCCCGCCAACTGGATGGAAGGCCATATCCGTGGTCTGGCCAAAACCGAAGGCGATATCGACACCCTCATGCACCGCCTCACCGGCGTACGGGTGTGTTCCTATGTCGCCGCCCGCACCGAATGGAGCCGCCATTCCGCCATGTGGCAGGAGCGTGCCCGCGAAGTCGAAGACCAGCTCTCCGACGCCCTGCACGAGCGCCTCACCACCCGCTTCGTGGACCGCCGCGCCACGACGCTTCTGCGCCGCCTCGACAGCGATGGCGACCGCACACTCCTTTCCGCCGTCAAACCCGATGGCGATGTTCTGGTAGAAGGCCACAGCATCGGACGCATCCGGGGCTTCACACTGGAGACGGACGTCGCCTCCGGTCCGGAGCGCCAGATGATCCTGCGGGCCGGACGCAAAGCCCTTATCCACGAAATCCCCCGCCGCATCCGTCTCCTACAGGACGCGCCCGACACCGCCCTTAAACTGGACGCCACCACCGGACATCTTTTCTGGGACGAAACTCCTCTGGGTCGCCTCACCGCAGGCACCTCCCTGCTGCGCCCCGCCATCCAGCTTTTTCCAGCCGAGTTCACTGATACGGTTCAGAAAACCCATGTCGAAACCCGTCTGCTGACATTTGTGGCCAACCTCATTCGAACGGATCTGAAAGCCCTTTATCGCGCCCACGCACTTGCCGAACACGGACCAGGACTTCGTGCCATTCTGCACCGTCTCATGGAAGACGGCGGCATCACCGAAACCCTGCCAGAAGATCAGGCGCTTCCTCCCGCTTTGCGCAACACGCTACGGAAGCACGGATTCGAAGTCGGACGTTTCTCAATCTTTTGCCCAGCCCTGTTCCGAAAACGCCCTCTGGATCTTCTAGGACTGCTCCACGCCCTGCATCGCCAGACGCCTCACCGCCCGACAGCGCCCGGCCGCGTCTCCCTTCCATGGCCTGAAATCAGCGGGCAATTCGGCTGGATCCGTGCCGGAGAGACGGGCCTGCGCCTCGATATCGCAGAACGCTGCATCGCGGAACTGCACCAGCTCACACGCCGCCGCGACCACACAGCACCGCCCGATCTTGCCTCCAGGCTGGGCGTAAAATCCGACAGCCTTCCCTCCGTCCTGAAAGGTCTGGGCATCGCGCATCAACCTGCAGAGGCTCAGTCCTCCACCCACGCCGGCCCACCGCGCCCGCTCATGATCCTGCACGACCGTAAAACCCGAGCCTCCCGTCGCCCCAGAGCCGCTCAACACGGGTCCGCGTCCAGGCGCCCTTCGCCTCCACGGACTGACAGTCCTTTCGCGGCCCTCGCCATCCTGAGGGAAAAAGTCCGCCCATGAGCGAAGCATATCAGCGACTAGACCAGTGGCTCTATTACGCCCGCATCGCCAAGACACGTCCGCTTTGTGCGGCTATCGTCGGGAAAGGTCGCATCCGCATCAACCGGCAGCCCACAAGCAAGCCCCATGCCAAGCTTCACATCGGCGACATATTGACTTTTCCCGCAGTTTCTGGCGGAGAAGTGCGCGTGTGGCGCGTTTTGGATCTTGGTGAACGCCGCGGTCCGGCAAAAGAAGCCGCACTTCTTTACGAAGTCATCACAGAAGACGGCTGAGGATGCTTGCGTCTGACGCCAAACCTTCGCATATCATCCCGCTCGGATGAAACCGGCCGGATGCCGGACCAGCAAGACGATCGGAGACGTCAATGACCTATGTGGTCACAGAAAACTGCATTCGCTGCAAGTTCACGGATTGCGTGGAAGTCTGCCCCGTAGACTGCTTCTACGCAGGTGAAAACTTCCTTGTCATCAATCCGGACGAATGCATCGACTGCGGCGTATGTGAGCCGGAATGCCCGGCCGAAGCCATCTTCCCCGACAGCGACAACCGCGCCGCACCGTGGATCGAAGTCAATGCGAAATACTCGGCACAGTGGCCGAATATGACCCGCAAGATCGATGCCATGCCAGACGCGGAAGAATGGAAAGACAAACCGGGCAAAGCCGCCATGTTGTCCGAAGCACCGCATCAGGGCTGATTTTCTCCGATATACCGAAGTTATCCTCACCCGGTCTCTCATGAGATCGGGTTTTTTTGTGCCACCTGCTCTGACTGGCATCCCGATCCCCACCACGGAGTACGGCACAAAAAAAGGCTGGCAGGATTTCTCCCACCAGCCCTTTCCTCAGGTTTCGAAAGAAACCTTAGCGGGACATCATGTTGATTGCAGTGTCATGCATGATGAAGATCGTACCGCCGATGATGACGATCACCGATGCCGCAGCAAAGATGAAGCACATCAGGTTCCAGCTCTGCTCGCTGCTGGTGTTCAGGTGGAGGAAGAACACCAGGTGGACGACGATCTGCACGACGGCAAGAAACGTCAGCGCTGCAAGCGTCATAGACGGAGGCAGAACGTGGGCCATGACAGCGGCAAAGGATGCCACCGTCAGGATCACGGCCAGAACAAAGCCGATCAGATAAGCCGAATAGGAGCCGTGGCTACTATCGTGGGCTGTATGTGCCTGAGCCATTACATCACTCCTGCGAGATAGACGAACGAAAAGACACAGATCCAGACGATGTCGAGAAAGTGCCAGAACAGGCTGAGGCAAGCCAGCTTGTTCATCATACGCTCGGACAGATCCTGCGGACCCATCATCTGAACCATCAGGACGACCATCCAGATCAGGCCACAGGTGACGTGCAGACCATGCGTTCCAACCAGCGTGAAGAACGCGGAGAGGAATGCAGAACGGTCAGGGCCATTACCTTCTGCGATCATGGAGGTGAACTCGTTCACCTCCAGACCGACGAAGGACGCGCCAAGAACGAACGTGACGGCAAGCCAGACCAGAACCATCGTCTTGTTCTTCGCCAGCGCATTCAGCGAGGCGAAGCCGTACGTGATGGACGAGAACAGCAGGATAGCCGTTTCGATCCCCACGTTCGTCAGGTCGAACAGTTCCTTGCCCGACGGGCCACCGGCATACTGGTTCCGGAGGACCGCAAAGGCAGCGAAGATCGACCCGAACAGGACGCAGTCCGTCATCAGGTAGAGCCAGAAGCCGAACACGTTGGGGGTTTCGTGATGATGTTCCCCGCCGTGATCGTCGGCGTGTGCCAGAGGCGACATTGTTGCTTCGTGAGCCATAAGTCTTATGCCTCCTTCTTACTCTGCTGCCTGCGCCGCAGCGATACGACGAGAATAGACTTCCTCGTTGTGCTCGATTTCGCTCACCGGGACGTAGTAGTCGACGTCGCGGTTTGCACTGCGCAGGATCATGGTTGCAACGATACCGATCAGGCCGATGGCAGCGAGCCACCAGATGTACCAGACCGAAGCGAAACCGAGAATGAAGCTGAACAGACCGATGAAAACACCAGCAGATGTGTTCTTCGGCATGTGGATCGGAGCCAGCGGCTTGCCGTGAGCCTTCAGGCCCAGCTGCTTCTCGGTATGGAACGTGTCGAGACCATGAATGTCAGGAATGACCGCGAAGTTATAAGCCGGCGGCGGAGAGGAAATGGACCACTCCAGCGTACGGCCGTTCCACGGATCACCCGTCAGATCGAGGTTCTCGGGCAGGTTACGGTCACGGATGGACACATAGAGCTGCGTCAGCTGGCAGACGATACCGCAGGCGATAACGATTGCACCGGCTTCAGCAACCAGCATCCACGGATACCAGTCGGGGTTGTCGTAATGGTTCATACGACGCGTCATGCCCTCGAGACCGAGGATGTAGAGCGGAACGAAGGCCAGATAGAAGCCGACGAACCAGCACCAGAACGCGCGCTTGCCCCAGGCTTCGTTCAGCTTGAAGCCAAAAGCCTTCGGGAACCAGAAACCCATGCCCGCGATGTAACCGAAATACACGCCGCCGATGATGACGTTGTGGAAGTGGGCAATCAGGAACAGGGAGTTGTGCAGGATCCAGTCAGCAGCAGGCATGGCCATCATGACACCGGTCATACCACCGATGGAGAAGGTGATCATGAAGCCCAGCGTCCAGTACATCGGAGCCGTGAATTCCACGCGGCCCTTATACATCGTGAACAGCCAGTTGAAGATCTTCACACCGGTCGGGACGGCGATGATCATCGTCATGATACCGAAGAAGGTATTGACGTTGGCACCAGCCCCCATGGTGAAGAAGTGATGCACCCACACGACGAAGGAGAGCACCATGATGGAGCACGTGGCGTACACCATCGTCTTGTAACCGAAGAGCGGTTTCTGGGAGAACGTTGCTGTGACTTCGGAGAACACACCGAACGCCGGGATGACGAGGATGTAAACTTCCGGATGGCCCCAGGTCCAGATCATGCTGAGGTAAAGCATGACGTTGCCGCCGGCATCATTTGTGAAGAAGTGCATGCCGAGGTAACGGTCAAGGCTGAGCAGAGCCAGCGTAACCGTCAGAACCGGGAAGGACACCATGATCAGCACGGTCGTGCAGAATGCAGTCCAGGTGAACACCGGCATCTGCATCCAGCCCATGCCAGGAGCACGCATTTTGACGATGGTCGTGAAGAAGTTCACGCCTGTCAGCAGCGTTCCAACACCGGAGATCTGAACGGCCCAGATGTAGTAGTCAACGCCGACACCCGGGCTGAACTGCATCTCGGACAGAGGCGGGTAAACCAGCCAGCCGCACTGGGCAAACTCACCGATGAACAGCGAGATGTTGATCAGCAGGGCTCCGACCAGCGTCATGTAGAAGCTGAGCGAGTTCAGGAACGGGAACGCAACGTCACGCGCACCGATCTGAAGGGGAACCACTAGGTTCATCAGGCCCGTCATGAACGCCATCGCCATGAAGAAAATCATGATGGTGCCGTGAGCGGAGAAGACCTGATCGTAGTGATGTGGCGGCAGATAACCGGGGTTACCATTATAGGCCAGCGCAAGCTGGGTCCGCATCATGATGGCATCCGCGAAACCGCGGAACAGCATGACGATCGCCAGAATGATATACATCACTGCAAGACGCTTGTGGTCGACAGTTGTCAACCAGTCACGCCAGAGATAGCCCCATTTGCCATAATAGGTGACAGCACCCAGTACGGCGAGACCGATAACAGCAACACCAAGGAATGTACCGACAAGAATCGGCACATCCAACGGTATGGCTGAAAAGGAGAGTTTTCCGAGCATCTGTCGGTTATTCCTTCATGCCAGTGTCGGACGGTGCAGCGTTGAGAACGGACTGCATGTGCATGACCTTGCCCGTCGTCTTGTCCACCACCATGCCATTATTATACTTGGCAACGATGCCGTCGAAGAGTTCCGGCTGGACATGCGCGAAATACTGTACCGGTGCAGCTTCCTGCGGCGCAGCATATTTCGGGTATGTCGTGTCGTCGAGATTTTCGCTTCCGCTCTTCACTTTCTCAACCCAGTCATTGAACTGAGCCGGGTCCATGGCGAGAGTGCGGAACTTCATATCCGAAAAACCGCGACCGCTGAACTGCGACGCTTCACCAAGGTAATCCCCAGGTGAGCTTGCAATCAGATGCAGCTGCGTCTGCTGACCCGGCATGGCGTAGATCATCGAGCCCAGACGGGGGATGAAGAACGACGTCATGACGGAATCAGAGGTGATCTGGAAGTCCAGCGGCGTGTTCGTCGGCACATCCAGCTGGTTGATCGTTGCGATCCCCAGATCCGGATAAATGAACAGCCACTTCCAGTCGAGAGAAACCACCTGAACATTCAGCGGCTTGACATTGTCATCCGTCTGAAGCGGGCGGTAGGGGTCATAGGCATGCGTACTCCACCAGCTGATAGCGCCGAGGAAGGCGATCAGAATGGCGGGAACACCCCAGATAACATATTCAATTGCGGTCGAATGATCCCAGGTCGGGAGGTATTCGGCCTCTTTGTTGGAAGCACGATACTTCCACGCAAAATAAAGCGTCGCGACGCAGGTTGGAACAACAACGAGCATCATGATGACGAATTCCGCCACCATGACATCGCGGTTCATTACTGCGACCGGGCCGCGCGGCTGAAGCAGATCAACCGTACAACCCGATAGCATCAGCGCCGGCAACGCTGGGAGATATCGCCAGAGTTTTTTCATCGGTCCTGCTTTCATCATCCGTTCCGGCTTGCAGTAGTCGCCGGGAAACGGTTTGACACGATAAGGTCCGCATCAGTGCCGCCGAACGCTGCCATAGTCTGCTACCTTTCTCGTTCGTATCCTGACGTCAGGAACCGGATCAAAGATCCGATCCTGAAGTTCATTCAGCATGGGACACGGCTGTCCCGGTTCCTCAGGTTTTTTCTGCCTGAATCGCCTCAAAGACAAGGCTTATCACGGATTTCGTGAGCCTATCCCCAGCATGGACCTCAGGATGAAATGGCTGTTTTTCGCCACATTTGATCTAATTATGACTTTCATTAAATATGAACATTACAGATTTTTAATGTAAACCTCTTTAGAATTCGCGGAAATAATTCAAGACTTTATTGGTCCAAAAAGCAGAAAGGGGCGGCATCAACTGCCGCCCCTTTCCCGATATCCAGTATCGTCCAGACAATACTGTCAGTCGCTGTTACCTGAACGCACGCCCATGAACTGGATGAGAAACTGGAACAGGTTCACGAAATTGAGATACATCGTCAGAGCATCATAGACACTCAGCTTCGCTACTTCTTCCGGACCAGCATAAGCCATGTATTGCTGATATGTGATCTTAATCCGCTGCGTGTCATAGGCTGCAAGCACGGTGAAAAGACCCACGCCTATTACAGAAACAAGCATGGCCAGCGGAGAACTGTGCAGGAAAATGTTCACCACCGAAGCCAGAACGATACCGATCAGGCCCATGAACAGGAACGAACCGAGTCGAGCGAGATTGGCACCGGTCGTGTATCCCCACAGCGACATTCCGGCGAATGTAATGGCCGTCACGAAGAACGTCCGAGCCACGGAAACGCCCGTATAGCTCAACAGCAGGCTGGCCATGCTCGCCCCCATCGCGGCACTGAACAGAAGGAAAATTCCCTGCACAGCCGGACGGGAGAGGCGATTAACACCGAAAGACAGAACCATCACGAACACGAGCGGCGCGAATATACTGATACCACCCAGGAGGGTCGGTCGCAGGACGATTGTACCATTCGGCATTTCAGCCAGATGGAAGAACAGAGCGCGCAGAGATGTCTGTGCGACGCCGTAGGCGACCACTCCCGTGATCACCAGACCAAGCGCCATCCAGTTGAAGACCCGGCACATATAAGCGCGAAGTCCGGCATCGAGGCTGCCGGCTCCGGCCTGCACACCGGCTCTGCTGAAGTTGGAATTAAAAGCCATGACACCTTTTCCAATGAGATGCCCTTCTGAAAAGGGCGCTTGACGAACCAGGGAGGGCCGTCCGTACACTCCACCTGAATGTGGGAGTTTTGCCGGAGGGGTCAAGAATACTCCGCCGTCCCTTACTTATTTTTCATGGGAAACGCGCCTCTTGAGACTTTTTGTCGCACTCGACCTTCCTGTCGATATCCGGGAAACGCTTGCGCTGATGCGCGGTTCCATGCCCGGCGTGCAATGGGTTCCTGCCCAAAACCACCACATCACGCTTCGCTTCATCGGGGAAATCACGGACAGACATCGAATGGAGGAAATTGACCTCGCCCTCTCCCGTCTGTCCTGGAAGCCCTTTGATCTGTCGCTTGCACAGGCCGATATCCGCGAGGGCCTCAATGCCGACAGCCTTCTGATCGGGGTTGAGCGCACGCCACAACTTGAAGCGCTCCAGTCTCAGGTCGAAAGTGTCCTTCGCCGTGCCGGATGTCCTCCCGCGAAGCGACGCTTCCAGCCAGCCGTCACGCTGGGGCATTTCTCCTCCAGCCAGCGGGCGGATGCCATTCAGTGGGTCCAGAGACACAATCTCTTTCGCAGCAAACCGATGTCTGTAGAGCACGTTACGCTTTTCGAAAGTCTGCGCAGCCTTGGAGAGCATGTCTATGTTCCCAGAGCCGAATATGCGTGGCAGCCAGAGATGCCGCTGACTCCTGAGGAAGAATGACCCGATCCATCCCCTCCCCTGAGGAGCGTCTTGACGCCCTCCTCAGGGAAGTCCGCGCCTGCCGCGTCTGTGAGAAACACCTGCCTTTGGGGGCTCGCCCTCTGGTCCACGCCTCCGCGACTTCCAGAATTCTGATTGCAAGTCAGGCACCGGGCACCAAGGCCCATATTGCAGGAAAATCGTTTTTCGACCCGTCCGGCAATCGGCTCCGAAGCTGGCTCGATATCCCGGAAGACATTTTTTACGACACCCGGCATGTCGCTATTCTGCCAATGGGTCTGTGCTATCCCGGACGCCTGCCTCAAGGCGGCGACAAACCGCCGCGCCCTGAATGCGCCCCTCTATGGCGACAGCGTATCCTGTCGCTTCTGCCTGATGTCCGCCTGACACTTCTCGTCGGCAGCTACTCCCAGAACCATATTCTGGGACGTGGTTCAGTCACGGAGCGCGTCAGGAATTTCAGGGATTACCTGCCGGAGTATTTTCCCCTGCCCCATCCGTCATGGCGGACCGGGGTTTGGGAAAAGAAAGCGCCATGGTTTCAGGAAGAGGTCATCCCGGCCCTGCGAGCGCGCGTTCATGCGCTGCTTGCCGAGCGCTGAATTTCAGGCGGCTTTAGCCTGCCTGAAAGCCTCGACCAGAAACCCCTCGACGCCGGAGGAGAGAATCTGAATCCCGATCGCCAGCAGGATCAGGGCGGCAAGACGGCTGACAATCCGCGCACCGGTCACACCCAGCATCGCCACGACACGCTCGGCATAGGCGTAAACGATGGCCACAACGACGGCCATGGTCGTCGCCGCAGCGGAAACGCCCAGATAGTAATCTGCTGTTGGCATATGGGGGGGCGTGGACGAACTCAGGGCGATGGCGACGGAAATACTCCCCGGCCCCACCGTGAACGGCATTGCCAGCGGAAAGAACGCCCGCTCCCGCAGATCCGGCGTTGTTACGGTGCGCCCCCCCTGAAGCGCCTGCTTTTCCTTGCGGGCCTCGGACGTTTCAGGCTGCAACAACATCACCCAGGCCCGGGAGGCCACAACAAGACCACCAGTAATCCGCAAGGCATTGATTGAAATACCAAAAAACCCGAGAATCCAGCTCCCGAACCAGATGGACACCAACATGATGCCCAGCGAATTCAACGCCACCTGACGCGCGAGTTCGACGACTTCGCGGCGCTCACGCCCTTCCGTTGCCTGCGCGAAAATCAGCGAGGCCCCGAGCGGATTGATGATCGAAAACAGCGCGGGAAAGGCAATCAGCCAGCTGCTGAGCGTATTCCCCAGCCCGGGCGCCAGACTCATGAGCCTGTTGCAGCCTGTGGCTGGCGCTTGCGTGCCAGACGTTCCTCACCCTTCAGAAAAGCCCGCAGCATCCGATAGTCCTCGGAAAAACAGCATACCGTCCCGGCTGTCCTGTCTGGACAGACCGTCAGTCCCAGATCGTTATAAACGGCCATCAGGGACTGGCCAACCTGTATGAAAGCGAGCTTGCAACCTTCCTGCAACGCCAGATCCCGCAGTCGCCAGATTGCCGCCACACAGTTTCGTTCGGAACCCGCCGGATCTCCCAACCCGATAATGAACTGCCCCGTCCGCAGAAACGGAATGGCCGCGCGCCCTGCCTCGTCCAGCAAAAGACCAGTCGGACGACGCAAACCCAGTTGCGGCAAAGCGTGGGCCAGACTGTGATAGCGGCAGGCATTCTCGGCCGTCCATGCCTCGAACCGAATGCGCGTCCGGCGCATTCCGCGCCACAGGACGTAAAACCCACAAAGGGCCGAAAACCCCAGAAACCAGCGCCCAACAGCCGTATGGGCATCATAGATCATGGAGCGCCACCAGATCGGCCCCAGATGCCGCTGTATCGCCACCCAGCCAACCCCCATGAGCCCCAGCCCCCACAGCGACAGGGGCGCAAGCGTGGCTGGCGTCAACGGGGCGGTCAAAAGATGTGCCCGACGATAATAGCAATTCCGGAACGGCAGCAGCAGGAGCATCACGAGCGCAATGACAACCGGCCCTTCCCACGGCGCATGACGCAGGATCAGCAGCAGAACCGCCGATCCCAGCATCCCAAGAGAAAATTTCCAGGCTAGCGCCACACGCTGCGACAGCCCCCAGGACAGTGCCGCAAGCCCGACACCAACCACCGTCAGCAGAAGATCCGCAATCTGCGACACCGCCGCCCAGAAGGAGGTCTGGACAGGCGGCAGGTCTGCCACCAGCGCATAGAGCAGCAGCAACAGCCCGACCACAGCCTGCACACTCGTCGCCACCGCCACGGAAAAATCCGCTTCCGATTCACGAATGACCTGACTGGGCCTGACCCTGCGCGGCGTCTGTCCGGCCGAGACCAGAGCCTGTTCTCCCCGCAGGAACAGCTCATGCCCCGCGAACATCAGCCCCGCAATCAGAAGGGGGATAATGTAATAGAAAAGCCGGAAGACGAGGATCGCGCCCATGATCTGCGACGTTGGCAGATAAGCCTGCAACGCCAGCAGCATGGCACCATCAAAAACGCCCAAACCCCCCGGAACGCTCGCCATCAATCCGGCCGTGTAAGAAGCCAGATAGATCGCCAGAAACGTCCCGAACCCGAAATGGGCTTCCGGCGGCAGAGGCGGCAGCACGCAATACGCAATGAGCGCCGTCGCCGCCATGTCAGCCGCACTGACGGCGATCTGTGCAATCGCAATTCCCGGCCCCGGAAGTTCAATCTCATACTTCCAGACCCGCACATGCTTGCGGACGCGCGAGACCAGCACATAGGCCAGCAACACAGCCCACAGGCCGAGACCAACAAATCTGAGCAGAAACGTCGGCAGATGCATCAGAACCGGCACCGCGTGCGGTTCGATAATCAGAATTCCACCGATCAACGCCATCGTACCGAGCAGATAGGTCGCGGAGCAGAAAGCAATGATCTGAGCAATCGCACCCGGCGTAACGCCCCAACTCCGATAGAGCCGGAACCGCACCGCTGCCCCCGAAATCGCCGCACAGCCCAGATTGTGGGACAGCACATAGGAGCAGAACGCCGCAAAGGCGGAACGCTTATACGACACGTCCGCCCGGACATGCAGACACGCGAGCCTGTCATAGAACGACAGGATGAAATACGACAGAACCGTTGCCGCGCCGCCTGCCATCAGAGCGGAATCCGGAATAGCGCTCAGGCTCGTTGTGATGTCATGCAGCGAAAGATGTCGCAGTTCGCGCCAGATAACGACCACAGCCGCCACCAGCAGAACCAGCCCCACAAGAGCCGGCGCGCGAGACAGGAGAACCTGCCAGCGCCGCTTCGACGGACTGGCGTCCTCACACCCGCAATCCACGGGATCCGCCTCGACCAATGCACAGATTTCGTCCTTCACAGACGAAGCCTGAACATCGGGGGACCGGAACTCCGGTCTTTTCTCTTTGGGCGCGCCCACGGCTCAGCCCTGTACAGGCTCTTCAACAGGCCGCGCGAGAGCTTCCCGGATCAGGCCAACCGTCTCCGGAAGCCCGAACAGGGACGCAAAAATCCCGAAACGCGGCCCTTCGGTCTGCCCCAGCAGAACCTCATACAGGCACCCGAACCACGACCGCAGCTCGGACTTCTCGAAATACCGTTTACCGACTTCGAACACGACATCCTGCACATCGCCCGGCGGCGTTTCCGGCGCGAGCTTTGCCAGTTCGTCCGCAAGATCCACCAGACCCTTGCGCTCGGTTTCGGTCGGCGCACGATAGGTCTTGTTCGGGTAAACCTGTTCCTGAAAATACGTCAGCGCACAGCGTACGAGACGGTCCACATACGGATGCGTCTCGGGCGACAGCGTCGGATCGTAGCGGCGCAGGAACTTCCACAACGTCTCCGGCTTGTCGGCATTGGCCACGTTCGCAAGGTTCAGCAGCGCCGTATACGAGACCGGGCTGGTGTCTTCCGGGCGGATCGTCCCGCCATGAATGAACCACACCGGATTGGCCATCAGATCCGGCCCTTCCTGCGTCTCCGCCTTCTGCACGAGCGTCAGGTAATCATCCGTCGCACGCGGAATAACATCGAAAAACAGACGCTTGGCCCGCGTCGGCTGCTGGAACATATACTGCCCCAGACTTTCCGGCGTGCCATAGCGCAGCCATTCCTCGACCGACAGACCATTGCCCTTGGACTTGCTGATCTTCTGCCCCTGCGCATCAAGGAACAGTTCGTAGGTCAGACCCGCAGGCGGTTCCTTGCCCAGAATACGGCAGATCTTCGAGGATAGCTTCACACTGTCGATCAGATCCTTGCCGGACATTTCATAATCCACGCCCAGTGCATACCAGCGCATGGCCCAGTCGGCCTTCCACTGCATCTTGGCATGGCCGCCCAGAACGGATGTCTCGAACGTCTTGCCGGATTCGTCCTTCCAGACAACGGTCCCGGCATCCGGATCAACTTTGATGATCGGCACCTGCATGACCTGCCCGGTCTCAGGATGGATCGGCAGAACCGGGGAATAGGTCGCCCGACGCTCCGGACCAAGCGTCGGAATAATGGTCGCGACGACTTCGTCATGGACTTCAAGCATCCGGCGCAGCGCCGTATCGAACGTGCCGTTGGTGTAATACTGCGTGGCGGAGGCGAACTCGTATTCAAAACCGAAACTGTCGAGGAACTGGCGCAGGCGCGCATTATTATGCGCGGCAAAGCTCTCATACTCGCCAAAAGGATCAGGCACCCGCGTCAGCGGCAGGCCGATATGCTTCGCCAGAAGTTCCTGCTGCGGCACATTGGTTGGCACCTTGCGCAGCGCATCCATGTCGTCAGAGAACGCCAGCAGACGCGTCGGTCGACCCGTGAGCGCCTCATAAGCCTGACGCACCCAGGTCGTCCGTGCCACTTCGCCGAACGTACCGATATGCGGCAGGCCCGATGGACCATAACCCGTTTCCAGAAGAGCCGGAGCCTGTTCCGAAGCATCTGATGCGCGCGCGTCCATGCGCGCGGTGATTTTTCGCGCCTCTTCAAACGGCCATGCTTTCGGAAGCGGCGCGTCAGGAGAGAGGGACGGGGCGATAGGTGTCTTGGATTTCTGCATGATTACAGGAAAAAGTAGGGAGACACCCCTTCTTGGTCAAGCAATACGACACATTCCCGTTTCACTCTGACCAATCCTTCACATTACGAAATATTTCAGTAACTTTTTTGCTCGACCCAACCCCTTGCAGACAGCCAGCTTTCACGTTCCGTTCGCAAAACTCGCAAAACATCCTCGCCGGAATTTTTCCTTCCCGCTACACTGCCCACAATGCCCCGCGCCCCCACCTTCCTGTCGCCATTCGACGCTCCGGCCCTCGTCGCTCGTCGTGGCCTGTCGTCCCTCCTGACCCCAGATGGCGAACTGCTGGACCTGACAGCGGAGGAAACCCGCGAGCGCCTGACACAACTTCCGCCGCCCCTTCTGGTCCACGGCCCCGCCGCCCTGCGCGCACTGGACCTCTCCCCGCTGTCCCAGCCTGTGCCATGGTTCGATCTGCTGGACCTGTTCCTGTTCGTCCGTCCTGCTACGACCGTCGCACCCACCCCGCGCGGACTGGCCCTCGCCCTCGGAATCGACCCGCCCGAAACCATTGGCGCGGACCTCCTGCCTGTTCTATGCGAAACCCTGCTCGACGAACTGCGCCACAAGGCCGCAACACCCGAAGGCACACGCCTCCGTGCCCTGATGATCCCCCTGACCCGCGCCGGATGGGCCTGGAGTGGCGAAGTCACGGACGTCCTCGGCACTCCGCAAGACACGACAGGCGCTCATCCCTACGAAGCCATCCGCATCTGGAAGCGCCTGCCGCGCTGGGAAGAGACCGCCCCGCGCCCCGCCCCCGGAAGCCAGCCCGTCTCTCCAAACGCTGCCCGTCAACGCCTGCGAGAAATCCTTGGAGAAAACGCTGAAATCCGTCCCGGGCAGGCCGATTTTGCCTCTGTCGCCACTGGTGCGTTCGAGCCGCGTGAAAGCATCGGCTCCCCCAATGTCGTCCTTGCCGAAGCCGGAACCGGCACAGGCAAGACTCTGGGTTATATCGCGCCCGCCAGTCTCTGGGCCGAGCAGAATGATGGCGCCGTCTGGATCAGCACCTATACCCGCCATCTCCAGCGCCAGATCGAGCAGGAACTGCGCCGCCTCTATCCGGGTGAAAAGATTCTTCGGGAGAAAGTCGTCGTTCGCAAAGGCCGGGAAAACTATCTCTGCCTGCTAAACATGGAAGACCTGCTCAACGTCGCCAGTTCCCGTGGCCTTGACGGTTACGCCGCGCTCCTGCCGATGGCCCTGCTCGCCCGATGGGCCGAAGCCAGCCGCGACGGCGATCTCATGGGCGGGGACCTCCCCGGCTGGTTCGGCGAACTCTTCGGCCATGGCACGCTTTTTGGCATCGCCGACCGGCGCGGCGAATGCATCCACGCCGCCTGCCCGCATTATCAGACATGCTTTGTCGAACACGGAATCCGCCGTGCTCGGCAGGCCGATCTGGTTGTGGCCAATCACGCCCTCGTTCTCTCCCAGGCGGCGTGGGCCTCCCTCGCGCCGCCCGGCCTGCCAGACGAAGACACCACGCCCACCCGCTATGTTTTCGACGAAGGCCATCACATCCCCGACGCTGCCGACAGCGCTTTCGCCACGGCCCTCTCCGGGCTTGAAGCCGCCGAACTCCGTCGCTGGCTTCTCGGCGCGGAAGGCAGCCGTTCCCGCGCGCGGGGTCTGCAACGGCGCCTCGACGATCTGGTCGAACGCCTGCCCATGATCGACACGCCGTTGCAAGCCGCACTTCAGGCGGCGCGGAGCCTCCCCGCCCCCGGCTGGAGCAGGCGCCTGCGCCCCGAGAGCCCCGCTGACGAAAGCATCTTACCGCCTTCCGAGGATGCGCCCGTCCTACTGATCCCAGCCGAACCCGCGCCGGAAAACCCGTCCGAAGCCTTCCTGCGCTCGCTCGACCAGCAACTCCGCGCGCGACAGACCAAAGATCCTCGGGACGGATACATTTCTGCTGAATGCGATCTGCACCCCGTTAACGACGACGTAGCAGCTGCCTCCGAAATCCTCAGCCGCGCGCTGACCCGCCTGCGCGATCCCATCCGACTTCTGGCAGACCGCCTCGCCGCACAGGTCGAGGACGATGCGGAAATGGACGCCCCGACCCGCCAGCGCATCGAGGCCATGATCCGCACCCTGCACCGCCGCGCCATCAGCCGCCTGTCCGGCTGGATCGGGATGCTTGACGCGCTGCAAACGCCGCCCGAACCGGACGTCCCCCCTACTTTCGTGGACTTCATCCGCACCGAGCGCCTGCCCCGCACCCGCGCCACACAAGGCGACCATGATATCGGCCTGTACCGGCACTGGCTGGACCCGACCATCCCGTTCGTCTCGACGATTCAGACACCCGCCCACGGCCTGCTGCTGACCTCCGCCACCCTGCGCGACCAGACCGGCCATGGCGACGCGCAGAACGAAGCAAGCTGGCACGCAGCCGAACTACGTCTGGGCGCCACGCATTTCCTCAAGCCGCCCATCCGCGCCTCGGTCATGAGTCCGTTCGACTACGCCACGCAGACACGCGCCTATGTGATTACGGACGTCTCTGGCGAAATCGCCTCGCTGGCCCATGCCTTCCGTGCCCTTTTCGAAACCGCCGGTGGCGGTGCGCTCGGCCTGTTCACAGCCATCCGACGCCTGCGAGAAGTGCACCGCCGCATCCACGAACCTTTGGAAACGCAGGGCTTTCCCCTCTACGCGCAGCATGTCGATGCGATGGACAACGCAACGCTCGTGGACGTCTTCCGCACCGAAACCCATAGCTGCCTGCTGGGAACGGACGCCATGCGCGACGGTGTAGACGTGCCCGGCGAGGCCCTGCGTATGGTCGTGTTTGAAAAGACGCCTTGGCCCCGCCCCGACATCCTGCACCGCGAACGCCGCCGTCTGCTCTCCGAAGGCCGCCCCGGTGATTATGACGACCGCATCACCCGGATGCGTCTGCGGCAGGCGTTCGGCCGCCTGATCCGTCAGGGCAATGATCGCGGCGTGTTCGTCATGCTGGACCGCCGGATGCCCTCACGCCTGCTCTCGGCCTTCCCCGACGGCGTGGATGTCCGCCGCATGTCTCTGGCCGACGCACTGGAAGACATCGCCCGCTTCCTGCGTCCCCAAGAGCAGGAAAACGAGCCGCCCCTCCTTCAGGGCTGAGCCAAGGGCTGCACCGACTGTTGCGCCAGGCTGCGCATGCTACTCGCCAGACGGTTCCGAAGCTGATGCAGTTCTTTTTCCTGCTCCTGCGCCCTTTCGGCTGCGAGCCTGTCATTTTGCGCCATTTCGCCCAGAGCCTGCGTGACCTTGTCCGCCGCCTGCGCCAGTGCTTCCATCTGTCGCGGGTCCACACCCCGGCTGGCGGCAGTCGTCCGCGCCGCATCCAGCGCACCGTCGGCCACGAGTCCAAGGATCTTGCGGTCCGCCTCGTTCAGCGCATCGCGCGCGGTAGCGGCATTGCGGTTGTCCACCTGCCCCACCGCCACCGCACAGGCTGCTTTCAGATTGGGAATGGTTTTCGTCAGAGCCGAATGCAGCGCCATAATCCGTGCTTCCGCCGCCTCACGCGTGCTCTTGATCATCGGGATGGTCAGCGCAGCCCGCATCAGCCCTTCACGCTGCTCGCTCAGATGCCCCGAGAAATTCGCCAGACGTCCGCGCAGTTCCATGACCTCGGCCGCATCTACAGGGTCCTGTGTCTCCAACGCATGCTGTCGCAGCGACTCAACTTTTCGCTCGCCCTCTTCAAGCGCAAGCTGCCCGGCTGCGATATCAATGTTCAGTTCCCGCACCCCATGCCGCAGAGCCTGATACATATCCTCGAACGACGTAATGTTCCGCTTGAGATCGGCAATCGTCACCCGGGCCTTGGCTTCCTGCTGATCCATCAGGGCGTTGAACTTCTTGCGGTTCTCGGCAAATCCGCCGAGCGCGTCCTTCGCCCCACCGAGCAGACCGCCCATCTTCGCCAGAAAGCCACCCGGTGTCCCGCCTTCACCACGCGCCAGCTTCTGTAAATCGCCGATCCGCAGGATCTTCACACCATCCAGAACACCTGCCGCGATTTCCCCAACCGCATCGCTTTCACCCAACGTCCGTCCGGCCAGCATCCGGTCCGAAACCTTCGCAAGCTCCCCAAGCGCGCCCATCCCGTGTGACAGAAGCGTGTTCAAATCCCCGAAATTGATCGTCTCCGCCCGCCGATGCGCCTCTTCGACCATGTCCGCTGGCAACCGGCTGATCTCCACCAGCCGCGGAAAAGCGGGCATCGGCTCCAGCGCCACCGGAACGGCACTGCTGGAAACCGGCGCCTCAACCTTCACAGGCGAAGGCGCGGACTCATCGGCATAAAGATCGCTCAGATCCAGCGGTCTGGTCTCGTCAGAACTCATGTCAGTCATCCAGCGTCAGGGTAAAGGTCGGGTCGATACGGAAATTCGGGTCCGGCTTTCCAGTGTCGTACATGGCCGTGCCGATGGCCAGAAACTCGACAATATGATCGCCCCAGACATGCGATTCTTCGCGCAGTGTCGTCCCGATGATTTCATTGGCCCCGACTTCCGCCGCATGAGCCGACATCCGCTCCATCGCGTGCTCGCGCGCCGTGTAGTAGGCCTGCGTGAATAGATCGAGTTCCACGCACTGCATGGCCTGTTTGAGCGTCGTCATCAGGCTCCGGCGCGGAATATGCTGCACGCAACATCCCAGAACTAGATCCAGCGGCCGCCGCCCCGAGCGGAGTGCCAGCGCAAAATCCTGCCCCGACAGATCGGACGTGAACGGTCGTCCATCCGGCCGCCGATAGCCAGAGTGCCCTTCGGCATGAACGATGGCCGTCCCGAACGCCCGGAACTCCAGCATGCCGCTATCGGCAAGCTGTGAAATCTCCAGACGCGTTCCCACGATCCCGTCCGCACCAAGCTGCTCGGCCTCTTCGCGCATGATTTCAACGGCCTTCTCACGCGCACCATACATGGCGCCCGTCAGATCCGTCAGTTCATAAGACGTGTTGCGAAACTGCGTATTGGCCTGCACCTTCCAGATGCTGTTGCCCAGACATAACCCCAATGCCCGGAACCCGGCCTGCTCGACGACCAGCAGTTCGCGCACGCTGAAATCCGACGTCGCAACCCGACCGCCAGAAGCCCTCACCGGCGGCATCTGCCCCCCACTCTGCGCCGGTTCAGAAGTGCCACTCCCGCCCCATCCCGGAGGAAGCGCGTCAAAACCCGGAACCTGATCGAAGATACCCATGGGACTCCCGCCGTAAAATCCACAACACCCCGAAGCCGCTCTGAACGCGCCTCAGAACAGATCATTCAAGCCGTCAAACAGACCATCCAGTCCCTCGACGACCTCGCTGACAACCTCACCGCCGACTTCAAGGCCCAGAACAGCCGCCTCGACGCGACCATCCCTGCCCCGTTCGCCAGCCTCCTCCTCAACCTCGATCCGGTTCGAAACCCCGGCGAAAAGCGGCCGATGCTGCAAGCCCGAACGAACCGCATCATCCAGCCCGCACACCATCGCCGGTGACACCGCACCCTGACCGCCGATGCGCCGATATCCAAGAATACTCACAGCCGCCCGAACCCGAAGCGACTTCACGACACCCCGTTCCGACTGCACCGTCAGTCCGACGATCTCGTCATGTCCCAGCGCCCCGTCCCAGTCCTGACACGCCGGATCGTTCCGCAGGCTCAGCGCCGCCGCATCCCGGGCCGACCGCTTGGCCTGCGTGAGGAGAGCACTTTCCCCAATACTGAACGCATCAAAAAAGCCTTCCAGCGGCCCCGTGTAGCGAATGTCCTCCCACGTCCCGACACCATAATTCACAGGCACGATCCCGGCTGCAAGCGCCACATCCAGCGTCGCCACATTCCACGGCACGCAGGGCAGAACATCCAGACGTTCAAGCTGCGGCACACGCACGGCTTCCCCATGCAACATGAACCCGAGAGCGCCGCCATGATGCTCAAGCCGGTATCGCAGGTTCAGAACCGCTCCCGCCCCCAACGCCCGCGCCTGCTCGCGGATTCGATCCGTTGCCGTGCGCCAGCCTGCTTCATGCACGGCCTGCCAGTTCATCCCGGACTTCCACCAGGTTTCAGAATGGACATTGCCCAGCGGTATAATCGCCATGGACGGCGTCAGAAGCGCCTGTCGCACGGATCCCAGACGCACCAGAGGACGTGCCTGACCGCCAAGCTCGTGAAACGCCCGTGCCTCGGTCTCTTTTTTCAGACCGGAGGACCACGGAAACAGCCGCATCACGGCTGAAAATCCGTCAGTTCGGCGGCTGCGTGCCCCTCACCCGAAACGGCCAGCCCAGCTTCATGGATTTTTTGACGCAACTCCGTGATCCAGTCCCGGACCGGAACCTGCTTGCGACTGATAACCACTCCACGCACCTCATGCGCGATCTCGGCGACAACCCCGGTTCCGTTACGCCGGAGCACGAAAACCCGTGTTTCAAACCGAAGGGCAAGCTCCTCGATATCGACCGTGCGTTTCAGCCATCCGCGTGTCTTCCGAGTCACGATTGCCTGACGCGGGAACGCCTGCTCGCAGAAGGCGGCGAACTTTTCCAGAAAACGCTCCCGACCGCCTTCAGCGTCCCGGATCAGCGCCGCAAGATCGTCGATATTCCCGGTCATGAGCCCCTCTTCGACATCGGCTGTTACAGTTCGACAGGTTTCCTCTCCCGTCAATCAAGAAATTCCGCTTTCGAAAAGTTCACATAAAAAAAGCCCCCGGCCACAATGACCGGGAGCTTTTCAGGACCAATGGTCCAAGCCGTCATCCAGAGTGTCAGGATCAGAAATTCATGCCTGCCTGCAGGAAGAAATAACGACCCTGATAGAAGCTGCCATAGGTCGCGCCGGCGCTGTTATCCACGCCACTGGCCACGAACGGGGGCTTCTTGTTGGTGATGTTGTTGATGCCGCTCTCGAAGTTCCACTTCTTCCAGCGGTACGCCAGCGTCAGATCCTGTTCGATCATCATCGGGGTCTTGTAACGGCCCGCCGTGGTGGAATTCAGGAACTCGGACTGATCGTTCCAGCGCATGCCGCCGATGAACTGCATCATGTATGTCGCCGTGAACGCACCATGCGTCCAGCCGAACGTCGCATAGTCACGAACACGCGGAATGCCATAGGATGCATTTGCGTTGTTCGGGCCACCCGCATACAGCAGCGCACCGGTATAGTTGGTGAACGCGCCACCCGGAACGAGCTGCTGCGTGTAGTTCAGCAGATACTGAAAGTTGTTGGAGACCGACAGGACATCGTGAGGGGCAACGCGAATACGATAGTCGAAATCGAAGTCCACACCACTTTCATGCAGAGCGCCGGTATTCTGGTTCGTTGCCGAAACCGTGTTGATCTGGCCATTCGCCAGACGGTTCACAGTATTGCACAGCGAAGGGCTGGTACCCGTGTAGCATCCGTCCAGAATATACTGTGTCGGAAGTGCGCTGATCGTGTGGTTGACCGAGTAGTGCCAGAACTCACCGGAAATGGAGAGGTTCGGGATCCAGCGCGGCGTGATGATCGTACCGAACGTGTAGGTCCGCCCGATTTCAGGTGCAAGATGAGCGTTGCCACCACCCAGCGTCGGAACCTGGCCCGTACCAGACTGATGGAACGTGGATGTATTGATGCCCTGCTTCGCACAGGTTGCCGCAACCGTCGCCGAAGCCGCACCATATGTGCCGACCTGTCCGGCATCGCAGGGATCGTTGGCAAGGTTATAGCTGAGCGACTGACCGCCATACAGTTCATACACGTTCGGTTGGCGATAGGACGTTCCGATCGTGCCACGGAAACGAATATCCTGCGTCGGTGCCCAGTTGATGGACGCCTTCCAGTTCTTCGCCGTCTCGGACGTCGTGCTGTAGCCCGACGCACGACCCTGCGCGTCGATCGTCAGATCCTTTGCAAGGAAGACGTTCTTGAGCAGCGTCGCCTTGGCTTCCGCATACCCTTCCGTCACATCAAAGCCACCGCTGGTCGGAAGAACCGTGTTGGTCAGGCTCTGCCCGCTGACGATCAACGGATCAGGCGTGTTGGTCAGCTGTTCGCCACGATGCTCGAAACCAAACGCCATACCCAGATCGCCGCCGCCCTTCCAGGGCATCGTCGTCACATGGTTGTTGTTGATGCGCAGGTTCCAGTCACGAAGCTGGTAGTGCGAATGCGTGTTGGTGTTGTAGTTGACGTAGGAAGCAGCCTGCTTGCCCATCGTTCCGAACGGATTGCTGCATCCAAAAGACGGGCAGACGCTCGGATTATAAAGCAGAGCGCTGGCCGAGTTAGAAGGATCGACCTGCTGCAGACCATAAGCATTCAGCAGGTTCGTGTACGATCCAACGTTCTCCAGATGATCCGTCGACATGTTCGAACCGTAGGTATACGAAACGTCGTAATCCCAGCCGTAAGCAATCGCACCGTTCATGCCCACCTTGGAGGTGACCGTATCGGTGGCGTTCTCGTCGCGACGATCTCCAAGTTCCGTCAGACGCTTCGTGATGTCGACATCCTGACCGAACGGGTTGTTCGGATCATTAGCCGGCACCGTCAGAACGGACGGTAGCGTGCTGGGAGGAACAGAGCCGTCAAACGGTTCGGCCGCCATGTAGCTGGAGCTGGTCCGATGTGAATACATCACATTGGAATACAGATTGGCATGGCGGTTGAACTCGTAGTGGAAATCACCCGAGAGGCTGGAATTCTGAAGCTGGTTGATTAGGCTCTGATGCTGGCCATACGGATAACGATTGCTGGAACCCCAGTTGCTCACTGTTTTTCCATCAGGAGCAACTGCGGCGTTCAGACCAGTCGTACTGTTCTGAACATGCGTATAGTTCGAGTAACCTGATCCGAAAACTTCTCCACCCGAGCCCACGGGATTATCCGTAAGTTGCACCGGATTGGCCCAGCCACGGTTACGCTGAAGAACACCGCCCTGCGTCATATACTGACCGAACAGCGTCAGGTTGCCCTTGTCGTGATCGAAGTTCCAACCTTTGTAGGCGGAAATCATACCGGTGTCGTTGTCGCCATGACCGGTGATGCCACCGCGGATGGTGATGTTTCCGTCCGACAGATCATGACGCATCTTGATGTTGATGACGCCCGAGACGGCGTCAGCGCCGTAAAGCTCGGAACCACCATCCTTCAGGATTTCGACGCTGGCGATCTGCTGAACCGGAAGCGCGTTCAGATCGATACAGTTCGTCTGGCCGTTCAGCGTTGCACGCTTGCCGTCAATCAGAACGAGCACGCGGTTGGAACCAAGGTTACGAATGTCAGTGCAGGATGCACCGCCCGTCCCGTTGGTCTCAGAATTGTTCGTGCCCGTTCCGCCGATGGACGGAATGCGCGCGAAGAAGTCGCTGAGGGTCGTGGCGCCCGTCTGTTGAATCTGCTTGGCCGTCACGATCTGGACAGGGTTGGCGTTCTGGTTGTTCGAGGAGGCAAGCGCCGATCCCGTAACGACCATACGCTCGGAACCACCCGACACGCCCTGTGCCTCAAGAACAGCAGCACGACGACGGCTGGCAGAGGTCGGAGCCGTCGTGGCGACAGGCACAGCCACGGATTGCACGGGCGTAACAGCAGGTTTTGCAGCAGTCGTCGAAGCGGCTGTCTTGTGAGGCACAGCCTTGTGGGAACGGTGTTCCGGCTGTGTCGTGGAAGCGGCGAAAGCCGTTCCTGACAGGGTCCCAACTCCGAGAATTGATGCACACAGCAACAGGTGGCGACGAGATGTGCTCATCAAAGAACAAAATCCTTCAGAAGAATGTTGTTCCCTGTCTAAAGATCTCAGAGCGTGACTGTCACGAAAAATACATACCAGCCATGTCTTCAGAGGGCACTTGAATGCAACATGTGTGATAAATGCAACGGTTATACCCAGCCAGGGTTTTGGTTTGGATTCAGTAATTAAACTGAAATTTAAAAAGCCTCTGACCCGAAGGCCAGAGGCTTTTTTGCAACAGATCTGGCATCTCGCCTCTTTCGTAAAAGAGGCGAGAGACGGACCGGACTTCGATCAGAAGTCCATATCACCCATGCCGCCCATGCCACCCGGAGCGCCGGCCGGAGCCTTCTTCTCGGGGCGCTCGGCAACCATGGCTTCCGTCGTGATCAGCAGACCACCAACCGAAGCGGCGTCCTGCAGGGCCGTACGCACAACCTTGGTCGGGTCGATGATACCGGCCGCGACCAAGTCTTTGTACTCACCCTTCTGGGCATCGAAACCGAAGACATAGCCGTCGTTCTCAAGCACCTTGCCTGCGATGACTGCACCGTCTTCACCAGCGTTGAAGGCGATCTGGCGCAGCGGAGCCTGAAGCGCCTTGCGGACAATCTCGCCACCGACGCGCTGGTCGTCGTTGTCGAAGGTCAGACCCTTCAGAGCGGAGGATGCGCGGGCCAGAGCCGTACCACCACCCGGAACGATGCCTTCTTCAACAGCGGCGCGGGTTGCATGCAGGGCGTCGTCAACGCGATCCTTGCGCTCCTTCACCTCGACTTCGGTGCTGCCACCGACGCGGATGACGGCAACGCCACCAGCCAGCTTCGCCAGACGCTCCTGAAGCTTCTCGCGATCGTAGTCAGACGTCGTTTCCTCGATCTGCGCGCGGATCTGGTTGCAACGGCCCTTGATATCGTCGCTGTTACCAGCGCCTTCGACGATCGTGGTGTTTTCCTTCTCGATGTGGATCTTCTTGGCGCGACCCAGCATTTCGAGCGTGACGGATTCCAGCTTGATCCCGATATCTTCGGAAATCACCTGACCGCCCGTCAGGATGGCGATGTCTTCAAGCATGGCCTTGCGACGGTCACCGAAGCCCGGAGCCTTGACGGCAGCGATCTTCAGGCCACCACGCAGCTTGTTCACGACCAGCGTGGCAAGGGCTTCACCATCGACGTCTTCGGCGATGATCACCAGCGGACGACCGGACTGCACAACGCTCTCGAGAAGCGGCAGCATCGGCTGAAGCGAGGAGAGCTTCTTTTCGTGGATCAGGATGTACGGGCTGTCGAGATCAGCCGTCATCTTCTCCGGGTTCGTCACGAAATACGGGGAGATGTAGCCGCGGTCGAACTGCATGCCCTCGACAACGTCGAGTTCCGTGTGCAGGCCCTTGGCTTCTTCAACCGTAATGACGCCTTCGGAACCAACCTTCTGCATGGCAGAAGCGATCATCTCGCCGATTTCGGTCTCGCCGTTGGCGGAAATCGTTCCGACCTGAGCGATCTCTTCCGGAGACGTGATCTTCTTGGTGTTGTTCTTCAGCTCTTCAACGACAACGCCAACAGCCTTGTCGATGCCGCGCTTGAGATCCATCGGGTTCATGCCAGCAGCAACAGCCTTGGCGCCCTCACGGATGATGGCCTGAGCCAGCACGGTTGCGGTCGTGGTGCCGTCGCCTGCGATGTCGTTCGTCTTGGACGCGACTTCGCGGACCATCTGGGCGCCCATGTTCTCGAACTTGTCAGCCAGTTCGATTTCCTTGGCAACCGAAACACCGTCCTTGGTGATGCGCGGTGCGCCAAAGCTCTTGTCGAGAACAACGTTACGACCCTTCGGGCCGAGCGTGACCTTGACGGCGTTTGCGAGGATATCAACGCCACGCAGCATACGCTCGCGGGCATCAGCGCCGAACTTTACGTCCTTGGCAGCCATAATTCTTACTCCTGAATGAGGTTTTTACGAGAGGAAACGGGGACGGCTGATCAGCCGATCACACCCATGATGTCGCTCTCTTTCATGATCAGCAGCTCTTCGCCGTCGATCTTGACCTCGGTGCCGGACCACTTGCCGAACAGCACCTTGTCACCAGCCTTGACGTCCAGAGCCACGGTCTGGCCCTGCTCGTTGCGGGCACCCGGGCCGACGGAAACAACTTCGCCTTCGGTCGGCTTGTCCTTGGCGGTGTCAGGAATGATGATGCCGCCGGCGGTCTTCTCTTCGCCCGTCAGGCGACGGACCACCACGCGGTCGTGAAGGGGACGAAACTTCGTCATGGATCGCTCCATTATTGGTCACACCCTTGTAAAAAGCAGCATGACCGGGTTGCTGCACTCAATGACTGCAGTGCATTTGGCACTCTCGTATGGAGAGTGCCAATGACATAGGCGCCCAACCCGTTTCCGTCAAGGTTTCTTGCTGTCGTCTCCAGACGGGCCAGAAGAAAGTTTCCGCCCGTCAAGCAGGCTTTTCAGCCGCTGTTTTTCCATGTTTTCCGTCAGTTTCTGGCCTTTGGTCCGTCCATACAAACGACGATTGGCATCCGCAACCTTGGCATCCTCAACGCCCTTGCGGCGTTTGCGTTCCCGGCGGAGATTGATGACGTCGCTCATGATTCATGGCCTTTCGGGCATGACAAAACTGGATAGACAGACATGAAACACAGCCCATCGGACAAGAAAACCCCCGCATCAGGCCAGATGGTCAAGCTGGCAGCTTCAGACGGACACAGCTTCGATGCGTATGAGGCAGGCTCGGCGGAGTCGCCCCTCGCCCTCATCGTCGTGCAGGAAATTTTCGGCCTCACCGACCATATCCGCAATGTCTGCAACGACTTCGCCGCAGAAGGCTTCCACGTCATTGCCCCGGCCGTTTTCGACCGTGCAAAAGCCGATGTCATCCTGCCTTACTCACAGGCTGGCGTGACGGAAGGCCTCGAACTCCGTAGCCAGATTCCGTCCGACAAGACGCTTACCGATATTGCTGCCTGCGCGAAGGCCCTGCGTGATGCCGGACACAGGAAAGTCGGTATCATCGGCTTCTGCTGGGGCGGTCTGCTTGCATGGCTGACAGCGACCCAGACCCATAACGTGGACGCCGCCGTCAGCTGGTATGGCGGCAGCATCGGCAACCATGTCGATACCGCGCCGCATTGTCCGGTCGAACTGCATTTCGGCGGCGAGGATTCCTCCATCCCCCACACCGAAATCCAGAAGATCCGCGACGCCCGCCCCGAGATCGAGGAATATGTCTATGACGACGCCGGTCATGGTTTCGGTTGCCCCGAACGCCCGAGCTTCAACCGTGACGCCCGCGATCTCGCCTGGTCCCGCAGCGTCGATTTTCTGAAAACACATCTCGCCTGAAGCACTCTCCCGACACGGTGACACAGACTGTCGCAAAACCGTGGAAGGGGTCTATACTGATAGCAATCCCGGCGAATACCGCACCGAATCAGACAGGAGTTTCAAGATGAGCACCAATCCGCTCAAAGACGACCCCAAGCACGACGCCGCGATCCGTCACGAAGCGCGTCTTCTGTGGGAAGCCGATGGCAAGCCGGACTGTGGTCCAGAAGGCTATCTCGAAAAAGCCGCCGACCTGATCTCCATCAAGGGAGTGCCGCAGGGCACTCCGGTTAAGGACCTGCCGCCGGTGGAACTGGACGGCGTGGAAATTGATGATGCACGGGCAGGCATCGACCTGAACGCAGACCCGAACCATAATTTCGATTGATTATGGTTTCCGCCGCGCCCGTTTTACGCAGGCGCGGCGTTCAGCAGAGCCTCAGCCCTGTTTCAGAACACGTCCGGCCACAGCATCGAGCTTGGCCACCAACTTCGGATCACGTGCAGCCGGAGCCGTGATGATCGCATGATCCAGAGCACGCTCGGCACTGGCATCGACCGGGCGCTTCTTACCCAGCACCGGAATGACAGCCTTCACAAGGCGACGCGCATTCTCCGCATTGCCCGTCATGACCTTCACGACAGCCTCGACCGTCACACTGTCATGCTCGCTGTGCCAGCAGTCGAAATCCGTGACCATTGCAACGGTCGCGTAGTTCATCTCCGCTTCGCGGGCGAGCTTGGCTTCCGGCATGTTCGTCATGCCCACGACCGAACAGCCCCAGGACCGGTAGAGTTCGCTCTCGGCACGCGTGGAGAACTGCGGACCTTCCATCACCAGATACGTCCCGCCCCGCGTGAACGGAATACCGAGCGAAGCCGCTTCATCCTGCACCACATCCAGCACGCGCGCCGAAACCGGGTCCGCCATCCCGACATGCGCCACACAGCCCGTGTCGAAGAAGCTCTTCTCACGCGCAAAGCTGCGGTCGATGAACTGGTCCACCAGCACGAAATGCCCCGGCGGCAGCTCTTCCTTGAGCGACCCCACAGCCGAAAGCGACAGAATATCCGTCACGCCAGCGCGCTTGAGCGCATCGATATTGGCGCGGAAATTCAGGCGCGACGGCGGAATGGGGTGACCCCGTCCATGACGCGGCAGAAATACGCACTGCACGCCCTCGAACGTCCCGAACAGCAGTTCGTCGGACGGCTCACCCCAAGGCGTTTCAACCTTGCGCCATTCCTTGTTTTCGAGTCCGTCGATATCGTACAGCCCCGAACCACCGATCACACCGATGACGGGCTGGATTTCCTGTTCCGAAGACATGTCTGTTCCTGACTGTTGTTTGGTCCGCTCGCCCGTTCTGGACCACGAGAACGCCCGGCGCGCAAGCCTCCTGCGCCGGACATGCCCCTTTCCCGCGTTCAGCAAAATATTTTCACAAAACCCAGCGTTTTTACGAAATGAAAATGCCTTTGCGCCATCGTCCCGCCACGGATGCCCGCCACGAATGAGCGTCAGTCATGCATCAGCCAACTGTTCGACGACGGCACGATTTGCTAGGACACTGCGCGTAACGAAGTTTTGTCCTGTATAGACGGGGGAAGAAAAAATGGACCAGATCAGCCCCGGTTTCGCCGAAACCGTTCGTCCAGACGTACCTCACGACGCCCTCAAGCAGGACGCCAAAGCCTGGTTCGAAACCCTCCGTGACCGCATCTGCGCGTCCTACGAAAAACTCGAAGACGAAGCGGCCGAAGGTGGTTCGCAGGTCCTGCGCGACCGCACCGCCCCCGGCCGTTTCGAACGCACGGCCTGGAGCCGCCCCGAAGGCGGTTCAGGTGTCATGTCCGTCATGCGCGGCCGCGTGTTCGAGAAAGTCGGCGTCAATGTCTCGACCGTCTGGGGCGAGTTCTCCCCCGAATTCCGCAAAAACATTCAGGGCGCCGAAGAAGACCCGCGTTTCTTTGCAACCGGCGTCTCCCTCGTCGCCCATCCGTGCAATCCGCATGTCAGTGCCGCGCATTTCAACACGCGCATGATCATCACGACGAAGGGCTGGTTCGGCGGCGGCGGGGACATCACGCCCATGTTCCCTGACAGCGCGGAAGCCCGGTCGGACGCGGACTATTTCCACAAATCGTTCGAAGATGCCTGCAACCGCCACGACCCGGAACATTACCTCCGCTTCAAAGAATGGTGCGACCGCTACTTCCACCTGTCCCACCGCAACGAACCACGCGGTCTGGGCGGTATTTTCTACGATCAGTTCTCTACCGGAAATGTGGATCAGGACTTCGCCTTCACGAAGGATGTCGGCATGGCCTTCCATGACGCCTACCCCGCTGTTGTGCGCCGCCGGATGTTCACCCCATGGACCGAAGCGGACCGCGATGCCCAGCTCATCCGCCGTGGCCGGTATGTGGAGTTCAATCTGCTGCATGACCGTGGCACGCTGTTCGGTCTCAAGACGGGCGGGAACACCGAAGCCATCCTCATGAGCATGCCGCCGGAAGTCCGCTGGCCGTGAGACTGACCCGACGTGCCGCCCTGAAAGGGCTGGCGGCCCTTGGCGGAACCGCTCCTTTCCTGAACACCCCGGCGCGCGCCGGGACCCTGACGGATGTTCAGCTCCTTCTGGGCGGCACGCTCGCCTCCATCCCCGGCCAGTTCGCAGAACTCGCAAGTGGTGCCATTTCCCACACACTGGGTTTGGCGACCCCTCTCGAACTGACCCCCGATATCGGACAGGACGGCGTTCGCGCCGCAAATCTGTTCGATGCCAACAGCGCGCCTGACGGCAATACGGCGCTGGCCTTTCCCGGCGCCACACTTCTGGCATCCCTGACAGGCGATTCCCGCGTCCATTACGATTTTGGACGCTGGACTCCCGTTTTGGTGGCCTCCACCACGACGGTCGTCATTGCCCGCGCTGAACTGCACAAGACCCTGCGCAGCCGCCTGACGGGTTTCTTCCACGATCATCCCGTCCGCCTTGCCGTCTCCCGCATTGGCGGCCCGGAACTGAATGCCCTGATGGGCCTCTCGCTTCTCGGTTTGCGCCCCATTCCCGTGCCCGGTTATGTGGATTCGTCAAACGCCCTGACCGCCCTGCACGAAGGCACCGTCGATGCCGTGCAGATTTCTCCCTACACGCTCGACCGACCGCTTGATGACGTCCTCGCCAACCTGCCAGAAGGTACGAGCGCGATCTATTACACCGGCGACCTGACCGACACGCATTCGACGACCATCCCCATTTTCATGGAAGCCTATCAGCAGGCGAGACACCGCGCGCCCGAAGGGCCGTTCTATCACGCCTGGCAGGCTGTCTCCGCCGCCGCAGATACGGCCATGGCCATTGCCCTCCCCATGCTGACTCCACCTGAGATCGTCGCGCAATGGAACCGGGCCTGCACGGCTGCCACTGCGGATGCCGGTGTCAGGCGCTGGGCCGAAACACATCATTTCAAGCTGGTCACGGGCGACAACGCGGCCCCGTTCCTCTCACGCGCCGTTCCCGATCTGGGCGCCACGCTGGCCCTGCGCCGGTGGCTCTCCGTCAATACACCGCGCTGGCGCGAAGGGCAGGAAACCCGCCACCTCTGACAGCGTCAGCGACGGCGCGTTTTCAACAAAATCCTGACTGATCCGTGATTGGCCGCATGGGGATGCACAACAGCCAGAACCATGGAGCGCAGATCCCCGCGCTGAAGCCACATTGGAAGCTCACGACGGATCAGCCCGCTGGTCTGTCCACTACCAAGCCCCGTCACCACTTCTACGCAGCGCCAATTCCGCACCCGCGCGCGCTGCATGAAATCATACAGTCGCTCGAACGCCTCCTGCACAACATAGCCATGCAGATCGAGCCGCGCATCCACCTTCATCTGCCCACGCGACAGACGTTTCCAGCTCGTATCATCCAGCCCCGGCGCACGAACACCCACCGAAAGCTCCGCAGGACGCGGTTTCGGCTTCTCAGACTGTACAGGCGGGAAAGAGCGTCCCGTCACGAGCGGCATGGAACGCGGGACCTCGGGTAAGGATACCGGAGGCTCGACCTTGGCCGCAGGCACCAGACGACGCGGGGAGCGCGGAGACCGCAACGGCTTGATATCGCGGACAACCGTCCGCCACAGCGTCGCTTCCTCCTCCCTCAGATCCCGCTTCGCCACACTATCCTCACTTCCTGTCCGGCCGCCCTTGTCCATCAGACAGTTCAGGCCCCGAGCATGTAACGGCTTCGGGCATCATTGAACAATGTTCTTTCGGGACTTTCCGTCTGCGGATGCGTTTACGCCTCAGGTTCCATTTTCCGAAAGAACAGGACCATGAGCCATCTGACACAGGAAGAGCGCGACAGCCTTCCCGACAGTGCCTTCGCGCTACCTGAAAAACGCACTTACCCGATCGATACTCGCGCCCGCGCCAGCAACGCCAAGGCCCGCGCGACACAGGAATACGAACGCGGCCTGCTGACGGCGGAAGAGCGTGAACGGATCGACAAGGCCGCCGACCGCCGCCTCGCGCAGGACGATTGAACTGCCCGCATCACGTCAGATGCCGTCTCTTACACAAAGCCATTTTAAATTCACTTGATGTTAAGGACCATGCCGTCAGTCTCGCTTGCAACGCCAGACCGGCCCAAGACCGACCTAGGATCTTCCATGCCCCTGCCTTTCCTGCGCAAATTCGCCCCCCTTCTCGCCAGCACCGCCCTTTGTTTCAGCGCGGCACAGGCCGCAGCCCCATCCGGCGCTCAAAAACCCGGAACCATCACAACCTCGGCGCCGCTGGCCGCAGCGCTCAGCCTTCCAGACGCCGGGCGCGCCCTGCGCATCACTTATCTTTCGACGAACGGCATTACCGGCAAGGGCCTCGTTCCCGTCACGGCCGAAATCATCCTTCCCCCCGGCCCTGCGCCAAAAGGCGGCTGGCCGATCGTCGCCTGGGCACACGGCACTGTCGGCGTGGACGATAGCTGCGCGCCCTCCCTCAATCCCTATAACGATCGCAACAGCACCTATCTTTCAACATGGATGAAACGCGGTTTCGCTATCGTCGCAACGGACTATCAGGGCCTCGGCGGACCCGGCACGCATGCCTATCTGGACACCCGGGTCGAAGCCTATAGCGTCCTCGACAGCATCCGCGCCGCACTGGCCAACGTGCCGGACCTGAAAAACAAAATCATGATTGTCGGCCAGTCTCAGGGCGGTGGCGCCGCCGTCGCTACGGCGGCCTATGCGCCGACCTACGCCCCCGAACTGGACATCCGCGGCACCGTGGCCACCGGAGCCCCCTACGTCACGCCCGAACTTCTTGGGGATCTGCTCAAGAATGCCGCCCATCCCGACGCAGGCTACAGCCCGCTCGTCGATTATGTCCTCTACCTTGCCACCGGACTGGCAGGACACGACCCACATTTCCGTCCCGAAGAGGCTTTCACACCCAAGGCGCTGCCCCTCTATCGCAAGGCGGCGCATGAATGCCTGACATCTCTGTCCCAGCAGACGCAGGCCGCTGGCCTGACATTGCACAACACGCTCCAGCCGACCTTTCTCAAGGCTATCAGCCCAGCTCTGAAGGGCATGGAGTTCCCAACCCTCAAGCTGGCCCAGCCCCTCTTCACCGGGACGGGCACAGAAGACCGTGACGTCCCGCCTGCACTTCAGCTCGGGCTGGTTAAAGCCGCCTGCGCTGCCGGATCGCTTGTTCAGGCGCATCTCTACAAGGGTCTGAACCACAGTGAGACGGTCAACGGCTCTCTGGCCGATTCCGCGATCTTCACTAACGAAGTCATGACCGGCCAGCCTGTTCCGCCGCAGTGCAATCCCGTTCCGCAGCAATAAGCCCTTACAGACACAGCCCATAAAAAAAACGGCCCCGGATGATCCGGGGCCGTTTTTTATTTCCGCAGTTTCCGCAGACTTCAGTTCGAAGCCGGAGCCTGCAACGGCTGGTCAGCGGGCACATCCTTCAGAGGAATGCCTTCGTACTTGCCTGTCAGCGTCTTGAGGAACGCCACGATATCCGCCACATCCTGATCGGCGATGTCCCGATCCGGCGTCTCGTAACGTGCCATTTCCCGCACGACCTGCTCCAGCGTGGTGGCCGAACCATCATGCAGCCACGGTCCGGTCAGTTCGACATTGCGCAGGTTCGGAACCTTGAACCGCGCCCGATCGCCTTCCGCATGCGTCACAGACAGACGCCCCTCATCCGCGGCCGTCAGCTTCGTGTGACGGTTTTCGAAATACGGGCCTTCCAGTCCAAGGATCTCGTAAGCGTCACCCCCCACGGCAATACCGCTATGGCAGCCTGAGCAGCCGATTTCCTTGAAGCGCTCATAGCCGCGCTTTTCCTGCGCCGTAATCGCCTTTGCATCGCCCTTCAGATACAGGTCAAAACGGCTGTCCGGCGTGATCAGCGTCTTTTCATATTCCGCAATCGCGCCAGTGATCGTGTCCTTGTCGATCTGATCGGAACCGAAAGCCGCCTCAAACTGCCCGGCATAGCCCGGTGTGCTCCGGACATGCTCGGCCACCGTCGCCCAGTCATGCGAACCCATTTCGAGCGGGTTCATGACCGGACCTGCCGCCTGCTCCGCCAGATCCTTTGCACGACCATTCCAGAACTGGGACATGCTGAACACAGAATTATAGACGCTGGGCACATTGATCGGCCCCTTCTGGCCCCCAATACCCGTCGCGGTCGTCAGGTTGTCCACACCACCCTTGTCCAGACCATGACAGCTTGCGCAGTTGAGCGTTCCGTCACCCGACAGGCCCTTGTCGAAGAACAGCGCCCGACCAAGCTCAGCCTTCTTCCAGTCCACGCCCACATTCTCGGGAATTGGCTGGATCGGCTCGCCACGGAACTGCGCTGCCACGCCCGGCGTCGCATAATAACGCTCGCGCTGTTCACGCACCCAGTTCAGGATGTCCACGCGCTGCTTCTCGTTCAGATGGGCATGCGGATGCATCAGCAGATAAGCCGCAGGCGGCATACGGTTCTGGGTGATGACTTCCTCGATGCGCGAAAGCTGCTCGACCGAAGGCGGCTTGCCCTGCTGCAACGCGGCCAGAACAGGCGCATATTCGAAATGACGCTGCCCCTGCACCAGATCGCGCTTCATGATCTGGTTGGCCAGCGGCAGGCTGAAATAGAACGGCAGGTTCGCATTCTGCGTGTGGCAGTAATCGCAGCGCACTTCGCGCAGAGCCGCAAAAGCCGCCATGGCCGTCGGATCCTGACGCGTTGGGCTGCTGGCAGGAAGCTGCGGTGCTCCAGCATGATCGAAATGCTCGAGATATGTGACAGTCCCGCCCCAGGCGACAACGCCCAGCGCCACCAGACCGGCAATTCCCTTTGTAATCGTGCTGGAACGCACCACTTTTCTCCTTATGCTCACGGTGTCGTGATAATGTCGAAAAGTGACACGCAAAGTCAAAGTGATTGAACCTGTCAGAAAAACAGGTGTCGTCGATTAATCTTCGTCCTCATGATCGATCGCAGCCCGCACCCGCTTGCGCGCCACGTTCACATAAGACGTATCGGTATCAATCCCGATCCCCACACAGCCCATCCGCTCCGCCGCCACCAGCGTCGTCCCGGAGCCCATGAACGGGTCCAGCAACACGCCACCGGGCCGCAGCCCGTGCAGCCGGATGCAGGCTTCGGGAAGCGCCACCGGAAACGTCCCCGGATGGCTGAACTTCTCCTTGCGGCTGCGCACCGTCTCGTAGGGAATGAACCACGTATCGCCACGACACCGCCGGTCCGTGATGTGCTGCCGTCGGACGATATTGCTCTTGTCCGTAAACGGCACACCCGCATCCAGCCGCTGGACCGGCACGGTTCCTGTCTTGGTCAGATGGAACACATGCTCATGGTTGCGGTTGACGAAACGTGCCGAATTCAGCGGCTTGAAATGCCCGTAGGTGATCTCGCCGACCGAAATCGACTTGATCCAGGTGATATGATTCTGGAGCACGAACAGTTTGCGCAACCGCGTCATCAGTTCGAACGGCAGCCAGGGCTGGGACGACGATCCTGCGATATTCAGGAAAAATGACCCATCATCTTTCATCACGCGACACAAACTGGTGCAGACATCCTCCAGCCAGTCCAGATACGCGTCTTCCGGCAGCCGGTCCTGATATGTCCGGTACGACACACCCAGATTATAGGGCGGCGACGTCACCACCACGTCCACACTCTGCGACGGCATCCGCTTGAGAACCGTCGTGCAGTCTCCCCGGATCAGCGTATGAACACCGAGTTTTTCCCGGCGACTGCGGATCATTGCGCCCCGGAATCCGCAGGTGGGCGCGGCAGAAACAGCACCATCCGGCCATGTGCATGCAGGTTCCCGGCGATGGACTGCGCGCTCGCGCCCCAACCGGTGAACAGATCAGCCCGGCCCGCGCCTTTGATATCGGTCCCGATATCCTGCGCGAACACCAGATGATCCCATGTGACGGGCTGGCCCGCGCCATAAGGCAGCTTCGTCTCAACCCAGAGCGGCATCGCAAATGGCACCAGAGACCGGTCAACCGCCACGGAACGTCCAGCCGTCAGCGGCATCCCGAACGCGCCTTTCGGCCCCTGCGCCAGATTACCGTCGTCACGACGGAAAAAGACATAGTTCGGATTGCGCTCCAGCACGGACATCATCTGGTCCGGGTGGGTTTCCAGCCAGTTCCGGATGCTGTCCATACTGACACCATCCGCAGGCAGTTCGCCCTGCTGCACAAGCACACGCCCCAGCGGCACATAAGCCTGCCCGTTGCGTCCGTCATAGCTCACACGCCCCTGCCCACCATCGGGCAGGATCAGCCGTCCCGAGCCCTGGATCTGCAAAAACGACAGATCGATCGGGTTTTTCAGCCAGGCGATCTCAAGCCCCTGCCCTTCCAGTGCACCGCCATCAATAGCGGCCCGGTCGTAATAGGGTGCGAACTGTCCGTTCACCCAGCGCCCGCTGACCATCTGGCCGTTGGTCGCCTTCGCCCGGACGAGATCATGCGGACGGCCATAGACCGGCGTCTGATACTCCCCGCCGCGTGTCAGGGACGCAGGAATCTGTGGCTCGAAATAACCCGTATAGAACGCTTTGGTAGCGGTCTCATAAGGCTGGAACCATGTTTCCAGATATGTTCTGGCGTCCGTTGCCGTCGCAAGCGCGGTACAGGCATTGCTCCAATCGGCAGCATGGCGCCCGTAGCTGATGGCGTCGCTTCCGCCGAGAAGCGTCTCAGGCGGCAACTGCGACAGCCGATGGCACTCTTCCCGAAGCAGCGGCATCAGCGATGCAAAATCCTCCTGCCCCCATCCGGCAAGCGAATCATATCCTACAGGAGAGAGCGAAAATGACGACGGCGCCTCCTGCGGCGTACAGCCGCACAGCACGCCGAGAGTCATCAGAGTCAGCAGTTTTTTCATCGGACAGGCAGAAAACTCGAACAGAAAAAATCTCGAAAAACGATCAGGCCGGGCAGGAAGCCGCGAGACGCCATTGTGCATCGGATTGTCCAGCCACACGCTCGAACAGCCACAGATCATGGAACTCGGTGACGGCTTCGGTTCCGACCACGGGCTCGCCCTGACGATCGGTCAGGATATTCACCTGCCGCGACACGATGCGCACCTCGATTCGGCCTGTCCGCTGCCCGTCGTCCGCAGACACCAGCATCGCATCAAGGATGGAAAGGCTCTCAACGCCACGAAGATCGCTCCGCTGCGTCTCACCAGCCTGCGTCCGAGCGTCGATTGCCGCAGAAAAACTCTCCAGCGCAGCGGGCGTCAGAAGTTTTTCCAGCGCGGCACGGTCCCCGACCGCAAAGGCCGGAACAACCTGCCGGAACGTGTCTTCAGCGTCTTTCAGAAAGCCTGAGGGCGAGAAGCCGGGGAAAGTCGTTCCAATTTCAGCCAGAACGCCACCGACACGGGTCACAGGTGCGGGAATTTCATAGTCCACATCCGGCACGGTGGCGGCGAACGCACCATTATCCCCCTTGCCCGAAGCCTGTCCCGGGAGTGGAGGCGGCGCGCCCGGACGTGCTGCATCAGGAGCAACGCCCTTCTGCGGTCCAAAACCGAACCGGCCACCGCCCGGACGCTCCTGCCGCACACCCTGCATTCCGACGCGACGGCCGAGCACACGGTACAGCCTCACACCCAGCACCACGGCGAGCACGAACAGGACCACGAGGTCCCAGGGGAAAGAATGGCCAGCATGTGCCATGAGGCCAGCGGGGAGGTGAATGTCGTCAGAAGACATGAAGCTCTGTTTCTCACTGTCCGGACTTTGCAGTGCCCGGTTTAAAGATCCGTTGCCCTACAGATAGGGTGCAATCCCTCTGATCTCAACCATCTGTCGGCCAGAAGCGTGTCTTGGCGTTCAGCAGACATCATGCTACCGCCGAGGGATCGCAATCGTTTCAATCGATGTCCGCCATGGGGTTCGCCCCTGCGGAACCGGAGACCGCATGTCAGAGAACACCGCCGACAACACCGTGATGGGTCAGGAAAACGTGCCGGCAATGCCGCTCGCCATCAACCTGCAATATACGAAGGATCTTTCCTTCGAAGTTCCGGCTGGCGCGTCCATTTTCGCAACGCTTCGCTCTGCCCCGCAGATTTCCGTCAACATCGACGTCCAGGCCAACCGTCTGGAAGAAGACCAGGCCGTCTATGAAGTCGCTCTGGCCGTCCGCGCCGAAGCCGCTGAGCCGCCCGCACAGGAAGGTGGACAGGCCGGTCGTACGGTGTTCATCGCCGAACTGACCTATGCCGCTGTCGTGACACTGACCAACCCCCCGCAGGAACTGGTCGAGCCGATCCTGCTGGTTGAAGTGCCGCGCCTGATCTTCCCGTATGTCCGCGCCATCGTCAGCGATGTCACGCGTGACGGCGGCTTCCCGCCCGTCGTGCTTCAGCCGATCGACTTCGTGGCCCTGTGGCAGGCCAAGCGCGCCCAGCAGTTCCCGGAACCCGCCGGAGAAGCCTGAGTCGAAGCCTGATCTCAGGCAACTGGCCCGAGCTGCTTTAGCGGATCGGGCCACATCACCGCGCGCCATTCCTTATGGTTCAGGCGCGCGGCTATGGCCTCTGACAGACAGAGCGCCCGCACGGCAGACAGTGCCGTCACATCTTCGGCCCCAAGTGCTCCTCGAAACGCTTCCGCCGTTTTCCCGGAATACAGCAGCACAGCTTCGACTCGTCGCTCCCGCAGAGCCGCCGCCGCATCATCCGGCAACGTCATACACTTGCTGACTGCGTAAACTTCCGCCCGCTGCACCTCCAGATTTCTCGCCAGATCCAGACCGTAGCCTTCGCCGCTGGCCAGAAGCACGTCTGCGCCCGTAATGCCCCGCATCCGGCAGAATGCGGTCAAAGCCAGGGCATCTCCGTCTGCCGCTTCAACATGGATAAATCCGGCCTGACGCGCCCGCGCCGCCGTTTGCGAGCCCACGGCAACGAGCAGTCTATCCTTCGGCCAGTCCCGCAACGCAGGCAGTGCATTCGCGCTTGTCACCAGAACCGCACGGAAGTTTTCAGGAGCAACCGGCGCCAGTGTCGTGATGTCCAGCATCGGACACGCTATCGCCTGCCAGCCCAGAGCCCTGACTTCCGCCATGGTAGCGGACAGTCCGGGCTCCGGCCGGGTCACCAGAACGACGCGGTCCGAGAGAAACGTCAGGGACGCCTCATGTCTTCGAAAATGTTGGACGGCGTATCGCGGCGCAGTTCGTCCGCAAGTTCCGTTCCCATACGGGCGGCTTCGAGCGGCGCGCCTTCGATGTGGCGCTGCAACAGGAACGTGCCGTCCTCGCTTGCAATCATGCCCGTCAGCTTCAGCACGCCCTTCTCGATGCGGGCATAGCCTCCGATCGGCGTCCGGCAGGAGCCGTCAAGCTCCGCCAGAAGCGCGCGCTCGGCTGTCGAAACGGCCCGGGCCTCCGGATCTTCGATCGCAGACAGCAGTTCGCGCAGTTCCAGATCGCTTTCACGAACCGTCACGCCCACGATACCCTGACCTGAGGCAGGAAGCATCTGATGCGGCTCGAACACCACATCCACACGATCTTCCATGCCCAGACGACGCAGCCCGGCCAGCGCCAGAAGCGTCGCATCGCACGCCCCGGCCCGCAGCTTGTCCAGTCGGGTCTGCACGTTGCCGCGCAGCAGCCCGAACCGCAGATCAGGCCGCACATGCAGCATCTGCGCCTGACGCCGCACGGACGCACATCCGATCAGCGCGCCTTCGGGCAGGCAGTCATACGGGCGTTCGGGGTCGATCTTTACGGTCCGGTCCCGCAGGATCAGCGCATCGCGCGCGTCTTCACGCTTGAGCGTGCAGGCCAGCACGAGGCCCGGCGGCAGATTGGTTTCCAGATCCTTGAGGCTGTGCACGGCGAAATCAATCCGCCCTGCAACCAGTGCCTCATGAATTTCCTTGGCGAACAGTCCCTTACCGCCAATTTCCGCCAGACGCTGAACCTGATTGCGGTCGCCTTCTGTGCTGATCTGGTATTCCTGAAACGCACCCATGTCGCGCAGGACCGGGCAGAACCGCGTCAGACGCGTCAGAAAATTGCGCGTCTGGACCAGCGCCAGCGGCGACGCCCGCGACCCGACACGGAGAGGGAGCTTGCGGCCAGTCGGCGGCTCAGCAGCATGGGAACGGCGGACGGCTTCCGCGGCAACTCGCTGGAGCGCATCGGAAGGCAGGACGGGAGCATTCATGAACGGCAGCTTTAGCCCATTCACACGGGACTGTCATGATATGACAGACTCGGCCATAATAAGGGGATGTCAGCCCCCGTTACTCATTCTCCCACACCTGCGCGTCCCCTTCTCGCAATCGAGACGTCCTGCGACGATACGGCCTGCGCCATTCTCGCTTATGACGGCACCATTCTGGCCGAAAGCGTGCTGTCCCAGATCGATCATGCCATTCTTGGTGGCGTCGTCCCGGAAATCGCGGCCCGTGCGCATCTGGACGCCCTGCCCGCTCTGGTGGCGGAAGTCCTGAAAAAAGCGTCTCTGACGCTCGCCGACATCGATATTTTCGCTGGCACGACCGGTCCGGGTCTGATTGGCGGCCTGATTGTTGGCAGTTCCTACGCCAAAGGGCTGGCCATGGCGCTGAACCGTCCTTTCATGGCCGTGAACCATATCGAAGCCCATATTCTCACGCCCCGACTTCCCAGTCTCGGAGCGGAGCTTCACTTTCCCTACCTGACGATGCTCGTCTCAGGCGGTCATTGCCAGTGCGTGTCGGTCGAACAGACGGGCCGCTATGTTCGCCTCGGCGGCACCATTGATGACGCCGCCGGAGAAGCCTTCGACAAGGTCGCCAAAATGCTCGGCCTGGGTTGGCCCGGCGGCCCTGCGCTGGAAAAACTTGCCACCGAAGGCCGGGACGATGCCTATGCGCTTCCCCGACCGCTCAAAGGCCGCGAAGGCTGCGATTTCTCTTTTTCGGGCCTGAAAACCGCTGTCAGCCGCCTGATCGACACGCAGGATCCGACCGGAAGCCGCGATGCCCTGCCACGCCAGTTCGCCGCAGACGTCGCCGCCTCCTTCCAGCGCGCCGTCGCGGATGTGATGGCAGACCGTGCCGAACATGCCCTCGCCCTCAGCCCGAATGCCACAGCGCTTGTCGTGGCAGGAGGTGTCGCGGCCAACAAAACCCTGCGCCACGCCCTCGAACAGGTCGCCGCCAATCACGGCATCCCTTTCTTCGCTCCGCCCCTGCGGCTGTGTACGGATAATGCGGTGATGGTTGCGTGGGCTGCGCTTGAGCGTCTTCATGCAGGCGAAACACCCAACGACATCGACACCGCCGCCCGCCCCCGCTGGCCGCTCTCTGAACGCACTCCCGCCATCCCGGAACAATTCTCTTGAACTACCGTCACATCTATCACGCCGGAAACTTCGCCGACTGCATGAAGCACGCTCTGCTTCTGGCGCTCATCAAGGCGCTCAAGCGCAAACCCGCGGGCTTCCTCATCCTCGACACCCATGCCGGATGCGGCCGGTACGATCTGACGTCCGAAGAAGCTGAAAAAACCGGCGAATGGCGCGCAGGCATCGGCCAACTCTTGAACAGTCCGACCGCAGCACCACTTGCGGAGTATCTCGACGCCGTCCGCCCCAATGTGCAGGACCGACACCGCTATCCCGGCTCTCCGGCTTTCGCCCGCGCCGAACTGCGCCCGCAGGATCAGCTTATTGCCTGCGAACTGCACCCTGAAGACGTCCGCCCCCTCCGCCGCCTCTTCCATGCAGACCCGCAGGCCGCCGTCCATCACCGTGATGGTTACGAAGCCCTGCGCGCGCTTCTCCCGCCCAAGGACTTCAAGCGCGGTCTCGTTCTCATTGATCCGCCGTTTGAAAAACCGGACGATTTCGCCCGCTGTGCAGAGGCTGTTGCCCTGATCCGTAACCGCTTCCGCGCCGGAATCGTCGCCGTCTGGTACCCGATCAAGCACCGTACACCCGTCCGCGCCTTCTATACGGCCCTTCAGGACGCGGGCTTCCGGGACATGCTCGCCTGCGAGTTTCTGCTGCGCCCGCCTGTCGATCCGTCGCGTCTGAACGGTTGTGGTCTGCTGGTCGTCAACGCCCCGTTCGGCTTTGAGGACGAAGCGCGCAATATTCTCGAAGCCCTTGCTGTCGGCCTGCGTTCTCCTGACGCGGAAGATATCAAGATCACGATCGAACGGCTGGCCGAGGAATAATGATGAGCAGACGCCCGCATATCGCCGTCATCGGCGCTGGAGCCTGGGGAACGGCGCTGGCCTGCGCCATGGCGGCTACCAGCGCGGACGTCACGCTCTGGATGCGAAACCCGGTCCCGCCGGGAACCCGCACCCTGCCGCGTCTGCCAGACATCACCCTGCCCGACACCGTCACCATTACCGGTGATTTCCCGCGCACCGCCGATGTCGTGTTGCTCGTAACCCCGGTGCAGACCGCCCGCGATGTCTCAACGCGGCTTCAGACCGTGCTCGACCCGGCCGTTCCGGTCGTGACCTGCTGTAAGGGGTTGGAACAAGCCACCTCTCTCCTGCCGCTCGATGTGCTGGCCCAGACCATGCCGAACCGCCCGACAGGCGTTCTTTCCGGTCCGAACTTTGCCATCGAGATCGCCCAAGGTCTCCCCGCCGCCGCAACACTGGCCTGCTCGGACCTTGCGCTTGCACAAACCCTCACGGCGCTCCTCAACACATCCAGCTTTCGTCTTTACGCCAGCGATGACGCCGCTGGTGTTCAGCTTGCGGGAGCCGCCAAGAACGTCATTGCTATCGGCGCAGGCATCACGATCGGCGCTGGACTGGGCGAAAACGCCCGCGCGGCTCTGATCACCCGCGCGGTGGCCGAAATCGGCCGCGTCGCCGAAGCCATTGGAGGCCGCGCCAGCACGCTTGCGGGCCTCGCGGGCATGGGGGATCTTATTCTGACCTGCACCGGTCGCGGTTCACGCAACTACAGCGTGGGCCTGGAACTTGGCGAAGGTCGCCCGCTCGCGGATATTCTTGCTTCGCGCACGACAGTTGCGGAAGGCGTTCTGACCGCCCCCGCGATGCTCGCCCTTGCCCGCAAACATAATGTGCGGGTGCCGATTATCGAGACCGTCACCCGCCTCCTTAACGAAGGCGTTTCGATCGAGGAAGCGCGCCATCTTCTGCTGGACCGCCCCCCGACCCGGGAATAACGCCGCGCTTCAGTGAAGAACGGCGCAGGCCACCCGGTCGCCCGAACCGCCAATCGGCTGGGTCTGATAATCATCCGGCTTGGCATGCACCACCACAGATGCACCGTCGGCATCCATCAGCGCAGGCAGAGCTTTGCCGCCCTTCAGCGAAACCAGCGTGGAATAAAGCTCTACCGTCGCCGTCCCGTCCGGTGCGACATACAGATTCGGCAGATCCCCGGCGTCATTCGCATCCGCTTTCAGAAGGCCATGCACCACCGGCGTTGTCGCATGGACATGCGAGCCCGCGCTGGTGAATTTCGGAGCCGCGCAGTTGCCCTTTTCATGGAAGTGGATGCCGTGCCAGCCCGGCGTCAGCCCCTGCACCTGAAGGCGCAGCAGAACGCCCTTTGGCGCATCCGTCACGGTCACGATCCCATGAGACGCGCCATCCGTCCCTTTCAGTTCTCCCGAAACACTGTCTGCCGCACAGGCCAGAGAAGGGATGGCTATGGCGGAGGCCAGAAGAAGAGTCAGAAATCCGGAACGACGCATGGGCACTCACAGTCTTTATAAAGTCAGATGATAAATATTCTCATCTTACCTCAGGTCAGGCAAATCTTCTGATCAGAGATTCGTGATCCGCCCAAAAGTCAGACAAAGAGCCCCGCAATGACTGCGCTCATCGCATTGGACAGTGTTCCCGCCACAACAGCCCGCACGGCAAGCGATGCTACATCCGTCCGCCGACGCGGCTCCGCACTTCCGAACGCGCCGATCAGAATGCCGATCGTCGAAATATTCGCAAATCCGCACAGGGCAAAGGACAGGATCGTGATTGTCCGCTGAGACAGCGCATGGGCATGGATCAGCGGCGACAGGTTCACATAGGCCACGAACTCATTGAACGCGATTTTCTGTCCCAGCAGTCCTCCCGCCACGACACACTCGCTCCACGGCACGCCAAGCAACCAGGCAAACGGCGCAAATACCATCCCCAGAATCCACGACAGCGACAGCCCGAACGCACCGAGAAGCCCGTTCGCCAACGCAATCAGCCCCACGAAGGCAATCAGGACAGACCCCACCGCCACCGCGATCTTTGCACCGTTCATCGCGCCGTCGGCAATGGCCTCGAACATGCTGTGATGCCCGTGATCCGCCCCCGCAATCTGAGCGTCAGACCGACGCGGCCCCGGAAACAGGATGCGTGAAAACAGCAATCCGCCCGGAATGGCCATGAAAGATGCCGCCAGCAGGTTCTCCATCGGCACACCCAGCGACGCATATCCCGCCAGCACGGACCCCGCGATGGACGACGTTCCGCTGCACAGAACCGTCGCCAGTTCCCCCTCCGACATTTCCGTCAGACAGGTCTGAAGCGCGATCGGTATCTCGCTCTGTCCCAGAAAGATCGTGAGTACCGCTGCAAACGATTCCAGCCCCGTCGTTCCCAAGATCCGCGAGAGCGCCCCACCAATCAGTTTCGAGAGGAACTGCAACACGCCCCAATGCTGTAAAAGCCCCAGAAGTGCAGCGACATAGACGATCTCCGGCAGCACCTTCAGCGCAAAGACAAAGCCGCCATTGCCGAACAATCCGTCCATTTTCGGTCCCACAAGACCACCAAACAGAAACGCACTACCCACATCCCCGAAGGACAGAACTTTCGTCACCGCATCGGACACGACATGCAGTCCATGCGCGCCCACTGGCACCCACAGCACGACCGCCGCAATCAGTACCTGCAAGAGCAACGCCCGGCCCACCACCGTCCAGTCGATGTCCCGGCGGTTGGTGGACAGGAGCGCTCCCAGAAACAGAAGCCCGGCCATGCCGAAAAGGACGCGCAGGATCACTCAGGCAAACTCCTCATGAAAAACAGGTAGAACTGAACCTGAAACGATCTGAACCTGTCCATCATGTCACGTTCTGTCCACCCCTCCTCTCTCGCCTGCACGCGCCTGACCCGCTAGGATGCCGCCCGACTGATAGGGAAACGCCCCATGACCTGTGCCTATGATTTCAGCCTTCCCGGCCTGTCCGGCGATACGATCGACCTTTCGGCCTATCGCGGGCGACCATTGCTGATTGTCAACACGGCTTCAAAATGCGGCTTTACTCCGCAATATGAAGATCTCCAGCATGTCTGGTCCCGTTATGGCCGTGACACTTCGGATGGTCTGATGGTCATTGGTATTCCGTCAAACGATTTCGGCGAGCAGGAACCCGGCTCTGCGACAGATATCAAGACTTTCTGTTACCGCAACTACGGCGTCTCTTTTCCCATGACGGCCAAACAGCACGTTCGTGGACCGGAAATCACGCCGATTTTCCAATGGCTTGACAAGCAGGGCGGTTTCCTCGCCCGTCCGCGCTGGAATTTCTACAAATACCTGATCGACCGCGATGGCAACCTTGCGAACTGGTTCACCCCGCTGGCCAAACCGGCTTCCAACCGGGTGGAAGAAGCCATCCGCAAGGTTATCCTGAGCAACTGACGGACTGCCCTCACGCAGGAGAGATGCGGGCTATCGTCTTTTTTCCTTGAATATCCGTATCGAAATCCGTCACAGTTCAAGTCAGAAATGTGACAGGAGATTCGTTATGAAGGACTCAGCACTCCGTCCGATCCTGCCCCTTCTGTTGGTTGCGGCGCTTGGTGCCCTGACCCCGGCCGTGGCCCATCACGTCACGACTTTCCTCGGCCTGTCCGGCATTTTCTGGGCCAGCGCCATGCTGATGCTGGAAGTCACGCTGCTCTGCATCGGTCTTGCTGCCGTGCGCCCCAGCATGGGCCCCTCGCAGCGCAGCAGCACGACCCCATACAACCGCGAAACGATCCTGCGCTGAGGCCAATCCGCCACGGCGTGTTTTTCCTGTCACGGAGCATATGTTGCGGCGCTGAATGATAGGCTAGGATCAGGAAATGCTTCGCAATTTCCTGACAGTCGGCAGCTGGACCATGCTTTCGCGTGTCCTCGGCCTCGTTCGTGACCAGCTTCTCGCCGCGTTCCTTGGTGCCGGCCCCGTTCAGGACGCCTACCTGATCGCGCTGAGGCTGCCCAACATGTTTCGGCGTCTTTTCGGCGAAGGCGCGTTCAACGCTGCTTTCGTGCCGATGTTCACCGAGCGTTACGAAACAAAAGGCCCCCAGCCCGCTCTGCGCTTCGCCGGTCAGGCGCTTTCCGGCCTGATGCTGTGGCTTGCCCTGCTGACGATCCTTGCCGAAATTTTTATGCCTCTGGTTGTGAGCTTCATCGGTTCGGGCCTCACCGGCACCCGTTTCGAAATCGCGGTGCATTTGTCGCGAATCACGTTTCCCTACATGCTGCTGATCTGCGGCGCGGCTCTCGTCTCGGGCATTCTCAACGGGCTTGGGAAATTTACTGCCGCCGCCGCCGCATACGTCACCTTCAACATTATCGGCATCGCGGCGATTCTCCTCGGCGCTCTGGTCTGGCATAATACCGCCGTCGTGAGCGCTTGGGGCGTGACGCTTTCAGGCATCGTGCAGTTTGGCGCTCTCTACTGGGCTGCCCATCGCGCAGGCATGGGGCCACATCTGACATGGCCCAGCCTGTCGGCAGACATGCGGGCGCTTTTGCGCCGCATGGGACCAGGCCTTGTCGGCTCCGGCGTCACCCAGATCAATCTGACCGTGGACATGATCATCGCAACCCATCTGCCTGTGGGGACGCCCTCGATCCTGTATTTCGCGGACCGCATCAACCAGCTTCCCCTCGGCGTTCTGGGCTCGGCTGCCGGGACGGCTCTTCTGCCGCTCCTGACCCGCCATATCGCCAACAACAACCGCTCCGCCGTCCATTCCAGCGTCAACCGCGCCATCGACTACACGCTGCTGCTGACCCTGCCCGCGATGATTGGCATGATCGTCCTCGCCTTCCCCATCATGGCCGCTCTTTTCAGCTACGGCCATTTCACCGTCGCGGATGCTCTCCTTTCCGGCCAGTGCCTTCAGGCGTATGCGCTCGGTCTGCCCGCCTTCGTTCTCATCAAGGTTCTCTCCCCGGCCTTTTTCGCGGAAGGCGACACCGTCACGCCCGTCCGTATCGGTTTCTTCACACTGGGCCTGAACCTCGTCCTCAACCTGCTGCTGTATCGCCCGCTGGGCCATATCGGACCGCCGCTGGCCAGCACAATTGCCGCTTTCGTCAACTGCACCCTCCTTGCCATCATTCTGCACCGGCGCGGACTGTTCATCGCAGACCCGCTCCTCAAAGGCCGCGCGCTCCGCATTACGGGGGCCGCCGTCATGATGGCGCTCTGGGTCGCGGCTTCAGAAAAACTCGCAGCACCCGACCTGCCTTCCTGGCATGGCGTGTGGCGCTTCAGCATGCTCATGGCTCTGATCCTCTTCGGCATGCTGGTCTATGTCATGACGCTCGATGCCTTGAAGGTGGTGCGCCTGCGTGACGTCGCCGTGGCTTTCCAGTCACGCCTGAACCGCAGACGCACCCGCTGACCCCGCCCTGCCGGTTCACACATCGGCAGGAAGACGGTATTGCCAAGGCACTGTTTTCCCCTTCCCCGACCTGACAACCCGGAGACCGGACCCATCGGCACTTTCATGCCCCTGCCTACCGCCGAAAACGCCAGCCCTGCGATGGCCCAGTGGTTCGATCTCAAACACCGCGAACCCGATGCCCTGCTGTTTTTCCGCATGGGCGATTTCTACGAGCTGTTCTTTGCCGACGCACAGGCGGCCGCCATGGCGCTCGACATCGCACTGACAGCCCGCGGCACGCATCAGGGCGAGCCGATCCCCATGTGTGGCGTCCCGGTCGCAGCTGCTCCGGCCTATCTCTCGCGGCTGATCCGTCGCGGCTTTCGCGTCGCTGTCGCCGAGCAGACGCAGACCCCGCCGAAAAAGGGGGAAAAGCCCCAGAAAGGCCCGCTCGCCCGTGCCATTGTTCGCGTCGTCACCCCCGGCACCCTGACCGAAGACGAACTGCTCGAAGCCGGACGCGCCAACCTCCTACTGGCCCTCGCCCGCAGCCCGGAAAAACGCGCAAAAACGATCGGCGCGGCCTGGATCGATATTTCCACTGGCGCCTTCGAAACGGCTTCGGTCAGCGATGCCGCTTTGCCGGAACTTCTGGCAAGGCTGGACCCCGCCGAAATCCTGTCCGAACCGGAACTCATCCCGCCCGACCATGCGAACCGACTGGCCCCCGTCGCCGTCCCGCCCACGCTCGACAGCGCCCGCACCCTCGTCGCCCGCGCCTATGGCGTGGCCCAGATCGACGCTCTCGGAGACTTCCCCTCCGAACAGGCCGTTGCCTGCGCCATCGCCCTGAACTACGTCCAGCGCAGTCAGGCCGGAGCGCTCCCGCGCCTGTCGCGTCCCATTCCTCAAGGCACGGACGGTGTGCTGGGCATTGATCCCGCCACCCGCGCCAGCCTCGATATTCTCCGCACCCGTGACGGCGAGACGAAACACAGCCTTCTCGGCGCCGTCACCCGCACCGCTACAGCTGCGGGTTCGCGTCTTCTGGCCCAGTGGCTCGCTTCTCCGCTGACGGATGCCACCGCCATCACGGATCGACAGAACGGCTGGCTGTGGCTTGAGTCCATTCCCGGCCTGTCCAGTGCACTGGGCGATATTCTGCGCCGCACGCCCGATCCTGCCCGTGCCCTTGGCCGCATCTCCGCTGGGCGCGGGCAGCCGCGCGATCTCGCCGCGATCCGCGACACACTGGTCGCCGCCAACGACATAACGGCTCTGTTCCAGTCTGCCTGCGATGCGTCCACCCCCACTCTCATCCGCACGCTCACCGCTGGTCTGTACGGCCGCGCCGATACCCTGCTGGAGCAGCTTCAGGCCGCCGTCGCCGAAACCCTGCCCGCCCGTATCGAAGACGGCGGCTTTATCGCACCCGGCTACAATACGGAACTGGACCGTTATCGTGGCCTGCGTGACGAAAGCCGCCGCATCATCGCCGCCATGCAGGGCGAACTGTCTGAAAAATTCGGCGTCACGACGCTGAAAATCAAACACCACGCCCAGCTTGGCTACGTCATCGAAGTCCCGTCCGCGGCTGCCACGAAACTGCGCGACAACCGCGAACTCTCGTTCCGCCAAGGGACTGCCAGTCTCGCCCGCTTCTCCACCGAAGAGCTTGCCGGTCTGGATCGTGCGATCCTCGAAGCTGCCGACAGAGCCTCTGCGCTGGAGCGCCGCATCTTCGCTGAACTCTGCACCCGCATTCTCCAAACCCCGGCTCTCGATGAAGTCGCGGAGTTCCTCGCCCTCGCCGACGTGTTGCGCTCCTGCGGCCTGCTTGCAGAAGGCGGCTCATGGTGCCGTCCCGTCGTCACGGATGGCACGGAATTTGCGCTCGTTGCCTGCCGACATCCGGTTGTGGAGGCTGCGCTGGCCGAGTCGGGAAGTGCTGATGCCCGCTTCATCCCCAATGACTGTGCCCTCCCCCCCGAACACCGCGCCATGTTGCTGACGGGGCCGAACATGGCGGGTAAATCGACCTTCCTGCGCCAGACGGCACTGGCCGTCATTCTCGCGCAGGCGGGGCTGCCTGTCCCAGCAAAATCCGCGCAGATCGGCGTGGTGGACCGCCTGTTCTCCCGCGTTGGCGGAGCGGACGACCTTGCCCGGGGCCGCTCCACCTTCATGGTCGAAATGACCGAGACGGCTGCGATTCTCAATCAGGCCGGCCCAAAATCGCTTGTTGTCGTGGACGAGATCGGCCGGGGCACCGCAACCCTCGACGGTCTGTCCATCGCATGGGCCACGCTCGAAGCCCTGCACACACAGCTTGGCTCGCGGACAATCTTTGCCACACATTTCCATGAACTCGGCGCGCTGACCGACTTTCTGCCCCGCCTCGCGCCTTACACGATGGCCGTGAAAGAGTGGCGCGGCGAGGTTATCTTCCAGCACGAGGTCCGCCCCGGTGCCGCCCGCAAGAGCTGGGGGCTACATGTCGCAAAACTGGCGGGAATCCCGGCCTCAGTCATCAACCGTGCCAGCCGTCTTCTGACCCAGTTCGAGCGCGAACAGGCCGATTCCCGATCGTCTCTACCGCTGTTTGAAGCGGTTGCGGAACCAGAGTCGGCTGCGCCTGCCACACCTCCCGCACCCACTCCGCTGGAGGACGCACTCCGCGCCCTGAACCCCGACGATCTCTCTCCACGGGACGCGCTGGATGCGTTATATTCTTTGAAACGCCTTGCCTCAGGAAACGGCACTTGAAAGAAAACTCTTTCTGGGGCGAAACTCTCCCTCTTTCCTTCGCTGACGATACGGATAAGCCCCTGTCTGACCGAACCGCCCCCCTCCCGTATGACCCGGCCTCCTCCCTGCAGAGCGCTCTCGATACGGCTGCGGAACAGGGTCAGACAAGCCGCGAAGCCGTGCTTTCGATCCTGCGCCGGCATCTCGGCAGCGGGAACGCCTCCGTCCGCTATCAGTTTGAAAAGCGCCGGATCTCGGGAATCGATGCCGCCCGTGCGCTCGCCCATCAGGCCGACGACATGGTCTGCGCGCTGGCCGACCTCGCTGCGCAGAAACACGGTGCTCCCGGCGAAACACTCTGCCTTTGCGCCACCGGCGGCTACGGCGCGGGCCTGCTCGCCCCTTTTAGCGACATCGACATCCTGTTTCTGATCCCCGGCGATCCCTCAGCCGCCATGACGGCCCGGATCGAATTCATTCTTTACGCCCTGTGGGATCTCGGCCTGCGCGTCGGTCATGCCACGCGCTCCATCGCCGAATGCGTCCGCGACGCCGATACCGACCTGACGATCCGTACGGCCCTGCTGGACCTGCGCTTCCTCCACGGCGACCGCGCCCTCGCCCGCAACCTGCGATGCGCTCTGGGCGCTGATCTTCAGAATGACCGTCTGTGCGACTTCGTCATGGGCAAGATCGGCGAGCGCGAACAGCGTCACCGCCGCTTCGGTGATAACCCCTACATGGTCGAACCCAACATAAAGGAAGGCCGCGGCGGCCTGCGGGACCTGCAAACCCTGAACTGGATGGGCCGTGCAGCTTTAGGCTGTGCCGTCTCGACCCCCGAACATAATGGCCGCCCTGCCGAAGCCCCCCAGACGCCGTCTTTCGCGTCTTTCGGCCTGCTGACGGAGCGTGAAGCCCATCGCGCCCGACGCTCATGGGACTTCCTGTGGACGGTTCGCCTGCACCTGCACTACATCACCGGTCGCGCAGAAGAACGCCTGACCTTCGATGTCCAGCCCGTCATCGGCGGACGCATGGGGTATGCAACACACGGCCGACAGCGCGGTGTTGAACGCTTCATGCGGCATTACTTCCTGACCGCCCGTGACGTCATGCGCCTGACCAGCGTGCTGCAACCCGTTGTGCTGATGCATCTTCAGGATCAGACCACCGGCGAGCCGCCCAAAATCGTTCCCGGACCCGAAGAGTTCCAGACCATCGCCGGACGGATCTGTCCGATCGAGCCCGTCACGTTCGCAGACGAGCCTCGCGAGATGTTCCGCCTGCTTGATTGCGGGCGTCGTCACGATCTGCCGCTGCATCCCATCGCGATGCAGCAGATCATCCGCAACGAACGCCATGCCGTCGCCCTGCGTGATGATCCCGAGACTGCAAAAATCTTTCTGGACCTGCTCTGCGAGCCGAGTGCGGACGACACGAAAGCCGTTCCGTTCTGGCTCCCGATCCTGAACGAAACCGGCCTTCTCGGTCGCCTCCTGCCGGACTGGTCCCGTGTTGTCGGGCAGATGCAGTTCGACAGCTATCATATCTATACGGTCGATGAGCATATCGTCGAAGCCGTTCGCATGATGGGTCAGATCGAAGCCGGTCGCATGGCGGACGAAATCCCATTGGCTTATACACTGGCCAGCGATCTCCGCTCCCGCCGTGCACTCTACGTCGCGGTTCTACTCCACGATATTGGCAAGGGACGCGGCGGCGATCATTCCGAAATCGGGGCCGATCTTGCGTTGACGATCTGTCCGCAGCTCGGGCTGGACCCCGAAGAAACCGACACCGTCTCCTGGCTGGTCCTGCATCACCTCCTGCTTTCCCAGACCGCCTTCACCCGCGACATCGACGATCCCCGCACGATTCTCGACCTCGCCGACACCATTCAGTCTCCCGAACGTCTGCGCCTGCTGCTTCTGCTGACCATCGCCGACATGCGCGCCGTCAGCCCGAAGGTCTGGAACGCCTGGAAAGCGACGCTTCTGCGCGAGCTTTTCTCCCGCGTTGCCGAGGTTCTGGAAGGCGGACTGGCTGCCACCGAGCGCGACAGCCGCGTCAACCATGCCCGGGACCTCGCCCGGGATGGCCTCACTGGCACGCTGCCTGAAAGTAGCATCGAACGCTTTCTGGAACTCGGCTACCCGAGCTACTGGCTCGGCTTCGACACCGATACCCAGATGCGCCACGCCCGCATGGTCCACGATTCGGACCGATATCGCTCTCCTGTGACGGTCGAAGCCTTCCCGATCCCCGAACGCGGCGTTACCGAACTCACCGTCCTCTGCGCCGACCATCCGGGCCTGTTCTCACAGATTGCGGGAGCCCTCGCGGTCGCCGGGGCCTCCATCGTGGACGCCCGTATTCACACGCTGAGCGATGGTATGGCGCTCGACACATTCTGGGTGCAGGACGGCGAAGGCTGTTCCTTCGAGGAGCCCCATCAACTCGGGCGCCTCAACCATCTCGTGGAACAGGCACTGTCGGGCCGCCTCGACATCCGCAAGGGCATTGAAGACGCCAGCCATCACAGCACTTCGCGCCGGATGCGCGCGATTCACGTCCCACCCCGCGTCGTCATCGACAACACGGCTTCGGACCGTCATACCGTCATCGAGGTCAACGGACGCGACCGCCCCGGCCTGCTGCACGACATCACATCAACGCTTAGCAGCCAGTCCCTCCAGATTTCCTCGGCCCATATCACGACCTACGGCATGCGCGCCGTGGACGTCTTCTATGTGCGGGACCTGCTGGGCCTGAAAATTACCGATCCGGTCCGTCTTGCCCGTCTGCGCGAAACCCTGCTGGCATCCCTCACAAGTCCTCCGGTCACCGCTTCCGCAAACTGAGCGCCGCTGCTACGTCCTCCAGCACAACCGACCATCCTTCAGCGATGCCCGCTCCAGCGGGCGGGCGGAACTGACGGACATCGCGGTACCAGTTTACGTCTTTCCAACGCCAGTCCCCGCCTTCACGGTTCAGCAGCCAGAGCGGACGCCCCAATGCTCCTGCCATATGCGCCACCAGCGTATCCACACTGATCACCAGCGCACATCGCCCCACTTCCCGCGCCAGATCTTCAGAAGTTTCAAGCGACACGCGCTCCATCCATTCCGGCGCATCGCCGCGCTGAAGCGCCACAAACCGTATCCCGGAAAGCTGTCGCAAAACCTCCAGACATCCGGTCGGAACCGAGCGTCTGCGATCAAAGCGGTAGGACGGATTTCCCGACCAGCAGAGTCCGATCCGCCCTGCTTCAGGCACTTCTTCAACCGCAAGATAGGGCTCAGTACAAGGTGGCGCTTCAAGCTCCAGAACATCCGGCAGACTTAACAGGCTGATCTCCGCCGCCACAGGCCCTTCCGCTGGTAGAATCCGCTCCTGATCTAGGTCTGGCATCAGCCCCGCCAGCGCGGCCGTGCGGAACCGCAGACGCAACGGACGGAGCCGCGCCGCCTCTCTCAGAAACCGCAGGAACTGGACCTCGTCGCCCAGTCCCTGCTCTCCCACGACTGCAACAGGCTCCTCTCCCGCCGAGCCGTCCCACTGCGGGCTGTCCGAAATCAGTCCCAGAAGCGAGCGACGGCTTTCAAAGCACGGCCAGCCCTCCGCAAACCGTCCCTGCCCCAATAAAACGGTCGCCCGGTTGAAACGCGCCCGCTCGGCTTCTTCCCCCGCTTCACGGGCCATGATTATTTTGAATAGAGCCTCCGCATCCTCCACGCGCCCGATTTCCATCAGGATCGTGCCAAGATTGTTGGCGATCCGTGCATCCGAAGGACGTAACTCCAACGCCTGCCCTAATGTGCTGTACGCCGCCGTAAGCTCGCCCCGCGCCATCTGCACAAGACCCAGACTGTTAAGTGTCTCCGCAGTCCCAGCACCAAGTTCGCAGGCCTGCAACAGAACGTCTCCTGCTTCATCGAGAGCATTTCCAGCGAAAAGAGCGGCACCCAGATTTGCCAGCGCTGCGCCGTCACCGGGCCTGTCGCGCACGACCTGCCGGAACTCTTCGACCGCCTGCATCACCAAACCGTCATCGAGAAAAAGTTCCCCGATTCGGGTTCTCACATTACTTTTATCTGGCAGCAGAGCCGCTGCTTTCTGCAAAGCCTTCCGCGCTTCGCCTCGACGCCCCAGCCCTGCAAGTGCCTCTGCAAGCGCAGCATGGGCACGCGGATCGGCAGGCTGTAATAGTACGGACACATGCAATGCGGCCCGCGCCGCCTCAGTATGACCCTGCTCAAGCAAGGCCAGGCCCAGCGTTATGTGCATCCGTGCCCTGCGATCGGGAGAAACAGCCGATTTCTGTAAGGCACGCCCCACCAAGGCGACTGCTGTAGCACTCTGCCCGCGGGCTCGGGCGAGACACGCCATACCGTGCAGAGCATCCGGCTGGCCCGGTTCGAGGGTCAGAATGGCGCGAAAGCCCTCCCCCGCGCCAGAGAGGTCTCCTGCGTCGAAACAGGCGAAAGCGGTTTCTGTGGGGTCAGGAGAAAATAGCACTGTCATCAATTCTTCGTGCTCCGGAAAATCCTAAAAATTCCCAAAGATAGTGTTAACGAAGTTTTCACGATTCTCTGGTCAATATTGTAAGTCCGAGACAGAAGCAGAGGTTTTTCAGCAATGCATCTTGAGCAACGAACCGGTCCTGTGCCGGGCTTGGTGTACGCGACTGTCCGACAGGGTATGACCACCCGAACATTCCCCATCGAAGTACGCCGTACGGCTTCCGGCCACTATATCTCCCGTATGCCAGACAATCGCTGGTCCATCGAATGCCTGACCGTCGAAGCCGCGCTGCTCATGCACGCCGCAGTCCTGTTCCCGATCGAACAGGAACTCTCTCCCTGGCTCTCCAATCCCAAGCCTGCCCCGTCCGCGCTTAGCAATGCTGCTGGACCGATAAAGAGCCCGATTGCTGATGGTCAGGGGCCCCTTCCGGCACCTCCGAAAACTCTCAAACAGAAAACCGAAGCGAACTCCTGAGTCCACTTCATCCTTGCCAAATGCGTCCGGCAAGGCAATGTCAGTCCTATGAAAACCCGTCTCCTGCACGTCGCCGCCGCAACAGGGCTGGCGGCATTGGCCTTGAGCGCCTCTCCCGCCAGAGCGGATCACCCCTGGCAGGACTCTCCTACTCAGGCTTCCATTATAGCCGACGCAGCACTCCCCGGCCTTCGATCCACCGTGCTGCTTGCAGGTAAGAACGGAACCTATCTCGCGCTTGATGCCAGCGGACATCCCGTCCGGATCGACGCCACTAACACGCCGGCGCCTTTGTCCGGCCCCGACGTTCCCACCGAACCGCTGAGCGCGCTTGCGACCTCAGGCGACGATTTGTGGGGTCTTTCGACAGAAGAAACTCCCACCCTCATCCGCATGTCCCCGGATGGAGCAGCCCAGTCCCGCCTCCCGCTGACAGGTGCCGCGATTGCGGGCAGCAATCTTGTCGCGCTTCAGGTTCACGGCACACAGGCCTATCTGGCCGACGAAGGCAAACCTGCTCTCGTCGCGATTGATCTCAAGACTGGCAACGCAAAGCGTTTCCTGTCCTATGATCCTTCTCTCACCGGGCGTCATCCGCTCCTGCGCGCTGGCCAGCCCCGGATGGGACCAGACGGACGCCCCATTGCGGGTGGCAATGTGCGCTTCCTGCTTCTGGACGCAAAAGGCCAGTGGCTGTTCTATCAGCCCGCCTGCGGCCCGATGTCCCGCATCGACACCGCTCTGCTGACCGACACGGAATTCACCCCCGTCGAGCAGCTTGACGGCATTACTGAATGGCGGACAACCCCTGGCATTGGCGGCGAAACCCTGACGCCGGACAACATATTTTACCTCTCCGACATTACCGTCGGCAGCATCCTGAAATTCGGCACTGACCGTATTCCTCTGCGGATCCTCACAGACCCGCGTCTCTATGATGCAGGCTCGCCCGCAGTCTCCGACAGCCACCAGATGGCCGTACTCGCCACGGAAGATGGCAAAACGCACATTCTTCGCATCGCCTTGCCCTGACAGGACGTGATATAAAATCCCCCATGCGCTACCGATCGACCCGCGGCGAGCTGACCGCCGACGCCCCGAATTTCTCTGACATCCTTCTCGCTGGCCTTGCGGGAGACGGCGGTCTCTACATGCCGGAGAACTGGCCGAAGATCAGCCCGCAGACCCTGCGTGAATGGCGCGCGCTCTCCTATCCGGATCTCGCTGCAGAAGTCATCGCCCTCTTCACGGAAGGCGCAATCGACGTCGACACCCTGCGCCACATGACGCGGGACGCCTATGCCGGTTTCGACCATGCCGCCGTCGTCCCGCTGGTTGAAGTCGAGCAGGACCTCTACTCCCTCGAACTGTTCCACGGCCCCACGCTCGCCTTTAAAGACATGGCGATGCAGATGCTCGGCCGCCTGTTCGATCATGTCCTGACCCAGCGCAACCGCCATGTCACGATCGTCGGCGCAACGTCCGGCGACACTGGCTCGGCCGCCATCGAAGCCTGCCGTGGACGCGAACGCCTCTCCGTCGTCATCCTGCATCCCAAGGGCCGCACTTCTGACGTCCAGCGGCGCCAGATGACGACCGTTCAGGACGACAACATCCTCAACATTGCCGTCGAGGGCGATTTCGATACCTGTCAGGATCTGGTCAAGGCGATGTTCGCTGACCATGCTTTCCGCGACGAGGTCTCGCTCTCTGCCGTCAATTCCATCAACTGGGCCCGCATCGCCGCCCAGATTCCGTATTATGTCCGCGCGGCTCTCGCTCTTGGCGCGCCGGACCGCGAAGTCTCGTTCTCGGTCCCGACTGGCAATTTCGGCAATGTCCTCGCCGCATGGGCCGCAAAGCAGATGGGCCTGCCCATCAAAAAGCTCTGCATCGGCTCCAACCGCAACGACATTCTGACGCGCTTCGTCATCGACAACGACATGAGCGTCCGTACGGTCGAGCCAAGCCTGTCGCCGTCGATGGACATTCAGGTTTCGTCCAATTTCGAGCGCCTGCTGTTCGAACTGCTGGACCGCAATTCCACGCGTTGCGCCGCCATCATGCGCGAATTCCGCGAGACCGGTCGCATGGCTGTCCCGCATGACGCCTGGACCCGCATGAAGGACGTCTTCGAGGGCATGACCCTCACCGACGAACAGACCAGCGAGGCCATGCGACTATTCTACAACGAGAGCCTCTATCTCGCAGACCCGCATAGTGCGATCGGCCTCGCCGTTGGCAAGCGCTTTCAGGAACCCGGCATCCCCATGGTAGCGGCTGCCACGGCGCATCCCGCCAAATTCCCGGACGCCGTCACTGCTGCTACCGGCATCCATCCCAAACTCCCGCCGCACCTGTCCGATCTTTTCGAGCGCACCGAGCGTTACGAGTGCATGGACAGTCAGATCGCTGGTCTTCAGGACGCTGTCCGCGCTCACATCAAACGCGCCTGATCTTCAGAAAAACACAGGCTCTCCATCCGGGGAGCCTGCCTTCCTTCGACATTACGGAACCTCATGCCCGATACGATTGAAGTCACCAGACTCGATAACGGCCTGACCATCATCACCGAACGGATGGACCGCGTTGAAACCGTGTCTTTCGGAGCTTACGTCTCCATCGGCACACGCGACGAGACCGCCGCCAATAACGGTGTCTCCCACTTCCTCGAACATATGGCCTTCAAGGGCACCGAGCGTCGGTCCGCCGCGCAGATCGCAGAAGACATCGAGAATGTGGGCGGCTACATCAACGCCTACACGGCCCGCGAAACCACTGCCTATTACGTCAAGCTGCTCAAGAACGATCTGGCTCTGGGCGTGGACATCATCGGCGACATCCTGACCCACAGCACGTTCCTCGATGCCGAAATCGAGCGCGAACGCGGCGTGATCCTTCAGGAAATCGGTCAGGCCAACGACACCCCCGACGACATTATTTTCGACCAGTTTCAGGAACGCGCCTTCCCCGAACAGCCCATGGGCCGCCCCACACTGGGCTCGGAAGACCTCGTGTCGAGCATGACGCGCGACACGCTCATGTCTTACATGCGCGAGCACTACACGACCCACAACATCACGATCGCTGCTGCCGGAAACCTGCAGCATCAGGACGTTGTGGACTTGGTGAAGGAGCATTTCCGCGACCTCCCATCCCATCAGACGCCCCGCCCCCGCGCCGCGGCCTATGAGGGCGGCGAACTCCGCACGACGCGAGAACTGGATCAGGCCCATCTCGTCATGGGCTTCCCCTCGGTCAGCTACCTGCACCCCGACCATTACGCGGTCATGATCCTCTCGACCCTGCTTGGCGGCGGTATGTCTTCTCGCCTGTTTCAGGAAATCCGCGAGCGCCGCGGGCTGGTTTACAGCGTCTATTCCTTCGCCTCCCCTTTCAGCGACAGCGGCCTGTTCGGCCTCTATGCTGGCACGGGCGAGGATCAGGCTGCCGAACTCGTCCCCGTCATGATCGACGAACTCAAGCGCCTTCAGGACGGCCTGAGCGAAGCGGAACTCTCCCGCGCCCGCGCCCAGCTCAAATCCTCGCTTCTGATGTCGCTGGAAAGCACCGGCAGCCGCTGCGAACAGCTTGCCCGCCAGATCCAGGTCCATAACCGCCCGGTTCCGACTTCCGAGACCGTTGCGAAAATCGACGCTGTAACAGAAGCCGACATCCTGCGCGTCGCCCGCACCATTTTTTCCGGCACGCCGACCTTCACCGCGATCGGCCCCGTCGGCACCATGCCCTCTCTGGAGGACATCACAGCAAGGCTTGCCGCATGACCATGACGCCCGTCGAAGCCCTCCTCGCCGCCGCTCGCCGCCACGGCGCAGATCACGCGGATGCCATTTTCATCCGTGACGAATCTGAATCCGCGCTCATCCGCAAAGGCGTTCCCGAAGGCATCGAGCGCTCCGAAAGCGTCGCGCTCGGGCTGCGCGTCTTTCGCGGCAAACGGGCTGCCACGGTTTCGACAAGCGTTCTGAACGAGGCTGAATTCGACCGTCTGGCCGAACAGGCCTGCGCCATGGCTCTCGTCATCCCCGAAGACCAGTATGCCGGACTGGCCGAATCCGCCCTTCAGGGCCGTTTCGATGCCGCCGGACTGGATCTGGAATGCAGTTCCTCGCCCAGCATGGACGACCTCCTCGTCCGCGCCCGTGAAGCCGAGGACACTGCATTGTCTTTTGAGGGCATCACCAACACCAACGGCGCCTCCGCCGGGCACGGCCGGACCTCGGTCGCACTCGGTACTTCGGCAGGGTTCTTCGGCGCTTATAGCCGCACGGCTCATTCCACCAGCGCCAGCGTTCTTGTTGGCGAAGGGGCAACGATGCAGCGCGACTATGCCTATCGCAGTGCCGTACATCTGGAAGACCTCGAACGCCCGACCGTCATCGGCCGTGAAGCCGCCGAACGGGCACTGGCGCGCCTCAATCCCGGCCGTCCTCGTACCGGCACTTACAGTGTCATCTACGACCCGCGCGTCTCGGCATCGCTGCTCGGCCATCTGGTCGGTGCCATCAACGGCGCGGCCATTGCACGCGGAACGTCCTTCCTCAAAGACAGCCTCGGAAAGCAGATCCTCTCCGCAGGCCTGACCGTCCATGATGATCCGCGCCGCATCCGGGGGGCAGCGTCCCGTCCGTTCGATGCCGAAGGCTGTGCCGCCCTGCCGCTGGACCTGATCGCAGATGGCGTTCTCCAGACATGGTTGCTCGATTCCCGCAGCGGTCGCCAGCTCAACATGCCTACAAACGGTCGTGCCAGCCGTGGGGTCGCCTCTCCGCCTTCCCCAAGTGTGACAAATCTTCATCTCGCAGCCGGAACCCTTTCTTCCGACGCCCTGCGTTCCGATATCAGTGAAGGAATCCTGATCACCGAACTCATGGGCTCATCGGTCAACATGCTGACCGGCGATTACAGCCGTGGGGCTTCGGGTTTCATGATCCGCAACGGCGAGATTGCCGAACCCGTCGCCGAACTCACGGTTGCGGGCAATCTGAAAGACATGTTTGCCCGCATGGTTCCGGGCAGTGACCTGATCTTCCGGCAAAGCGTGAATGCGCCCAGCATCCGGATCGACGGCATGAACATTGCAGGACTTTGATGCGTAATTTTCGACTTCTCCCCATCGCCTTCGCGGTCTTCTGCCTTCTTGGAACGGCAGATGCGCGTCCGGGCGGCGGCAGCTCCATCGGAAGCCGCGGCTCCCACACCTGGAGCGCCCCGCCGCGCACGTCCATCACGCCCGGCTGGGCGCGCCCGATGGACCAGTCCGCAACCCCGCGTCCCTCGCCCAATTACGGCGGCGCACCCGGCTATGCCGCTCCGGCCCGTCCGATGCCGGGTTACGGTGCTCCGGCCTACAGACCGTCCTATCCGGTCCGGCATCCGTTCCTGAGCGGCTTTGCGGGCGGCTTTCTGGGCGCGGGGTTTTTCGGTCTCCTCAGCGGTCACGGCATGATGGGCGGCATGACAGGCGGAACGTCGTTCTTCGGCTTCCTGTTTCAGGTCCTGATCATCGGCGGCCTGATTGCTTTTGTGCTGCGTTTGTTCGGCAATCGCCGTCAGAACCAGATGAGCGCCAGTTCCACAGGAATGCCCGCAGGGGCCTCGCCTTTCGGCAATAACGGCGGCAGCACACCCGTGACGCTCACGAATGACGACTATACGAGCTTCCAGAGGCTTCTGCTCGACATTCAGGCGGCCTGGAGCGCACAGAACATGCGCGCGCTTGCCAGCATGGCCACTCCGGAAATGACGGGCTATTTCAACGCACAGCTTTCCGAACTCGCCAGCCGTGGCGCACGGAACATCGTGTCCAACGTCCAGTTCCAGCGCGGTGACCTCTCCGAAGCCTGGCGTGAAGGCAATCTGACCTACGCCACCGTTGCCATGCGTTACGCCATGACGGATGTTACGACGGACTCCATGGGCAATGTCATTGACGGCAGTTCCACCGAACCCATGACCGTAACGGAGCTCTGGACCTTCGTCCGGGCCGATGGTCGCGGCAACTGGATCCTGTCCGCCATCCAGCAGGCAGGCTGAAAAGCGCCTCAAACGAAAAAGGCCTGGGCATAACCCTGGGCCTTGTTTTATTGCCTGAACGCTTCTTAAAGCCGTGTCAGCGTAATCACATAAAAAATTACGGCCAGCAGCACCACGCCGCTGACAATCCCCGTAATCCGGCTGAGCCGGCGCTTGCGGGCAAGATCAATATCCGTCGTCATGGTCATCCGATCAGAACCCGGTCAACAAGAAGCCCGCAGAACAGCAGGAACAGATAAGCCAGCGAGTATCGGAATGCGAAGCGCGCGGGCTTGTCCTTTGTCAGACTCACACCCGCTGCATCCTGTTTGTCCATCAGCACGCGAAACGCGCAGAGAATGAAGCCCAGATCCAGCAGGCTGGTCACGATCGTATAGGTCAGCCCGACTTCATGAACGAACGCCGGCACCAGCGATACTGCGGTGAGAATGAACGTGTAGATCAGGATCTGCCAGCGCGTATGACGCGCGCCTTTCACGACCGGCAGCATTGGAATGCCAGCCTTGTCGTAATCCTTGCAGGCATAAAGCGACAGCGACCAGAAATGCGGCGGCGTCCACAGGAACACGATCGCAAACATCGCGACTGGCAGAACTGCCATGGAATTCATGCTCGCAGCCCAGCCGATCATCGGCGGGAATGCACCTGCTGCCCCACCGATTACGATATTCTGCGGCGTGCTACGCTTGAGCCACATCGTATAAATGACGCTGTAGAAAAAGATCGAAAACGCCAGAATACCGGCTGCCAACGCGTTCGTCGCGAGCCAGAGCACAACGACAGACAGAACCGACAGGACGACGCCATAAACCAGCGCCGCCTGTTCCGGCATCCGCCCGTCCGGGATAGGCCGCACGACCGTCCGCTTCATGATCGCGTCGATGTCGCGGTCGTACCACATGTTGATGGCGCCTGCGGCCCCTGCCCCGATGCAAATGCACAGGATGGTAATCAGTCCGATCGGAATGGACGGCCAACGCGGCGCCACGGCCATACCCGCGGCCCCGGTAAACACCACCAGAGAAATCACACGCGGTTTAAGAAGTGCCAGCCACTCGCGCAGGGACGGATCATTATCCTTCCCCGGAACGGAAAAAACCCCCGAAGGGGCCAGAGGTGTTGTCGTATCGCTCATACCGAGACCCGGGCACGCCCGGTCTCCCTCAGCAGGAACAGCCCCACCAGCCCAAAGGCCAGGAGACTGAGCCCCATCAGAACCTCACCATAAATCATCACGCCCGGCACGATTGAACAAAACGCGCCCACAAGCATAAGACCCGCATGACCTCGGCTGAGCAGCGTAGGCACCCGACCGGGGAGAAGCCTCTCAACCCAGGCATAGAACCCGCCGCACAACGCCATGATCCCGCCAAATGCCACGGCCGTATGATCGCCCGAATGGCCCGGCAGACCATCAGACAGCCAGCCCGCCGCAAACAGAAGAATGCTGCCGATCGCCCAGAGCGCAGCGCCATCCAGATCGCGCTTCTGCTGCCACACATCCCGACACAGCGCCCCGATCAGCACCACTGACGGTACGATCTGCGTCACCAGAACAAGACTGGCCCCTACCTCGGATGCCAAAGACCCATACAGCCCGTCCATCCAGAACAGCGGGCCACCAATCCCCATTACACCGAACACATAAGGCGCAACGGTCCAAGACGCTCCGCCACGGGCAGAACGTGACAGAAGGGCTGACGTAACCAGCCCGAGCGCGGGAGTCAGCATCAGTGCCATTTCGGGCAGATGAAGTGTCTCGATCAGGGCGTCGGTGGTCAGTCCGTCCATCATGCCGCGCGTTACAACAGCCGCCAGAACCGGTGCCACCAGAACGACACTGCATGCCGTTGCGAGAAGCGACCACGCCAAGGGGGCCATGTCCCTGAAGCGGCAGGTCCGTCCTTCGAGGCAGGTTGTAATCACGTCAGTCGCCACGGCCAGAATACCAGCAGACCAGAGCAGCATGGCGACGAACGGCAGGAGGGGCAGAAGAACCACACCCGCCGAGAGAAAACCGAAACCCGCCAGCGTCAGTCCGCGAAGTACCGTTCGGTCAGTCCCGAGTGCTCCCGGGAGAAGCCACTGTCCAAACCCGCCCAGCGCCGCAGGACACATGACGAAAAACGTCATGAGAATACCGTGGCAGAAGGCCTGTCCGCTTGTGGGATGTGTCTGGAGAATTGGCAGGGCCAGCGACCCACCCAGCAGGCCCGCAAACAGGGCCAGCAGAATGAAGGATGTTCCGACTCGGCGGCTTGAGCGGTCCGAGCCAGTATCCGGAGCAGTATCGACGGCCTGATAAGTCATGATCGCGTAGTCGGTCCCTGAACTTAGGAATACCGCAGCGAGCGTCGGAATACTCGGCGCCGACACACATGCGGAACCAAACGCCGATCAGGCGACCAGGGCTGCTGCGTCGCTTTTACTCTCGCATTGCGGCAATGTCACGAGTGTAAACAGCCCCGCTGGTGGAACCGGCGTCAGCGTGGCACGACGCAGGTCTTCGGGCGGCAGAAGCGACTCAATGGCGAAATCCGGATGCCAGCCCAGCGACCGCGACGCCCGGGCCATGCCACGCTCCACCGACAGACGCACCCCACCTGTTGCCAGAAAATGGTTCACGAAAAGAATGTGCCCACCTGGCTTCACGACGCGCTTGAGTTCGGCCAGCAGCCGGTCAGGGTGCGGGACAACGGAGGCCACGAACATCGCCACCGCAATATCGAAGCTGTCATCTTCGAACGTTGTGGCTTCCGCATCCATTTCCAGCAGATCGTCCACATTCGTCAGATGCTCCTGAAGCACCCGCATCCGTGCACGCTCAAGCATGTCTTCGGAAAGATCGATTCCCGTGATGCGTTTGCTCTGGGAGTAGGACGGCAGGGCCAGCCCCGTTCCGACACCGACTTCCAGAACCCTCTCGCCTGGCAGAGCATTGACCGCAGCCACTGCTCTCTTGCGCCCGTAACCCGAAATACCGCCAAAAACAGTATCATAAACACGGGCCCAACGACGATAAGCCGTCTTGACGGCTTCCGCGTCCAGTGCCGAACGCGGGGAAAGGGTTGAGGACATCGTAATATGCGACCTTCTTTGTCCGCCCGGCCTTCGCAGACCAGAGCTATCCGGAACATGTTCAATTCGCACCTTCTTGCCCTCCCCGATAGGCATCTGGCAAGACACGCAGTGTGCATGCCCCTTCAAACCCATGCCATGAACAAGACCAGGGAGGACAAACGTGCTGATCTATTTCCTTGTGGCGTTCACTTGCGTGGCCTGGGGCAGCATCTTTTTCATGTATTTCCGCAAACATCTTGAGGAGTGGTTCGGCAACCGTTTCGGCCGGGACCAGCCCCCCAAGGTGAAAGAACTTCCGCCGGAGGAACCGCGGACGTCCTTCGCTCACAGGCTTCCTTCAGAGGACGGACAGCCCTGACCGGCAGCCCGTCCCCGACAGACTTCACGCCAGAACGCGTCTCTCAATCGCATCCCAGATCAGCCCCGCACTGTTGATGCCATCAAAGCGGTCCAGTTCCTGCAAACCGGTTGGGGACGTGACGTTGATTTCCGTCAGCCAGTTCCCGATCACGTCGATTCCTGTAAAAATCAGCCCATGGTCGCGCAGATATGGCCCGATCGACTCACAGATTTCCCGATCACGCGCCGTCAGTTCCACACTCATGGCCCGGCCGCCGACATGCATGTTCGAGCGCGCCTCTCCCGTTGCCGGAACCCGGTTGATCGCACCGATCGGCTCGCCATCCACCAGAATGATACGCTTGTCCCCCTGACGCACGGCCGGCTCGTAACGCTGGATCATGAGCGGTTCACGCGAACGTGCGAAATGCATCTCCAGTAGCGCGCCCAGATTTTCATCATCCGGCTTGATCCGGAAAATCCCGGCCCCACCGTTACCGAACAACGGCTTGACGATCAGGTCGTGATATTTTTCGCGGAACGCCAGAATCTCGCGCGTATCCCATGTCACGAGGGTCGGGGGCATCAGATGCGGAAAATGAGTCACCAGCAGCTTTTCCGGCGCGTTCCGCACTGCCACCGGATCGTTCACCACAAGCGAGCGTCCCTCGCCCACACCATGCACGTGCTCGAGCATATGCGTGGCCGTAATGTAACCCATGTCGAACGGCGGATCCTGACGCATCAGGATCACATCCGTCTGCCCCAGATCCAGAACCTGCTCTTCGCCAAACGTGGCATGATTGCCACGCTCGCGCCGCACTTCAACCGGCCGTGCCAGCGCCTGAACACGCCCGCCCCGTCCCTGTCCTTCGACAAGGCTCAGCGTCGTCACCGGATAGACCCACAGTTCATAGCCGCGCGCCTGAGCCTCAAGCATCATCGCAAACGTGGAGTCGCCATCAATATTGACGGACTCCAGAGGGTCCATCTGAACAGCAACGCGAAGAGAACGGGACATCAGGAAACTCCGGTCCGGGGAAATGGGAGTGGAACAGTCTGTGTAAACGCAGGTCGTACTTTTTCAAAGCCACCCCCCCTGCCGCGCGTTCATACGTCAGGCCGCTACCGCCACGGGATAGGCGATCTTCAGGATTTCGATCTCGACCGGCCCGCGCGGCGTCTGCAACATCGCAACATCCCCTACGCGCGTCCGCATCAGTGCCCGCGCCACCGGCGAGACCAGACTGACCTCGCCACGCGCCAGATCGGACTCGTCCACACCGAGGATCGTCACCGTGTGCTCGACGTCATCTTCGTCCACATAGGTCACGGTCGCACCGAAAAATACACGATCCCGCGTCGTCTGGGCCGCAGGATCGACAATCACCGCGTTTTCCAGCCGCTTGCCCAAAAACCGCATCCGCCGGTCGATTTCCCGCAGCCTGCGCTTGCCATACTGATAATCGGCGTTCTCCGAACGATCGCCATTACTGGCTGCCCAAGACACGATTTCCACAATGCGTGGCCGTTCCTTTTGCGCCAATTCCTTCAGTTCAGCCCGCATGACAGCCGCCCCTTTCGGCGACAGGTAATGCGACAGCGGCGTTTTCTCAGCCATCTCAGCGACCTCCCCGGCCGCGTTTCTTCTTGGCCGGATCATACCCACCCCCGCCCGGTCCCAGAGGAACAGGCGTCTTCGGAGCCTTTCGGGCACCCGGACGTCCGGCGGTCGAGTTCGCAATCGGTGGCGGCTCCAGCCCCATATCAATCGCCTCAAGCCGCTTGACCTCATCACGCAGTCGGGCGGCCTGTTCGAAGTCCAGATTGGCCGCAGCCTCGCGCATCCGCTTTTCCAGATCCTGAATCGTGGCAGGCAACGACTTGCCGACGAACTGTTCCGTATCGCCAGAGCCATCTGGCGCCACGGTCACATAATCCTGCTCGAACACCGACGACAGCGCATCGCCGATCTTCGACCGCACCGTCATCGGCGTAATTCCGTGCGCCTCGTTCCATTCCGTCTGCTTGGCCCGACGCCGCGCCGTTTCTTCGATCGCGTATTTCAGGCTGTCCGTCATCTTGTCCGCATACAGCAGGACACGCCCGTCGACGTTACGGGCCGCACGGCCGATCGTCTGGATCAGCGAGGTCTTGGACCGGAGGAATCCTTCCTTGTCCGCATCGAGAATGGCCACGACCGAACATTCCGGAATATCCAGCCCCTCTCGCAGCAGGTTGATCCCCACCAGTACATCGAAGGCCCCGAGACGCAGATCCCGAATGATCTCAATCCGCTCCAGCGTATCCACATCCGAGTGCAGATACCGGACCTTGACGCCCGCCTCGCCCAGATAATCCGTCAGATCCTCGGCCATCCGCTTGGTCAACGTCGTCACCAGCACACGCCCGCCCTTACTGATCGCGTCCCGACATTCATGCAGCAGGTCATCGACCTGCCCTTCGACAGGCCGCACATCCGTCACCGGATCGATCAGACCCGTCGGACGGATGATTTGCTCGGCAAACACACCGCCCGTTTGTTCCATTTCCCACGGCCCCGGCGTCGCGGAGACGAAAATCGACTGCGGTCGGAATGCGTTCCATTCCCCGAACGCCAGCGGACGGTTGTCGATGCAGGATGGCAGGCGAAACCCGTAATCCGACAGCACGCTTTTCCGTGCCCTGTCCCCACGCTCCATGCCACCAATCTGCGGCACCGTGACATGACTTTCATCCACGATCAGGAGCGCATCTTCCGGCAGATATTCGAACAATGTCGGCGGTGGATCGCCCGGACCACGCCCGGACAGATAGCGCGAGTAGTTCTCGATCCCCTTGCACGCACCCGTCGTCTCGATCATTTCCAGATCGAACGTGGTGCGCTGCGACAGACGCTCCGCCTCCAGCAGCTTTCCGTCCTCGGTGAACTGCTCAAGGCGTCCGCGAAGTTCGTTCTTGATCCCGATCATCGCCTGATTGAGTGTTGGACGCGGCGTCACGTAATGCGAGTTCGCATAGACGCTGATTTCCGCCAGATCCGCCGTCTTGTTTCCCGTCAGCGGGTCGAACTCCACGATCTGATCGATCTCGTCGCCAAAAAGCGACACGCGCCAGGCCCGGTCCTCGTTCTGCACCGGAAAGATGTCGATCTGCTCACCCCGCACCCGGAACGTCCCGCGCTCGAATGCTGCATCGTTGCGCCGGTACTGTAATTCCACCAGCGCTTTGATCAGCCGTTCGCGATCGATGGAGCCACCGACCTCAAGTCGCACGACCATCTTCGAATACGTCTCGACCGACCCGATACCGTAGATACAGGACACAGACGCCACAATTATGACGTCATTGCGCTCCAGCAGCGCCTGCGTGGCCGCATGGCGCATCCGGTCGATCTGTTCGTTGATCTGGCTGTCTTTCTCGATATACGTATCCGACCGCGGCACATACGCCTCTGGTTGGTAGTAATCGTAGTACGACACGAAATACTCGACCGCATTGTCCGGAAAGAACTGCTTCATCTCCCCATAAAGCTGCGCTGCCAGCGTCTTGTTGGGGGCCAGAATGAGAGTCGGCTTCTGCGTCGCTTCAATGACTTTCGCCATGCTGAACGTCTTGCCCGAACCGGTCACACCCAGCAGGACCTGATCCCGTTCGCCGTCTTCGACGCCCTTCACAAGCTCCGAAATCGCCGTCGGCTGATCGCCCGCCGGATCGTAATCCGACTTAACGACGAGCCTGCGCGTTTTGGGTTTGACGGGCTGTCTCTCAGGAAGAAACTGCGTTAGGGGCATGGATGCGGCATTGCGAATGGAAGAGGTCGGTTTTTTGGCCATCATCGCAAGATGGGAAACCGCGCGACACAGGGCAAGAGGCATCTGCACAGAGGCCTCTCCGGACAACATTTCGCCCGCATATCTTTATGACATTTTATTGCTGAAAGGGATGGAGAGACTCGCCGTCCGACGCTATCAACACCCATGTCTCTTTGAAGGAAAAACCGTCATGGACGTCCAAACGATCGAACAGACCTACATCCAGCTCCAGCAGCAGGCCCAGCAAACCGCGCAGGCGCTTCAGGCTCTTGGCTCCAAGATGCAGGCTTCTGTCCAGAGCGGCGACATGCAGGCCCGGGAATGGTCTCTCGACCTGCGTGAACTCGCCCTTGCCTTTCAGGCGGAACAGCAGCAGGTCACGAATCTTCTGCAGCAGCTTCACGCAGCCCTGTCCAACGCGCAGCCCGATGACGGCACATCAACGACCTATCAAGCCCCGACGCAGCAGATCCCCGTCCAACCGGTTCAGGCCCTGCCCGACAACAATTTCATTTCCGATATCCTCAATTCCGGCTTTGCCCGCTCGGTCGAAGCTGGCGCAGGGTTCAGCATTGGCAACGACCTTATCAAGGAAATCTTCTGATTTTCCGTACATTCTGACACGCTCTATTGCGCAAAGTCATGATCAGGCCCGACTTACCAACGGGCCAGCCTCTAGCAATCTCTAAAACGAAAAGCTTTTTACCGACCGATCCAACATATAATGAATGAAAAATATCCAACAAGATAATAATATAAATTTTCAGTTGCATTATTTGATAATTATATTCCGAATTGTTTTTTATTTATAAAATTCTCTCCAGAATCTTCGTCGCAACAATTCGTTTCATATGTGATGTATTTGCCAGCCCGACTGGAATTATGACTTATTGTTTAATAAACATATTGCAGTGTTTCAATTCGATGACATAGCGTGAATTCCAGAATTTTTATGAACAGGAACTGGAACCCGCTCGTGCAGTCAGCCTTGGGACGATATCTTTTATCCGGTGTCGCATTGATCGGCCTTCTGGTCAGCCCGACCCGGGCCGCCAGCACTACGCACAAAACACATCCGCATCATGCAAACCACGCCAGGACCACGACGCCTGCACACCGCGCACTCCCGACGCATAAACATGCAACAGTGGCATCCGGCACTGAAGACATGACGGTTCATGCACAGCGCAGAGGCTCGCATAGTGCGGTGGAAGTCGTCACACGAGAAACAATGGATCATTTCGTCGCCGGCACAAGCCCGATGCAGATCCTTGCTCTGACGACACCTGGCGCAAACTTTGCCTCCGATGACGCCTTCGGACTCGATACAGTCGCCAATACCCTTTATGTCCGCGGCTTCAATCAGACCCAGCTCGGTGTCTCGCTCGACGGAATCCCGATGGGTGGGCAGGGCTTCCACAACTGGAACGGCCTCGGTGTCGACCAGATGGAAATTCAGGAAAACATCACCAGCCTGACCATGTCTCAGGGCGCAGGCGCACTGGACACGCCATCAGCCCAGACGCTTGGAGGCGCCATTACCTTTACTTCTGCAGACCCTTCCGACAAGGCAGGCGGCCAGATCAGTCAGCTTTTCGGCAGTTATAACGGCTTCAGAACTTTCGGGCGTGTGGATAGTGGCAAGCTGAATTCCAGCGGCACCAAATTTTACGCTGCCTATGCCCGAACCGATCAGGATCTCTGGAAAGGCTATGGCGATCAGCAGGAACAGCAGGCCAATTTCAAACTGGTCCAGCCCGTTGGCGATCGTGGTAAAATCACGGCAGTTTTCGACTATTCAAACTTTGAACAGTACAACTATCTCAGCCTGACCAAGAACATGTGGCAGAAGATGGGGCGCAATACGACCTATCTGAAACCCAATTATGCTCTTGCCAAAGAATACGCCTATTATGCCCAGAATGGCGGCGTCCCGGCTGGTCTTGAAGGGGTTCTGTCCAACGATGAAATTGGCGATTACGCTTACGACGGCACCCAGACCCAGCGGAACTATCTCTCCGCCATCACGGGTGAGTTCCAGCTGTTCCCCAACGTCACATCCAAGACAATCGCTTACGCCCACGTCTCGAACGGCGATTACAGCGCCACGAACCCGTTCCTGACCTCCCCGACCTCACAGGTTCCCATGGCGATGGAAACCGGCCATCCCGACGTTCGACGTCTCGGTTTTGTCCAGAATTTTGATATCCATGCCGGTCATAACAACGATATCAAAACCGGCATCTGGTACGAAAACGACCGCTTTAACTACCCGATGATGATGTATGAAGACGGCGTCGATACACCGCATTCCTCCATCTCCAACTTCAAGAACGGAACAACCTGGTGGGCAGACTCCTTTAACACCAATACATTTCAGTTCTATTTGCAGGATACATACCACATCATCCCGGGCATGACCGTTGAGGCAGGCTTCCGCTCCCTGCTGCAAACGACGCATGGCGGAACCAGCGTCGACAACACAAGCACGCTGTCCTCATGGGGCGTCTATTACAGCCATCCTGCTTCCGGTAATCTGACGGCAGCGAATGCGTTCCTTCCGCATTTCAACTTCGACTATCATTTCCTGAATCAGCACGAAGTCTATTTCGATATTGCTGAAAATATGCGCGCTTATGATTACTCCGCCCAGAGTTCCAGCGGATCGCCCTGGTCCGGTCTTGGAAGCGCAGCCAACCCCGCACAGACCGTCTTTGACGAGAACAAGAAATCCCTGCGCCCGGAGCGGACCTGGAACTATGTGGTCGGCTACCGTTTCAACTCCCACTTCTTCTCCGGAAGTGCCGATTTCTACCACACCGATTATTATAACCGTCTTGCCGCTATCACCAGCGGATCAACCGGCAACACCTACAGCGCATTCATGAATGTGGGTCGTGAAACCATGAATGGCGCAGACGTCGCAGGTACGTTCCGCCCGCTGCCCGGTCTGGCCATCACCAACAGCTTCAGCTGGAACGATGCCACCTACGAAGACACGCATCTGCCGTATAATGGCGGTTACGTCAGCATCAAGGGCAAGCAGCAGGTCTACTACCCGAAGTTCATGTATAAGGCTGACGTGAGCTACACATGGCATCGCGCAACCTTCAACTTCAACACGACATACACCAGCGCGCGTCAGATGACCTACACCAACGACGAGCAAATCCCCGCTTACTGGACATCAAACCTCAATGTTGCCTACGATTTCGGCAAGGTCGGCTTTGCCCAGAACCTGAAGACGTCCTTTGGCATCACCAATCTCTATAATCAGAACTATATCGGCGGCGTGTACGGCGCAGCCTCGGTTGCTGGCGATGACAACGCAAACCTGTTTGTCGCAGCACCGCGCGAATTCTTCGGAACGATTGCAGCCCAGTTCTGAACCGTTATCAGCACTCCAGAAACAAAAAGGGCGCTTCCTGCAAAGGAAGCGCCCTTTTTGTTGGCTGAACCCCTTAAAGTGAAGACAGTGCCGGGGGCACCTTCGCTTTTTCCAGAGCTTCTTTCTGACGCGCGGCCAGAACATTCACATCGAAGCCCTCAATCAGTTCCTCAAACATATTGTGCCAGTTCAACCGCGCCTCCAGACGCAGGAACGCGCTGCCCAGCCCGATCGCGGACCGGTCCATCAGTACGAACTCGCGCGGCAGCTTCACACCGCCCGTGCGCTTGAGACCGTCATAGACTTTCTCCAGAACCTGACGTGCTTCTGCCGGATCGTTACTTTCCTGCATGGAGCAGACGCGGTCTGTCATGAGCGGACGGTAGAAGAACCGCGCCCATTCATTCAGAATAGCCGCCGTTTCACGCGAAATGCCGACGAAGCCCCACTTGCTGTAGGCATGGAACGCGAGCTCCTCGTTGTTCTCACGCAGCGCCGTGAACAGGTCGATGATCCCTTCCACAAAGCGCGGCGAGAAAATCCGAACAGCCCCGAAATCCAACAGGTTCAGACCGTAATCGTCCCGCACGGTGAAATTACCCATATGCGGGTCACCGTGAATGACACCGTAGCGATACACCGGCGTATACCAGGCCTTGAACAGCGCTGTCGCCATCGCATTGCGATCCTCAAGCGGCAGGTTCTCGCCCAGAACGGTCCGCATGCTGCGCCCGCTCACCCAGTCCATCGTCAGCAGCCGCCCTGTGGACAGTTCCTCGACCGGCGCTGGAACCGTGACCTCGGGCGTTTCCGAGAGCATGTCCCGATAGAGCCGCAGATGGCTCGCTTCCCGCCGGTAATCCAGTTCTTCGCGCAGTCGGTCCGCAAGTTCGGTGTAAACCTCGTCCTGACGGATCGTCGTCTCGAACTGCTTGTAAATACCCAGCGCGGCCCGGAACTGCCGCAGATCCGAATCCACAGCCGCCTGCATGTCCGGATACTGCAACTTACACGCTACCTCGCGCCCATCGACCAGACGCGCCCGGTGCACCTGCCCGAGCGACGCCGCTGCCACGGCTTCGTGGCTGAAGGAGCGGAAATGCTTTTCCCAACCCGCCCCAAGCTCTGCCTGCATGCGACGGCGCACGAAGCTCCAGCCCATCGGCGGCGCGTTGGACTGCAAATGCGCCAGTTCTTCCGCATATTCGTCCGGAAGCGCGCCGGGAATGGTGGAGAGAAGCTGGGCCGCCTTCATCAGCGGCCCTTTGAGGTTTCCCAACGCCGACTTCAGGCCCTCTGCATGAACGCCCTTGTCTGTCTTGAAGCCCAGACGGTTACCCGCCATCCGCGCTGCAATACCGCCGACCGCGCCGGAAGTCCGCGCCATGCGACGCAGTTCCCCCATAAGGCCGGTGTTGTCGAGATCCCTCGCCATGATGCTCCTCAGTCCTCCTGCTCGAGCTGATCGATCAGCCCCGAGATCACATCCAGTCCTTTACGCCAGAAACCCGGATCTGTCGCATCAAGTCCGAACGGCGCGAGCAGGTCCTTGTGCCGCAGCGTTCCGCCGGCTTCGAGCATGGTGCGATATTTCGCAGCAAAACCCTCGGGTTTTTCCTGATAAACGCCATACAGCGCATTCACCAGACAATCCCCGAAAGCATACGCATAAACATAGAACGGGGAATGCACGAAATGCGGAATGTAAGACCAGTACAGGTCATAATCTGGTGTGAAGTGGAACACGGGCCCCAGACTCCGGACCTGAACCTCCCGCCAGATTTCTCCCAGACGCTCCGGCGAAAGCTCACCCTTCGCCCGCTCGTCATGGACCTTCACTTCAAACTGATAGAACGCGATCTGCCGGACAACCGTGTTCAGCATATCCTCGACCTTCGCTGCCAGCATATGACGACGACGCTTCGGATCGCTTTCGGCATCCAGCAGGGACTGGAACGTCAGCATTTCGCCAAACACCGATGCCGTCTCGGCCAGCGTCAGAGGCGTATCCGCATTCAGATAGCCTTGTTTTTTCCCGGCCAGCGTCTGATGCACGCCATGCCCCAGTTCATGCGCCAGCGTCATGACGTCCCGCGGCTGCCCGCGATAATTCATCAGAATATACGGATGCACGGACGGGACGCAGGAATGGGAGAACGCCCCCGAAGACTTCCCCGGCACTGGTGCAGCATCAATCCACGGATTGGTCAGGAAGTTCTGGACGATCTCACCCAGAGCCGGATCGAACCCGGCATAGGCCGTCCGCACGATCTCTTTGCCCTGCTCCCAGTCGATCGGACGCGCCTCCACACCTGGCAGCGGGGCATTGCGGTCCCAGTGCTCCAGCTTTTCCAGCCCGAGCCACTTCGCCTTGAGCGCATAATACCGGTGCGCCAGACGCGGATAAGCCTCGTCCACCGCGCCCACCAGCGCATCGACAACCTCGTCCTCGACCATGTTCGCCAGATTGCGCGAACTCGTCGGGCGCGGATAGCCGCGCAGTTTGTCCCCGATCGCCTTGTCCTTGGCGAGGGTATTGGTAATCATCGTCAGCAGACGCGAATTCTCGCCCAGAACCGCACTGATCTGCTGCGCCGCAGCCTCGCGCTTCGCACGATCCGCATTCGTCAGCAGGTTGAACGCCTCGCCCAGCGGCTTTTCCTCGCCGTCGATCGTGACGCTCAGCGTCGCCATCGTTTCGTCGAACAGCCGGTTCCAGGCATTGCGCCCCGTCACTGACTTGTCCATCAGCACCTGCTCGGCCTCGTCGGAGAGCTGATAGGGCCGGTACATCCGCAGATCCCGCAGATACGCATCCCATTTACGCATTTCCGGTGCTTCACAGATCCGCGCCAGATCCGCATCCGCGATCCGATTCAGTTCCAACGTGAAGAACATCAGATCGGAGGCCACCTCCGTCATCCGCTCCTGCACACCCTGCGCAAACCGCCCCCAGACCGGATCAGTCGTATGCGCCGCAAAACCAAGGCTGGAGAACGACCCGATCTTCCCGAGACCTTCTTCAATCGCTTCATATTCAGCGAAGGCCGCTGCGAGTTCCGCCCCGCTCAGACTGCCCAGACGCCCTTTATAAGTCTCGCAGAAACGGTGTGCCTCTCCTGCCCAGCGATCGAAATCCGTCGCCAGAACCGGATCTTCCGGGGAAGCATAGAGATCGAACAGGTCCCAGCGGGGCGGCATCTGCTCCCCGGAGGACGAATTGGGCGTGCCGTCAGCGGCAGAAAAGAGCATGGTCATAACCTGACCTTAGAGCCACAATCCCAGCCGTCAAACGGGATGTTGATGACAAATCTGTAGTATAAAATCGCCTCTCGGAGCCTAATGGAGCCACACTCCGGGATCTTCCGCCATTTCATGAAAAAATACCCCCCCCCAGGCATCAATTGCTCTGACATCCTTTGAAAATCTGCAGCAGCGAATCGCAGGCCCCGATCTGCTGCGCTCGATCGCCATCCTTGATGTCCTGATCTGCCACGACGGAAGCCTGTTTCTGGACTGGTGGCACCGCGTGCTTCCGTTCCATCTGGTGATCCTCGGCTTTTATGGCGTGATGCTGTTCTTCGTTCTCAGTGGCTTTCTGATCGGCACGATCATGCTGGATCTGCTGGAACGCGGAACCTCCCTCAAAGGCTGGGGAATTTTTCTCGTCCGCCGATGGATGCGCACCCTCCCAGCCTACTATGTCTGGCTGTTCGCACTGCTGATCCCGCTCGCCCGTTTCGGCCCCTACGGCGTGACATGGGACGAAGCCCGACGCGTCCTGCCCTGGTTCCTGACCCTGACGCAAAATCTCGGCTGGCCCATGGTTTCGAACTGGTATGGTGTTACATGGTCGCTTTGCGTGGAGGAATGGTTCTACATCACCTTCCCCGCCCTGCTACTCATGCTTCTTGCCTGCCGGATCAGACCCGCTCGGGCGTTCGGACTCACACTTGCGGCTTTCTTCATCGTTCCGGTCTGCTGGCGCCTGTCGCTGCCCACAGACCTCAACTGGGAGGAAGCCGTCAGCAAAATCGTATCCTGCCGCCTTGACTCCATCGCGTGGGGCGTCGCCGCCGCGTGCCTGAACCGATATTCGGAAAGCATCCCCCGCCTGTACAGACCACTGGCCATTCTTGGCGCAGTGATCGTCCTCACGACATGGCTGGGAGATCTTTTGCCCATCCCGCTCTGGCCGCCACGCTTTAGCCCCATCTTTTCATTTGATACTGTAGGCTTCGGTTATGCGCTCTGCATGCCTGCAATGATGCGCCTGCGAACCCTACCGCCTGTGATCGGCCCGGCGGTCCGCAGCCTCAGCACCCATAGTTACGGGCTTTATCTGTGTCATCTCCCGCTGGTGATGATGGCCGGAGACCTTCACATCCGCTACGGCCTCAGCCGCCGAAACGCCGTACTTCTCACGATCCTCACCACGATCGCCGGCGCAATCCTGTCATGGCGCCTCGTGGAGCGCCCCTGCCTGAAACTCCGTCCCAGGCAGGGATAACGTGCTTCAAGCCGAAAGCTGCGACAGGTCTTCCTGCACGTAGCCAATGATCCGCGCATAATCGCGCGGCACGACATGCCAGAAGCGCTCCATCGTCCGCTCCCAGCAATGCAGCAGATCTTCGGCATAGGTGCTGCCCGTCTCCGCCACATGCCGCTCCACAAGGGTGCGCAGTTCCTGATCCCAGCGGCTGCCAGCCTGAACGCGGCTCCACATCACCGTATCGGGGTTGATCTGCGCCTCGAACCGTCCCTTCACATCCAGCACATAGGCCATGCCACCCGTGAAACCGGCGCCGAAATTATCGCCCGTCTCCCCAAGGATTACGACCGTCCCGCCGGTCATGTATTCACAGCCATTCGAACCACAGCCCTCGACCACGGCCGTCGCACCGGAATTCCGCACCGCAAAGCGCTCACCCGCCTGACCGGCTGCAAACAGCGTGCCTGCCGTGGCGCCGTACAGAACGGTATTGCCGATGATCGCGCTCTGTTCGGAGGCCCACTGCGCGGCCGGTGACTTGCGGACAACGATCGTCGCGCCTGACAGGCCCTTGCCGACATAGTCGTTGGCATCGCCCTCGACCTCGATCTTGAGCCCCTGCACACCGAACGCGCCCAGAGACTGCCCGGCAGACCCGCGCAACGACAGCGTGAGCTGGCCTTCCGGAAGCTCCTTCATGCCGAACTTGCGCGTAATCAGCCCCGAAACCCGCGTGCCGATCGCACGATGGGTATTCTGCACCGTGTAATGCAGGTGCAGCTTCTCCCGACGTTCGAACAGCGCCGTCGCATCAGGGATGATCTGCCCGTCCAGCGTCTCCGGTACTTCGTTACGCCCTTCACGGGTGCAGTAACGCGCATGCTCGCCCGGATCGGCCTGAACCAGCAGGGAGTTCAGATCCAGATCGTCCAGATAATCCGCACCACGCGACACCTGACGCAGCATGTCCGTCCGCCCGATCACTTCTTCAAGCGACCGCACGCCGAGATCTGCGAGAATATGCCGGATGTCTTCCGCAATCAGCGTGAACAGGTTGATGACCTTCTCCGGCGATCCCCCGAACTTCTCCCGCAGTTTCTCGTCCTGCACACACACGCCCACCGGGCAGGTGTTGGAATGGCACTGACGCACCATGATGCAGCCCATCGCGACCAATGCTGCCGTGCCGATACCAAATTCTTCGGCACCCAGCATCGCCGCCATGACAACATCGCGGCCCGTCTTGATGCCGCCATCCGTCCGCAGCACCAGACGATGACGCAGCCGGTTCAGCATCAGCACCTGATGCGCTTCGGACAGCCCCATTTCCCACGGCAGGCCTGCATAATGGATCGAAGACTGCGGGCTGGCACCCGTCCCGCCCGAATGGCCGGAAATCAGAATCGCATCTGCCTTGGCCTTCGCCACACCGGCCGCAATCGTACCAATACCCGTCCGCGCCACCAGTTTGACCGTCACGGTCGCCGTCGGGTTGATCTGCTTGAGATCGTAAATGAGCTGCGCCAGATCCTCGATCGAATAGATGTCGTGATGCGGCGGCGGCGAAATCAGTGTGACGCCCGGCGTCGCATGACGCAGCCGCCCGATCAGCTCCGTGACCTTAAAGCCCGGAAGCTGTCCACCCTCGCCAGGCTTCGCACCCTGCGCCATCTTGATTTCGATCTCGCGGCAGTCATTCAGATACTGCGCGGTCACACCAAAACGCCCGGATGCCACCTGCTTGATGGCCGAAGACGCATTGTCTCCGTTCGGACGCGGCTTTGAGCGCTCGGCATCCTCACCACCCTCGCCGGAATCGGATTTCGCGCCGATCCGGTTCATGGCAATCGCCAGTGTCTCATGCGCCTCGGGGCTGAGGGCGCCCAGCGAAATTCCTGGTGCCACCAGACGACGCCGGATCTGCGTGATGCTCTCCACCTCATCCACCGGAACCGGCGCATGAAGCGGTTTGAAATCCAGCAGATCACGCAGCGCCACCGGTGGCATCTGACGCACCGCATCCGCATAACGCCGGTACAGCGTGAAACTGTTCGCCGTCACTGCGCTCTGGAGCATGTGTACAAGCTGCCCCGAGAACGCATGCGTCTCACCCTGACGCCGCAGCTTGTAACGCCCACCCACGGGGAGCGCTTCGACCTTTCGGTTCCATGCGGCCGTATGTGCGCCAAGAATGTTGCGCGCAATGCCCGGCAGACCGATCCCCGAAATCCGCGACGGCATACCGGGGAAGAACTCCGCCACCAGCGCGCGGGACAGTCCGATCGCCTCGAAATTATACCCTCCACGATAGGCCGAAATGATCGAAATGCCCGACTTGGACATGATCTTGAGCAGACCCTTGTCCACAGCCTTGCGATACCGCTCCATCGCCTCACGCAGCGACATCTTGCCGAACAGACCACGCCGCAGCCGGTCCGCCACACAATGCTGCGCCAGAGCCGGGTTCACCGTCGTCGCACCCACCCCAATCGTGACGGCAATCGCATGAACATCAATCGCGCCAGACGTCCGCACGTTCAGCGACGTGAACGTCCGCAGCGAATTGCGCACCAGATGGATATGCACGGCCGCCGTGGCGAGGATCATCGGAATGGCAACCCGTGTTGCGTCCGTGTTGTCGTCCGTTAGGAACAGATGCGTGCATCCACCGCGAACATGATCCTCCGCCTGCACGCGGATGGACGCAATCGCCGCCCGCAGACCTTCCTCGCCCTCTTCAGCCGGGAAGGTGCAGTCGATCACGCCCGCATTCTCGCCGCAGACCTTCCGCAATTCGTCGAACTCACCGATCGTCAGGACAGGGCTCGGAAGCTGCAATAGGTCGCACTGCTCCGGCGCCTGATCGAGAATATTCCCCAGATTGCCAAGCCGCGTAATCAGGCTCATCACCCGCGTCTCACGCAGGGAATCAATCGGCGGATTCGTGACCTGACTGAACCCCTGACGGAAATAATGCGCCAGCCCACGATAGATCTGCGACAACACCTGAAGGGGCGTATCGTCGCCCATGGAGCCCAGAGCCTCGGCAGCGGTTTCCACCATCGGATGCAGGATCGTCTCCAGCTCCTCATGCGTCAGACTGACCGCCACCTGATGCCGCCGCAGCACATCCGGGTCCAGCGCCTCGGGTTCAACCACATCCCGCACAATCGGCTCGATATCGCGAATGCGCTTCACCCAGCCCTGAAAATCCTGACGCGAGGCCAGCATTTCCAGTAGTTCTTCAGACTGGTAAAGTCGCCCTTCCTTCAGATCGAGCGCCAGCGTCTGCCCCGGGCCAAGCCGCCCGCGGCTTTTAACGCGTGCATCCGGTACCCGGACCATCCCGGTCTCGGAGCCCACAATGAGGAGCCCGTCCTGCGTGATGCTGTAGCGCAGCGGTCGTAGCCCGGCGCGATCCAGACCCGCCACAACCCAGCGCCCGTCCGTCGCACACAAAGCCGCCGGGCCATCCCACGGTTCGATCACGGCATTGCAATACCGGAACAGTGCGCGCGCCGCGTCGGACATTGCCGAGTTCGCACCGCCAGAGGCCGGTACCAGCATCGTCTTCGCCATCGGCGCATCCCGCCCGGCGAAGGTCAGCAGTTCGAACACATTGTCTAGAACCGCCGTATCCGAACCGGCAGCCTGCACCACAGGCTTCAGATCCGCCATGTACGGGTCCAGATCCGGATGGGCGAGCCGCGTCTCATGCGAGCGCATCCAGTTCGTATTGCCCGAAATCGTGTTGATCTCGCCGTTATGCGCCACTTTGCGGAAAGGCTGGGCCAGCTTCCAGGTCGGAAACGTGTTGGTCGAATAGCGCTGATGGTAGATCGCAAACCGCGAGACGAACCGCTCATCCAGCAGATCCGGATAAAAATCCGTCAGGTTCTCCGCAAGGAACATGCCCTTGTAGATCACCGAACGGCAGGACATCGAGCACACATACAGATCAACCTGCTGCGCCGTCGCCTGCTTCTCGATCCGCCGACGCAACACATACAGGTCGCGCTCGAACTCGTCCTCGGACCGGCCGAGGCGGTTGCGGATCATGATCTGTTCGATTTCCGGCCGCGTCTGGTTGGCCTTCTCGCCAATGCACGCCGTATCGATCGGCACCTGACGCCAGCCATAGATCCCGTAACCGAAGTTCAGGATCTCCGTCTCAATGATCTGACGGCCCCGCTCCTGCGAGCCTAAATCGGTCTTGGGCAGGAACACCATGCCCACTGCGATGCGACCGTCAATCGTATCGTCGCTGGAACTGTTATGGATCGCCTCGGCAAAGAAATCCTGAGGGATCTCAACATGGATGCCCGCGCCATCGCCGGTCTTGCCATCGGCATCGACCGCACCGCGATGCCAGATATTGCCCAACGCCTCGATGCTCGCCAGCACCACGCTGCGCGACGGCTTGCCATCCAGCGACGCGACCAGACCCACACCGCAGGAATCGCGCTCCTGGGACGGGTCATACAGCCCCTTCAGGCGTTCGACGTTCTCAGCATACTCGCGGATGAAATCGTTATTGTGTGTCATTCCGCGGCCTCCAGAGAACCGGTTACTGTTTCAGTCAGATGATGATGGATCGCATCGGCCGCATCCCGGCCATCCTTGATCGCCCAAACGACAAGGCTCGCTCCGCGCACGATGTCTCCACCGGCGAACACGCCCGGCAGGCTCGTCTCAAAGCCACCCGGCGGCACCGTCAGCGTGCCCCAGCGCGTCACGGCCAGATCGGGGGTCGCGAACTGCCCCGGCAGATCCTCGGGATCGAAGCCCAGAGCCTTGATGACCAGATCGCCCTCGATCACGTCATGCTGCCCCGTGCCTTCAATGGAACGACGCCCCGACGCATCCGGAGACCCCAGACGCATCTTCAGAACCCGCACGCCCGACACGCTGCCATCGCCCAGAAACGCTTCCGGCGACCCCAGCCACTCGAACTGCGCGCCCTCTTCCTCGGCATTGTAAACTTCCTGCCGCGATCCCGGCATATTCGCCCGGTCCCGACGATAAACGCACGTCACACGCTCGGCACCCTGACGGATCGACGTGCGCACGCAGTCCATGGCCGTGTCGCCACCGCCAATCACCACGACCCGACGCCCCTTCGCATGAAGCGCTGCATCCTCGCCCGGATCGTCGTCATAGCCCCGACGGTTGGACGCCGTCAGGAAGTCGATCGCATCGACGACGCCCTCAAGCCCAGCTCCCGGCACCTTCACATCGCGCGAGCGGTACACGCCCGTTGCAAGAAACACCGCATCATGCCGCGCCCGCAGGTCCTCAAGCGCCGCCTCGCCTTCGCCCGAGCCAACTGGCGTGGAGAGATGGAACACAATCCCCTGCTCTTCCAGCAGCGCATGACGCCGCGCCACCACATGCTTTTCCAGCTTGAAGCTCGGAATGCCGTAGGTCAGCAGCCCGCCCACACGGTCCTGACGCTCATAGACATGAACTTCATAACCCTGCGCCCGCAGCCGCTCCGCACAGGCCAGCCCCGCCGGGCCGGAGCCCACGATCCCGACACTGCGCCCAAGCTCCCGGTCCGGGAGAGCGGGCTTCACCCAGCCCTGCTCGAACGCATTTTCGGTAATGAAGCGCTCGACCGCGCCAATGGTAACGCTCTCGAAGCCCTTGTTGATGACGCAGTTGCCTTCGCACAGCCGGTCCTGCGGACAGATGCGCCCGCAGATCTCTGGAAACGTATTTGTCGCGGACGACATCTCATACGCTTCCTCAAGCCGGTCTTCCGCCGTCAGCTTCAGCCAGTCGGGAATGTTGTTCCCCAGAGGACAATGCACGGAGCAGAACGGAATCCCGCACTGCGAACACCGCGACGCCTGTTCTTCCGCCCGGCTGCGCGCGAACCCACGGTAAATCTCCCCGAAATCCTGACGGCGTTCGGCCGCGTCGCGCTTCTCGGGAAGCACCTGGGGGTGGGTGACGAACTGCAACATCCGTTCGGCCATGCGTCGTGTCTCCTGCAAACATGCGAGTGAGAATGCAGCTATTCCGTCACTTTATTCAATAACAGTCAGTAATGCTGACCTTTCGTGCGAAATGGCCCATCTTCTTATCGTATGAGCCATTTTTCACACAAATTTTTAGGTCCGAAACGGATCAATTACTTTCGGAAGCGCCGCCAGCTCTCACAAACACTCCCCCTCAGATAGTCTGGAACGATACTCCGCATCGCCGCAGGCCTGATCCCGAGCGCTTGAAGATCGACCGCTCCCCGCTGCACCACATTGTCCACGCCCATCATCGCAACCTGATCGCGCGTCAGCAGATGTCCCGGCAGTGACTCAAGAACATCGGCCTCCAGTTTCGCCGCCCATCCCGGCACAGACACCAGAATCCGATGACGCCCCGACGCTTCCAGAACGAACGCCATCAAGTCCTTCATGCTCAGAACATCCGGTCCACCTGCTTCGACAGTCAGACCTTCGTGCCCCGGCTCAGTCAGTGTGACGATCGCCCGCGCCACATCACCAACATAGACCGGCTGAAACCGCGTCTTTGGCGCAAACACCGGCAGAACCGGGGAGAGCTTCGCAATCAGCGCGAACATGTTGAAGAAACTGTCCTGCGGCCCGAAAATCACCGAAGGCCGCAACATAACCGCCTCGGGAAAGACCTCCCGCACCATCCTTTCGGCCAGTCCCTTGCTGCGCCCGTAATTCCCCGGCGACGTCAGCGACGCGCCGATGGCCGACATATGCAGGTATTGCCCCACGCCCTCACGCCGCGCCACGAGCGCCGCAAGTCGCGCCCCTTCCACATTGACCCGATGCATCGCCTGCACGTCCGGCGACATGATGGACACCAGATTGATCCCCACATCAGCCCCGGCAAACACACGCTCCAGCGCAGCAGCGTCATTCACGGATGCCTTGATGAACTCCACACGCCCGTCACCCGGAAACCGCGCCAGTCCCTGATCGTCTTCGGGGTTTCGGCTCCCCACCCGCACGACGTGCCCCAAGGCCACGAGCCGTCCGACAAGTTCGCGCCCGACAAAGCCTCCTCCGCCCAGAACCGCCACAACCCTTGGACTGCGGCCTATTCCCTCTCCACTCGACGTCCCGTCCACGGAAAAATTTCTACGCATTTGCATTTTTCTTTCAGTTGGCTGTTGACGCCCCATACGTGGAGGGGTAAACGCCTCTTCACCGAGCCGGGATGCTTCAGGAAACTGAAAAAACTCCGGTGCTTTCTGAGCCCAGATGGCGGAATTGGTAGACGCGCAGGTTTCAGGTACCTGTGTCCGAAAGGACGTGGAAGTTCGAGTCTTCTTCTGGGCACCACAGACGATCAGGCAATAAATCGCCTCGATCCTCTGGTGATCAAAAAAATTTGGTGACGACAAATGAGTTCGCAAGACGCCATCCATCTTCATGACGGCGATCTGCCGGATGACTTTGATCTTGGCCCTGTCGTTGCCATCGATACCGAGACCATGGGTCTCAATCCCCATCGTGATCGCCTCTGCCTCGTCCAGCTCTCAGCCGGCGACGGGGAAGCCCACCTCGTGCAGATCAAACCGGTCTCCATGGGCGGCAGGGGCTATGACTGCCCAAACCTTAAAGCGCTCCTGACAGACGATTCCGTCACCAAGCTGATGCATTACGCACGCTTTGACGTCGCAGTCCTGCAGAACGCTTTCAATATTACGGTCCCATCTGTCATCTGTACCAAAATCGCCGCCCGGCTGGTCTATACCTTCACGGACCGTCACGGACTGGCCTATCTGTGCCGCGACCTCCTCGGCGTCGAAATCTCCAAACATCAGCAGAGTTCCGACTGGGGCGCCGAGACCCTCACCCCCGATCAGCTTCGCTATGCCGCATCGGACGTGCTGCATCTTCACGCATTGTGGGATAAGCTCGAAGCCATGCTGATCCGTGAAAACCGCCGCGACCTCGCGCAATCCTGCTACGATTTCCTTCCGGCCCGCTGCCGCCTCGACCTGCTGGGCTACGACGAGTCCGACATTTTCTCGCACCGCGCCTGAATTCCGGCCCACCTGATCATGAATCGCCCGTCGCCCGGTTTTTCCCGCACTGCTCTGGAATCGGCCTTCCAAACCATCTCCATCGAACGCAAAGGGCTGGAAGCGCTCGAACAGGCCCTCTCTGGCCCGCTCGGAGTTGCGTTCAGCGAAGCCGTTGACCGCATCGCAGAAAGTCGCGCGCGTCTGATCGTGACCGGAATCGGGAAATCAGGTCATATCGCCCGCAAAATTCAGGCAACCCTCGCCTCTACCGGCACACCGTCGTTGTTTCTGCACCCCGCTGAAGCCGCACATGGCGACCTTGGGATGGTGGCGCCCGGCGATCTGATCCTCGCTTTCTCCAATTCGGGCGAAACCGCAGAACTTGCAGCGATTCTGGCCTATGCTGCCCGGCAGAATCACTGCGTGATCGCTGTGACCGCCGTCGGCACCTCGGCCCTCGCCCGTGCCGCACAGATCCCGCTGGTCCTGCCCACCAGCGCCGAAGCCTGCCCGATGGGGCTGGCGCCAACGACGAGCACCCTGCTGCAACTGGCTCTGGGCGACGCGCTCGCCATTGCCCTGCTGGAAAAGCGCGGATTTACCGCCCGCGATTTCGGCGCTTTTCACCCCGGCGGCCTTCTCGGCGCGCGCCTCCGCCCGATCAGCGACCTCATGCATACCGGCGACGCTCTGCCCCTCGGACAGGGCAGCCTCCCGCTCCGCTCCGTCATTCTCGAGATGACACGCAAGTCATTCGGGTGCATGGGTGTCATTGATGACAATGGTGAACTTCAGGGCCTCATCACAGACGCCGATCTGCGCCGCGCCCTCTCCGGCGACCTCGACGCGACCACGGCCGCGGACGTCATGAATCCCGCCCCCATCACTGCACGTGCCGACACGCTGGCGCAGGACGTGTTGCATCTTATGAACCAGCGCGAGCGCCCCATCACGAGCATATTCATCGTGGACGCAGGACGCCGCCCTGCGGGAATCGTCCATATTCACGACCTCCTGCGAAGCGGCCTGTCATGAGCGACCCCACGCCTGATAACGGCGAACACCGCATCCGCCGGGAAGATTTCGACCCGAACCGGACAGAGAGTCTCGCCCGTCTCGACAACCTGCGCCGCGCCGCCTTCCAGCGGATCCGCCAAGCCCCCAACGCTCAGGAACTCGCCCGACGCCGCTCGCTTCTGGGATTCGCTAAATGGGCACTCCCGGGGCTCGCTCTCGTCCTCCTCAGTTCCATCGCGGCCTGGCCCGAGATCTCCCATCTCATGAACCAGAACCGCGCCGCCCTGAAGGAAATGGCCCGCCTGCGCGTGGAAAGCGGCAACATGGAACAGGCCACCTATCGCGGCCTCGACGCCCACGACCATCTTTACATGATCACGGCCCGCACCACCCACCAGCAGGGCCCGGATCGCGTGGACCTGGTAGAGCCGGTTGCCGACATCCAGCTTTCGGGCAATTCCTGGGCACATATCAAGGCTGATCGCGGCGTCTATATGCAGCACGAACAGACGCTCGATCTTGACGACAACGTCGTGCTCTACCGCGACGATGGTTTTCTCCTGAATGGCCCCTCCGCCGATCTGGACCTCAAGGCGGACGTCATCGCCTCGCGGGACTGGGTCCATGCGGAAGGTCCGTTCGGCACGCAGGATGCCCAAGGCTATTTTCTGGACCAGCATGCGGGTATCATGCAGTTTACGGGACCCGGACTGACGGTCCGCAACGATGACAACGGCCCTCCGAGTGCGGCGGCCCGCCTGCACCTGCAAGGACTGAAGACAGAGAAATGACCCGCCGTTCCGCAGCCTTCCTTCCCTTCCTGATCGCCCTTCCTCTGGCTCTTCCCTCCGCTCCTGCCTATGCGGACGGGCTGGACATGTCCCACGGTGAAGCCGTACAGCTGTTCTGGAAAAAGGAAGAAGTCTACGACCGCAATGCTCAGACCGTGACACTCACGGGCGGAGCGCGGGCCGTGCGCGGGGATACGACGGTCGATGCGGATACGCTGATCGGATATCTGCGCAAGAAAGCGCCTGCTCCCGGACAGCCCGCTCCTGCGCCGACACCGGCCGACGGCAAAAGCGCCAGCAGCAATGATCCGATGGGCGGTTCGCTTGAACTGTACCGGATCGAGGCGCGCGGTAATGTCCATATCTACAACCAGACCGATCAGGGCTGGGGCGATCATGCGCTGTACGACATGGATCAGGGTGTCATGGTCATGACCGGCAAGCATCTGAAGCTGACGACGCCGCAGGACATTCTGACGGCCCGCGACGTCATGGAATATCACGCCAAGACGCGCATGTCGGTTGGCCGGGGCGATGCGACCGTCACAACCAATGACGGCAAGCAGGTCAAGGCGGACGTGCTGGTCTCGTTCAGCAAACCTAACGACGCGCCTGCTCCGGGACAGTCTGCAAAACCGGGACAGGCGGCTGCAGATTCGTCCAATCCGATGGGCGGCGGTTCCTCGAAGCTCGACCGGGCCTATGGCTGGGGGCATGTCGTTCTGCGGACACCGACCCAGACCGCCACGGGCGATCGTGGCGTCTATGTTTTCGATACCCAGATCGCCCGCCTGATCGGCCATGTGCATGTCACGCAGGGGCAGAACCAGAACAATGGCTCGCAGGCCATCGTGAACATGAAGACCGGCATCGCAACCATGCTGCCGGGCACGGATTCCCCCATTCAGGGGCTCGTCGTGCCAAACGAGGCCAACAGCAGCCAGGCACCCAAGTGACAGACAGCCATATCCCCTCTCAGCCGCCCGCAACCGGTCTGGTCGCAAGCGGTATCGGCAAATCTTACAAGAAACGCGCCGTCGTCAAAAACGTCTCGCTTCAGGTGCAGCGCGGCGAAGCCGTCGGTCTCCTCGGCCCGAACGGCGCGGGCAAGACCACCAGCTTCTACATGATCGTCGGTCTCGTTCAGCCCGATACCGGCACCATCACGCTGGATGGCGCCGACATCACGCAGTTGCCGATGTATCGCCGCGCGCGCCTCGGTGTTGGCTACCTGCCGCAGGAAGCCAGTATTTTCCGTGGCCTGAATGTCGAGCAAAACATCATGGCCGCCCTTGAGGTCGTCGAGCCCGCCCCGGAAAAGCGGGACCTGATGCTCAATGGCCTTCTGGCGGAATTCGGCATCACCCATCTGCGCCGCTCTCCGTCGCTCGCGCTGTCCGGCGGTGAGCGCCGTCGACTGGAAATCGCCCGTGCGCTGGCCAGTCAGCCGAACTACATCCTGCTCGACGAGCCGCTCGCCGGTATCGATCCAATCGCAGTCGGTGAAATCCGCGATCTTGTCTCGCATCTGAAGGATCGTGGCATCGGTGTGCTGATTACGGACCATAACGTCCGCGAAACGCTCGAAGTTATTGATCGCGCCTACATCATGCATGGCGGTCAGGTGTTGATGGAAGGTACGCCCGAAGCCATCGTTGCGAACGAAGATGTCCGCCGGGTCTATCTCGGAGAGAATTTCTCGCTGTAACATGCCGGGATGCTTGTCCCGGGTCTGATCCAGCGTCAGTCGCAGTCTCTCGTCATGACGCCCCAGCTGCGTCAGGCGATTGCCCTGCTGCAATACACGCAGATCGATCTCGCCCAGCATCTGCGACAGGTCTGCGAAACCAATCCGCTCCTCATTCTGGAGCCCGGCGACACAGTGCCCGAAGCTGCACCGTCTTCGGAAGAGTTTCACGACGACGACCCGGACCACTTCACCACGCCCTCTGATCGCCCGGAAGCCGCGGCCCCGCTTCCATCTGCCCGGGACGATCTGATCCTCCAGATTCGCCTCTCTTTTCCTGCGAACGAACAGGATGCGGCGCTGCATCTTCTGGACAGTCTGGACGAAAGCGGTCGCCTTCCCGTTTCGGTATCGGATCTTGCAGACAACCTTCGCATGGAGGCGACAAAGCTCGAAGCCATTCGTCAGAGTCTCATGCATTTTGAACCTGTCGGGCTTTTCGCCAGATCGCTTGAAGAATGTCTGGCGGCGCAGCTCCGCGTCCGCAATCGCCTTGATCCCGCGATGCAGGTTTTGCTCGATAATCTGGACCTCCTCGCACGGCGGGACTGGCGCAGGCTGCGCGAGAAATGCGCTCTTGAGCAGGACGATCTGCTTGAGATGCTCGCCGAGATTCAGGCTCTCGATCCGCGTCCCGGCCTGACCCTGCCACCGCCCGAGCCCCCCATCGAACCCGATCTGATCGTCCGCCCCAACGGCGCTGGCTTCCGCCTGACCCTCAACACGCGCCTGCTGCCGAAACTCCGCTTTGATGACACGATGCGCGGACAGCTTGATGGACGCACGGATTCCGGAAAGACGCTCCTTGCCTGTGCGGCAGAGGCCACGGCCCTGATCCGCGCGCTGGACAGCCGCAAGCAGTCCCTGCTCACGGTTGGTCGCGCCATTGTGCAGCATCAGGCCGATTTTCTGCGCGATGGCCCCAGCGCCCTGCGCCCGCTGACCATGCGCGACATCGCCGAGCGCACGGAGCTGCATGAAAGCACCATCAGCCGCATCGTCAGCAGCAAATATATCGACACGCCACAGGGCACTGTCCCGCTCAGGCTGTTTTTTTCCACGGCTCTGACGTCCGAAGACGGCACGTCCCAGAGCGCCCATGCGATCCAGCATCGTCTACAGGCGCTCGTCTCGGCTGAAGGAGACAACGTCCTGTCCGACGATGCCCTGACGGCCCTTCTGCAAAAAGAAGGCTTCTCCATTCAACGCCGCACCGTTGCGAAATATCGTGAAGGGCTTGGCATTGCGAAGTCCAGCCAGCGCAAGCGACTGCGGCGCACGTCCTGACACTTCAAGCAAAGATGCAAAGCTTTGACAGGCTGACAGAATTTCCCTTACGGAGCCTGAATGTCCCACGCTCCGCTGCCTTTTATTGAAATCCCCTGGAGACCTCCCGAACAGGCACTTTCTGCCATGAAGGCTGCTCCCTGGGCCGCGTTTCTCGATAGCGGAGGCCCGGACACGGACGAACGTGCTCGCTGGACCTTTTTGTGCCTGTCCCCTGCCGAGACCCTCAACTGGCAGGGGGAAAACCTGTGCAGGAACGGCGTGCCCGTAGAGGGCGATGTCTGGACGCATCTGCGCGGTATGGCCGCTGCCGCGCCCCGTTGTCCAAAAGCGGAGGGCATCATTCCCTTTACGGGCGGGGTGATCGGGATGGTGAGCTACGAGGCAGGCATGGCTCTCGAAAACGTCCCGTCTCGTCATGTTTCGTCTGCGCCCAGACTGGTTGCGGCCTCCTTTACGGACATATTGGCGTTCGACCGGCATGAAGAACGCTGCTGGTGGATCAGTCAGACTGGAAACCCGGTCCCTGATCTGACCCAACCCGTCATCCGCTCCACAGCACCTTCCCTGCACTTTGCGCCTGAACAGTCCCGGGATGTCTGGACGGATGCAGTTCGCAGCATTGTCGATTTCATTCGGGCCGGGGATATTTTTCAGGCCAATCTGACGATGCGTTGGGTTGCAGAATGTGGTGACGATTTCGATGAACTGGCTGCCTATCGGACGTTGCGACAGACCTCGCCGGCTCCATTCAGGGCGTATCTGAAAACACCAGATTTTTCGCTGCTCAGTGCTTCTGTGGAACGGTTCATTTCACTCTCGCGGGATGGGCTGATCGAGACGCGTCCCATCAAAGGCACCATTGCCCTTGGGCACACTCTGGAAGACACAACCCGGAACAGCCGGATACTGGCTGCGGACGAAAAAGAGCTTGCCGAAAACCTGATGATTACGGATCTGATGCGGAACGATATTGGTCGTGTCTCGCAGATCGGCTCCGTCCGTGTTCCGCAACTCTCGAAGGTTGAGCAGTTTCCCCACGTCCTGCATCTGGTCTCAGCTGTTCAGGGACAGCTTCGACCCGAGCTGGACGCCATCGATCTGCTTCAGGCCACACTTCCGCCGGGTTCCGTCACGGGGGCACCGAAAAAACGGGCCATGGAGATCATCGACCTGCTGGAAGCCTCGGCCCGTGGAGCCTATTGCGGCAGCCTGTTCCGTATCGGGAATGACGGTGCAATGGACAGTTCCGTCATTATCCGCAGTCTGGCGAGATCGGGCGATACCGTCTCCGTCGGCGCAGGGGGCGGCATTACCGTGCTGTCCGATCCGATGCGGGAATATGAGGAAATGCTTCTGAAAGTCGCCCCGCTCCTGAAAGCGTTTGGAGCATGAGCACGACAGTCTGGCTCAACGGGCGCCTTCTGGACATTACAGATGCCCATATTGCCCCGAATGACCGGGGCTTTCTGCTCGCAGATGGTCTGTTTGAAACAATCCGCGTTGCTAACGGACAAACGCCTCATCTGGCACGGCATTTCGCACGGCTGGAAGAAGGGTGCGCGATCCTCCGCCTGTCTGCGCCAGACCGGACGCTGCTGACACAAGCCATATCCGACCTGCTCCATGTTACGAATCTGTCAGACGGATCGCTGCGCCTGACAGTCACACGGGGCACTGGACCGCGTGGCCTTGTGCCCCCCGCCACGTCGCATTCGACTGTTCTCATTCAGGCCACGGCTTCCATAATGACCGTGCCTGCTCCGGTCCGGCTAGGCCTCAGCCGCTACCGGCGGGACGGGGATTCTCCACTGGCGCGTGTCAAATCGCTGGCCTGTCTGCTCTCCGTTATGAGCCGCATGGAAGCCGTCGCAGCAGGACTGGACGATGCGCTTCTTCTGGGAACGACAGGGGCTGTTGCAGAAGCCAGTGCTGCGAACATCCTGTTTTTGCGGGAGGGATGCCTGCAAACGCCCCCCATCGCTGACGGCGCCCTGCCCGGAACGTCCCGCGCCCGACTGCTGGAAGGCGGTTTCTGCATGGAAGGCCGGCTTCTGCCGCAGGACCTCCAAACGGTGACGGGGGCGTGGCTGGTCAATGCGTTGTCCCTGACAGCCGTTTCGAGCATCGACGGCCATGATCTGCCCCTGCACGCAGAACTGGACCGTCGATTGAGAGCGTTTCTGTTTCCTGCCTGAACCGCCCCCGCTGATTGCTCTTATTTCAGCGCAGCAATCGCCGTCATTTCCACGCGCCATTCCGGAACGGCTAGCTTTGCTTCAACCGTGGCACGGGCTGGTTTGCTGTCCGTGTCTAGCCACGCATCCCAAGCGCGGTTCATCGCCCCGATTTCCGAAATATCCGTCAGGAAGATCTGCACCGACAGGATCCGGCTCTTATCCGTTCCCAGCGAGGCCAGAAGCGCGTCGATTTGGCGCAGGATATCAACCGTCTGCCCTTCCGTATCGAGCGTGGCATCGTCCGCGACCTGACCGGCCAGATAGGCCAGCCCGTTATGGACGACGACGCCTGCAAGGCGCTGCTCTTCGAGGTGACGGGAAATATCGGCGTTTTTGCTCATGGGGGCGGACCTTCTGAAAGAGGTTATTGAAGAAGCGTCGGGATCATTTCATGCTCAAGGATGGCGTCGAGCGCGCTTTCCTCGTCTTCTGCAACGGCCATGGGTGTGCCGTCGGCAGCGTGGATGGCCACGAGCATTTCGCCCTCATGCATGACGGATCTGACATAGGCGAGACGGGACATACCCAGCGTCAAAAGCTGCGGCCCCGTGATGCGGCGCAGATCCGCAGGTAGTTTTTCGTCCGAACGATCACCGTTTTCGAAGGGATTGTTCAATTCCGTTTCCTTTTGGAGCCGCAGCGGCTTCTGCCGTCCGGCCTTGGGTTCAGTCTGTAAAAATTGTAAGCGCGCGGCCGGTCTTATTCGTCGTCGATATCGCGCGCAGGACGCGTTGCGCGCCGGGTTTTCACGACAGGCGGCACCACTTCGTGGTGAACCGTCGGAGCAGGTGCCGGGCTCCTCCGCCCCTGCGAAATCGCAATCCGCTTGACCCGAACTTCGGGCTCGGGACGCAGAAGATCGATATGCAACAGGCCATTATCAAGCCATGCCCCACCAATTTCGATGCCTTCTGCTAGTACGAAGGCTTTATGGAACTGCCGCGCCGCAATGCCACGATGCAGGAAAATGCGCCCCTGACTGTCATCCGTCTGACGCCCACGGATCACGAGCTGGTTGTCTTCCTGCGTGATTTGCAGATCGTCCATGACGAAGCCCGCAACCGCCAGCGTAATCCGCAGGGCCGTGGAGCTGAGCTGCTCGATATTGTAGGGGGGATAGCCATCGGACGTCGACTTGGCAGCACGCTCAAGCATCTGCTCGAGGTGATCGAAGCCGAGGAACATCGGGGACGTGAACAGGCGACCGGACATAGGGCGAGAGCCTCCTCCATGAGCGAGACGTAAAACAGAGCCAGTCCCATTCTGCGGCAACTGGCTGGTCCTACGATATGGTGACCACCCCTAGGGATGCAAGCTCTGCTCTCAACCAAGCACGTGCAAAACCGACGTTAATGGCATGTTGCACTGCATGTTACACTGGCATTTGACGCCCGTGCTCGCTACATCGCAGGGCATGAGCGAATTCGATTTCCTGTCCGGCATCGACGATGTGCCGCCCACCCCGATCCTGATCGCCCCCCAGCCCGTGCTGCGGGAGGTCGCCCGCGAGGTCCGCCCCGAGGATATCGCCTTTATCCGCGATCAGCTTCCGGGCATGTTTTCCGCCATGTACAAGGCCCCCGGCATCGGCCTCGCCGCGCCGCAGGTCGGCCTTGGCATGCGCTTTGCTCTGGTGGACGTGGCCGAAGAAGACGCGCCGCGTGAGCCCATGCTGCTGATCAATCCGGAAATCGTTACGGATTCAGAGCAGATGGCGGCTCGCGAGGAAGGCTGTCTTTCGTTGCCGAACCAGTATGCCGAAGTCGTCCGCCCCGAATCGATCCGCGTGCGCTATCGCAACCTCGCCGGAGAGACGATCGAGCGTGATGCATCCGGCCTTCTCGCCACCTGCATCCAGCACGAGATGGACCATCTCGACGGCATCCTGTTCGTCGATCATCTCTCGACGCTCAAGCGCAACATGATCATGCGTCGCCTTGCCAAAGAGCAGAAGCTCGGAAGGCGCTGATTTCCGATGCGGCTGATTTTCATGGGAACGCCGGACTTTTCGGTCCCGGCGCTGCACGCGTTGCTCGAAGCAGGGCACGAGGTGGTTGCGGTCTACACACAGCCGCCGCGTCCGGCAGGGCGTGGCAAGGCGTTGCGTCGCTCTCCGGTTCATGAAGCCGCTGAAGCCGCCGGGATCGACGTGCGAACACCTGCCCGCGTTCGCCGGGACGCAACGGAGCACGCCGCTTTTGCTGCCCTGAATGCCGATGCTGCGGTGGTCGCCGCCTATGGCCTCATTCTGCCCAAGGAAATGCTGGCCGCTCCGCGTCTGGGGTGTCTGAACATCCATGCCAGCCTTCTGCCGCGCTGGCGTGGGGCTTCGCCCATCCAGTCCTCCATCCTCGCAGGCGATACCCTAAGCGGCGTTTCCATCATGCAGATGGATGAAGGCCTCGACACCGGCGCGGTTCTGCTGGAGGAGGCTACGCCCATCAGCGCGACCGATACCGCCAGCACGTTGCATGACCGTTTGTCCGAAATCGGGGGACGTCTGGTCGTCCGTGCGCTCGCCGAGCGGCCGACACCCGTGCCACAGCCCGCAGACGGCGTCACCTATGCCGAACGCCTGACCCGCGACGATGGCCGTATCGACTGGACGCGCACAGCAGCCGAGATTGACCGCCAGATTCGCGGCCTCACGCCTTGGCCCGGCGCGTTTACGACGCTCGATGGTGTTGTGCTAAAAATCGGCACGGCCACTCCGCTGCCGGACACAGCCCACAACGCCTCCCCCGGCACCACGCTCGACGACGCCCTGACGATCGCGTGTGGCGCCGGTGCGATTCGTATCGAGCGCCTTCAGAAGCCGGGGCGCAGCATGATGTCCGCCGCCGATTTCCTGCGCGGTCAGCCCGTGCCGAAAGGGATGGGACTTGTCTGACGCACAGGCTCAGGAGCATGAACCTTCCGGCCTGAACCGCTGGGCCTTACGCATCGAATATGACGGCACCGGCTATCTCGGCTGGCAGAAGCAGAATGACGGCGTCTCCATTCAGAGCCTGATCGAAGCTGCCGCCTCGAAACTGGTCCGCAACCGGCTCGTGCCCAGCATCACTGCCGGACGCACGGACGCAGGCGTCCATGCCGCTGGGATGGTCATCCATCTCGATTTCCCGGATGACGCCCCGATCGACGCCCGCCAGATCCGCGACGGCATGGGATATCATCTCAAGCCCCACCGTGTTGTTGTGCTCGAAGCCGCGCAAGTCGGGCCAGAGTGGAATGCGCGTTTCTCCGCCACATGGCGCAGCTACCGCTACACGATCCTGAACCGCCCTGCCCGTCCGGGTCTGATGGAAAACCGTGTCTGGCATATCAAGCGCCCGCTGGATGTGGATCTCATGCAGCAGGCCGCGAACCATCTCCTCGGCCCGCATGATTTCACATCCTTTCGTGCGGTCGCCTGTCAGGCCAGAAGTCCCGTTCGCACGCTGGACGTTCTGACGATCCGTCGCGAGGGCGAACTGGTCATGATCGACACGAAAGCGCGCTCCTTCCTGCATCATCAGGTCCGCAACATGGCCGGAACCCTGATGATGATCGGCGCGGGTCTGTGGCCGGTCGAAAAAATGATTGAGATTCTGGAAGCGAAAGACCGCTGTGCCGCAGGACAGACGGCCCCGCCGGAAGGGCTCTGCCTGATGGATGTCGGCTATCCCGACAATCCGTTCAGCAGGACCTAAAACGAGATCCCGAGCAGATCCACCACCGCATTGTAATGCGGCGGCAGAAGCCACAGAATCCAGAGGAATGCGGCAACCGGCAGAGTCTGAAGAAGCGTCATGACGAAGGCGTGCCACCCTGTCGTCAGAAGCCCGACTTTCGTGACGTACCAGGTCAGCCACAGCGTATAAAGCTGTGCCCCGAAGGCGAGACCGGCCAGCGCCTGACCGGAGGCCGCAGCCCCTGGAAACACAAGATGCAGCACGCCTTGGGCCACAATGAGCATGACCAGCGGCAGCCAGCCACACCATAAAGAGGCTGTCGCATAGCGCGTCCACAGCCCCTTGCGGCTCAGAAAAACCGCGTAAAGCTCTGACACTACAAGCTGCAACAACGTGCAGACCAGCGGCACCACCGCCCGTACCAGTCCCATGACCCGTTCGGCAGGCGGCAGCATGAAGGCCATCCACACACCGATGAGCGCCAGTGCGATCGTGGGTGCCAGAGCCGCGAACAGCGCACCTGCTCCCGGAGCGAAACAGTTGATCCCTTCGGAACGCCCGCGCCCTAGAAGCCACACACCCAGCGGGATGGCCATGTTCCCGGAGGGAGGAAACGAACCCTGCCGTCCGGAATTCACAGCCCGTATCCTTCCATGAACGCCAGATAGATCCGCGTCAGATCCTCCAGCGTTTCAAGTCCCACATGCTCGTCCCGTTTGTGCATGGTCGCCCCCACAAGACCGAACTCCGCAACGTCGCAATAGCGCGAGATGAAACGCGCATCGGACGTACCGCCGCCGGTATCGAGCCGGGGCGTACGCCCCGTCACCTGACGCACGGCATCCGACAGGCACGTTACGGCCTCTCCGGGCTGCGTCAGAAAAGCCTCACCGCTGATGGACACCTGCACATCAGCTGAAGGCGCGTGACGCCGGACGACATCTTCGATCCACGCCGTTAAAGCGGCCCCGGTGTGCAGGTCATTGAAACGGATGTTCAGCCGCCCGATGGCCTGCGCCGGAATGATATTGGTTGCGGGATTGCCCACGTCGATACTGGTGACCTGAAGCGAAGATGGATCAAACCATTCGCTCCCCGCATCCAACTCGCGCGCCGTCAGTTCGGAAAACGCTGCCAGAAGACGATGAACCGGGTTATCCGCCAGATGCGGATACGCCACATGCCCCTGAATGCCCTGAACGGTCACCACGGCGTTCATGCTGCCGCGTCGGCCGATCTTGATGACATCGCCCAGAACCTCGGGATTCGTGGGTTCACCCAGCAGACAGAAATCCGGAAGCTCTTCCCGTTCAGCAAGCCATTCGATGACTGGCTTCGTCCCGAAATGCGCGGGGCCCTCCTCATCTCCCGTAATCAACAGGGAGATGGAGCCGTTCAGCGGCCCCTGCTTCAGACGCCGGGCTACGGCAGCCACGAAACAGGCCACGCCGCCCTTCATGTCCGCAATGCCGCGTCCATAAAGCCGACCGTCCTGAACCACAGCTGCAAACGGATCATGCGCCCAGCCTTCGCCGGGCGGCACAACATCTGTATGTCCCGCAAAGCAGAGCACGGGATATCCCGACCCCAGCCGGGCATACAGATTGGGCGTCGGCGCCTCAGCGGGGCCGAAAGGAAGATGGACTGTCTCAAAACCCATCCCCTCCAGCACACCTGCCAGAAGCGCCTGTGCGCCCCCATCGGCCGGGGTCACGGACGGGCAACGCAGCAGATCCTGCGCCAGTGTCACGGGATCTGTCGGCAGGTGTGATCCGCTCACGACACTCAGTCGCGCAGGAGGTCGTTGATGGAGGTCTTGGAGCGCGTCCGCTCATCCACACGCTTGACGATCACCGCACAGGCCAGAGACGGCATGCCCGGCTCTTTCGGCGGCAGCGTGCCCGGAATGACGACGGAATAGGCCGGGACGCGGCCCATGAAAATCTCACCGGTCGCACGGTCCACGATCTTGGTGGACGCTCCGAGGAACACACCCATCGACAGAACGGAACCCTTCTCGACCACGACGCCTTCGGCCACTTCCGAACGCGCCCCAATGAAGCAGTCGTCCTCAATGATGACCGGAGCAGCCTGCAACGGCTCCAGCACTCCGCCGATCCCCGCACCACCACTGATGTGGCAGTTCTTGCCGATCTGGGCGCACGAACCGACGGTCGCCCAGGTGTCGATCATCGTGCCGCTGTCGACGCGTGCGCCTACATTCACGAAGCTCGGCATCAGCACCACATTCGGCGCAATGAAGGCGGAACGACGCACGATCGCACCCGGAACAGCACGGAAACCGGCTTCGGCGAAACGGAACTGGTCCCAGCCGTCAAACTTCAGTGGAACCTTGTCGAAGGCCGGCTCACCACCGCAGCCGCGTTCCATGACACGGCTGTCGTTCAGACGGAACGACAAAAGAACGGCTTTCTTCAGCCATTCGTGAACAACCCAGCCGTTTTCGGAAGGCTCGGCGACACGCAGGGTTCCGGCATCAAGTCCGGACAGGGCTTTTTCCACGACGTCGCGGTCTTCGCCTTCCGTACGGGCGCTGAGAGTCGTACGACGCTCCCACAGGGCTTCGATGGCAGTACGAAGGGGTGCATTCGGCATCAGGTCGTTCCGGTCAGAAAAGCAGAAAATCCGCCGGACCATGCGGTTCTCGACGGTGCATGTCAACGGATCTTTACCCCGGAGTTCACCTTACACACATTCGCGCGTTGTTCATGAATCCTTAATCCGTCAAGCTTATGAAAGCGAGGGGCTTTGACTGGCTGGCCCAACCTAGAGCTTTCTGCGGGATATGTCACTCTTGCCTGATATACGTTCCTTGATGTCCCAGTTCGTGAATCCATCTGCGGCAGGCAAAACGCAGCAGGACCTGCGGAACATGCTGGCGTCCACGCTGGAAAGCCGTGAACGATGGCGCTCCCTGCTTTATCAGGCGGTAGATCTGGTCTTCGAGACAGACAGCCGAAGTCGCATCATTCTCATTTCCCCGGACACATGGCTCGGGCAGCCGACCACTCCTCTGATCGGGCATCCTTTCAGCGCATTATGCGATTCTGTAGATATTCTTCAGCCCCATACGGGCACGCCCGCTTCCATCACGCCCCCGCAAGGGCCGCCTCTGACCGCGATCTTGTCTTCCTGCCCGTTTCACGATAGCGAAGGACGCATTACAGGAACACGCGGCACACTCACAGCCGTTTCCGCGCCCCTTTCCAGCCTTACAAACGAATCCGTCCCTGTCCCCGAACACGATGGAATCGCCATTCTTGCTGCCGTGACGACAGCTTTGCGCAAGGCGATCGTACCCCGACTGGCCGCTGCTTCCGCCATGGAGGCTCTGCTGGAGCCACTCGCCGCCGAGGGTGCCCTGCTGGATACGGCAGCTCCCGAAACACTTCTGTTCAGTTCCTCAAGTCTGACAGACGACATTCAGGCCGTTCTCTCCGCCACTCCCGCACAGACAGGGACAATCGTTTTCAGAGCTGGTACCCGCTATGCCATGATCTGTCGCGAAAACATCCGCAGTCTCGAACAGATGTGTCTGGTTGTCTGGCGCGCGACCTCATGGTCACTGCCGGAACAGCAACTCTGTCAGGCCGTCTGCTCCCTGCTGGCGGGTTTTTGGGAACTGGACAGCATTCATCGCCGGATCCTGCTCGATTCCGACTATGATGTTTCCTCCAATCTGCTGAACTGGCAGGGTTTGAAAGCGGAAATAGACCGCCGCACCCGCCGTCTGGATCAGGAGGTTATGCCCGCCACTCTGATCATCGCGCGCGTTCCCGGCCTGACGGAACTCTCAAAAACACGGGGGTTTGAAGCAGGCGAAGAAGCCCTCAGGCAATGCGTCGCACTGCTCCGCAAAGCGGTTCGTCCCACGGACGCAATAGGCCGCATCAGTAATAATATTTTCGGGCTTTGGATGGATGGCGGCGATCGTTTCGCAGCGGCCGAACGGGCCGAACGCATGACGGCGCACGGCATTCCCATCCTGATCGACCCTCCCGTTCATCTCCCGTTGCAACTCGGGCTCGTCTCCCGTGAAGCCAATGCCGAGGAAACACCGGAAAGCCTGCTGGAGCGCGGGATGCTGGCTTTACAGGAAGGACTGGCCGAAAACAGAAAATGGCGCTTCTCACACGAAGCGCCATAATCTCCAGCCCAATTCAAACGTCAGGCCGCTTAGGCCTTGATGAGCGTCCCCGGGCCTGCCCGTGTGAAAAGCTCCAGAAGACAGCTATGCGGCACACGGCCGTCCAGAATGACAGCCGCCTTAGCCCCCTGACGAACGGCTTCAAGGCAGGTTTCGACCTTCGGAATCATGCCTCCCGAAATCGAACCATCTGCAATCCGGCGCAGGGCCTCTTCCGCGCTCAGTTCCTCAATAAGCTTGCCGTTTTCATCCAGCACACCCGGAACATCCGTCAGCATCAGCAGACGCGAGGCATGGACCGCACCGGCAATCGCACCCGCTGCCGTATCGGCGTTGATGTTATAGGTTTCGCCGTCCGCACCCACGCCAACCGGAGCAATCACAGGGATCAGCCCGGCCCCGAGCAGCGCATAGAGGACCCGCGGATCAATCTTTTCCGGCTGCCCGACGAAACCAAGATCAATGACCTTTTCGATCTCACTGTCCGGATCGCGCTTTGTCCGTGTCAGGCGGCGCGCCTGCAGCAGACCACCATCCTTGCCGGAAATACCGACAGCCAGTGCGCCAGCCCGGTTAATCAGTTCGGCGACCTGTTTGTTGACGCTGCCTGACAGAACCATCTCGATCACGTCAACCATCGACTGGTCCGTAACCCGAAGGCCGTCAATGAATTCGGAGCGGATTTTGAGACGGTCCAGCATTGCGCTGATCTGCGGTCCGCCACCATGCACCACAATCGGATTGATCCCGACCAGCTTGAGCAGAGCGATATCATAGCCGAACGCATGCGCCAGCTTGCCCTCACCCATGGCATGGCCGCCATATTTAACGACAATCGTGTCCCCGGCATACCGGCGTAGGAACGGCAGGGCACTGGACAGGATGGCCGCCTGTGCCTGCGCTTCTTCCGCATTCACAACCGGAGGCACATCCGGCAGTTTGTCGCTGTGGGTCTTGCTGGTCATGATCCGGACTGTCCTTCCCCTGACGTCTCGAGTGGCACGGCAAAACGGGCAATTTCCGCCCGCAGATCCTCGATCCCGAAACCGGTCTCGCTGCTTGTGGAGATGATCCGCGGATAGGCGGCGGCATGCTTGAGCGCCAGCGCTTCGACTTCAGCGGTCTTTGCTGCGAGCGCCTTGGGGCGTACCTGATCGCATTTGGTCAGCACGATCTGGAACACTACGGCAGCACGATCCAGCAATTCCATGACGTCTTTATCGGACGCCTTGAGCTCGATCCGCGCATCCAGAAGCAGAATGACCCGCTCCAGCGTGGTGCGCCCCCGAAGATAGGCGAACATCATGTCCTGCCAGTCTTCCTTGACCGACTTCGCAGCCTTGGCAAACCCGTAGCCCGGCATATCTACAAGAGAGATCCGGTCAGCGAGATTGAAGAAGTTGAGCTGCTTGGTCCGCCCCGGCTCGGAAGAGGCCCGTGCCAGCGCACGACGCCCCGTCAGCGCATTGATGAGGCTCGATTTGCCAACATTGGAGCGTCCGGCAAAAGCCACTTCGGGCCGACCGATGGGAGGAAGCTGGTCGATCTTCTGCGATCCGAAGAAGAACTCACATTCTCCAGCGAACAGAAGCCGCCCATCCTCGATCTGGGCCTCGGTCGGAGGCCCGGGTATTTCTTTCATCATGCCTCAGGTCCGGGACACCGGAACGGGGAGAGCGGTCCGGCGCTGTATGAACATCTGCTGCGCGACCGTCAGCAGGTTATTCCATGTGTAATAGACCAGAAGGCTGGCCGGGAAGCCGGACATGAAGAACACATAAGCCAGCGGCATGAACTGCATCACGCGTGCCTGCGCCGGATCAAGGCTTGCGGTCGAACTGGTCTGGCGCTGTAGCAGCCAGAACGTCAGGCCGAGCGCCGCCCCCCAGATGCTGACATGCAGGAATGAGGAATAATGCGTCGGATCGAAGGGCAGCAGTCCGAACAGGTTAAAGACGTTCGTCGGGTCCGGCATCGACAGATCGCGGATCCAGCCGAAGAACGGCGCATGACGGGCGTCAATGCTGATATTCAGGATTTTGTACAGGCAGAAGAAGATCGGAGCCTGGATCAGCATCGGCAGACAACCGCTGGCCGGGCTGACCTTCTCTTCGCGATACAACGCCATGACCTTCTGGTTCATGGCCATCGGATCGTCCTTGTTCTTCTCCCGGATTTCCTTGACCTTGGGTGCCAGCAGACGCATCCGCGCCGAAGACTGGGCCGCCTTGGAGGCCAGCGGGAAGAGAACGATCTTGACGATCAGCGTCAGCGCCATCAGCGCAAGACCGAAATTGCCGATATGCAGATACAACCAGTGCAGAAGCGTCAGCAGCGGACGGGTCAGGAAGCTGAACCAGCCGAAGTCAATCGCCTTATCCAGATCAGGGATTCCAAGCTGCTTACTGTAAGCCTGCAACAAGCTGAGGACCTTGGCACCGGCAAAGACATGGCTTTTTTCGGTGATGGAGCCGTTCGGCATGATCTGCTGGGGAGCCTGTGTGGACATCCCAACCTGATATGATGCCGGCGCGCCCGGGACATAAGCGAAGCTCGCCATAACGGGCGTGCCGTCCGCAGGCGCCACGGCTGTCAGCCAGAACTTGTCACTGATACCATCCCAGCCGCTCGTTCCCGTCGAAGACCAGGAGACATGGTCCGGGTGGTCAGCACCCTTGCGAAGGTTCTTGTAGCTCTCGTCCTGCATCCGGCCACCGACGACCGCGATCGGACCTTCATGCGCGGTGAAAGCCCCTTCCGGCGCGTCATAGTCCCGCTGGACGCGCTGAAACGGCACAAGCGCCACAGGCTGCGCGGAGTGGTTCTCGACCGTCTGGTTCACGGCAAACATATAGTGGTCGTCCAGCCCAATCTGGATGGAGAACACCAACCCCTGCCCGTTATCCCAGTGCAGCGTCACCGGATGGTCCGGCGTCAGCGTTTCGTCCGCACTGTCCCAGACCGTGTTCAGGTCCGGCACATGGGCGTTGGAGCCGGGAGCATTCGTCCAGCCGATCACAACGAAATTTGGATGCGCGCTTCCCGCTTTGTCCAGCAACCGCACGAGCGGGCTGTTTTTGGCAAGCGTCTCGCGATATTTCGTGAGAATCAGATCATCCAGAACAGCGCCCTTCAGATTGACGGATCCCTTCACGTCCGGTCCGGATAGTGGGATACGCCGTGCGGCAACCTGCGTCTCCGCAGATGTGTCAGACGCGGCAGCAGGCGCGCTGGACTGAACCTGCGCAGCGGGCGCATGAGGGACGGAATGGGGATCGTCCTGATGGGGCTTCGGCATGAAATAGTCGAAACCGATCAGGATAAGGGCCGAGAGAAGTGTGGCCGCAATAATGCGCTTGATGTCCATCGGGCGGATGCCGGTCTTTCGTCTCACTGAATGGGGCTTGCGCTTCAAGTGGCCGAAAACCGCATCCAAAACAATAGGTGGCGGGTGTTTTTAATGCCGGTGTGGCTTTAGAGGCAGATCCGTGCCCCCTTCCGACCAGGGATGGCAGCGCCCGATCCGGCGCATGGCCAGCCAGCCACCACGAATGGGGCCATGCTCGCGGATCACCGTCAGCGCATAAGTACTGCATGTCGGATCGAACCGGCAGTTGGTGCCGATGAATGGACTAATGAAGAGCTTGTAGGCGTCAATGAGCGACAGGATCAGGGCCGTGACGGCTTTCCTGATGAGGGACGCAATCATTTCGTCCGATTCCGGGCGTGATTGGGATTTCCAGAAGGTTTTTCCCGGAAATTGACATCCAGACCTTTACGAAGGGCCTGTCGCAGATCGTCTTTGAGCAGGGAGAACTCGCGCCCACGGGTCTTGTCCCGCCCGATGAGGACGAAATCGCCGGAAGGCAAACCGTCTTCCCGTGCAACGAGGCGAAGAGCCTCGCGGAGACGACGGCGGGTGCGGTTACGGATGACAGAATTACCGACTTTTTTCGTGACCGTGAAACCAACGCGGGTTTCGGTCGCTGTGTCATCCGGCAGGATCTGAACAACCATGCCGGGAGTGGCGACCTTGCGCCCTTTCCCGGCTACACGCAGAAACTGCGGCCGTTTTTTAAGACGGCTCGGTGTATGGGTCGTACCGATCTGGGTCGAACTCAGGCGGAGAGCTTCTTGCGACCCTTGGTGCGACGGTTGGCCAGTACGCGGCGGCCGCCGACGGTTTCGCTACGCGTACGGAAACCGTGACGACGCTTGCGAACCAGCTTGGAGGGTTGATACGTGCGCTTCATGACGTTGATCCTTAAAAACCAGGCGGACGCCTCAACTGCTGGACATCCGCGTCGATCGGGCGCACGAAACGCCCGGTTATTGAGACCCGGGCTTGTAAGCACGCAGGCCCTTCATGTCAATGCCAGAGCTACAGGAACTTGAACCTATGACCGAGTCCAGTAACAATCCGTCTTCTGGCACAGCGCTTCAGGACGCCGCCACCTTTCGCCACGACCTGCGCAATGCTCTGGCCCCTGCCCTCCTCTGTGCCGATATTCTCAGCAGCCACAAGGACGGGACCGTCCAGCAGAACGCGCAAACCATCATCGAGGCGCTGGAAAAAGCCCTGAAACTGCTTAAAAACTCTACTTTTTCTCGATAAGCTCGATTTTGTAGCCGTCGGGGTCTTCAACAAAGGCGATGATGATCGTTCCGAATTTCAACGGACCGGCTTCCCGTGTCACCTTGCCGCCACCAGTACGGACTGTTTCAACAAGAGCCGCCACGTCCGGAACCCCAATTGCAAAATGTCCGAAGCCGGTCCCGACCTCGTAGTCGGACTCCTGATCCCAGTTATAGGTGAGTTCGATTTCGGCCTGGCCGTGTTCGTTATCATCGAATCCGATGAAAACAAGCGTGTAGCGCCCTTCCCGGACTTCCTTGCGACGAAGCTCCTTCATGCCAAGGAGCTTGTAGAATGCCAGACTCCGGTCGATATCCCGGATTCTCACCATCGTATGCAGAAACGTACTCATCACTTGTCCTTCAGATCTTCCGGTGTCAGCCCATACAGAAACAGCCCGTAACGATCCGCCAGTTTCACGCAGCCGTCAGGGTCCGTCATGAGCGTTACTCCCGGCTGGAACGCAACGCCCCGCAATCCGTTCCGGGCCGCGTTTTCCAGTGTCTCCGGCCCGATCGTCGGCATATCCGCCCGAAGATCCTGTCCGGTCTTGGGCATCTTCACCAGAACGCCACCACTTCCTGCCTGCATCAGGCGCCCGCAACGACCCAACATGGCATCGGTACCCTCCAAGGCCTCGACTGCCAAAACAAGTCCGTTCTGGACCACACATCCCTGACCGATATCAAGGACAGCCATCGCTTTGAGGACATCGACACCACGAGCAATGTCCTGTCTGGCCTGCGCGTCAGGCAAAACACGCCCCAATGTCCCTGAACGACCCGTAGCGTGTTCGAGAAATTCGTGCGCGCCCCGGACAAGAAAGCCCTCTTCGCCAAGGACACGGACGATTGCGCCGAGAAGCCCGTCATCGCCGGAAAAAATCGCCCGACCGAGACGTGCCAGAATGCGCGCGCCCTCAGCGTCGGGACGCAGATCCCGCCATGCAGGGCGACGAACCGGTCCGATCAGGACCAGTTCGCGACAGTTGTTTTTCTTCAGAGTTCCGAGAATATCGCCTGCAGCAGCAAGGCGAATAATCTCATGCGGGTAAGGATCAAGAAGCGCGCGATCGGCGAAATCACGGAAGCCAATGACGAAAACCTTGCGCCCCTTGGCAATGGCAGCAGCGGCGACCTGCGAAGGGAGCGGTCCCGAGCCAGCCAGAATGCCAATGCAGCCCCGATCGCCCACGCTCAGGCGCCTTCGGTTTCGGACTGTCCTTCCTGACGCGCAACCCGTGTCAGGCCACGACGACTTGGCGCTTCCATGAAGTCCAGCATCTCGGCAATGCGCGGGAGACGCCCGTATTCTGCCCTGACTTCAGCAATACGGCTTTCAAGAACAGCTTCCGTCGCACCATAACGAGGGTAAAGCGTGCGGAACGCACGGCGCATAGCCTGCATTTCCTCAGGACCAACGCCCGAACGTTTCAGGCCGATCCAGTTCAACCCGACCAGACGAGCGCGATTGCCCAGAACGCTTCCGTAAGGAATAACGTCCATTTCCACGCCGCAGACGCCACCGACGACAGCCCCGCGCCCGATGCGGACGAACTGGTGCAGTGCCGCCGATCCCATGACTTTGGCATCATCATCAATTTCGACATGACCACCCATGACGACATTATTGACGATGATGACACGGTCACCGATGACGCAGTCATGCGCCACATGGGAATTGGCCATGATCAGACAGTTCGCGCCGATGCGCGTAAGAGCATGACCCTGCGCCGTACCACGATGGATCGTCACATTTTCACGAATGACCGTATTGGCGCCCACTTCGCAGAGTGTGGGTTCGCCAGCATATTTCAGATCCTGCGGGGCAAGTCCGATCGTCACGAACGGATAGACTTCCACGTTTTCGCGTAGAGTCGTGTACCCATCCACGATGACAGATGCGTGCAGGCAAACCCCGTCACCAATGGTAACATTGGGGCCAACCAGACACCAGGGACCGATCCGCACGTTTTCGCCGATGCGCGCACGCGGATCAACGAGAGCAGTCGCATGGATTTCAGCGGTTTCGGGACGCTTCCCTGCCATCTGCATCAACGTCAACCCATGATCATCGCACTGAAGGTCGCTTCGGCCACAGCCACGCCCTCAACGCGGGCCACACCCTTGAACTTCCAGACATTCGCGCGAGAACGCTCCTTGTCCACATGAATGCGGAGCTGGTCTCCGGGGCCGACCGGACGGCGGAACTTCGCGTTTTCGATCGTCATGAAATAAACCAGCTTGCCTTCAAACGCTTCACCCAAAGTCATCACAACCAGCGTGGCTGCGGTCTGGGCCATGGCTTCCACGATCAGGACGCCGGGCATGACAGGATGGGAGGGGAAATGCCCCTGAAAGAACGGCTCGTTGACCGTCACGTTCTTGATGCCGATGGCGGACTGCCCGGCATGGATCTCGACCATCTTGTCGATCAGCAGGAACGGATACCGATGTGGGATCGACTGCATGATCTTGAGAATGTCGATGCTCTGCGGAAGCTGATGGCCTGCAGCGGCGGCGTCTGTCGCGGGAGTCATCTGTTCGGCTGGAGCGTCCACTCGGTCCATCGTTTCACCATGCCCTTCAAGCGGTGTTGTCTGTCAATTGCTACCCAGTGGCAGCGCGAATGGCTTCCCTTAGCAAACCTGAGGGGGAGTTACCATCCGCGCCACAGGGCGGCTAGTCACTGCTTTTGCGGGAGAGCTTCCGCAAGGTGGCGACATTCCGGAAAAACTCGCGGAACGGCATTGCAGGGCTACCGATAACGTCGGCACCCGCATCCACGTCCGACATAACGCCACACTGGGCGCCAATCCGGGCTTTGGAACCAATCTTGATATGTCCGATCAGACCGGCCTGCGCGGCGATGGTGACGAAATCACCCAGCTCCGTGGAACCGGAAATCCCCGCCTGCGACACCACGATGCAGCACCGTCCCAGACGGGCATTATGACCGATCTGCACGAGATTATCGATGCGGGTGCCTGCACCAATCAGCGTATCCCGCATGGACCCGCGATCAATCGTGGAATTGGCGCCGACTTCCACGCCGTCTTCGAGAACGACCAAACCGAGCTGTGGAACGGTTTCAAACCCTTCCGGCCCGACGGCGAACCCGAAACCATCCTGCCCAATACGGACGCCGGGATAGAGCGTAACGCGATCGCCGATACGCGCATGAGAAATGGCGGCATGAGCACCGATACGGCACCGCGAACCGATTTCAACGCTCTGACCAATGCTGACATGACTGGCCACGATGGTGTCACGACCAATACGGGCTCCGCTTCCGATAACGGCAAAGGGACCGATTTCAACATTGTCGCCAATCTCTGCATCATCTGCGATGCAGGCTGTCGGATGCCGGATTCCGGTAGATTGCGGATCGGGATGGAACAATGTGGCGACACGGGCCCAGGCGAGATAGGGCGCTTTGCAGACCAATCCAGCCGTATCCGGCGGCAGCTTGTCGGAAAACGCAGGCGACAGAATGACAGCGCCCGCTTTCGTTTCGGCCAGAAGCGGCAGGTACCGACGATTATCGAGAAAGCTGACCTCGTCAGGTCCAGCTACATGCAGGGGAGCCACGCCCCGAAACGCTGCTACATTTTTGCCTGAGGCTGACGCAACGATCTCGCTACCAGAGGCCTCAGCCAGTTGTTCCAGACCAAAAGGTCCGGAACGCTGGAAAAAACGGCTATCGCCGGGACGGGTCTCGTTTGCTGTCATTTCAGACACGGTCACTCGCTTCAGTGATGCTGACGAAGAACGGACTCGCTCGGTGCAGAGGCTGGAGCCTGCTGGGCTTGCGCGCCCTGAGCCTGTGGCCCTTGAGCCTGCCGCTGTTCGTCAGCGGTTGTCGGCATCTTGCCGGAACGAGCGAGCTGTTCCGGATCCACACCGTCGTCGGGGATAAAGACATGCGGCAGCGTCTTGTTAAGCTGCGCACCGACTTCTTCGGTAATATCCTGACCACCCACATGCAACACGACCTGCTCGGCATGCAGGATCAGGTTCATGTTATGCGCAGCGGCAACGGCAGCGATAATGCCGTTGGGCTCCTCCAGTTCACGCTCGATCTGGTGCATGGCGACCTGAGCTGCTTCCTGAATAATCCGGGCCTGACCGCCGAAATCATGCTGGTCCTTGGCGCGACGTTCCTGAAGGTGACGCTCCCGCAGCTGAATCTGGTCGGATGTCAGAGTCCGAGCCTGAGCCTGCAGTTTTTGCTGCTCACCACGCCACGCAGCCTCTTCACGCTGCACAGCCTGCGCCAGACGATCCCGACGCGCGCCCAGAACCTGCTGGATTTCCTGCCATGCACTGGAAATCTGCATGACGGCCTGAACATTGATCACACCGATAATGGCAGCCGGAGGCGGAGCGCCCTTGGCAATGCTCGGAGGAGCCGGGATTGGAGGCAGAGGCAGGACGGGAGGAGCCTGCTGCTGATCGGAAGGAGCGGCTTCTTCTTCCTCTTCAGGAGCGGCTTCGGGAACGCGACGCTGAACGGGGCGCGGCGGCGGAGCATCAGGATGAGCGGCTTTGGGAACGAACCAGCCACCATTGCCGCCAGCAGCCTGAGCGTGGGCGCCCGGAGTAGAGACAAAAAGGGACGCGGCCAGAAGCGCGCCGGCCGAAACCGTGCGCATCAGGGAATTGAGGGTCATGACCACCTCTTGGCAAGGGGTTGGAAAACAGGATGGCAAAAGGTTTAGGCAGATCAGAACTGCTGGCCAAAACCAAAACGCAGCGGATACAGACGGTCGCCATGTTCTTTGCGGATCGGCACGGCGCCATCAATGTTGACGAGGCCAAATGGGCTCTTCCACGACACACCAAGACCGCCAGAAACGCGCGGGATCAGATTGTCACCGGTGATCGGGGTATAGTTGTCCCCGTCATTCGTACGGTTCGTGTAAAGATGCTTGACGCGCACACCCGCGAGACTACCGGCATCAATGAAGCCACGACCGGAAATTCCGAGATCGTCCCCCATGGGCAGCGGGAAGTTAAGCTGTGCGGAGGCCGTATACATGAAACGACCACCCAGAAGATCTTCCTGTCCCTGAGCCGGAATATAAACGCCGTTGATTTTAAGATGGCCTGAACGCGGCCCAACACCACCCTGAAGGAAGCCTCGCAGGTTTTCACCACCAAGATAGAAGTTATCAATGATGTTGCGGTTTCCGCTGGAGCTCCAGTCTCCCATGTAACCGACGCCACCTTTGAACTGGAAGGTCCAGTCATGGTTTCCGGTCAGGTCATCAAGCGGCAGGTAATAGGCGCCGTCAGCCTTAACGCGGGCATATTTGGAGTTACCGCCCAGACCCGCAAAGTCACCACCAACCTTAAACATATAACCGGAGTGCGGCTTTGCCCGCTGGTCACGACGATCATAGGTTATGGACGTGCTGAGCTGCGACAGCAACGACCAGCCAGCAGATTGCTGGACATAGATCGAGGGGACCCACTGGATCAGGCTCGGATCAGAAGCAACCGCAGAAGCATCGTAGAAATTACCGACCTGACGATCAACGAGGGTATAGTTCCACGACTGCGACAGATAGCGGTTATAGGCATAACCCAGACGCAGGCTCATGCCGTACTGGGATTCCTTATAGCTTTGATACGTCTGGTAGTTGTTCTGGATGAAGTAGAAATCCGCGCCCGCCACGAGGTTCCGGTTCAGGAAGTACGGGTCCGTGATCGAGATGTCGGCCTGTTTTTCGTAATAGGCGACTGTTCCCGAAATACCGGCATCCACACCCGTTCCGAGCAGGTTATGCTGTTTGATCGAGGCGTTACCGAGAATGCCGACGTCCGTTGAATAACCACCACCCAGCGAGAATTCGCCAGTCGGCTTTTCGACCACGTTTGCGGATACGTTGACGCGGTCGGGCGCGGAGCCCTGCGTCTGATCAACGGAAACGGAGCTGAAATAACCCAGATCCTGAAGACCCAACTTGGAATATTTGCGATCGAACGGGGTGTACGGGTCCCCTTCCGCCATCGGGAGGTTCCGGCGGATTACGTCGTCATGCGTGATGGTGTTGCCATTGATATCAATGCGCTCGACATAGACATGCGGGCCCTCGGTCACATCGAACAGCAGATCGACAACACGCTTTTCCGGGTTCCGGGCGATTTCCGAACGGACCATGGCAAACGGATGACCCGTAGCCTGCAGCCATTCCTGCATATTCTTGGTGTTGTTCTGGATCGCCGTGCCGTCATAAATCTGGTGCTGGAACAGCTCGATATGCGGGCGGAGCATTTCCGGCGTCACATGGCGAACGCTGGAACGGACGTCCATCTTGCCCAGACGATACCGGTCACCTTCATGGACGGTGAAGGTGATGTAAAAAGATTTGTGATCGGGAGAAAGCTCACCCGTTGCATCGACCATGTGGAAATCCACAAAGCCGTTATGCAGATAGAAACGACGCAGCAGCTCGGCATCGTACTTGATGCGCTCGGGATTGTATTCATCCGAAGACGAGAAGAAGCGGTACCAGATCGATTCTTTGGACGAGATGACCTGTGCCAGACGCGCTTCGCTGAAGGCGTGATTGCCGACGAAGACAATCTTCTTGATCAACGTCTGCTGGGCTTCGTTGATGTTGAACACCACATCGACGCGATTATGAGACAGCCTGACGATCTGCGGCGTGACAGTCGCGCCAAAGCGGGCTTTGCCGGCATACTGGTTCAGGATCTTCTGACGGTCGGCCGCCGTGGTTTCCGCCGAAAACACCGCGCGAGGACGCAGGCTGATTTCCTTGCGGAGATCCTCGTCCTTCAGCGCATGATTGCCTTCGAACACGATGCGATTAACGATCGGGTTCTCAACGAGATCCACAAGAAGCGTATTGCCATCGCGGTGCAGCGTGACGTCCTTGAACAGACCGGTGGCGTAAAGCGTCTTCAGAGAACGGTCGAGGTCGTCCTGATTGAACGTGTCACCCGGCTGGGCGACCATGTAGGACAGCACCGTGCTCGTCTCGATCCGGGTATTTCCCTTGACCGAGATCGCCTGGATGATGTTTCCGCCGGGGGCTGATGCCGGGGCCTGATGACGAACGGAACGCGCCTGGGCTGTTCCGAGGACGACCGGCAGCAGACAGGCTGATGCAAGAAGCATCAGACGCGTGTTCGAAGACCGGGAACCTCTTGACCGTGATCCTGACAAACCGGCTTTCCTTGTAACATATTTTTTGCAGGCGACTGACACGTTACGCCACTGGCCGAGGTATCCGATAACCCCTGCCCCGCGCAAGATGCCCTGACGTGTTCAACTGTATCACAAGTCTTTTCAGAATATTTAGCTTACTGCGTGAAAGATCCAGTGAAACAGTCCGATGTTGGTCAGATCGTTGAATGTCGAAAAGAGGAAAAGAGCGCCGATCAGCGCCATTCCGACCTGCATGCTGATCTCCTGGACCCGGCGCGAGACGGGGCGACCGCGGACCAGTTCGCACGCATAAAAGACCAGACGCCCCCCATCGAGCACGGGAATTGGAAAGAGATTGATCAGGCCAAGATTGATCGAAAGCAGCGCCATAAAGGAGATGATGCTGGCCAGACCGTAGCTGGCGACCTGTCCTGAGAGCTGCGCGATGCGAATCGTACCTCCCAGTTCCTTGGCGCTCCGCTGGCCGCTGACGATCTGCCAGACGCCCTGCAAGGTCATGACCGATTTGTCCCAGGTTTCCTCAATGCCCATAATGAAAGCCGAGGGAAGCGAGACCGGACGTCCGCGGGAAATGGCAAAAGCAACCCCGAGGCTACCCATCTCATGACCCCCATTTTTCACGGTATCAAATGTGACAGGTAAACTGAGATTCTCAGCACCACGATGGATCCCGAGAACTGTCTGCTGACCTGGATGGGAGGAGACGGTGTTCATCACATCCTCGGCGCCGAGGATGTGGGTCTCTCCAATTTGGGTAATCACGTCGCCCGGCTTGATCCCGGCACGGTCCGCAGGACTTCCCACGACAACCTGTGAGATATCGCCATGAAGCTCCGGCTTGCCCACGACTGCGAACAGCACCGTGAACGCCAGAATGGCGAAGAGAAAATTGAAGACCGGCCCCATAAGAATGACGATCGCCCGCGATCCCACGGGTTTGTCATGGAATGTTCGCCCCGGAATCCAAGCGGCTTTCTGTTCTTCGGTCGCATCTTCCGGACCTTCAAAGCCGTGCGGTTTGACGAAACCGCCCAGAGGAATGGCGCTGATCCGCCACTCGGTCCCGGACTTGTCATGCCAGCGATAGAGTGCGGGGCCGAAGCCGATCGAAAACGTATCGACCTTCACGCCGCGCCAGCGCGCTGCAAGATAATGCCCAAGTTCGTGAATGAAGACGAGAATGCCCAGAATCAGGACATAGGCCAGAATGGTCCGCAGAAGATCATGCATTCAGAGCGGCCTCGCTGAGGTGGTTTCGCAGATGCCCGCTGGTCCGCAGGATATGAACCTCGGCAAGCTCCCGGCCACGCGCATCCCAGTGCAGGACATCATCCAGACTTTTAAGCTCGGGATTTTCAGTCATGGCCTGAAGGGCAGCATCGATCGTCTCGCCAATACCAAGGAACCCGATACGGCGGTTCAGAAACGCCTCGACGGCGATTTCGTTGGCAGCGGAGAATACCGCTGGGGCCGCACCACCTGCCCGCAGAACCTGTCGGGCAAGACGAAGCGGGGCAAACCGCACTTCATCCGGCGCTTCAAACTCCAGACGGCCATAGGCGGCCAGATCCAGACGTCCGCAAGGCGTCTCCATTCGCTTGGGCCAGGCGAGCGTGTGGGCAATGGGAATACGCATATCGGCAGAGCCCATCTGCGAGACGAGGCTGCCGTCCCGGAACTGCACGAGACCATGCACGACAGACTGCGGATGAACCAGAACGTCGATCCGGTCTTCGGTCAGGCCAAACAGACGTGCGGCTTCGATGACTTCCAGACCTTTGTTGGCCATGGACGCCGAATCGATCGTGATTTTGGCGCCCATCGACCATGTCGGATGCTTCAGAGCTTTTTCCGGCGTGGCTGCACGCATGTCTTCAAGCGTCGATTGACGGAACGGACCACCGGACGCCGTCAGGATAATCTTTTCAACGGTTTCCATATCGCAGCCGCCCAGAGACTGGGCGATGGCGTTATGTTCCGAATCGACGGGCAGAAGGGTGGCTCCGGCTTCAGACACGGCACGCAGCATGACATCGCCCGCGCAAACGAGCGCTTCCTTGTTGGCCAGAGCCACAGCATGTCCGTTGCGAACGGAAGCCAGTGTGGGCTCCAGACCCGCAGCACCCGTAATCGCAGCCATGGTCCAGTCGGCTTCCATGGCCCCGGCTTCGATCACAGCCTGACGACCGGCGGCCGTCCGGATGCCAGTGCCTGCAAGCAGCGATTTCAGTTCGTCGTGACGGCTTTCGTCATGCAGAACAGCCACTTCGGCATTCAAAAGACGGGCCTGTTCTGCCAGAAGCGACGCATTGCAGCCTCCAACCAGCGCCCGCACTTCGATCTCATCCGGAATTCGGGCGAGGAGATCGACCGTGGAGGTTCCGATACTGCCGGTGCTGCCCAGCACTGTGATGCGACGGCGTGTGGACCGTGCAGAACCGTCAGTCATGCGAAGAACTCCCGTAAGAAGTAGGTAAATGTGCAGGAAGGATGGACCAGAAAGGCTGCGTTGCCACCGCAAGAGATAACAGGGCCGCCGCAGGAGCCGCTGCGAGAAGACCGTCGAAGCGATCCAGAAGGCCGCCATGTCCGGGGATGAGGCGTCCTGAATCTTTCACGCCCAACCGACGTTTGGCCGCGCTTTCCAGAAGATCCCCGCTTTGGGAAAAAATTCCCAAGACCGCACCGCAGATCAGACCACCGATCTGCGTCCCCGGCACGGCTAGCCAAGCGACAAGACCGCCCGCCAGAGACGCTCCAAGAAGCCCTCCGATCGCGCCGGAGCGGGTTTTGCCCGGAGAAATGGACGGAGCGAGCTTCGGGCCACCAAAAACACGACCTGTCAGATACGCGAAGCTGTCGCTGGCAATCACGACGGACAGAACGAAAAGAACGGACGCCATCCCAAAAGGTAGATGACGCAGCCACAGAAGCGACAGGCCCCCAACAATGGAAATTACGACGGGAACGCTGGCAGGAAAGCCAAAAATCAGCGTGGGCCAGATCATCCAGAAGGCGGTGCTCCACTCCCCTTTCAGAGCGGCAAGGCCAGCAATCACGGGCCAGGCGAGCAGCAAACCGCCACGCCACGTTTTCAGAGGTTGGCGAATAAGCGTCTCGCCCTCCCAGACCAGACCGAACATCGCCAGCAGGATCAGGGCATCATAGACCAGACCACCGCGCCAGATGCAGAAAGCCGCAACCGGCACGAGGACCGCGGCCGAGAGAAGACGCAATCTCAGATCGGACCAGCGTGCTGAAGCACTGCTCATGCGGGGCGTCCACCAAATCTGCGCTGACGACCGGCAAAACGTGACAGGGCATCCAGAAATTCTGACTCACCAAAATCGGGCCAGAGCACGTCCATGAAAATCAGCTCGGCATACGCACTCTGCCAGAGCAGGAAATTGGACAGCCGACATTCGCCACTGGTCCGGATTACCAGATCGGGATCAGGCATATCAGCCGTCTGCAGCGCGTCGTGAAGCGTGTTTTCAGTGATGCTGTCAGGTGTAATCCGGCCTGCAACCACATCTTCGGCGAGACGACGCGCGGCCTGTACGATTTCCGCACGGCCACCATAGGACAGCGCGAGCGTGAGGGTCAGCGTCGTGTTGTGAAGTGTGAGGGTTTCAGCGCGGCGAAGCTCTTCACGCAGAGGGTCTTCGAACCGCTCCGGTTCGCCGATGATCCGCAGTCGGACACCCTGCGCATGAAGTTCGTTGATCTTGTGACGCAGATAAAAGCGCAGCAGAGACGTCAGATCCCCGACTTCTTTCGTCGAACGCCGCCAGTTCTCGGAAGAAAATGCATAGAGCGTGAGGTAACGCACACCCTGTTGGATAGCCGCACGGACGCATTTCTGCACGGATTCCGCACCCTGACGGTGTCCTGCGATTACCGGGAGTCTACGCGCACGTGCCCAGCGGCCATTTCCATCCATGATCACAGCGACATGAACGGGAACAGCATTCGCTCCTCCCCCGGCGGGAGAGGAGACCGTGCCTTCAGAGCGGGGAAAAGATCCTAAGGGCAAATGCGCAATCAGACCTGTTTGATCTCGCGTTCTTTGTCCGCGAAAATATCGTCCACTTTCTTGATGTACTGGTCCGTCAGCTTCTGGATAGCGTCAGTCCAGGTTTTCATATCGTCCTGACTGATCTCGCTCTTCTTTTCCAGCGCCTTGGTCTGCTCCATACCGTCGCGACGTACGCCACGGACGGAAATCTTGCCATTTTCGGTATAGCGGGCAGCGGCACGGGCGAGTTCGTTACGGCGCTCTTCGGTCAGGGCCGGAATGGGAACGCGGACCGTCTGGCCGTCCGTGGACGGGTTGAGGCCGAGGCCACTGTCGCGGATGGCGCGTTCGACGGCGCCCACGACCGTGCGGTCCCAGACGGAAACCGTCAGCATCCGGGCCTCAGGAACGGCGATGGAGCCGACCTGTGACAGCGGCACCTCGGACCCGTAGGCTTCGACGCGGACCGGCTCCAGAAGGTTCGGACTGGCGCGGCCCGAACGCAGGCCGGAAAGGTCCCGGCGCAGACTTTCGATCGCACCGTCCATACGGCGGGTCAGATCGGCGATGAGGTCATTCAGGTCAGCAGGCATGAGCTGTTCCTTTCAGTTCGACGTTGGTCTCAGGACAAAGCCTGAAGATTTCGTTGAAAATGCGAAGATCAGTCCGCTTCGATAATCTTGGTAAAACGCCCTTCCCCACGCATGACCGCGCTGAAAGAGCCAGGAGCATGCATGTTGAAAACCACGATGGGCAATCTGTTTTCGCGGGCCAGACTGATGGCCGCAGCGTCCATGACGTTCAGATCGCGGGCGAGGACTTCGAGATAGGTCAGGCGGTCGTAACGCTGGGCGTCCGGATTACGGCGCGGATCAGCGGAATAAACACCATCCACCTGCGTTCCCTTGAAGAGCGCGTCACATTCCATCTCGTTTGCACGCAGAGCGGCCGCCGTATCCGTTGTGAAGAACGGATTGCCCGTACCGGCTGCGAAAATGACAACCCGGCCCTTCTCCATGTGGCGCACGGCGCGACGACGGATATAGGGCTCGGCAATCGAGGCCATCTGGATCGCGGTCATGACGCGCGTTTCCATGCCGCGGCGTTCCAGCGCGTTTTGTAGCATCAGCGCATTGATGACGGTTGCCAGCATGCCTGCGTAATCACCCTGAGCACGATCCATACCCTTGGCGGCCGCGGCCAGACCGCGGAAAATGTTGCCACCTCCGACCACGAGGCAAACTTCTACGCCCGAAGCCCGCACTTCAGCGATATCGGCGGCAACCATGTCCACCATCGCGGGATCGACTCCCGACGGCCCATCGCCCATCAGCGCCTCGCCGGACACCTTGAGCAGGACACGTTTGTAGGAGGAGCTCTGTTCTGGGTTCTCGATCGTCATGCCCGTCTCCGGCTGGATGTGGTGTCTTGATTTGCGCCCGTCATACAGACGCAACGGGATTGGAACAAGCGATGTCAGGATGCCGGATTTCAAACGCTCCGGCACCTGTGTTTTTCAGTCGTCCAGACCAATGGCGCGAAGCCGGGCCTTTTCCTCGTCCCATCCTGCACGCTCCTTGACGTTCAGGAAAAGATGGCACTTGCGATCGAGAAGTTCCTGAAGCTCCATGCGCGCCCGCGCCCCTAGGGATTTGATCTTGTGACCGCCCTCGCCAATCAAAATGGCCTTGTGTCCAGGACGGGACACATAGATCGTCACTTCGATCCGCACCGAGCCGTCGGGACGTTCCTTGAAGCTCTCGGTCTCGACTGTGGCCTGATAGGGAATTTCCTCATGCGTCTGCATGAAGATCTGCTCACGAACCAGTTCGGCAGCCAGAAGGCGATCCGGCAGGTCGGTCAGGTCATCTTCAGGATACAGGAACGGACCTTCCGGCAGTTCGGTCGCCAGACGGGCCATGAGATCGTTCACGCCCTCGCCCGAACGCGCGCTTAGCATAAAGACATGCTCCACGCTGATCAGACCGCCGATTTCCTGCGTGAGGGGGAGCAGTTCGCCGCGCTCCACGAGGTCCGTCTTGTTGAGAACGAGCCAGATACGGCCCTTGCTCTCCGCGAGTTTCGCAATGATTTCGCGGACGTCCTCGCGCAGACCCGACTTCGCATCCACCAGAAGCAGCGTCAGATCCGCGTCCTGCGACCCGGACCAGGCAGCGTTGACCATGGCCCGGTCGAGACGGCGGCGTGGCTTGAAGATACCCGGCAGATCCACGAGGATGATCTGGGCATTGTCCTGCATGACGATGCCCAGCGTCCTGAAACGGGTCGTCTGCGCCTTGGGGCTGACGATGGACAGCTTGGCTCCGGCAATCCGGTTGAGCAGGGTGGATTTCCCCGCGTTCGGAGCCCCGACGAGAGCCACGAAACCGCAGCGCGTGGTCATGTTCTGATCCTTTGTTGATGACATCTCAGGACGCCACATTCTGACCGAGACGTTTCAGCAGGGCGGTTGCCGCTGCCGTTTCTGCCAGCCTCTTGCTGCCGGCCTCTCCCGTTCCCGTCTGCCCAAGCGTCGTCACACTGACGCGGAAAACGGGCGCATGGGAGGGTCCATCCGAAGACAGGAGTTCATAATTCGGAAGCGGCAGACCCTGTGACAGCATATATTCCTGTAGCAGGGTCTTGGGCTCTTTGTGCGGCCGATCGGCAGTATCGAGCCGGTGCTGCCAGTACTGGCGGACAACGCGACGCGCCGGTTCCAGACCGCCATCCAGATAGAGCGCTCCCAACAGAGCCTCCATCGCATCAGCCCGGATGCTGGACAGACGCCGGATCCCGGCATCTTCCTCATGTGGGGAAATCTGGAGGGAGCCGGAAAGCCCGACCTGATCGGCGATTTCAGCCAGAACCGTGCGGGACACCAGATGGGCATGGCGCGGCCCGAGTGCGCCTTCCTGCTCATCCGGATAGCGTTCCAGCAACCATTCCGCCATCAACAGACCCAGAACGCGGTCTCCGATGAACTCAAGACGCTCGTTCGAACCCGTGCCTTTGGGGCGCTGGCTACGACGCGCGCGACGCGGATCACGGCCGGACACGGCAGACCGGTGGGTCAGCGCTTCGCTCAGCAGTTCAGGCTTTGCAAAATCATGCCCGAGCGCTGACTGCATCGACGCTAGGGCGTCTGTTGAGGAGAGCTTCATGTGACGAGATGCAGGAAGCGGTTCCAGCGGATTTCGGTCGGCCAGTACCAGAACTGCCATGCGGGATGACGCATATCCATCGAGAACAGAACGATCGGCGCACGACCAACAAGATTCTGCATGGGCACGAACCCGAGATCGTCCGGGCCATCACCCTGAAAACGGCTGTCCGCACTGTCGTCGCGATCATCGCCCATGGCGAAAAACGATCCCTCCGGCACCACATATTCCGGCGTATCGTTTGCGAAACCGTCATCCGTCAGCTTGAGAATATCATGATCGACCGGCGGACGTCCGCCGCTTCCGGGGAGGCTTTCGCGATAGAGCTTACCACTGAGGAGGCGGTTGTTCTCGTCGAGTACCTCGTAATGACCAAGCGCCGTCCGGGGAACTTCGATTCCGTTGAGAATCAGATGCCCTCCCGTGACCTGGATATGGTCGCCGGGCAGACCGATGATGCGCTTGATGTAATCCACGGACGTATCACGCGTGAAACGGAAGACCGCAACATCGCCACGATGGGGCTCGGAGCCAAAAATCCGGCCACTGAAGACGTTTGGCGAAAACGGAAAGGAAAAGCGGGAATATCCGTAGCTGAACTTCGAGACCAGAACGAAATCGCCGATCTGCAGTGTCGGAATCATCGAACCGGAAGGGATATTGAAAGGCTCCACCACAAGGGAGCGCACGGCAAACACCGCCAGCAACAGCACGCAGAAATAACGGATGCTTTCGCCAAGCGTCTCTTCGCGGCGTCCGGGCTTGTCACCCGTACTTTCTGAACCCTGCACGGGTCTGTTCTCCTTGATCATCAGACGCTCTTAACGCAGCTTGGCGGCGTTGGCGAGCGCTTCAATCGGCCCGGACTGTCCAGACAGCCCCGACGGAACAGATTGTATGATGACCTGCGCGAGTGCGAACGGAGGATCATCCGTCAGGCTGACCAGAAGCTGGGCGCTCTGTCCCGCAGGCGTCAACTGATGCAGGACTTCCTTTGCTCTTCCGGAGAGCTGCAATTCAGGAGCACCACTCGGGCCGTTACAGACCCCGATATCCTGAAGCTGGACCCCATGGGCAAAGCCGGTTCCCAGTGCTTTGACGCAGGCTTCCTTGGCGGCCCAACGCTTGGCGTAGCTGCCCATGCGCGCGACTCCCGAAAGCCGGTCGGCATAACTGCGTTCGGCTTCTGTGAAAACGCGGATGAGAAAGCGGTCGCCAAAGCGGTCGACGCTTTTCTCAATGCGCGAGATCATGCACAGATCCGTCCCCATTCCGAGGATCATGAAATCACCCCTTGGCGCGCTCGACCTGCATGACGCCCACAGCCGTTCTGAAGGCCGCGATCATGGACGAGAGGTGACGCAGATCCTTTACTTCCAGATCCACCAGAATTTCCATGAAATCGAGCTGGCGGTTTACGATCTTGAGGTTAAGGACACTACCATTGTGCTTTGCGGCCACGTTCGTCAGGGTCGCGAGAACCTCGGGCTCGTTGGCAGCCACCACCGACAGTCGGGCCGTATAGGGCTCGGCGCCCTGACGGCGGCCAAGGGCTTCGTAATCCCAGTCCACTTCCAAAAAACGTTCGGGCGTGTCCGCGAAACTGGACAGGTTCTGACAGCCGCGCCGATGAATGGTGACGCCCTTGCCCTGCGCGATAATGCCGACGATCGGGTCTCCCGGCAGGGGACGGCAGCAGCCGGCAAAACTGATAGCGATCCCCGAACCGATTCCCTTGATCGTACTCCCCGAATGCGCCGTCGTTTTCGGGGCACCATGCCCCGATCCCAGCATGAGGGACTGCCCGAAACGGGGCGACAGACCCGGCACCATCCGGGGCGCACGGACGCTCTGGCGCAGCTCGGGATAAGCGGTGTTGACGACATCCTTGGGGCCAAGCTGGCCGTTGCCGACCGAGACGTACAGATCTTCAACCGAAGCCTGACGAAGTTCCTTGAGGATACCGTCGAGTACCTTTTCGGAACCGTCCACGCCTTCCTGACGGAAAGCCTTGGCGATGGCGGCACGACCGTTGTCGATATGGCCCTGCCGCTGCTGCTGCGTCACAAAACGCCGGATACGGGCGCGGGCCTTGCCCGTTGCGACGAAACGCTCCCAGGACGGCGACGGCGTCCCGCCACGGGCGGTCATGATTTCGACCTGATCGCCATTCTGCAATTCATGCCGCAGCGGCATCAGGCGTCCGTTTACCTTGGCGCCAACACAGGTATCACCGACCTGACTGTGCACGGCATAGGCGAAGTCGACGGGAGTGGCACCGCGCGGCAGGGAAATCAGCTGCCCCTTGGGGGTGAAGCAGAAAACCTGATCCTGATAGAGTTCCAGCTTGGTGTTTTCGAGGAACTCGTCAGGAGCCTGACTGTCCTCAAGGATTTCCAGAAGATCCTGCACCCAGCGCAGCTTGCGGGTCGGCGCGCCAAAGGCTGACGACAGGGCCGCGGCTTCGCACTCGCTGGGGGTTGCGTGTTCCTTGTAAGCCCAGTGAGACGCCACACCGTTTTCAGCCAGATCGTGCATTTCGGCAGTGCGGATCTGGACTTCGATTTTCTGGTTGCGCGGATGGCGCAGGGTCACGCCGGTATGAAGGCTCTGGTAGCCGTTGGCCTTGGGAGTGGAAATGTAGTCCTTGAAGCGACCGGCGATCATCGGATAGGCGCCGTGGATTGCTCCGAGCGCCATGTAACAGGCGTCACGCGTGGGAACGAGCAGGCGGAAGGCCATAATGTCCGAAAGCTGTTCGAACGCCACGTTCCGGCGCTGCATCTTTTCCCAGATCGAATAGGGCGATTTTTCGCGCCCCGTGACTTCGACCCTGTCGATCCCGGTTTCCGTACACAGGGCCATCAGTTCCTGACGGACCTGTTCAATGACGTCAGCCCCCTGCCCCCGTAGAAAGTTCAGACGCGCACGGATTGTCGCGTCGGCTTCGGGTTCGAGCTGAGCGAAAGAAAGGTTTTGAAGCTCCGTCTTAACGCGGTCCATACCGATGCGCTCGGCGAGCGGCGCGTAGATGTCCATCGTCTCGCGGGCGATACGCTGCCTGCGGTCCGTGCGCTGCACATAATGAAGTGTGCGCATGTTGTGCAGGCGATCGGCCAGCTTGACGATCAGAACGCGGATATCCCGCGACATGGCCAGAACGAGCTTACGGAAATTTTCGGCCTGCTTGGTGCGGTCGGACTGGAGTTCGAGCCGCGTCAGTTTCGTCACCCCGTCAACGAGCGCGGCAACATCCTCGCCAAAGCGGGCTTTCAGGGAGTCACAGGAAACACCGGTATCTTCGACAGTATCGTGAAGTAGCCCCACCATAATGGAGGTCGCATCCATGCGGAAACCCGCAAGGATATTGGCGACAGCAATAGGGTGGGTGATGTAGGCGTCGCCATTATCGCGACGCTGCTCGTTATGGGCGTTGGCCGCCACATCATAAGCAGCCTCGATCTGCGCGAGATCGGCCGACGGATCGTAGCTTTCGATTCGTCGCAGCAGTCCGGCGATGGACGGCTTGAAGTCCCCGCTTGCGACAGGCGGGGACGTAGTTGGAGGAGATGCATCGGGCATGAAGCATTCCTCTCTCAGTAAAGCCGGTCAGAGATCAGCGGCGACCCCGACCACCCAGTTCGGCTTCAATGGCAGCAGCTTCGTCAGCGGACATGTTCTCGGCCATGTGAGCATGCTCTTCTTCGGCAGAGACATCCTGCAGGCCAAAAATATTCTGGTCCGTCGGGATAAGATCCAGCACTTCTTCGTCCACGGGCTCCGGCTCAGGCGCGCGGGCCAGCGAACGGATGATCCCTTCGCGCAGAACGGGCAGGCTCACCTTGTCTTCAGCGATCTCACGCAGGGCAACGACCGTGTTCTTGTCGTTTTCACGATCGAGACGGATTTCCTCACCGCGTGAAAGGCCGCGGGCACGCTGGGCGGCCAGCAGGACCAGTTCGAAACGGTTAGAAACCTTCTCGATGCAATCTTCGACGGTTACGCGCGCCATGCGACAGGCCCCCTTCGGGTAAGACAAAAGAATAAAATAAGAGAGAACGCTGGCAATAACATGCAGTTCATGCGAATGCAATCGGCGCCTGCCCCACCTCCGGAATTGAACGCGAGTGCCTCCATGCCTGGTCGCAGCTGGATGGCAGCCTCTGCCTCTCTCGCGTGGGGCGACATATTTTATATATCAGGATTACTCTACATGCTTTTGCGCCAGAACGAACGCACCGCACTTTTCATTGACGGCGCCAGCCTCCATCACGCCGCCCGCAATCTGGGATTTGAAGTCGATTTCCGCAGCCTTCGCAAACTGTTTGAAAATGCCTGCCTTTTCCAGCGGGCCTTCTATTACGCCGCCATGCCCGAAACAGACGACTACTCTCCGCTGCGGCCGCTGACCGACTGGCTCTCCTATAACGGGTATCATCTCGTGCTAAAAACTGCGCGGGAGTTTACGGATCCTTCAGGAAGACGGCGTATCAAGGGAAACATGGATGTCGAACTGACAGTGGATCTTCTGGAACAGTCGGGCCGCCTTGATCACGCCGTGATCATCAGCGGTGATTCCGATCTGCGTCGCGCCGTTGAGGCTGCGCAGGCGCGCGGGGTCCGGGTTACGGTCATTTCCTCGATGCGTTCGACCCCGCCCATGATCGGAGACGATCTGCGGCGCCAGGCGGATATGTTTGTGGAACTGGCTGACATTGCGCCGTCGTTCACACGGCGTCAGGCCGAACCACGCAATCCTCCCCGACAGGGGCCGGTTCGTCATCCTGCTGATATCAACAGTGACGAGACCAACGACTCATGACCCCTCGGGCTTCTACCGGAACGATCCCCGCCCCGCCTCCGCTCCCTGCCTTTACAGAAGGCACGCGGTCAGGAACAGGGCCGCTCTCAGCCGAAATGCTGATTGTCTGCCTCGATCCGGAAGACGCCACGGCGACACTGGCGTCCTTTCTGGACGCCAACAACATCGTTTTCGACACAGCCCTTGCCGGACCAGAGGCCATTCTGGGACGGATCACCAGAGTCATGCAGCCCCTGTCGCCACAGCCGCTGGCACTTCCGTCCGAACTCGAAGCCTGCAGCACCGCTCTCTGTACCGAACTTCAGAGTATGCCTAGGCTGAAACTGGTCCTCACACTTGGAATCAGCGCGCATATTGTGGTTTTGGGGGCATGCGGCATTCCGTTGTCTCGCCTTGATTTCCGCCCCGGCGAAATCACCCATCTTCCCGATGGCCTGCTTCTGGCCGATGGATGCCATTTCCCCAATACGCCATTCCCAGCCGAAATGATGACTCAGCGTCGTTCGGCCCTGACGGAGCTTTCTCCCAAAATCCGTGCAGCGTTGCGTCCAACTGTCTGAGAAACCGATGGGCTCTGGTTCAGAGCCCGCTTATCTCCGTTTTTCAGGCAGGACACGACACAACAGAAGCAGTGCAAGACCAGCCAGATACGGCGCGGAGACAGCGTTCAGTGTCTTGAACGACAGAAAGAAGTGGATGCCCGCCAGAACTGCGGCCAGGTAGATCAGCCTGTGCAGCACCTTCCAGCGCCGCTTCATCAGGCGCATCGAAAACGCATTTGAGGTCAGCGCGAGGGGGACCAGCAGAAGCAGCGCGCTCATCCCGAGAATAATGAAGGGGCGGCGCGTGATGTCTATCCACAGGACGCCCCAGTCAAACCCGTGATCCAGACCGATATAGGCCAGCACATGCAGACTGGCGTAGAAAAACGCCAGTAGCCCTGTGAGGCGTCGGTATCGGAGCAGGTTGATGCCCGCAAAGCGTTTCAGCGGAGCCAGCGCCAGACAGGCCAGCAGAAAGCGGAAGGCCCAAAGCCCCAGTGACCGCTCGAACACATTGACCGGATCGGCACCAAGCGCCCCATGTTGCCCCTGCCAGACGAGCCATGCAGCCGGGATCATGCCGATCGGATACAGAATGACGCGCCAGTGTCGTTTTACGGCTCTTAAGGCGGACGCAGGGTCTGAGGACATCAGAAGTTTTTCCGCAAATCCATGCCGCGATACAGATCCGCCACCTGTTCGCCATATCCGTTGAACATCAGCGTCGGCTGCCGTGTAGCGCCGAACAGGGAATGTGCGCCTATGACGCGCTCTGTCGCCTGACTCCAGCGGGGATGATCGACCTGCGGATTGACGTTGGCATAAAAGCCGTATTCATCGGAAGCGAGACGGTTCCATGTCGTCGGCGGTTCGTGATCCAGCAGGCGAATGCGCTGGATGGACTTGATGCCCTTGAAACCATATTTCCACGGGACGACCAGACGAATGGGCGCGCCATTCTGGTTCGGAAGCGTTTCGCCATAAACGCCGAGTGCAAGCAGCGTTAGAGGATTCATGGCCTCATCCAGACGCAGACCCTCCACATAAGGCCACTGAATCCCCGACAGACCATCGCTCTGTCCGGGCATCTCCGACGGGCGCAGAACGCTCTCGAAAGCGACATGGGTGGCGCGTGGATCGGGATCGGCATCCTTCAGCAGGCTCGCAAGCGGAATACCGTCCCACGGAATGACCATGGACCACGCCTCGACGCAGCGCATCCGGTAAATCCGCTCTTCCATCGCTGCAGAACGCAGAAGCTGCTCGACATCCAGACGGACGGGCTTGCGGACGAGGCCTGTAATTTCCAGCGTCCATGGGAGCGGATGGAAATCCTGGGAGCGGGCCGCAGGATCAGCCTTGCCCATCCCGAACTCGTAAAAATTATTATAATGAGTCACGTCTTCGTGTGGCGTCGGCGTCAGATTACCGGAATACGGACCCGGATGTGTCTGGAGGGAGGCAGCCTTTGCCGTAGTGGCAAGCGCGCTCAGGGCTACGGCACCGCCGATCAGAGCGCGTCGGGAAAGATAGGCTTCTTTCGGCGTAATCTCGGACGGCTGGGGTCTGGGGTACTGAAAAAGTGCCATGATCAATTTCCGGACTTTGAGAAACTCTGGCACCTATGATGCGTGAGTCTGTCGTAACGCATCATAAGGAGCCAGTATCCATGCCCCGTCCTAAAATCGGTTTTATCGGCTACGGCGCGATGGCTCAGCGTATGGGCGCCAACCTGCGAAAGGCTGGCTACCCGGTTGTGGCGTTCGCGCCTTCAGGCGGCAAGGACGAGACGGAGATGCTGCCCTCACCCCGCGCAATTGCCGAAGCCGCTGAGATCATCATTTTCTGCGTGCCGAACGATGCAGCGGAAATTCAATCCCTGTCTGGCGAAAACGGTGCGCTTGCCGCTCTGACGGCTGACAAGCTTGTCCTCGATACCTCCACCGTCTCGCCGGATCAGGCGGACGCTTTTGCAAAACTTGCCGTCGAACATGGCTTTTCCCTGCTTGATGCGCCTATGTCCGGCAGTACGCCGGAAGCCGAAAGCGGCGATCTGGTCATGCTGGTGGGCGGTGACGAATCCGTGGTGAAGCGGGCCCAGCCGGTTCTGGACGTCATTGGCAAGCTGACGATCCATGCTGGTCCAGCGGGTTCTGCGGCGCGCCTGAAGCTGGTTGTGAATGGTGTGATGGGCGCGACGCTCAATATCGTGGCTGAAGGCGTGTCTTACGGTCTTGCCGCCGGACTGGACCGCGATGTCGTGTTCGAGACGCTGCAACAGGTGGCGGTCGTCAGCCCGCATCACAAGCGCAAGCTGAAGATGGGCCAGAACCGGGAATTCCCGTCGCAGTTCCCCACGCGCCTCATGTCCAAGGACATGGGACTTCTGCTGGATGCCGGTCGCAAGGTCGGCGCGTTCATGCCGGGCATGGCTGTTGCCGATCAGGCACTGGCCCTTTCAAACCGTCTGCATGCGGATGAGGATTACTCGGCCCTCATCGGTGCGATGGAACACAGCGTTGCCAATCTTCCTCATAAATGAGAACGATACGCGGGAGCGACCGTCCCTGAGGGCGGTCACCTCGCCTTATTCTGCCAAGGAGTGACATCATGGCTTTCGAACTTCCCACCCTGCCCTACGCCGAAAATGCTCTCGCCGATGCCGGCATGTGCCAGGAAACGCTGGAACTGCACCACGGCAAGCACCATCAGGCCTATGTCACGGCTCTGAACGGTTTCGCGGAAAGCAAACCGGAACTGGCTGGCAAGACGCTTGAGGAGATCGTTACGTTCTCCTACGGCAAGCCTGAAATCGCGCCGGTCTTCAACAATGCGGGCCAGCACTGGAACCACGTCCTGTTCTGGAAGAACCTCTCCCCGAAGGGCGGCAAGATTCCGGCTGGTCTGGAAAAGAAAATCGCTGAAGACTTCGGCTCCGTCGACGAGTTCAAGAAGCTCTTCAAACAGGCCGCCACGACGCAGTTCGGTTCGGGCTGGGCCTGGCTGGTACTGGACAAGTCCGGCAAGCTGGCCGTGACAAAGACGGCAAACGGCTCCAACCCGTTGGCCGAAGGTCAGGGCAAGGCCCTGCTTGGCCTCGACGTCTGGGAACACGCCTACTACCTCGATTTCCGCAACCGCCGTCCGGACTATGTCACGAACTTTCTGGACAAGCTCGCCAACTACGAGTTTGCGGAAGCTGAACTGAAGTCTGCCTGATCCCTTTTCGGGTTCATCAGATCAAAAAAAGCCCCGTCCGGTTTCCCGGGCGGGGCTTTTTCGTGAACGGCTCTGCAAGTTCCAGTTCAGGAATCGTTGGCTGGCTTTTCACGCGACGTAATATTCGTGATCGTGCTGCGAACGATTTTCACGCGCACGCCCTGAGCGATCTCGACATCCACTTCATCGCTGTCATCGCGGGTCGCCTGCACGACGCCGACGATGCCACCGGCCGTCACAATCCGGTCGCCGCGACGCAGGGAGCCCTGCTCGTCACGCAGTTTGCGCGCGCGCTGCTGCTGGGGACGGATCAGCAGGAAATAGAACACCACGAAGATGAAAATCATCGGGGCGAACTGAAGCACCTGCGGGTTGGAGAGCAGACCACCACCATCGGCGGCCTGGGCGGAAGAAATGAACAGACTGCTCATGGATGTCAGGGTCCAGTCTTGAGTGAAGCTGGCGGGGACCATATCGTCCGGGGGCTGCCCGTCAAGCGTGGCGCCGATGTCTTTTGATCTCAACTTCTTTCAGAGCGGAACCCTTTTCCATGACCGACCACGCCCTGCTCAGCGCTCTCGAACGTATTGCCGCCAGTCTGGAGCGCATGAGTCCGCCTCCGCCGAGCGCGGATATCCTGCACAAACATGACGCCTTTCTGTGGCAGGCCGCGCTGGGCGTACTGACTCCGGTTGAGAAGGTTTCGGGCGTGCCCCTGTCCCTGCTTCAGGGCGTGAAGCGTCAGATGGATCAGGTTATGGCCAACACGCGGAATTTCGCGGAAGGCTTCAGCGCCAACAACGTCATGCTCTGGGGCGCGCGCGGTATGGGGAAATCTTCGCTCGTGAAAGCCTCCGTTGCAGCGGTGAACGCGGAGCAGCGTGCGAAGAACGGCGGAACACTGGCCCTGATCGAGATCCAGCGTGACGAACTTGCGTCCCTGCCAAAACTGCTGGCTGTCCTGCGGACCACTAAACGCCGCTGCATCCTGTTCTGCGATGACCTTTCGTTCGAAAGTCAGGACGCGGATTACAAATCTCTCAAATCCGTGCTCGATGGTGGCATCGGCGGTCGGCCCGAGAACGTCCTGATCTACGCCACGTCCAACCGGCGACACCTGATGCCGAGGGAGATGATCGAGAACGAGACGGGCAGCGCGATCAATCCATCCGAGGCGATTGAGGAAAAGGTCTCGCTTTCGGACCGGTTTGGTCTTTGGATCGGACTGTATGGCGCAACGCAGGACGATTATCTGGCGATCGTCGAGGCTTATGCGGCTTATTACAAGCTGCCGGTTCCGCGCGAGGAACTGCGGCGGAAGGCATTGCAATGGGCCATGGCGCGCGGCAGCCGGTCCGGCCGCGTGGCCTCGCAGTTCATCAGCGATCTGGCTGCGGAACTAGGTGTAACACCCGAACAGGATGCCTGAATTTTACGGTTATTTTTACTAGCACAAAACATTGAAGATACGAGAGTAATAATATGATCATCCTGATGATAATCGCCGCATTCTTTCTGGCTTATGCCGCCCCAGATACATCCATCGGCAGAATCTGTCGTGATAGACTTGTGACGCGCCCCTGCAGATGGGTGAGAGAGTTTCCTTACACTTTAGGAATGCTCGCGTTGGTAACTATTCTGTTTGTAAGTTGTGCCACATGGCTGCTGGGGCATGATGGTTTTGCCAGCAGTATGCGGATGGCTCCCGATTTGCTGACTTTTGCGACCAGTTTTGAAGTGACGTCCTTTATCGAAGCAGCATCCAGCATTGCGTTCATGGTGCTGACGACAAGCATAGGGAAAAACATGCTGGTTCTGCGGCAGCTGTTCCGACGGACAGCGCAACGCGGCAGGCGCATGGTGAGCGCAGCCCGCGCATGCCTGAAGGGCCGGAATACAGATGACCCTGACCCGGCACTTCTTTCAGCTTATGCCTAACGATGAAAGCAGGCGGACCGAAGCGCCGCCTGCCTTGCCCGTCGGTCAGAACGACGCGCTGACGGTGCCGAAGAATTCACGGACGGGGCCGCGTTCCATGGACTGATAATCGCCGACAGCGGGGTTGTCGTTCTCACCCATCATGGAGATGTATTTGGTGTTGAACAGATTATAGACATTGAAGCTCGCCGTGACGTCCTTGAGAACGCTGAGCTTGCCGAAACGATACTGCGCACCGGCGTTAGCCAGCCAGTAGCCGCCGATCGAGGTGTCGTTCATGAAGCTGTAATAGCGGCGGCTGTAGTAGTTCGCATCAAAATGCGCTGTCATGCCCTTCCAGCTATAGGCAACGGACGTTTTGTACATCCATGCCGGATAGTTGACGATATTCTTGCCAGCCAGCGCGTAATAGCCGCCGACCGTATCGACGTTTCGGTCGTAGGTGCCTTTGTTGTAGCTCAGATTGTTGCTGATGCTCAGACCGTCGATCGGCGTGATGGTGATGTCACCATTGGCACCCGTCATGGAGATATGGCCGAAATCAATGACCTGCGAGACCGGGTTGGTCAAGGAGCCAACGGCTGCGGCCAGGATCGGGTGGATCAGGCTGGCGTGATAGACCGTCGCGTTCACCTGAAGAAGCTTCGACGAATAGCGGTAGCCACCGAGATAGACCCAAGCCTTTGACGGTTCGAGAGACTTCTTTTGCGCCTGGAACGTCGCCTGATCCTGCACGGAATAGACCGAGTTTGCGACACCATAGGCCGAGACCTCGTAGGCGCGCATGTTCTCGGCCACGTCAACATAGATCTCGTGGTGGCGGTTGATGTGCCAGTCCAGATTGACATGTGGCAGGAAGGCCTGAGACGCCGTCAGCGATCCGTTCGGCAGGGCGTCAGCACCCGTCCAGTCAGCATTATTATACTGTGCGCCGCCGGATGTGGTGGCGGTCATGGATTTGAACCCGGCGTGCAGTGTCAGACCTTCGGCCAGCTGGATGCTGTCCTGAAGGTGAAACTGCATGACATTGGTGTTCCACTGGAAGTTGTAACCTTCCAGATAGGCCGGGCCGTAAACATCATAAGGTCCAACGGCCTTGAGCGGTGCGCCCTGCCCCAAGATCGGCTCGCGGTAATTGAAGAGCCCGGCCTGCTGGTTGTTGTTCTCGTACCAGACACCGCCTTCAATCGTATGGCGACCCCATTTGTAGCGCAGGCTGGTATCGAAGCCGTAGCGTTCCTGACGGTTCTGCCAGACTTCCTCGGAAAGAGGCGCACCGCCCTCAACCTGATCGTCGGGGTCGCTGTCGGTATAGCTGTAATAGCCAGTCTGGCTATGACCGTAGATCGTACTGTTCCAGGTTAGATGGTCAGTGAGGGCAAGGTCGAAATGCAGACCGCCCATGTAATTGGTTTCGGCCTGACCGCCATCATACATGGCGATATTGGAGCCATCGATACCGGGAACACTGTCATAACCCGCCGGATAGGGGCGCGTGCCGTTGGCGATGCCGTAAGCCAGCGCGTAATTCGGATAAAGATGCGGTGTGCGCCAGCCGAGATTCTTCAGAATTCCGATGGACGTATCGGGATAGTTCCACTGGGCAAGGCTGGACCAGTTGAAGAAAGCGGACATGCGGCTGCGTTCGTTGATCGGCTGTACGAGTTTCGCATCGACCTGCTGCATGAACTGGTCGCCGCTACCCATCCACATGCCTTCGTCGGTCCGGGCATAGGAGGTGTAGAGCTTCGTGCCGGTCTGGTTCAGCTTGCCGGAATCCAGCCGGACATAGGTGCGATAGGAGCCATAGCTGCCAAAGGACTGGCTCACCTTGCCGCCGCGTTTGTCGTCGGGGTCCGAAGAGCCGATTTGGATCGTCCCGCCCAGCGTGTTCATGGAAGGCAGCTCAACAGACCCTGCGCCCTGCGACATCCGCATGGACTGGATGTCGTCTGGAATAATGGCGGAGGCCAGGCTCATGCCGCTGACGGACTGGTAAGTCTGATCGTTCAGGGGAACGCCATCCACCGTCACGCCCATCTGGTTCATGAAGAAGCCACGGACGTAGAGATTAGCGCCGAAACTGTCGATGCCGAACGGATCGGTGGAAGTGAAGCTCACGCCCGGCGTACGGTCCAGCATCTTGTAGGCGCTGGTTCCGGGAACATACTGGCGCATGATGGCTTTCGAGACAGCCTGCTCGGCATCACGACCCGTCAGCTGCCGTCCCGTAACAGCGACGCTTTCGGTCGCGCGGGATTCCAGAACCTCGGTCTTGCGACGGGCCGGTGCGGCACGTTCCGCGCTCTTCCGTGCAGATGCGCCAGAAACAGCTTTCGGAGTTGTTCTCGGGGCATGATGCTTCGCCGGGTGTGCAGACACCGACACCGGTGAAGCATCATCGGCCGCCGGAAGAGGCTGATGCCCTGCCGCCAGAGCAGACTGGCGGACTGCGAACAGTGCGATGGAGGACAGCAGCAGGGATCTGGTTCGCACCGTGGACGAAACTCCGGAATCTAGGTTTTGTGAACTTTGGGAAGCGGTCTCCTAAACGTGCCTGCACACTGCGAAAAGCGCCAGCATTGCTAGATGATGTTTCAATGACACGAAAAAGGTGGTTTTTGTGCCGCATGTTGCGGGAAAGACGCGCTCTGTGAGAGTGAATGATCGCTTCCTGTGGTGGGGCTTTGCCTGTTAGGTTTGTTCTCAGCAAAACGATGTCGCGGTTTCATCACGGATCAGGATACTCATGTCGCAGACGCTTTCTGTCTCTTCTGCTGTCGAAAACTCTTCTTCGGACACGGATCGGGTGATCGACCCGAATATCGGCGAATATTCTCCCGTGGAGGATGTGGTCCGCAAGACAGGAGATCTGCGGCGCGTCCTGTCCAATCCCGATTATTGGTATCCGGTCGCATGGTCGCGTGAACTCAAGCGCGGCAAGACGATTGGCACGCGCTATGCCGGACAGCCGATCGCACTCGTGCGCCCGATGGATGGCAGCGTTTTTGCACTGGAGGACCGCTGCGCGCATCGTCAGGTGCCGCTCAGCCTCGGCAAGGTCAGCGGTGAAGCAGTTCAGTGCTGCTATCACGGCTGGGCTTATGGCCGTTCGGGGCGGTGCATCGATGTGCCGTATCTGGGCAAGGGCAAGCTGCCGAACGGCGTGCGGACCTATCCGTGCCGCGAGGAAGGCGGCCTGATCTTCATTTTCCCGGGCGATCCCGCGAAAGCCGAAAGCACACCATTCCCGCAGATGGGTTCGGTCGGCAATCCCGAATACAAGACGCGCCGCTTCGGCGAGACGGTCGCGTGCCATTACAGTTTCATGCATGAAAACCTGATGGATATGAACCACCAGTTCATGCACATGAAGCAGATGGGCCAGATGAAGCCCCGCTTTCTGGGCGGGCGGGACGAACCCACACTGGTCGAAGCGCGCTATAGTTTTGCCCGAACCGGCGGCAAGCAGCCCTGGGGTGAGACGTTCATTTTCGGTGAACGCCGGGATGCGAGCGAAAAATACGCTCATAAAGACGTCATGACGATCCGGACGGAATATCCGTACCAGACACTTCGCATCGCAACGGGCGACGAACCGCCGGTTATGGATCTGTGGATCGTCTATGTCCCGCAGGATGCGGAACAGAAGACCTGCCGCGTCTTCGGACTGCTTTCGATCCGTCGCCCGAAGGCGAAGCTGGTTCTGGACATCGCGTGGCCGTTCCTCGTCGCGTTCACGGAGCGGATCTTCAAAGAAGACCGGGACATCGTGGAACTGGAACAGGCTGCGTGGAACGAACAGGGCGGCGACCGCAATCAGGAAGTTTTCCCGGTCATCAACATGCTGCGTCGGCTTCTGGCCCGGTGCGGCGTTCCAGCCGACAAACCTACAGAACAGCAGGTTTCACAATCCTGACATGACACCTGAACTCAAGGCAGGGGGCCTCGTTCTGCGCGCCCTGCAGCCGGAAGACGCCCCGGCCGTCCATCGTCTGATCAATGACTGGAGCGTCGTGCGGATGCTCAGTCGCCTGCCCTTTCCGTATCCGCGCGATCTGGCGGAACAGTGGATCGACTCCACACGTCATGACAGCACGCAGGGCAGCGCCCATCATTTCGCCATCACCCGTGATGGATCGCTTCTGGGCGCGATCGGTCTTGTTCTGTCTGATGACCGGCGTTTCGGATCGCTGGGATACTGGATGGCTCCGAGCGTCTGGGGACAGGGCCTGACCACTCAAGCGGCCCGGCGTGTGATCGAATGGGGACTGACGGTTCTGCGTCTGGAGAAAATTACTGCGGACGCAGCGCAGGACAATGCGGCCTCTATTGCGGTTCTTGGCAAGCTCGGTTTTGCAAAGACGGGCACGTCCAGCCGACGCTTCGTGTCGCGCGGACAGGATTGTCCGATTGATCTGTTCGAATTGTCCCGGACAACATTTCTTTCTGAAGTGCCAGAGCCGGTTGAGGCTCCTGTGCAGCAGACCGAAGTGACTCTTGCCGTTGTGGAAGCGCCCAAGCCGCGAACGCTGCTGGTCGTGGCAGCCGCACTTCTGGACGCACAGGGACGGATTCTTCTCGCCAAAAGACCGGAAGGCAAACGTCTGGCGGGGCTATGGGAATTTCCCGGCGGCAAAGTCGAACGCGATGAGACGCCGGAACAGGCGCTGATCCGGGAAATGCGTGAGGAACTCGGACTGGATCTGACCGGCTCCTGTCTGGCACCCTTCACGTTCGTCAGCGAAAATGCCGGGCCGTTTCATCTGCTGATGCCACTATATGTGGTGCGGCGCTGGCGGGGCGTTCCCACCCCGCGCGAAGGCCAGACGCTGGAATGGGTTTCGGCATCGGATCTGGGTCGTTATCCTATGCCGGACCCGGATCTGCCCCTGATCCCACTTTTGCAGGAACTTCTGGGCTAGTTCAGACGGAAGACCTGCTGGGGCGCTCCCGCAACATCCGTGCGGAACACGAACAGAGACCCGGCCTGCGGCTCCTTCGCCAGCGTATCGGCATCCAGTCCTTTGCGGGCCGTTGTCACGAAAACAGTCTTCAGGTCGTCTCCTCCGAACGCAACCTTGGTCACGTTTGTAACCGGCATGAAAATGGACGGCAGTGCCGTGCCATCCGGCCTGAAACGCATCACGCGCGAACCACCCCACACGCCGCACCAGAGCGTGCCCTCGCTATCGGTCACAATCCCATCGGGATATCCCTGTTCCAGCCGCGCAAAAACCCGCTCGTTTGCGAGTGCGCCATCGGGCTGAATGTCAAAAGCATAAATCGTCTGTTCCGGGCTGTCGCAGACATAGAGCGTCTTTCCGCAGGGGGAGACGGCAGGGCCATTGGAGACGGTATAGCCTTCATCATGATGCGTCACGTTCAGGGCGGCCCCTTCGTGCACAACGCGATAGATCGAGCCGGAAGGCTGTTCCTCGCCATCATCCATCGTCCCGAACCAAAGTCGCCCCTGCGGATCGACACAGCCGTCATTCAGACGATTGCCGGGTTTCTCAGGCTCAACGAGTTTGTGATCCGAAAAAGTGCCGTTCTTCGGATCGAAACGGCGCAGACCGTCAGGCATGCCCGCAAGGAATGTCCCATCTTCGACCGGCAGAAGAAAGGCCACACGGTCCGGCGCGCTCCAGCTTTCATGAGCTCCCGTCGCGGGTGTGAAACGGTGAATTCTCGCCTCGGGGATATCGACGAAATAAAGGGACTTTTCGCTGGAAATCCAGACCGGCCCTTCCCCCAGTGTTGCATGCAGATCCAGGAGGCATTCGGGCTGATGAAGCGGGCTGCTGGTCATGGTTCCTCCTGATGAAAACCAAAATTCGGGGTAGGTTTGTTCTCGACAACGCGGGACGACCCGTTACGTTCTGTGGCGAAGACTATCAGGAGCGGACACATGCTTCAAAAAACTGCCTGTTTTCTCGTCATCGGCAACGAGATCCTCTCGGGACGCACGCAGGACGCGAATACGCGCGTTCTGGCTCAGGCGCTCAATGCGCAAGGCATCCGGCTCATGGAAGTCCGTGTCATTCCCGATATTGCGGAACGGATCATTAGTACGGTTCGTGAATGCAGCGCGGCTTTCGATATCGTGTTTACGTCCGGCGGAATCGGGCCGACGCATGACGACATCACCGCCGAATGCGTGGCCACGGCCATGGGCGCCCCGCTGGTTCGTCATGAAGAAAGTTTCCGTCTGCTGGAAGCGGCGCTGGGGGCGGATCGCTTCAACGCAGCCCGGCAGCGCATGGCCTATCTGCCGGAAGGGTCAACACCCATCCTCAACACGGTGTCCGTGGCGCCCGGTTTCAGCATCGGTAATGTGCATGTGATGGCCGGGGTGCCGTCGATCTTTGCGTCCATGGTCGCATGGCTGGTGCCGCAGATGGAAAAGGGCGCCCCTCTCGTTTCCGCAAGCTGGTATGCTGCGGGATTGAAGGAAGGGGATTTCGCCTCTGATCTGGCGACGTTGCAGGAAGGCTTTCCGACGATTGATCTGGGGTCCTATCCCTATCACCTGCCAGACGGAGCAAGTGGCGTGGCTCTCGTAGCCAAGGGCTATGACAGCGAGATTGTCGGGAAAGCCGCGCAGGCGATTCATGATCTCATCATGGCGCATGGGCGCGAGCCGCTGGCAGGTGAACCTCCGCACAGGCAGACAGTCTGAAAACACAAAAGCCGCTGCGAAGGAGCAGCGGCTTTCAGGAAGACCTCAGTGCAGAGGAGTGCGGGTCATGGACAGGAACTTGTCCCGACGTTTCTGGATCAGCGCCGGACCTGTCAGGCCTTTGAGGGTCTCGAGTTCTTCGGAAATCGCATTTCCGATCGCCATGACGGCTTCTTCCGGCGCACGCTGGGCGCCGCCGATGGGCTCAGGGACGATCCGGTCGATCAGGCCAAGGGACTGAAGATCCTGCGCGGTGAGCTTGAGAGCCTCGGCAGCGGCAGGGGCCAGCTTCGGATCACGCCACAGAATGGAGGCCGCAGCTTCCGGCGAGATCACGGAATAGATCGAGTGTTCGAGCATCAGGATGCGATCACCCGCACCAATGGCGATGGCACCACCCGAACCGCCTTCACCAATCACGGTCGCGATCAACGGTACGGGAGCCTTGAGGCACACGTCGATCGACTTTGCGATGGCCTGAGCCTGTCCCCGCGCTTCAGCATCGATTCCCGGCCACGCACCGGCAGTGTCGATAAAGCTTAGGACCGGCAGACCAAAACGTCCGGCCATTTCGATCAGGCGCTGCGCCTTACGATAGCCTTCGGGGCGGGCCATACCGAAATTGTGCTTCAGGCGCGTCTCGGTGTCGTGACCACGCTCGGTCCCGACGATAACGACAGGCTCTCCACGGAAACGGGCCAGACCACCGATCATGGCATCATCGTCACCAAAAGCGCGGTCGCCGGACAGGGGTGTGTAATCCGTCGTCAGCAGACGCACATAATCCAGAGCCTTGGGGCGCTGGGCGTGACGGGCCACCTGCACTTTCTGCAGCGGCGTCAGCTTGGAGTAAGTCGAGCGGAGCTGCTTGTCGGCCTTTTCGGACAGACGGGCAATCTCGTCATCGATATTGATGCCGCTGGTGCCGGAGGCCTTGCCCTGGCTGCCCATCTGGCGGAGTTCGTCGATTTTGGTCTCGAGTTCGGCGACCGACTTCTCGAAATCTAGGAATTGGCGCATGGCCGCCCGATAGCACGCCTGCGCGCCGGGAAACAGTCCCTGCGACAGGCGGAATGTTTCTGTCAGTCTTCCGCGCGTTCAGACACGCCTTTACGGGCCAGCGGATGATGCGCGCTCACAGCCTGTCGCAGGCGCTCCGACATGACCTGCGTATAAATCTGGGTCGTGGCGATATCCGCATGCCCCAGCAGCATCTGAAGCGCCCTCAGATCGGCCCCATGCGCCAGAAGATGACTGGCAAAAGAGTGCCGCAGAACATGCGGACTGACGCGGTCGGGATCTACTCCGGCCTTTAGGGCGCAGGCGAGCAGGATCTTGTCAAATCCCTGTCGCGTCAGCGGTTTTTGCGGATTACGCCCCGGAAAAAGCCACGGACTGCCGAGGTCGCGATCGAAATGCACAAGCTGGTCGGCCGCCTCACGCGCAGTTTGGGACAGAGGCACCAGACGCTCCCGGCCACCTTTGCCCCGCACCAGCAGCATGGGGCCACGCACATGCACACAGGTCGCGGGCAAAGCGAGCAGTTCGGAAATGCGCAATCCGGTCGTGTAAAGCAGTTCCAGCGCGGCCCGAGAGACGATATCCCGACGTTCGTTTTCGTGCCCTCGCGTACCGACCTCAAGCAGAAGGCGGATTTCTGCCTCGTCGAGCGGTCTGGGTAAAGAGGACGCGACCTTCGGAGCCTGCTGCCGTTCGGTCGGGTCATCTTCCCGCACCGACTCGAGCATCAGGAAACGATAGAACTGGCGCAGGCAGGACAACCGCCGTGCCGCCGTCCGTGCCGCCAGACCGGCGCGGGACAGTTCAGCCAGATAGGACTGAACCTCCCTCCCTTGAGCGTCGCAGAGGGACACGGGTGCGCAGTGCGCTGCGAAATCGGCAAGATCGGAAGCATAGGCCTGCCGGGTTTTCAGGGCCGCCCCGCGCTCGGCGGCCAGCATCTCAAGGAAAGCCTCGACATGTCTGCGGTCACCAGAGCGCGGCATGATGGCTTGATCAATGCGCGGGAGCGGAAGCCGGAGGAGCAGGCATGGACTGCACCGGGGCGGCCTTGGGAGCAGGCATCGTCGGCAGCGGAGTCGAAGGCGTCAGGGGCGCAGCGGCGGGAGCAGCAACCGGGGCTGCCGGAGTCGTGCCAGAAGCGGCAACAGGTGCGACATGCGTCTGGGTCGTCGGCACAGGCGGCATTGCCGGCAGTTCGGCCTGTGGCGCGGCGGAGCTTGCAAAAGCAGCGCCTGACAGATCCTTGTGCACCATGGTCTGTTCCGGCGGGGTAGCGGTCATGCCCAGACGCAGGAACGCTCCGCCAGCGCCCAGAACGAGAAGGACGGCAACAGCTCCGCCAATGAACGGCAGGCGGAAAATGGAACGATCGATATTGGCCATGAACTAAGGTCTCGAAGTGAGGGCAGGACGTGCCCCTTCTCCTATGATAGGTAGCAGGGCATGTCACGCCTGCCATTCTCCCTTTCAGCCAAGTCGGAACCCTTTTTCTCATCCGACGGCATCCCGTCACGCACGGTTGTCCTCGTCGGGATGATGGGTGCTGGCAAAACCACCATCGGACGGCGCCTTGCCCAGATCTGTGGTCTGCCGTTCGTCGATGCGGACGTCGAAATCGAGCGCGCTGCCGGATGTTCGATTCCCGAAATTTTTGCGCGCCATGGCGAAGCAGCGTTTCGAGACGGCGAACGACGCGTCATCCAGCGCCTACTTGATGGACCACCCTGCATCCTTGCGACGGGTGGCGGGGCATGGATGGATGCCCAGACGCGTCGGCTGGTCCGTCGCCATGCCGTTTCGATCTGGTTGCGCGCGCCCGTGCATGTGTTGGTTAAACGGGTTGCGGGCCGTCCGGGACGACCACTTCTGGCTCAGGGGCGCCCTGACGAAGTTCTGGAGCGCCTCGTCGGGCTGCGCTATCCGGTTTATGCCGAAGCAGACATCATTATCGATTGTGGGGATGAGACCGTGGAACAGGGCGTGCAACGCGTACGGGAAGTTCTGGCCGAATATCGCAGACCGGAAACGGTCCATGTTTCGCTCAGCCATCACAGCTATGACGTGCTGATCGGGCCAGATCTTATCTCCCGTGCCGGTGCCCTGCTCGCCCCACATCTTCCGCAAAAGCGCGTGGTCGTCATTACTGACGGCACCGTAGCGGAGTTGCATCTGCCGCGCCTGCTGGCGTCTTTCGAAGAAACGGGCATCCGTGCGGACGTGATTTCGGTTTCAGGCGGCGAGGAGAGCAAATCCCTCGCCTGTTACGGCGACGTGATGAACCGGCTTCTGTCCACAGGGATCGAACGCAAGACGACCATCGTGGCGCTGGGAGGTGGCGTGGTCGGAGATCTTGCCGGTTTTGTTGCAGCAACGGCCTTGCGCGGATTGCCTTTCGTGCAGATCCCCACGACGCTGCTCTCTCAGGTAGACAGCAGCGTCGGCGGCAAGACCGGCATCAACGCGGCGGCGGGCAAAAATCTGATCGGAGCGTTCCATCAACCTGTGGCCGTTCTGGCCGACACGTCCGCTCTGGCCACCCTGCCCCGTCGTCAGCGCATTGCTGGCTATGCCGAGATCGTCAAATCCGGCCTGATCGCAGATCCGGACCTGTTCGCCTGGTGCGAAAACTACGGACAGAATGTTCTGGAAGGCGATCCCGCGGCTCTTGCGGAAGCCGTGCGCCGCGCCTGTGCTTTCAAAGCGGCCGTCGTGGCTGCCGACGAAAAGGAACAGGCTTCTGTCGGAGGACGCGCCCTACTCAATCTGGGGCATACTTTCGGTCACGCTCTGGAAGCGGAACTGGAATATGACGGGCGGCTTCTGCATGGCGAAGCGGTTTCAATCGGCATTCATCTGGCGATGGCGCTTTCCGTGGAGCTGGGTTATGCCCCCGTCGAAGACCTGCATCGACTGGACCGGCATCTGCGCAGTTTGGGTATGCCGGTGAGCTTTGACTGGTTCAGGGACTCGTTCTCGGCAGAAATACTTCTGCACCACATGACTCGGGATAAGAAAATGCAGGACGGAAAGGTTGCGTTCGTCCTGTTGCGCGGAATTGGAAAAGCCTTCTCCACACGCGAAATTCCCGCAGAAACAGTGCGTAATCTGCTTGTAAGCGAGGGTTGCCGCCCGTGATGAATGTTAAAATTTCGTCATACCTCGGCTAAATAGCTGTTTTACAACTCCTTTTGCATAGCTGCTTTCTGCGGGAGGCTCTGGCGTCGGCTGGAACCTTGAGCTAAGGCAGCGTAGACGCGAGGCGTAGATCGTAAAGCGGGCGAAATGGATTGTGGCTTTTATGTCACTCCCTTTCCCCGAGTAGAGCTGGAACCCCCTGAGTGGCTTTGTCGCCGGGAACTCTGAGTTCTATATGCGCTTATGCATCGCGCTGGGTCCGTTGGTGAAAGCATTTTCCAACGGCTCGAACGTTAGTCACTAAGAGGACGAAAACATGCGTCTCCGCACGGCACTCCTTGCCATGACGTCGATGGTCGCCGCACCGTCGCTTGCCATGGCCAGCACGATCACCGGTCCCTATGTCGACCTGGGTGGTGGGTACAATCTGGTCCAGAACCAGCACGGTCATTTCTCGCCGACGACACAGGCAGACGGTACGAGCAGCAATGCTGGTTCCAAGTCTCAGTATCGTCACCACGACGGTTTCACTGGTTTTGGTGCATTCGGCTGGGGCTTCGGCAACGGTCTGCGCGTTGAAGTCGAGGGTCTGTACAACTACTCTCAGCTCAACCACCGCAACCACACGGCAGCAACGGGTTCCACCCGCGGTTCCGATCAGGCTTACGGCGGCCTCGTCAATGTCCTGTATGACATCGATCTCGCCAACTTCGGCCTGAACGTTCCTGTCACGCCGTTCGTCGGTGTTGGCGCTGGCTACCTGTGGCAGCACTACAACCCGACCACGACCCAGTACGACAATGGCAATGTGACCCGCATGGGCGGAACGCAGGGCAGCTTCGCGTATCAGGGTATCGTCGGTGCAGCCTACGACATCCCGAATGTTCCGGGCCTGGCAGTCACGACGGAATACCGTTTCATCGGCCAGACCTTCGCAGACGGTCCGTATCGCGCTACGTCCTACAACGCTTCCGGCGTTCACAAGGGCAACGTGAACTTCGACCAGCGCTTCTCGCACCAGTTCATCCTGGGCCTGCGCTATGCCTTCGACACGGCTCCCCCGCCGCCGCCGCCGGCTCCGGTCATCGTTCCGCCCGCTCCGACCCCGGCTCGCACGTATCTCGTGTTCTTCGACTGGGACAAGTCTGACCTGACGGGCCGCGCCCGTGAGATCGTTGCCCAGGCAGCCCAGGCTTCCACGCACGTCCAGACGACGCGCATCGAAGTCAACGGCTACACGGATAACTCCGCTGCTCACCCGGGTCCGCGCGGCGTGAAGTACAACCTCGGCCTGTCCAACCGTCGCGCTTCCAGCGTGAAGGCTGAACTGATCCGTGACGGTGTCCCGGCTGCTGCCATCGACATCCACGGCTACGGTGAATCCAACCCGCTGGTGCCGACCGGCCCGAACACCCGCGAGCCGCAGAACCGTCGCGTCGAGATCATCCTGAAGTAATCCAGACATGATCTGACGCCGGGGTCTTCGACTTCGGTTTCTGAGAAAGGCGTCCTTCGGGGCGCCTTTTTCTTTATGCGCTCATCCAGACTGAAGACAGAACGCCCTTGCATGTCTCTTTCCCGGCACGCTAGAGCCACTCCACCCGACACACCGGAGACATGGTCCCTTGCGACGCAGCCGTATCTTTTATCCGCGCAGCCGCCCGGAAATCATTGACCAGTTCCTGCGTTTTGGGGTTGTCGGGGCTCTCGGATTTCTTGTGGACTGGGGAACGGTATCCCTGTTGCGTCAGCCAGCAGGGTTGGTCGCAGCAACGCTGATTGCCTATTTCGTGGCAGCGACCGGAAACTGGTGCCTCAACCGCTTCTGGACTTTTCGGCTCTCAGCCAACGACAACCAGCATATGGTCCTGCAATGGCTTCGATTCCTGCTGGCCAATTCGTTCGGATTTCTCCTCAACCGTGGAATGGTTTTCCTGCTTTACGCTACGGTTCCACTGACCGTGCATTTTCCTGCACTGGCACTGGCCGCAGGCGCACTGTGCGGCATGATCGCCAATTTCAATCTTTCGAGACGCCTCGTCTTTCGCGCCCAGACACCGGAAACTCCGCTGGAACTCGTCCAGATGGCAGTAGAGATCCCTGCCGCCGGACTGACGGCACCGGAGCCCGAACCGGATCTGTCGGGTCTGGAGAATAACACCTTCAGACTGCATGACCACAATGACTGAAGGCTGCATTTCCAAGGCCGCTACAATAGTCTAGGACAGGCAGACGATTTCCCTGCTTTTCCGGAACTGACGCTCCCTTATCATGACCAGCACCAACGATATCAGATCGGCCTTTCTCGAATATTTCGGTGCACAAGGCCACCGCATTGTTCCGTCGGCATCGCTGGTGCCGCAGAATGACCCGACACTGCTGTTCACCAACGCTGGCATGGTGCCGTTTAAGAACGTCTTCACCGGTCAGGAAACCCGTCCCTATTCCCGCGCCACCACGGCGCAGAAAGTCGTGCGGGCAGGCGGCAAGCACAACGATCTCGATAATGTTGGCTACACGGCGCGCCATCATACGTTCTTTGAGATGATGGGGAATTTCAGCTTCGGAGATTATTTCAAACCCGAAGCTATCGAATTCGCCTGGACGTTGCTGACACGCGATTTCGGACTACCAAAAGAAAAGCTGCTCGCCACCGTCTATGCGGAAGACGAAGACGCCGCGGAACTTTGGAAGAAAATCGCCGGACTGTCCGATGATCGGATCATCCGCATTGGGACGTCCGACAACTTCTGGCGCATGGGCGATACGGGACCGTGCGGTCCGTGTTCCGAGATTTTCTACGACCATGGGGACAGCGTCTTCGGTGGCCCTCCGGGCAGCCCGGACGAAGACGGCGACCGTTTCGTCGAGATCTGGAACCTCGTGTTCATGCAGTTCCTCGATCAGCCGGACGGTTCGCGTGACTCGCTGCCCCGCCCTTCGATCGATACGGGTATGGGGCTGGAGCGTTTCGCCGCGATCATGCAGGGCAAACGGGACAATTATGATACCGATACCATGCGTGCGCTCATCGAAGCCTCGGCTGATGTGATGCATCAGGACGCGGATGGGGCATTCAAGTCCAGCCACCGCGTTGTCGCCGACCATCTGCGCTCTACCGCCTTCCTGATCGCCGATGGCGTGCTGCCGTCCAAGGAAGGGCGTGGCTATGTGCTGCGTCGCATCATGCGCCGTGCCATGCGCCATCTGCATATGATGGGCGCGAAGGAGCCTGTCTTCTATCGCCTGCTCCCGGCGCTGATCCAGCAGATGGGCGCGGCTTATCCCGAACTGGTCCAGCATCAGGTGCTCATCGCACAGACGATGAAGGGCGAGGAAGAACGCTTCACAGCACTTCTGGAGCGTGGCCTGACGCTGCTCTCCGATGAACTGGACCGTCTGGGCGAAACGGAAGCCCTCCCCGGCGATGTGGCGTTCAAGCTGTATGACACGTTCGGCTTCCCACTCGATCTGACGCAGGACGCCCTGCGCGAAAAGGGACGCACGGTTGACGAAACCGGCTTCGAGACCGCCATGGCCGAGCAGCGCAAGCGCGCGCGCGCGGCCTGGGTTGGATCGGGTGACACCGCTGCCGAGACGGTCTGGTTCGATGCACGCGACAGGCACGGTCCCAGCGAGTTCCTCGGCTATGTTTCGGAAAAATCCGATGCGGAAGTGCAGGGCATTTTCCGTGGCAATGACGAACTGGCTTCGGCCACTGCTGGCGACGATACGGTTGCGATCCTGCTGAACCAGACGCCGTTCTACGGCGAAAGCGGCGGTCAGGTCGGCGATCATGGAACGCTGACAGCCGCCGGCCTGCGCGTCGAAATTACGGATACGCAGAAGCGCAACGGCGATCTGATCGTGCATTACGGCAGGGTTGTCGAAGGCACGCTGAAGCCGGGGATGGCGGTTCATGCCGAGATCGATCACGCCCGCCGCACGGCAGTTCGTGGCCATCATTCCGCGACCCATCTGCTGCATGAAGCCCTGCGCCGTCAGGTCGGAACCCATGTCACGCAGAAGGGTAGCCTGAATGCGCCTGAGCGTCTGCGCTTCGATATCAGCCAGCCACGTCCGCTGACAGGTGAGGAACTTGCGGCAGTCGAGGCGGAGGTCAATGCCCGCATCCGCGAGAATGCTCCGGTCCAGACGCGCCTGATGACGCAGGAAGAAGCCGTCGCGGAAGGCGCGATGGCGCTCTTTGGCGAAAAATACGGCGACGAGGTCCGCGTCGTCTCGATGGGCAATGGCGACGATGATCGTGCCGCCTATTCCATCGAACTGTGCGGTGGCACGCATGTGGGCCGCGTGGGCGAGATCGGGCCGTTCCGGATCGTTTCGGAAAGCGGTGTCTCGGCTGGCGTGCGGCGGATTGAAGCGGTCTGCGGTTTGGCAGCCGAAGCGCTGGCACTGGAAACCGAGAACCGCCTGAAGCAGATCGCGGATCTGCTCAAGGTTCCCGTGGCCGACGCTGCTGCCCGTGTGGCGGCGCTGCTCGAAGAGCGCAAATCCCTGACGTCGCAGGTGTCCGATCTCCAGCGCAAGCTGGCCACCGGCGAAGGCACAAACGCAACCGAGAGCATCAACGGCATCACGCTTTCGGCCCGCGATCTGGGAGATGTCAGTCCCAAGGAACTTAAGGGTCTGGCGGAGAGCATTTCCCAGCAGATCGGGTCCGGCGTGGTGGCGCTGATGTCCAATGCGGATGGTCGTGGCAGCATTGTGATTGCCGTGACCAAGGACCTGACAGACCGTCTGGATGCGGTGAAGCTCGTCCGTGAGGCCTCCGCGCTGATGGGCGGAAAAGGCGGCGGCGGCCGGCCGGATATGGCTCAGGCCGGCGGCCCGGATGCCAATGCGGATGCGGTCTTTGCAATGCTGCGCACGACATTGGGAGCAGCATAAGCAATCGCATCATGGTATGTCAGGGCAGTGACAAAGCATGGGTTGACCGGAATCATGCTTTACCTGTCCTGATAAAGCCTTCTAACTGCCCGGTAGTTCAAGATGAAGGAGAACACCATGGCCTGTGGTCGTGATACTCTGGCGAAACTGCTGGGCGGCGTCCGGAAATTCGAAACGGACGTTTATCCCGAGAGTGCGGAACTGTTCGAGAGCCTGGCTTCCAGTCAGTCTCCGTCAACCCTGTTCATCACCTGCGCCGATAGCCGGATCAGCCCAAGTCTGATTACTCAGACGGAGCCGGGTGAGCTGTTCATCGTACGCAATGTCGGCAATATCGTGCCGGCTTATGGCGAGATGCTGGGCGGTGTGTCGTCTGCGATCGAATATGCGGTCGGCGCACTCAAGGTGAAGAACGTCATCATCTGCGGGCATTCCAACTGTGGCGCGATGGGCGCACTGATGGACCTGAACTCCCCGAAGCTGGACAATCTGCCGACGGTCAAGAGCTGGATGCGTCATGGCGAAGCCGCCCGCGCCGCACTTGGGAACCTCAAGGCAGAAGATGCTGGCCCGGAAGATATCCGTTCGCTGGCCGAATACAACGTCATGCTCCAGCTTGTGCATCTGCGCACGCACCCTGCCGTCGTGCGGGCGCTGGCGCAGGGTGAATTGAAGCTACAGGGCTGGTTCTACGACATTCCCAAGGGAGAGATCCTCATCATTGATGAGAGCACACGCAAGACACGCACCGTCGAGAACGTGCTTGAAGAAATGTGCGCTACCGAAGGACAGGCTGCCTGAAACAGGCCGCAGCTTCCCTGCTGGCCGGTCTTATCGGGATTGCCAGCATGGAAACAGCTTCAGCGCATATTCTGAAACTCTCGACCTGGAACATGGACTGGCTGACCCTTCGCCCCTCGGGCGATGGCGCATTGCCAGATGACGTTCCGGGGGGAGAGCACCGCGATTTTTCAAAACTCGCGGCCTATGCCCGACATCTGGACTCAGATGTCGTGGCTTTTGAGGAAGTGGACGGCCCGATCGCCGCTTCCCGGGTTTTCAACCCCAAAACATATCAGATTCTCCTGACGCCTGATGCGGTGGTGCAGAGGGTGGGTGTCGCCGTACGTCGCGATCTGCATGTGACGGTCAATGAGGAACTTTCTGCCCTCAATGTCGCAGCATCAGATGCACCTCACCAACTTCGCGGTGGTCTGGATGTCACCATCAGTGATGCGCACGCCAGTTTGCGTCTGCTGGTCGTACATCTCAAGACGGGATGCTGGGACCAGCCGCTGAACCAGCGTCAACACTCTTGCCCTACCCTATATCAGCAGGTTCGCGTCATGCAGGACTGGATGCTCGAACGGCAGGACGAGGGCGAGGCCTATGCCGTTCTGGGAGATTTCAACCGGCGCCTGACGCTGCATGATCCGCTGATGCAGCAGATCGAGACTGAAACACCTGTCATGCTAACGACGGCGGGCAAGGCCAGTCCCTGCTGGGGCGGCGAATATTTCATCGACCATATCCTGCTGGGCAATGCGGCACGGAACTGGCTCGTGCCGGACAGCCTGCAGGTCATGACCTATAAAAACGATACGGCTCCTGTGGGTCTTTCGGATCACTGCCCGGTTTCGATCCGGCTGGACATGCCCTGATAGAGCGTTGCAGGGCCGAAGGTTCCAGTCCATGAAGGGTACCCTTCCCGCTGTCCCGCCCGGAGCGATCGATGTCTGATTTCCGATCTGCATGGCCCGTTACCCCTTTGGCCCCTCAGGTCGTGGTTCGAGTTGAGCGGGCTATGCCAGAACTGCCCCCAGAAATCGAAAGTCGCGTAGCATCGCACTGGAATGCCGCGCTTGCGAAGCATCCCACGCTCTATAACGGACGCGTTTTCTGCGCCGATGTGATCGAAGCAGACATCATCCGTGGGCACTGGTCGGAATACAGGCGGGTTCTGGCCCAGATGCGGGAACCAGATCTGTATGGGGCAGATTCTCTGCGCCCACTGGCAGTTGTGGGTCTTTTCCGGACGACAGACGGGATCGTGATTGGGCAGCGCTCGGAACAGTCCCTGTACCTGCCCGGATACTGGCAGGGCGCTCCGGCGGGCAATGTGGAAAGCCGTGCTGGCGAAGCGCAGATTGATCTTGCAGCCCAGTTAATGGCGGAATGTTTTGAAGAACTCGGGGTGGCTGAGACGGAATGTCAGATCGAAAGTTGTCTTCTAGCCTGTGAACATCCGCAAACGCATATCGTGGATGTCGGCATGAAGATTACCACTATGTTGGATTTCGAAGCGCTGAAAGAACGTTGCAGCCGTCTGGGCAATGCCGAATATCAAACATTGATGCTGATCCGGCCTGATACGCCACTTCCCGCGCTGCTCGTCCCCACCCTCTCCGCCATGCTGGAGCAAAACCGATGACCTATCATATTCTGGATGCTGCGGGCCTGCGGGACTGGCTCGTACAGCAACCGGAGCTTTCGGAGCGTCTGGGCGGCAAGGCTGACGACTGGACCATTCAGGAGGTGAGCGACGGCAACCTCAACACGGTGTTTCTGGTCACGGGTCCGACGGGGGCACTGTGCTGCAAACAGGCGCTGCCCCATGTGCGCGTTGCTCCTGACTGGCCGATGCCACTGGAGCGGGCGCTGTATGAATCGCGCTATATGCAGACTATGGCGCCTGCCGTTCCGGGGTTGATGCCGGAGTTCTTGGCCTATGATGCAGATCTGTTTCTGATCGTCATGGAATGTCTGACGGCTCATGAAGTTCTGCGATCGGCGCTGATCGCGGATCGTGCGCTTCCGGGATTTTCCGCCGTGATCGGAACCTATGTGGCCAGAACCGTGCAGGCGACGGGATGGGTGAACCAGCCGTTTGAGACCGGCGCCCGCCTGCTGGAACAGTTTTCCGGCAATACCGCCCTCACCCGCATTACGGTCGATCTGATCCTCACGGACCCGTACCGCGTCTGTGATCGTAACCCGGAGCCGGAGGCCGGTCTGCGTGAAGACGTGAAAGCGCTTCAGAACGACCAGAATTTGCATCAGGCTGTTGGCCGGCTTCAGGAGCGTTTCCTGACAGCAAGGCAGGCGCTGCTTCATGGCGACCTGCATACCGGCTCCATCATGCTGGACGGTTCGGATGTCCGCGTCATTGACGGTGAGTTCGCCACTATGGGGCCGGTCGGGTTCGACTGCGGGCTTTATCTGGGCAATCTGGCGCTGCATCTCTGCGCCGTCCCCCACAAGGCTGCGTTCCTCAGAGACGAAATGCTGGCCTTGTGGCAGAACTTCTCGACGGAACTACGCTCCAGCCTCTCAAAGGAGGGTGGCGATCAGTGGGCTTTGTCCGGACCTGCGGCCCGTCAGGATCTGATCGAGACGTTCCTGCACGACATTCTGCGCGATACGGCCGGGTTCTGTGGGCTTGAAATGATCCGGCGCACAATCGGGTTTGCGCAGGTCGCCGATTATGGAGTGTGCAGCACCGAAAAGGATCGGCTTCTGGCACGACAGAAAGCGCTCCAGATCGGACGAACACTGGTTGTGCAGGGTGCGTCGCTACGCAGTTTTGCCGATATTCTGTCCCTGATGGGGCTGTAAAGAAAAACCCCGCTCCTTGCAGAGCGGGGTTTTGATGTTTACGCGGCTGACATGCCGATCTGTTTGATGTCGTGAAACGCCAGATCGGGGTTCATCTCGATGGTCCGACGCATCATGAAAGAGGAGGTCGCGAGGAAAACCGGGTCTCCGTCCAGATCGTCGGCCATGGCGGAGCGGTTCATGTCCTGGAACATCTCGATCTTGGCACGGTCACCCGTGATCCAGCGGGCCAGCGAGTAAGGCGTGCTTTCGAAACCGATGGTCACACCATACTCGCCCAGCAGACGCGACTGAAGCACGTCGAGCTGAAGTGTTCCGACCACACCCACGATCGGCGAAAGGCCATCCTGCGGGCGGAAAAGCTGAACCACGCCTTCCTCGGCCAGTTCCACGAGAGCCTGACGCAGCTTCTTGGCCTTCATGGCGTCATCGAGGCGGACCCGACGCAGGATTTCGGGGGCGAAGTGCGGCACGCCCGTGAAACGCAGGTCTTCGCTCTCGCTCAGCGTATCGCCGATCCGCAATGTGCCGTGATTCGGAATACCGACGACGTCGCCACCAAACGCCTCTTCGGCAAGCTGGCGGTCGCGGGCGAAGAAGAACTGCGGCGTGTGCAGGGCGAACTGCTTGCCGGTCCGGACATGCTTCAACCGCATCCCACGGGTCAGACGACCGGAACAGACGCGGGCGAAGGCCATACGGTCGCGATGGTTCGGGTCCATATTGGCCTGAATCTTGAAAATCAGCGCCGTAACCTGATCTTCGGAAGCCTTGACCTCGCGGGTTTCGGTCTGCTGCGCACGGGGTGCGGGACCATAAGCCACAAGCGCGTCGAGCAGATCCGTGACGCCGATTTCCTTCATGGCCGAGCCGAAGAAGACCGGAGACAGATGGCCCGCATCGAAGGACTCCCGATCGAACAGGGGCAATGCGGCTTCGGCAAGTTCGACTTCCTGGCGCATCTGGATGATGCGGGGGTCGTCTTCGCCAACGGGCTCTTTCGTATGCACTGTCTGCGTCCGCAGATCGTATGTGCCGATGAACTTGGCAGCACGTCCGATCGGCCATGTGGCCGGAGACGTGTCCAGCGCGAGCGTGTTGGCAATTTCGTCAAGCAGCGCAAAACAGTCCTGCGCTTCACGGTCCATCTTGTTGATGAAGGTGACGATGGGAATGTCGCGCAGGCGACAGATTTCAAAGAGTTTGCGGGTCCGGTCTTCGATGCCTTTGGCGGCGTCGATGACCATGACCGCGCAATCCACGGCCGTCAGGGTCCGGTAGGTGTCTTCGGAAAAGTCTTCATGGCCCGGAGTGTCGAGCAGGTTGAAAACGCAGTCGCCGTACTCGAACGTCATGACCGAAGTCACGACGGAAATGCCACGGTCGCGCTCGATGCCCATCCAGTCGGACTTCGTGCGGCGGCGTTCGCCCTTGGCGCGGACATTGCCCGCCATCTGGATCGCGCCACCCGCCCGCAGGATGCGTTCGGTCAGGGTCGTCTTACCGGCGTCAGGATGGGAAATGATTGCGAACGTACGCCGGCGAGCGATCTCGCGGCTGATTTCAGCGCTCTGCGCCTCTGACATGATGCCTCCGATGACAACAGCAAATCCGGGAGAAGTCCGGGACCGGCTCCCTCGCAGTGTCCGGGGGTCAGATAGCACGTCTGACAACAGCAGAGGACACCCGGAAAATGTGCTTTTCCGTTGGGAGGCGCAATGTGGAGAAACCGGCTTTTTCCGTCAAGGGAGAAAGGGTCCGTTCCCACGCTAACTTACCAGCGAAACCCCAGTGTATGCCCTGTGAGGCTGCGCACGACATTGCGTACGGAATCTACTGTCTTTCCTGCCGTCGTACGCTCCATGACAGGCGGAATGACCCGACAGCGTCTGGGTGTCCAGACAATGCTTCCATCCTTACAATGAATGGGATGCGGCCCCGGCGGGGGTGGGTGATAATGCATGTCGGGCGCAATGAACGTATTGATGCCCCGAGCCTGAGCGAAAGCACAGAGGCCCGCGACAATCAGAATGACCCACAGTCCAGCCCGCATGTACCTCTGCCCCCTATGCGATACAGATCGCATCAATCGGTAACAGAACGATACATCATGAACGCTTCGCCCAGCCAGAACAAAAAAATGCCGGATGGGAAATCCCATCCGGCATTTTCCGGTCGCGTTCCGATCCGGGCCATGAGGCCCGGCTCAGGATCAGCGGGAGTAGAACTCGACGACCAGGTTCGGTTCCATCTGCACCGGGTACGGCACGTCCGAGAGAACCGGAACACGCAGGAACGTGCCCTTCATCTGGCGGTGATCGACTTCAACGTATTCCGGCGTGTCGCGCTCACCCGTCTGGACAGCGTCAAGCACGATGGCGAGCTGCTTGGAGGAGGAACGGACTTCGATGACGTCGCCTTCCTTCACGAGGTAGGACGGGATGTTCACCTTCTTGCCGTTGACCGTGACGTGGCCGTGGCTGATGAACTGACGCGATGCGAACGGCGTGATCGCGAACTTCAGGCGGTACACGACGGCATCCAGACGACGCTCGAGCAGACCGATCAGGTTCTCGGACGTATCGCCCTTGCGACGGACGGCTTCGTCATAATACTTGCGGAACTGCTTCTCGCTGATGTTGCCGTAGTAGCCCTTGAGCTTCTGCTTGGCCATCAGCTGGATGGAGAAGTCGGACGGCTTCTGCTTGCGGCGCTGACCGTGCTGGCCGGGGCCGTATTCGCGACGGTTGACCGGGGACTTGGCACGGCCCCAGAGGTTGACGCCGAGGCGGCGGTTGATCTTGTACTTGCTCTCAAGACGCTTTGACATGGGTTGACCCCTGTACTCATCAGAACCGCCCCATGCTGCATGGCGATCCGTTTTGTTGTGCCGGTAGGCCCTCTCCCGGATTGGAAAGAGCGGGCGCGCACCCAGATGCCGGGCCGGCGGGATTGCAGACTCCCGCGCTGTTGGACCGGCCGGTACGTCCACGTTTCCGGCTGTGCCGTCGCGCCTACAGGAGTCCCCGGGCGGGGTCAATCAAAACCTGCTTGCAAGCCATGTCATTTTCTTGCAGTGGGGGCGCGGAAAGTACGCAACCACATCAACTCCGGCTGCGCTAACTGTCCGGAACTCCCCTTCGCTTTTTCCCGAGCACTCCTGAAGGGGAGCAACACGTTTTTTCGAGTTTCCGTATGAAAACCTACCGCTTCAATCCCAAAGCCGGCCGTATCGGCGAAGGTTCCCTCGAAGGACTGGTGCAGTCCCTTGATGCGCCTCTGCCCCCCAAGCCCGGGGAGAGCGTCATCAAGCGTGCCTTCAAAAGATTCGGCCTCGCCCAGATGCACATGTCCCATCTGGTGATCGACGATCGCACGATCTATCTGCGCGGCAAGGCGGACAATGCCAAGGACCGCGACCAGATGATTCTTGCGGCAGGCAATGTTGCAGGCGTCTCGGCTGTTGAAGCCGAAATTGCCGTCCCGGCCGGAACGCCGGAGCCGGAGTTTCTGGAAATCAAGACGAGCAAGACGCTGGACGAAGTGGCGGACAAGCTGCCGCAGGACATCACCGGCGATGAACTGCTTGATGCAAATCAACCGCTTGTCACGGCCAAGGATGACATTTATCCGGGTCAGACCATCCGACTGCCGACCGAGAACTGATCTGTTCGTCGTGGCTCCTCCGAGATGGGGAGCCACGACTGCGTTTCACGATCCGGCACTGGCAGGACGGTCCTGACCTCCATTCCCGGAATTCTCCTTATGGACTCCATCGAACCTCTCGACGTCGAACGGGTGCGCCCACCCCACGGTGTCGAACCGGCCATGCTGTCCCTCATGCTGGCGACATTCACCATCGGCACCGGCGAATTCGCCATGATGGGTCTGCTGCCGGAATTCTCACACTCCCTGAACATCACCATTTCTCAGGCAAGCTGGGCTATTTCCGCCTATGCCATGGGCGTCGTCATCGGAGCGCCGCTGATTGCGATCCTGGGCGCGCGCCTGCCACGCCGCACGCTTCTGCTTTGCCTGTTATGCCTGTTCATCGCGGGCAATATTGGCAGCATCCTGATGCCCAGCTTTGCGGGCATCGAACTCATGCGCTTCATCACGGGCCTGCCTCACGGGGCTTTCTTTGGCGTTTCAGCGCTGATCGGCGCGTCAATGGTCGAGCGCGCCCGGCGCGGACGGGCGGTCGGACGGGTGCTGTCAGGCATCATGATTTCGACCGTTATCGGGTCGCCACTCTCGACCTATGCCGCCAATCACGTGGGATGGCGTGTGGCCTATGGCACGATCGCGGCTCTGGGTGCTCTGTGTTTTGTGGGGATCTGGTTCTTCGCACCGCGTGACAGGCCTCATCCGGGCGCAACCGCACTCACCGAACTCGGCGCGTTCAAACGCCCGCAGGTTCTGCTGACGCTGCTGACCAGCGCGGTCGGGTTTGGGGGGTTGTTCGGGATCTACACCTTTCTGACGACCGGACTGACGGAAGTGACGCAGCTTCCGGGTTGGCTCGTGGCTGTCTATCAGGTCGTATGGGGACTGGGCATGGTGGCGGGCAATGCGTTTGGCGGAGCCATGGTTGACCGCAGCATCGACCGGACGGTGATCGTCTCCTTCACGGGAAGCATTGTCTTCATGCTGGGCTTCTGGCTGCTGCTACCCTCGCCCTACGCCATGCTGCCAATCACCTTTCTGGTTCCAGCCGGAATCATCATGCTCTCCCCTGCCCTCCAGACCCGCCTGATGGAAGTCGCCGGAGATGCCCAGACGCTCGCCGCCTCACTCAACCATTCGGCGTTCAATCTCGCCAACGCCTTCGGAGCATGGTTGGGGGCGGTGCTGGTCAGTTCAGGGCTGGGGCTGGGGTCCGTTGGCTGGGGCGGGGCGCTGTTCTCGGTGTTGGGACTGGTGATCTACGGGTTTACGATATGGCAGGCGCGGGCTTCCGCATCACGCGAAGCAGCCTGATCCCGAAGGCCACGCAGGTCGTGGCCAGTGCCAGCGCCATACCGATCCAGAGGCCTTCCACGCCAACATGCTGGTGGAAGGCCAGCCATCCTCCGAACACCAGTCCGACCAGACCATAACTCGCCATGGCAATCAGCATGGGCGTCACGGCATCTCCGCAGCCCCGAAGCGCACCGTTGAAGACGCATTGCAGACCATCTGCGATCTGGTAGAGCCCGGCGATCTTGAGAAGCGTTACGACAAGCGCTGTGGTTTCGGGGTCCGGCGCACGATTCGAGAAATAAAGCGGCAGGATCTTTTCAGGCCAGATCAGCAGCAGCGAGGATGTGGCAAGGCTCCACATCAGAACGATGCCCATTCCGGTCAGAGCCGCGCGGCGGCCCTGCTCCATACGCCCCGCTCCGCGCCAGTACGCCACACGCACATTTGTCGCCTGACCGATCGCCAGACACACCATGAACAGCAGCGAACTGACATTAACCGCAACCTGATGCGCCGCAAGACTGGGCGTTCCGAGTTCACCGGCACGCAGACTGGTGATCTGGAACATCAGGATTTCCGCCGCAGCCCCCATCATCATCGGGCCGCCGAGCTTCAGCAGATCCTTCATGACGGCCCACTGCACAGGCGCTGGCTTCAGAACCGCCCTGACGCGCTCATGAGTCAAGCAGAGACCGAACAGGGCAAAGCTGACGACCCAGCCCGTCAGGGTCGTGGCCGTTGCGGAACCATAAAGCCCCATGGCCGGAAGCCCAGCCCAGCCGTGGATCAGCGCCGCATTGGTCAGCCCATTGCAGACCGCCATTGCGGGCATGATCCAGAGCAGCAGTGTCTCAGCGCCGAGCGCTGGCAGCGCGACACGCAGAACGCCAATGACAGCCAGATCAGGCAGAAGTGACAACAGCAGAATATCAATGAAGCGGCTGCCATGTGTGATGACTTCCGCCGGTTCACCGATGGCCGTGAAGATGGTTTTCGAAAAAGCCAGCAGCAGGGCACACGGAACAAAAACCGCAATGGCGAGTACGAGCGTCGCGCTCATGACGCTGCGGCCGTCATGTGACGTGCGGCCATGATCTTCCGCGCCGCGCCCATGCGACAGAAGCACCCCTGCCCCACCGAGAATGGCCTGAAACGTCACCATTGTCGTGAAGAAGAACGTGCTGGACAGACCGCCAATGGCCAGTTCCGTCACACCCAGCCCACCAAGCAGGACCGTATCCGTGACACCCATCGCCATTTCGGAGAGCTGCGACAGGGCCAACGGCAGCGCAATCCGCACGAGCGTCAAGGCATGATTGCGTGGCGTTGTCGGGTCAGACGGCGGATGACTGGAAAAGGTGCTGCTCATGCTCCCCTAATACAGGCGTCAAACCTGCCGACAAGAGCAACAAAGCCTGTTGCACCCGAACCAAGGCTGGCGCATTGATCGGCGTATGGCCGATCCTGCTGCACACGTGCTCCGCCTGCACGATACCCATCTTCGCGAAAAGCGACCGTTCACACCCCTCGATCCTGAGAATGTGCGCGTCTATTTCTGCGGACCGACCGTCTATGACCGCGCGCATCTGGGCAACCTGCGCGCCATGATGTGCGCGGATATCCTCATTCGCCTGCTGCGGACGCTGTATCCGCGCGTCACTTACGTCCGCAACGTCACCGACGTGGACGACAAGATCAACGCACGCGCGAAAGAGAACGGCGAGGACATTTCCGCCCTGACCGAACGCACGACGCAGGCCTTTCATGAAGATCTCACGTCACTCTTCATTCTGCCGCCCGATATCGAGCCCCGCGCCACCCATCATATCGACGATATGCTGGAGATGATCGCGCAGTTGATCGAAACCGGACATGCCTATGAAGCCGAAGGGCATGTGCTGTTCGCAGTTCGCAGCTTCCCGTCCTATGGCGCGCTGTCGGGCCGCTCGCTCGACGATATGATCGCGGGTGCGCGTGTTGAAGTCGCACCCTACAAGCGTGATCCGGGCGATTTCGTGCTATGGAAGCCCTCCGAGCCGGAGCTGCCGGGCTGGGACAGCCCCTATGGGCGCGGACGTCCGGGCTGGCATATCGAATGCTCGGCCATGTCACACCGTTATCTGGGCGAGAGCTTCGACATTCATGGCGGCGGCGACGACCTGCTGTTTCCGCATCATGAAAACGAACGCGCGCAGTCCATGTGCTGCCATCCGCATGGCAAGTTCGCCACGCACTGGGTCCATAACGGGATGCTGCTGTCGAACGGCGAGAAAATGTCGAAATCTCTCGGCAACTTCTTCACGATCCGCGAAGTGCTGGACCGCTCGCCCGCGGAACCGCTGCGCCTGCTCTATCTGGGCGCGCAGTACCGCTCCACGCTGGATTTCAGCTGGGACAAGCTGGAAGAAGCCCGCCGGGTTCTGGACCGGCTGTACCGGGCACTTGAACGCGGCAATGCGCAGCCGGGTGCCGATGTTCCGGCAGCGGTCATGGATGCGCTATGCGACGATCTGAACACGCCTTTGGCCATCGCCGCCCTTCACCCGCTGGCGGATGCTGCCATGCAGGGCGATCAGGACGCGGCCTCCAGCCTGCTGGCTGCCGGAAAAATGCTGGGCCTGTTCAATGTGACGCCCGCCGAGTGGTTTCAGTCCGGTGTAGACGCAAGTGCGGTCGAAACCCTGATCGAAGAGCGTCTTGCAGCCCGCAAATCCCGCGATTTCGCCCGAGCCGATGCCATCCGCGCGCAGCTTGCTGCCGATGGTATCACCCTTGAAGACGGCCCCGGTGGCACAACATGGCGGAAGGCGTAATCATGACCGGACGTGACGGCGGGGCGGATATCGGCCCCCTTGGAGATTTTGATCCGGTTGTGATCCTTGTGCGCCCGCAGCTTGCCGAGAATATCGGCACGACGGCGCGCGCCATGGCGAATGGCGGCCTGTTCCATCTGCGGATCGTGGCCCCGCGCGACGGCTGGCCGCAGGAACGCGCTTGGTATGCGTCGTCGGGCGCGGACCGGATCTTGGGCGCGGCTCAGGTGTTCGAGACGGTGGACGATGCCGTGGCCGACCTGCACCGCATTTTCGCGACGTGCCCGCGCCCGCGCCATGTGGTCAAGCCGGTCATGACCGCGCGAGGTGCCGCGGCCGAACTGCGCGTCGCCTCTACCCGCGGTCTGCGCACCGGCATCCTGTTCGGACCCGAACGCGCCGGGCTGGACAACGAGGACATGGCCCGCGCCGATACGCTGGTCCGCTATCCGCTCAACCCGAAATTCATGTCCCTCAACCTCGCACAGGCCGTGCTGATCATGGCCTATGAGTGGTTCCTGACCGAGGACATGACGCCACCGCGCGAACTCATGACCAATGAGACGCATGTGGCGACGAAGGGGGAGATGGAGAATTTCATGTCCCATCTCATCCGTGATCTGGATGAGACCAATTTCCTTCGAAACGAGCAGAAACGCCCCGGCATGGTGCGGAACCTGCGTCATTTCTTCACCAGAGGCGAAGTCACGGAACAGGAGCTTCGCACCCTTCACGGCGTTGTCAGCGAACTGAGCAGCGCCCGCAGGAACAGGAGCTGACCCCATGATTCACTGGCGCCACCGGAAACGGATGCAAGCCCGATCTGATCCGGGGGCGCCAGAATCACAGCACGGACATCCCACCGTCGTCGAGACGGTCAACAGGATCCGGGCACATGTTCTCGAAGAGAACGGCCGCAGCGACATCATCCGCACAGGTCTGGATTCCGGCGCTCTTGGAGACCTCTACCATACCCTGATGACCATGAGCTGGTTCATGTTCTTCTGGGCCTCGATCGGGCTGTATCTGGTCATCAATATCGGCTTTGCGTTGATGTATTACATCATCCCGCACAGCGTCAGCGGCGTTCCGGACGGTGATTTCCTCGACGATATTTTCTTTAGCGTTCAAACGATTTCAACCGTCGGTTATGGCACCATGTCGCCTGTCGGAAGGCTGACGAACACCATCGTCTCGTTCGAAGTGCTGGCGGGCATGATGCTGAACGCGCTCGCCACCGGGCTGGTCTTCGCCCGCTTTTCGCGCCCTCGCGCCCGCGTACTGTTCAGTCATGTCGCGGTCGTCTCCTATGACGACGTGATCCCCACCCTCACGATCCGCATCGCCAACCAGCGCCGCACCCTGATCCTGTCCGCCAATATCGAAATGACGCTCACACGCCTCATGCCGGACGAGCGCGGTCGTCTGGTCCGGCGTTTCGACCGGCTCACGCTGGTACAGTCCCACATGCCGATCTTCCGCATCAGCCTGAACGCCACGCATCTGATCGACGGCCAGAGCCCGCTTTATGGCCTGTCCGCCGAGACGCTGATCGATCAGAACGCGGAAATCATCATCACGATGGATGGGACGGACGAAATCTCATCCCAGACTGTTTTCGCCCGTCATGCCTATGAAATCGGACATGTGAAACACGGCTACCGTTTTTCGGATATGATCGCCAATCGTCCGGACGGGCGGGTGGAGGTCGATTTCCGTCGCTTCCATACGACCGAGCCGGGCGATACGCCGCAAACGCCTGATCCTACCCCCTGACAGGAGACATCCCATGACGGATATCGTGACAGACGACAGACATGATTTCGGGACCGGCCTGCTGAAGGCCTCGGTCAGAAGCCATGGCGCCGAACTGGTCGCCTTGCATAACGGGACGGACGATCTGCTCTGGAACGCAGGACCGGCATGGCCGAGACAGTCGCCGGTCCTGTTTCCGATTATTGGCCGACTCCCAGAATACGAGATCACGCTCGATGGCACGCCCGTCCGGCTGAAACAGCACGGCTTAGCGCGGGACCGGGTCTTCCGCTGGATTGCACGGACACCCGAAGGCTGCACGCTGGAGCTGGTGGACGACGTCGAAAGCCATGCGATCTTCCCGTCCGCCTTCCGGCTGCGACTGGTCTATCTGATCGAGAACAACACCCTGCGCGTCTCGTATCATCTGCATAATCCGGACAGCACCAGCACGCTCCATGCCTCCCTCGGCGCGCATCCAGCGTTCCGCTGGCCGCTAAAAGAGGGCGTGGCAAAAGACAGCTACAGGCTGGTTTTTGAATATGACGAGCCCCTGCCCGTCCGGCGCATTGACGCTGACGGGCTGCTTTTGCCGGAAAAACAGCATACGCCGGTCCGGGACAACGTCCTTGCACTGACGGATGCGCTTTTTGAAAAAGACGCGCTCATCATGGAGAAGCCCGAAAGCCGGTCCGTGGACATGGTCGGTCCGGACGGAGCGGGTATCCGGTTCGTCTGGGGCGGCTTCAAAGAACTTGGCCTGTGGACGAAACCCGGAGCCGATTTCCTGTGCATCGAGCCATGGTACGGCTATGCAACGCCAGTTGGCTTCAAGGGCAATTTTTCACAGAAACCCGGCCTGTTACATCTGAAGCCGGGCGAAAGCTGGACGGCGTTCTGGTCCGTCAAGGCGATCTGAAAGATCAACCCCGTCGCGCTTCTCAACAAGCGCGACGGGGCAACAGGGTCAGGCCTGGATAGCGTCCCGCAGACGGGAAACCGTGCGCTCGCGCCCCATCAGGCCGAGCAGGACGTGCAGTTCCGGGCCTGCGTCTTCACCGGTCAGGGCCAGGCGCAGCGGCATGAAGAGGGTGCGCCCCTTGCGGCCCGAAGCCTCCTTGAGCGTGTTGGTCCAGTCCTTCCAGGTGTCCTCGCCCCACGACTCGGCAGGAAGGGTGTCGAGGGCCTGCTGAAGGAACTCGCGGTCTTCCGGCTGTGAGGGCGGGACGATCGTGCCATGCACCACGTCCCACCAGTGCGGGATCTCGGCGGAGAGATCCACGTTTCCGCGCACGGCGTTCCAGAACGTCTCGTCGGCTTCCGGCGGCAGATGCGCCTTTGCGGCCTCGAACGGCAGGCTGTGCAGCGCACGGCGGTTCAGGGCGAGAAGCTGCGTCATGTCGAACCGCGCGGCCGACTTGGAAACATGCGAGATGTCATAGGCCGCAATGGCCTCGTCCATCGTCATGACCTGCGGATCGTCAGACGATCCCACGCGAGCGAGATAGGAGACGATCGACATCGGCTCCAGCCCATCCTGACGCAGGGATTTCAGCGCAAGCGAGTCGAACCGCTTCGACAGCTTCCCGCCATCGGAATCCAGCAAAAGTGGGAGATGCGCGAAGGTGAAGCGGTTGGGCTTCGCGCCCAGCGCCTCGGCGATATCGATCTGCACGCCGGTGTTGGTCACATGGTCTTCACCACGGACGATATGCGTGATGCCCAGATCCAGATCGTCGATCACGGAAGCCAGCGTGTAAAGGATTGTACCGTCCCCACGCACCAGAACCGGATCGGAAATGGCCGTCAGCTTGACCGAGCACTCGTCCATGACGAGGTCGTTCCATTTGCGGCTGCCATCGCTCAGGCGGAAACGCCAGTGCGGGGTCTTGCCGTTGGCTTCGGCGCGGGCGCGCTGGTCAGCCGTAAGCTTGAGCATCGCGCGATCATAGATCGGCGCCTTGCCGCAGCGGATGCGGGCTTCGCGCTTGGCGTTCAGTTCGTATTCCGTCTCAAAACAGGGATAAAGACGCCCTGTTGCCTTCAGCTTTTCAATGACTTCGGCATAACGGTCCAGCCGTTCGGACTGGCGGACGTACTCGTCCCATTTCAGCCCCAGCCAGGACAGATCCTTGCCGATTGCCTCTTCATATTCGGGCTTGCCCCGGCTGGTATCGGTATCGTCGATCCGCAGCAGGAATTTTGCGCCGTTATGGCGTGCGAAGAGGAAGTTGGCGACGGCAAGGCGCGCATTGCCAACATGCAGGTAACCGGTCGGGGACGGAGCGAAGCGCAGTTTCATGACGCCTTAATGCCGCATGATGCGCCGCGTTGCCAGAGCGGGTTTTTATGAAGGGCCATGCAAAAGAAGGGGAGAGCCCCCCTCCCTGCATCCGGTGTTCAGTGACGGATCACTTCGTGGCGGTTTTCGTCGTCTTCGTCGTCGTCATCATCCGGCGGACCAGCGATTTCCTCGTCATCGACAAGGCGACGCGGGTCAATGGCGCGCCAGTCACGCTCCATCGGGGTCGCACGGCTGGCCGCGAAGTCTTCGAGTTCCGTGGAGGACTTCCAGCCATCCTCGCCAGCGTCCACGACTTCGGCATTTTCGCCGAAAGCGAACCAGTTCTCGATCACTTCATTGCTGCTCGCACCCGGAGTGCGGCACCGCTCGATGCTGTCGCGGACGTAAGCACGGGCATAGGCGTTGGCATGCATCAGGTCGATGAAGTCCTTGACCACCTCAACCGTGTCATCCTCGCCTTCCGACGCGCCGGACAGGTCGATGATGCGTACGCTCCACGTTCCCGTCTGCGGGTCGTTTTCCGGGGCACCTTCGACAGGGTCAATCGTATCGTCGGTCATGAAATGTCCTTGGATGTCTCGTGGCTGTCACGGACCTTCTGGAGCAGGAACTCGCGTCCGAGTTTGACGCGGGGCTGCCCGTCATAGGCCACGATATCAGCCGTTGCATAGGTTTCGGACCAGCGGTCGGGGATGAAGGACCCGCTGCCGATCACGTCGATCGGGGCATGAGCGTCCCGCATCGTCGAACATTTGGCGACGTTGAAGCCGGAAGACGCAACAATCCTGACATGATGGAACCCTGCATGATCCAGAGCCTCCCTCATCCGCCAGATCGCCGCCGCCGACACGCCCGTTCCCACCAGATCGCGCAGTTCCTGATCGGAACGATAGCGGCGGATGGTGCCCGGCGTGTGACGCTCAAGCACACCATATGAGGTCTGGGGGTCCAGTCCTTCAAGGAAGCGACCACCATGCGTGTCCAGACGGACACTCAGATGGCCCTTTGCAGCACGCTCGGGGAAGCGGCGACAGACGGCGAGCGCGTCCGTGATTTCCTGTCCGAAGTAATCCACCAGCACAGTCAGCGGATCGTTCGGATAGACTTCGTCATACATCTCCGCCGCACGCAGCGTGGAGCCTGCATAGCCGATCAGGGCATGGGGCATCGTGCCCAGACCGGCATCAAGACCGAAGAAACCAGCCGTGGCATCATTAGCATTGCCGATGAAGCCACGAGCGCCTTCCTTGCGAGCCGCTCGGGAGCCGACGCCCGCCGCATAGGCCATCTGTTCCTGCATCTCGAAGCCTGCACAGTGGCGGGCGTCCATGGCAAGGAACGGAATGGAGGGGAGCGCCATGGCCATTTGATAAGCATTATGCGCGGCCACGCAGGTCGAGCCGATCCGCTGAAGCACCAGCGTTTCCAGCGGCGCCAGACGGCTGAAACTGCCGGTCAGGTACAGGAGCGGCTCGCCCGCCCCGACCCACTCGCCTTCGGCATACATTTCCCGGCATTGAAGATCGAAGCCCTGCGCCTCCGCCACGTTCTTCAGCCACTGCGTGACCAGACCGCAGGCCGCAATCACCGGGCGGCGGATGAACACCGCATAGGTGACGCGGGAATCCCCGAAATGCTCCACGATATGCCGCGTTCGCCCGAAATAGGCGTCCGTCCGCGCTTCGATGGTTGTCTCGTCCAGCGGGCCGAGAGTACCAAGCGCGCGCCGGAGCGCGGCTTGTGGAGTATTCTGGGGATCGGAAGCGGTCATTATTTCTTTCCTGCTCGTCCCGTCAATTCCTGAGCAAGAAGGAAGGCCATTTCAAGGGACTGTTCCGCATTAAGGCGCGGATCACAGAATGTTTCATAGCGACCGGCCAGATCATCCTCGGTGAGACACTGGGCACCACCGATGCATTCCGTGACGTCCTGACCGGTCATTTCAAGATGGATGCCGCCCGGACGACGACCCGCTGCCTCGAAGACGTCGAAGAAGCCGAGCACCTCGCCAAGGATGTTGTCGAAAGAGCGCGTCTTGATCTTGCTGGACGTGGTCGTGGTGTTGCCATGCATCGGATCGCACAGCCACGTCACAGTGCGGCCCGTGCGGTTCACGGCATCGAGCAGCGGCGGCAGATGCTCACGCACCTTGTCCTTGCCCATGCGCGAGATCAGCGTGATGCGCCCGGCCTCATCATTCGGGTTCAGGATTTCGAGCAGCTTTTCGAGATCCGCAACCGTCGTGGTCGGGCCGACCTTGATGCCGATCGGGTTCTGCACGCCGCGCAGGAACTCGACATGCGCGCCGTCCGGCTGACGGGTGCGATCGCCGATCCACAGGAAATGCGCCGAGCAGTCGTAATAGGCACCGCTCGTGCTGTCCACGCGGGTCAGGGCCTGTTCGTAAGGCAGCAGCAAGGCTTCGTGAGACGTGTAGAACTCCGTCTCGTCGATCTGCGAGGCCGAACCGTCAAACCCGCAGGCGCGGAGGAAGGACAGCGTCTCGTCGATGCGGTGGGCCAGATCCTGATAGCGCGCTGCGAGCGGAGAACGCTCCACAAAGCCCAGATTCCAGCTATGGACCTGATGCAGGTTCGCATAGCCGCCATGCGCGAAAGCCCGGAGCAGGTTCATCACGCCGGCGGACTGGAAATATCCGGTCTCCATACGGCGCGGATCGGGAATACGGGCTTCGGGCGTGAATTCGGGGCCATTGATGATGTCACCGCGATAGCATGGCAGCGTTACGCCATCGATCGTCTCGGTATTGGACGAGCGCGGCTTGGCGTACTGTCCGGCCATGCGCCCGATCTTCACGACCGGCACCTTGGCAGCGAATGTCAGAACGACCGCCATCTGGAGCAGGACGCGGAACGTGTCGCGCACGATGTCAGCCGTGAACTCGTCGAAGCTCTCGGCACAGGCGCCGCCCTGAAGGACGAAGGCTTCCCCGCGCGAGGCTGCGGCCAGCCGGGTCTTGAGGCGACGGGCTTCCCCCGCAAAGACCAGCGGTGGATATCGATGCAGACGAGCTTCGACAGCAGCAAGCGCCGCTTCATCCGCATAGGATGGAGCCTGGACGATGGGGCGGGAACGCCAGCTTGCAGGAGACCAGGACATCGTGTTGGTGGACGTCGGGGTCTGGCTCGAGGGGTGCATCAAATGCCCTCCGGAAAGGTGTGAATGCGGGAGTTGCGGGGGGCTGGTTATGGCTGAAAAAGCGCGACGTTGATAGCGCGAAACGTCAGATTGTATCGCATGGCCCCTGTCTGCGGATGGAATGTTTCGCGAATGCGGGAGAGCCCATGCCATGCAAAGCGCGATGTCCCACCCCAGACCACGACATCCCCATCCAGAAGTTCGATGACGCACTTCGGATCGCTCCGGCTCGTGCCACCAAACGCAAAACGTGCCGGGATACCAAGGGAAACCGATACAACCGGCGCTTCCGGCCGCCCCTCGTCACGGTCCTGATGCAGCCCCATGCCCGCTCCCGGCGCATAGCGGTTGATGAGGCAGGACGCTGGATCGAAGCCGTTATATCCCGCTTCCGCTGCCGCCCGGACAGCCAGATGACGAAGTGCGTCCGGCATGGCTGGCCAGAACAGGCCGGTCTGTGGATCGGTTCGGGTGTAGCAATATCCCGATGGATCGGCTGTCCAGCCACAGGCTCCGCAGGAGGTCATGGCGGCGGACATCGGCCCCATGCGCGTGTAGAAATGCCGGAAGGGCGCGACGGCGCTCACCTCCGTAATGGCCTGATGAAGCGCAGAAGCATCCGGCAGCGCAAAGCCAGGCATCCACACCGCGCCCTCCGCCAGAACGGTTCTGGGACGCAGAGACGCGAAAAGATCCTCCATCAACCTCTCTCCGAACGGCGATAAAATTTCCCGAATTGCGGCATGAGCCTGCATATGGGGACGTTGCACAGGAAAAGAACTCTTGAACCCGGCTCAAAGCAGGCCGATTATAAAAGTATATGCCGCCTTGCCGATGAATGTCAGACCATGACGTTATCAGAACTCTGCAAGGCAGTTTTGTTGTCATGATCGGCCAAGGACTGGATCACATGTTGTCCTCTTCCCGTTTCTTCTGCCACGCCCTGCTGGCGACTGCCCTGGTGGCAGGGGCGGCACAGGCCCAGACCGCGACGTTCGGTCAGCCTTATGCCTCCGGCACGACCCTTCCCGTGCAGCCGAATCAAGGGCAGACGGACGCCAAGCAGCAGGCCACGACAGGCGGCGAGCATTTCCGGGCACGCGGCCATCGCAAACCGCCTCCGGGCTATTCCGATACGCCGTCCAACGATTTCGAGCATGGCCCGGACCCGGATCATGAGGCGGGTGTGGAACGTGATTCCGTAACGGGCGCAAACCTCTCCAAGTTCGGATCGTCCTATCAGGGTAGCAACAACACGCAGTCCGGCCAGCTCGGCGACGCCACCGGCAACGGCTATGTCGCGCCGCGCGGAAACGGCTGGTAAGACACGCAACCAAAACCCCGGCAGCAAGTTCTGATCCCCGTATGACTTCCTTCGAGGATCAGAACCATGCCGTATATCACCGCAACTGATGGAACGAGCCTGCACGTCAAGGACATGGGGGCAGGCAAGCCTGTCGTCCTGATTCATGGGTGGCCCCTCACCGGGGACATGTGGGAAAAACAGACGCTTGCACTGGTGGAGGCGGGTTATCGCGTCATCACCTATGACCGGCGCGGCTTCGGCCAGTCCGGCCACCCGATCGACTGCTACGACTACGATACATTTGCCGACGATCTGGCGGTCATTCTTGAACAGCTCGATCTGTGGGATGCGACGCTGGTCGGCTTCTCCATGGGCGGCGGCGAAGTCGCCCGCTATCTGAGCCGACATGGTCGTTCACGCATTTCCAAAACCGTCCTGCTGTCGTCCGTCGTGCCGTTCCTGCTCAAGACGTCCGACAATCCTAAAGGCGTGGACATTGCCGTGCTCGACGGCATCAAGCAGAAAATCCGTCAGGACCGTTTTGGCTTCCTGAAAGATTTCATTCCAGACTTCTACGGCGTCAGCATGATCCATCACCCCGTCAGTCAGGGCGTGCTGGACTGGTCCTTCCTGCTGGCCAGCATGGCTAGCCCGATGGCCACGCTGGACTGCGTGGATGCGTGGGGCACGACCGATTTCCGTCCGGATCTTCAGGCCTTTACCGTGCCGACGCTGGTAATCCATGGAACAGGTGATTCAACCGTTCCGGCGGAAATCTCCGGCGAGAAAGCCGCAGCGGCCATTCCGGGTTCGACCTGGATTTCCTATGAAGGCGCGCCGCACGGACTGTTCCTGACCCATGCCGAGCGGGTGAACGAGGATCTGCTCCGCTTCCTCGCCACACCCTGAGGGCGCCTTAGAACGCGCCTTTGAGAAACGCCCTGCTGACCGGCATTTCCGTCCGCACGATCAGCAGGGAACCAATGGCCAGAACCAGATCGTGGCGGATCGACGGGTCCTGCGACTGACGTTCCAGCGCATAAAGCTCGTCGAGTGTTGGGTCGATGGTTGCTGTCGTGTGCGTCAGAGGCAGCTTGCGGCGGGACAGGTTGCGGACCAGCCCGTCCACTGCAGCCACCGCTGTGTCAGGCAGGCTTCCATGCTGTGCGAGTTTACGCAGCATCAGCACATTTCGTCCGACCGTCAGCACCGAGAGCGTTCCGCGCAGCATGGCCTCTGCCCGATCGCTGGACAGGGAACCCGCAAAGCGCACGGCGCGCTCCATGCTCTGCGTGCCTTCGTTGATCCAGACATATTCGTCCATCACGACACCCGGCAACGCCAGACGTCGCAGGCTGCGCTTGAGCTGATAGCGCAGGACTTCGCCCGCACGAGCGGGCGTAAACGGCAGGATGGCACGGAAGATCACCACACCCGCTCCAAGGCCGAGCAACAGGGCGATGGTGGTGTTAAACCAGCCGAGCTCGTTGATACGTCCCTGATTGTCCATCCCCAGCAGGAATGGAAAAAACGTCCCATATGACGCCGCCATAACCGCAGTGGACGGATTGCGGGCTGCCAACCCGCCGATCATCATGAAGAACCCGACCACGAGGCAGAAGAACGGATAATTCGCCGTAACCGGCATAACGATAAAGACCGGGATGATGCTTCCCAGAGCCGCGAAAACCGCACCGTAGAAAAATGCGGAACTCAACAGCACGGTGTTCTCGAAGGTTGCAAAACGCGCGCAGACCACGGCGATAAAGGTCAGGAACACGCTGCCCTGCGGCCATGCCGTGACTTCCCAGACATAGGCCCCGAACAGCAACGCCACGGTCGTGCGGATGCCGTTGCGCATGGACGCGCGCCAGTCCGGATTGCGGGTCAGGCGATGCCGTTCGGACACTGGTGCCCCATCCACGCTGGCCCGATAGGAGCGCAGGGTCTCGCACAGATCGGACAGCATGACTTCCACGCCCGTGAGGATGATGCCCTCGTTGAGGGAATCCTCGTCGTCGCGTGGCAGAACCGTTTGCATGCGCCCGCGACATTCCGCCAGAAGGGCCTCGGCCTGCATCAGGGCACCGATTCCGCGACGGTCCGTCACCAGACGCTCCGGCAAGCCGTCCAGAGCATTGGCCATGTTTTCCAGAAACGGCCGCAGAGCTTCAGGCTGATGCGTCACGGACGTCATGCGGGTGCGCAGACCCAGTCCACGCGATAGAACACGCGCAACTAGCCCGAGCGTGACATAGGCGTGCTCGACTTCGTTGCCTTCGCTGCGGATCTCGATACGGCTGAATTCAATCTGGTCGCTGGAAGCCTGAAGAGAGCCCAGCAGCGCAGACAGATCATCCGTCGCGCCCGTTTTCTGGCGCAGCACGGCCGTCAGCGCCGGGATGGCGCGGGTGAGGATGGCCTGAAGACGGTTCCGCAGCTCTTCACGCGCGCGCCCAGCGACATTGGGCAGCGCGATCATGCCCATCGCCGTCTCGCAAATCACCCCGAGGAAAATATAGGTTCCACGCGCCATCGCGATGTTGAAGACGTGGTCCGGTTCCTTCACCGCACCCAGCGCGATGATGGTGCAGGTATAGCCCGCAAGCACGAGCGCATAACCGCGGAAATTATGCGTCAGCGTGGCAAGGCCCGCGCACAGCCCGACCCAGATAGCAAGAGCCGGCAGAAACAGCCACGGCGATTGCGGGAACGCTGCCATGAGGACAATGGCCATCACCATCCCGATGACGGTGCCGACCAGACGCCAGCGCCCTTTGGAAATACTCTCGCCGCGCGAATTCTGGGCGACGATCCAGACGGTCATGGCGGCCCATTGCGGCTCACCGAGTTCCATCCACAGCGCAATCGCCAGCGCCAGAAGCGAGGCGACCGTAGTGCGGAGGGCGAACATGACGGACGTGATGGACGGGGCAAACAGCCAGCCAAACTTCATGCCCGGTCTTGCCCTTCAGAAATTCTGTGACGGCCCGACTGCCGGGCCTCCGTGAGACCAGTACGCGCCGTCATGATGTGTCAGCCTGCTTTTCGGGGAACGTGGCGTGTGAGGCTTCGCATGGTCACGAACTCCTCTGCGCTGGTGGGGTGCAGGCCAATCGTGCGATCGAAATCCCGCTTTGTCAGCTTTGCCGTAATCGCAATGGCCAGGCCCTGAATGATTTCCGGCGCATCCGGGCCGATCATGTGGGCGCCAAGCACGATCTGGCTCTTTGTGTCCACGACGAGCTTCATCAGGGTCTTGCCTTTGCGGCCTGAAAGGGTCTGGCGCATCGGCGTAAAGCTGGACGTGTAGATATCCACGTCATGGCTCTGGACGGCCTCTTCTTCGCTCAGACCAACCGTAGCGAGCGGCTGGGAGAAGAACACGGCCTTGGGCGTCGTGGCGAAAGACCATTCCCGGCCTGGTTCGCCAAACAGCCGCTCGGCGAGGATATGACCTTCGGCAATGGCGGTCGGCGTGAGGTTGTAGGTGTCCGTCACGTCGCCGATTGCATAGATGCCGGGTACGTTGGTGGTCGCATCATCCGGCTTGGCCGGAATCCGGCCGTCCCATGTGGCCACACCCGCATTATCGAGCTTGAGCGGCGCCAGATTGGGATGACGGCCCGTCGCCATGAACACGCAGTCCGTCTCGATGATCGCGCCGCCGTCAAGATGCAGACGGAAAGCCTCGCCGATCTTCTCGATCCGCTCCGGCGAGCGTCCGGGATGCGCTTTGATGCCGTTCAGTGGCAGCAGTTCGGAGAGATGGGCGCGCAGTTCGTTGTCGAACCCGCGCAGAGGGTGCGACTGGCGGAACACCAGATCGACCTTCGACCCCAGCCCTGCAAAAATCCCGGCAAATTCTAGGCCAATATAGCCGCTGCCGATCACGGCGACGCGCTCGGGGCGGTCCGCCAGATGGAAGGCATCGTCCGAGACAATGGCGTGTTCGGCGCCGGGAATATTCAGGCGCGTGGGCGTGGAGCCCGTGGCGATGACGATGTTCTTTGCCCGGACACGCTGGACGGGCGCGTCCGGTGCGAGTTCGGACGCGCCGATTTCGACCGTATGGGCGTCCACGAAACTGGCATCGCCCGTAAACAGCGTCACGCCCGCCTTTTCCAGCATCGAAACATAGATGCGGTTGAGGCGCTCGATCTCGCGGTCCTTGGCGCTGATCAGTGTAGACCAGTCATGGGCGACCGGCGCGACGTCCCATCCATAGGACGGGGCATCGGCGATTTCGCGGCCATAATCGGCCGCATAGACCATCAGTTTTTTAGGTACGCAGCCCAGATTGACGCAGGTTCCGCCCCAGTGACGGCGCTCCGCAATCGCGACGCGCGCTCCGTTCTGGGCGGCAATGCGCGCGCAGCGCACTCCGCCCGAACCGGCACCAATAACGAACAGATCAAAATCCTGCATCATCCTGGCCTTTCGTACCCTGTTTGAAACCTCAGCGCTCGGCGAAGGCCTTTTCAACGACATACGAACCCTGATGGCTCATATTGCCTTCCTCAAAGCCCATACGCTCCAGCAGAGCTTCGGTGTCGGCCAGCATTTCCGGCGAACCGCAGATCATGACACGGTCATGCTCGGGGTCCAGCTTGTCGATGCCCAGATCTTCGAAGATCTTGCCCGTTTCGATCAGCTTGGTGATGCGATCGGTCACGGCATAATCTTCGCGGGTCACAGCCGGGTAGTAGCGCAGCTTGCCGGCAACGAACTCACCGAGGAACTCGTGCTCTGGCAGTTCGTGGCGGATGTGGTTCTCGTAGGCCAGCTCGCCCGAAATACGGACGGTATGACTGAGGATCACATTCTCATAGCGCTCATAGGCTTCAGGGTCCTTGATGAGGCTCATGAACGGCGCCAGACCCGTTCCCGTGGACAGGAAATACAGGTTGCGGCCCGGTTTGAGGTTGTCGAGCAGCAGTGTACCAACCGGCTTGCGGCCGATCAGAACCGTATCACCAACCTTCACATGGCGCAGACGCGAGGTCAGCGGGCCATCGGGAACGGCAATGGAGAGGAACTCCATGTTGTCTTCGTAATTGGCGGACGCGATCGAATACGCGCGCAGGAGCGGCTTGCCCTCGACTTCGATACCGATCATCGCGAACTGGCCGTTCTCGAAACGCAGACCGGGATCGCGCGTCGTGGTGAAGCTGAACAGGCGGTCCGTCCAGTGATGGACCGTCAGCACCTTGGCCGGATACAGATGCGCATATTCCTTGCTCGGCTCGGCAAGACGGTACTGCTTCGGATGGCCTTCAAACGGCACAAGCCCGGTCAGGGGCTCGTCGATCTCGGGCGTGGGGGCGGCAAAAGTCGGGTTAGACATGTCTGGTTCTGTCTCCGATGCGGAACGGATAACAGGTCTCGGACCTGATAAGGGTCGGGTCTTTTAGCCCAATCGTCACCGCTCGGGAAACCCATGTGCGTTGAAGCGCATGCCGGAATGACGCACAAGACTCTTATGACAGACGACTCCATGCCGGACGCCCCTCTTTCCGACACTCTCTCTCCGGCCGAACGCGCCCTTGCGCGGGCCGAGGCTGATTTCGGAAGCCCGCTCGAGATTACATCGCGCGAACGCCCTGCCCTGCTGCGTCAGGTCGCGCGCAGGCTTGAAGGCCCAGAGGCAAGCCTGTCCCATGACGGGTTGATCGAGGCGCTGTGCGTTGTGCGCCGCAAGACATGGGCATCCCAGCTCATGAATCTGTGCCGCAGGGCCGGTGAAGTCTGGGTGAGTAAAGCCGACACGCAGGATGCGGCGGCCCGCACCCATGACCCGCGCGCCGACATGCCTGCCCTGCGCCGGACACTGGACGACGTCCTGATGACGCGCTGGCAGGAGATGGGTGATTCTCCGCGTGCCGTTCTGGAAGATGTCCGCGCCGATCTGGCCGATACCGGGCTAATCCTGTCGAGTGGTCAGCTTGAAAAGCTCTCACAGAGCATTGCCAGCGCCTTCGGCAGCGTCGATCTGGGCTTTGAGGACGATCTGCGGATTGCCGAAGAACGCCGCGCCCGTGAACAGGCCGATATTCAGGCCCGCGCCGAAGAACGCAGAGCACGCGAACTGGAACGCCTGCGGCAATGGGAAGAGGGACTCGTCAGCTTCGACGACCTGCCCGGCGTTCTGCACTGCTCCCGCCGCGAGGCGCTGCGCTGGGTTGCGGAAAACCGGATTCCCGTTGCGCGCCGCGAAACGCGCCCGGACGGAATCGAACTGTTCTTTTTCGATCCCACAGAACTCAAGCGCCTTCGGACGTTCCTCCCGCAGTGGCGCAGCGGAACGAAAGACCGGCCGGAAGTTCTGGATCTGGGCAACAAGGCGGGCAATGCGGCCATTGCCCGTGTCGCGGCGCTGGACCGGTTCGCAGCCCATTTCCGCACGGCACGCGCGCTGAAACGGCGCATCACTCTGGTAACGGGTCCGACGAACTCCGGAAAATCTTACACCGCCCTCAATGCGCTGGCGAATGCCGAGAGCGGGCTGGCGCTCGCGCCCCTGCGCCTGCTCGCCCATGAATTCCGCGAGTCCCTACTCTCACGCGGCGTTCCGGCATCCCTGTCCACAGGCGAGGAGCGGATTGAAATGCCGGGCGCGCGCCATCTGGCAGCGACGGTCGAGATGTGTCCGTTCCACAATCCGGTGGATGTGGCGATCATCGATGAAGCCCAGATGCTCGCCGATCCGGACCGTGGGGCCGCCTGGACGGCAGCCATCATGGGCGTCCCGGCGCGGCATGTCTTCATCCTCGGCGCGCCGGACTGCATCCCTCTGGTCAAGCGCATCGCCGAGCTTTGCGACGATCCTGTGGACGAGATCCATCTCGAACGCAAAAGCCCGCTCAAAGCGGGTGAGACGCTGCATCTCGATGAACTCAAGCCCAGCGACGCTGTCATCGCCTTTTCGCGCCGCGAAGTGCTGGATCTGCGCGCCGAGCTCATGGCGCGCGGGCGTCGCGTGGCTGTGGTTTACGGCGCTCTGAGCCCGGAAGTCCGTCGTGCGGAAGCGGCCCGGTTCAATAATGGCGAAGCCGATATCCTCATTGCGACGGATGCCATCGGTATGGGGCTGAACCTCTCCATCCGGCGCGTGGTGTTCAGTGCGCTGCGTAAGTTCGACGGACGCCAGACGCGCGATCTGGTCTCGCAGGAAGTCAAACAGATCGGCGGTCGCGCCGGACGCTACGGCAAGCATGAAAACGGGCTGGTCTGCGTATTGGCCGGAGCGGGCAGCCCGACCTTCGTCAAGAAGATGCTGAGTGCGCCGCCTGAAGTCGTGACGGAACTCCGCCCGCTGGTTCAGCCGGATTCGGATATCGTCCGGGCCGTTGCCGAAGAAATTGCCAGCGACAGTCTTTATGGCGTTCTGACACGCATCAAACATGCCGTTCTGCGTGCGGATGACCCGAACTATCGTCTCGCCGACATGGAGCAGGCTCTCGAAATTGCGGCCGCTCTGGAGGGCGTGGAAAACCTCGATCTCTCGACCCGCTGGACCTACGCCATGTGCCCGATCGATGAGCGGGACAACGGTATCCAGCGCCTTGTCCAGTGGGCTGCGGACCATGCGGCCGGACGCCCGGTTCCACCGCCGGGTACGGGGCGGCTGCCGCATCCAGAACAGGCGGGACGTGAGGAACTGGAGCGGGCCGAGAAGCGGCACAAACGGCTGGTGGCGTGGCGCTGGCTCGCTTTGCGCTTCCCGGACGCTTATCCCGCCCGTCAGGACGCGGAAATCAACACGTCCATTCTCAATGACTGGATCGAACAGGTTCTGCGGACCCAGAGCCGGATGCGCGAGAGCCAGAAGCAGCAGCGTATCGGAGGGCGTCCGGGGCGCGGCGGCGGGAAGTCTGGAGACAGAAGCTCTTTTTCGGGTTCGAAAAAGCCGGGGTCCCACTCGGGAGGCCGGACGTTCCCTGCGAAAGGCGGCAAGCGTCCCGGCAGTACGCGCAGACGGCCCTCTTAAGAGGGCACTGGCCTGGCGAAAGTCAGGCCGTTTTCGCTCAGGCCGACTTGGGCGGGCGGGGAGTTTTTGCGCTCTGGCCTTCGCTATGACGCACGCGCCGCTCGATCCATTTCTGGGCCTGTAGCTTGATGAGCGGATCAAGCTGCCGGTAGAGGGCAAGCATCGTGTCTTCATCTGGCGTCAGGGTTGCCTGAATCGCCTTGTAGGCCATACCCGTCAGCAGAACTTCGGGCTCCACGCCCAGAACTTCGGCCAGACCGCCCAGATGCTTTCCCACATGGCCTGAGCGGCCTGTTTCCCAGAAAGCCACGGCCGAGCGCGAAATCCCGACTTTTTCGGCCAGCTGATTCTGGCTCAGCCCGGCCATTTCCCGCAAAAGCCGAATACGACGCCCAAGCTCTAGCCCGGGGGAAAGCTGTGCTTGTGGAATGGCATCTTTGGTCAATACGGCCTCCGTTTCTCTAATCCATGCCTTGTATGCCGCTTCGGAAGTCTGCGTCGGAACAAGCGACTTTCCTTCTGTTCTGAAGCAGACGCGCCCCGCGGCAAGCGTCACAATTTCGCGCACTTCGCGCACTGTCCGGTCAGATGCGGAATAAGACGTCCATTTCTGCCCGAGACCGAGCTGAAGTGCCGTTTTCATGTCTAAACCTCCAGACTGATGACAGCGGCGCGATCCATCCTGCGCCCGTTCTGCGACAGAAATTTTCCGCCTGTCAGAGTTTTCGCGTCATCAGCGAAAAGCTCTGTCTGCTCGATCCATTTGGAAGATAGCGGTAGCCGGATCAGATTAGTCCTATTTCGCTTTTCAAGGAAAGAGGGAGGATACCCCCCTGCCCTTTCAAAAAACACGGAGGACGAAAAGTTTCCTGAAAATCCGTCTTTTAGCGAATTTCTACTGGGCATCCTGCGGTACCAGCACCATCGTGCCAGACGTCGCATTTCCGTGCAGGACAAGATGGTTTTCACCGTCCCGGGACCATGACGTTACGGTCGGAAAGAAGGCGCCGATCTTCTGTTCCTGCGCCATCAGCGGCGGCAGGCAGGCTTTTCGTGTCGTGGCCATTGGCTGGAACTGAAGCGTCTGCGCTTTAAGCCGGAAATGGCCCATCAGACGGTTGCAGCCATCCGTCCCGTACACCGTGCCATCCTGTTGAAGGGTCAGACCCGGCGCTTCGGGGGTATTGGGGATATTCAGATTGCCGACACTCTGGATTCGCCATGTTCCGTACGGTGCGCGAACGGTCGTTTCCGCGACACGCCGCAGCAGAAGCTGCGGGTGATCGAGCGGCGTGCCTCCGTCGGGCGTGGCGAACAGTCGCTGCCCCTCAACCGTAATTTCCGCGTTCAGCACATAATGCCCCCCTGGCGGCAGCGCGGGGTAGGTCAGCGTATAGGGAATGGGCACGCCATGATGGATCTCCGCGCGCTGCTCGGCCATGACGAGGGGCGCGCCATGCGTGGCTCCCGTATCCTCGATCCAGACGCTCAGAACAGCGCCCGGTGGCAGGGCCATGCGCTCACGATACAGAGCCTGACCCTGCAGCGTGTGCATGGTGGCCGCCTGACTCGCCATCTGGCTGGCCGCATAAACCGGTGCAGTGGACAGGATTGAGCCTGCCACCAGCAGGTTCAGGGCAAAGCAGCGGAGCGTGATCATCATGCGTCAGTGTCCTCAGCCGATGCGGTTCAGCCCGCCCATGTAAGGACGCAGAACCTCGGGGATATCGATGCTGCCGTCTTCGTTCTGATAAGTCTCCATGACCGCGATCATCGTCCGGCCGACAGCAAGACCGGAGCCGTTAAGCGTGTTGACGAAGGCCGGTCCGTTTTCTGCACGATAGCGCGCATTCATGCGGCGTGCCTGAAAATCGCGCGTGTTGGAGCACGAGGAAATTTCACGCCATGCCTTCTGACCCGGTAGCCAGGCTTCCAGATCGAACGTCTTGGCAGCACCAAACCCCGTATCGCCCGCGCAGAGCAGCATCCGGCGAAAGGTGATGCCCAGACGCTCCAGAACCGTCTCGGCGGCCTGCGTCATGCGTTCGTGCTCGGCGTCGCTGTCTTCGGGACGCACGACGGAGACCAGTTCGCATTTGGTGAACTGGTGCTGGCGCAGCATCCCGCGCACGTCGCGCCCGGCGGAACCGGCTTCGGAGCGAAAGCATTGCGAGAGTGCGGTCATGCGGATCGGCAGGGCATCAGCGGGCAGAATATCACCCATGACGGACGCTGTGAGCGGGACTTCGGCGGTCGGGATCAGCCAGCGGCCGTCTTCGGTACGGAACGAGTCCTCGGCGAATTTGGGCAGCTTGTCCGTGCCGTACATCGCGTCGTCATTGACCAGAAGCGGCACGCTGGTTTCGCTGTAGCCGAACTCGGTCGTATGGGTGTCGAGCATGAACTGGCCAAGGGCGCGTTCCAGACGCGCCAGCGCACCGCGCAGAACCACAAAACGCGTGCCCGACAGTTTGGCCGCGGTCGGGAAGTCCATCTGGCCCAGCGCTTCGCCGAGTTCGAAATGCTGTTTCGGCTCGAAAGCCAGCTCGCGCTTTTCGCCTCGGACATGGACGACGACGTTGTCATCTTCGCTCCTGCCGTCCGGGACGGAGGCGTCAAGACGGTTTGGCAGGGCTTTCAGCACATCGTCGATCCGGGTCTGGATCGTGTTGGCACGCTCTTCAAGCCCGGCGATCTGATCCCGCAGGGCTACGGCCTTTGCTTCAATCTCAGCAGTGTCGAGCTTCTGCCGCTTGAGCAGGCCAATTTCCTTGGCGATCGTCTTGCGGGCAGCCTGCGCTTCCTGAAGCGCGACCAGAGCAGCCCGGCGCTCTTCGTCTTCGCTGACGAGTTGCTGTCCCACGGGTGACAGGCCCCGACGTGCGAGAGCAGCGTCAAAAGCGGCCGGGTCGGCGCGCAGGGCTTTCAGGTCATGCATGGTTCAAGGCTCCGGCAGGTGTCATCAGTCTTCGTCGGCGGCCATCGGTTTCGGTTCCACGAACCGGGCCGTCAGAATGGATACCTCGTACAGTGCGACGAGAGGAATGGCGAGGCTCAGCATCGTAATCGCATCCGGCGGCGCAATGACGGCCGCCACCGCAAAGGACGCAACGACGGCATAACGGCGGAAACGCTTGAGTTGCGCCACGCTCAGCAGGCCCACACGGACCAGCAGCGTCAGGATGACGGGCAACTCGAAGCAGACCCCGAACGCCAGGATCATTTTCGTCACCAGCGTCAGATATTCCGAGACCTTGGCCTGAAGTTCGATCTGCATGCCTCCATCAGTGTTCTGTGGCGTCTGGAAGGACAGGAAGAACTGCCACGCGTAAGGAAACACGACGTAATAGGCCAGTGCAGCGCCAATCAGGAACATGATGGGCGTGGCGATCAGGAAGGGCGCAAAGGCGCGTTTCTCGCTACGATACAGACCGGGCGCGATGAAGATCCATGCCTGAATGGCGATCATCGGAAAGGACAGGCAGGTCGCGCCGAACACGGCCACGCGGATATAGGTAAAGAAGGCCTCATACAGCGCGGTGTAAATCAGGTGCGGCTGTTCGCCGTTTTTGCGCATGATGTTGCCGAGCGGGGCCGCCAGAAAGCGGTAAATCTCGCCCGAAAAATGGTAGCAGATGGCAAAGGCGATCACGAAGGTCACGATCGACCAGATCAGCCGTTTGCGCAGTTCCACGAGATGTTCGAGGAGCGGCATCGGCGTGTCGTTGATGCTGTCGGTGTCGGTCATTCGCCGTCCTTTCCGCTCGCGATGGGGATGCGCCGACCGGCATGGATGGCCCGGACAGGCGGCAGAATATCAGGCGCGCGCCAGCGGGAGCGCTCATGCTGGAGCCGCCGTGCCGTGCTGGGCGGAAGAATGGACGGAGCGCCAACGACATCTTCGTTGACGTCCGGTTCCTCCTGCGCGGGCAGGTCCACGGCTGACTCGAACTGTGGACGGGCATTGTAGGGCACCGTTTCCAGATCGGTCAGGGAGGGCGGCGGCGGAAGCGGCGGGGCGGGCGGAACCTTTGGCAGCGCGGCGGCGGAGGCTTTCGTCGGCGCATCCAGTTCCAGACTGCGGCGGATAGAATTATCGCCGTCGATGGCTTTCGTGACGCGGTCACGCAGATTGAAACTCTTCAGATCCCGAAACTGGTCCCGCGCCTCGGACAGATCGGCCTCACGGACCATTTCGTCCACATGGGACTGGAACTCCGAGGCCATGCGCCGCATCGCCTTCAGCCCGTTGGACAGGGTGCGAATGGCAACCGGCAGGTCCTTCGGGCGGATGAACACCATCGCCACCATCACGAACAGCGCAATTTCCGAGAAACTGAAGTCAAACATGCGACATTCCTAGCCTGTCTGCTCCGTTCCGCCTACGGCAGAACCGTCCGGGGCATCGTCTTCCGCCTCCGTGGAGGCCCGATCCAGCAGGAAATCTTCCCTCCGCGGCAAGGCGGCAAGATCGGGAAGGGCAAAACTTTCCAGAAAATGAGCCGTGGTGCCCCACAGAACAGGGCGACCGGGCACCTCCTTGCGGCCTTTGGGCGCAATCAGGCTGTCTTCCAGCAGGGCGTCGAGCACGGCCTGTCCGAGCGAAACACCCCGAATGGCCTCGATTTCAGCGCGGGTGCAAGGCTGGTGATAGGCCACGATTGCCAGGGTTTCCATCGCCCCCCGGCTCAGGCGACGCGGCTTTTCCACGACTTTTGTCAAAGCCGAAGCGTATTCGGGACGGGTGCGAAACTGCCAGCCACCCGCAACCAGCACCATTTCGATGGCATGATCGGCATAGAGTGCACGGACGGCCTCCACAGCCTCATCCGTCGAAATGGCGATAGACTGGGTTTTCAGAAGTTCTGCGATTGCAGACGGTTTGACGGGTTCAGGACTGGCGAAAACCAGTGCCTCCACCAAGTGGCAGGCCCGATCGAGCATTTCGGAGTCGGTCATGATGCGGGACGCCATTCGATGAGACCGAAAGCCTCGGGCTGACGCAGTTCCAGCGCCCCGCCCTTCGCCATTTCCAATCCGGCCAGCAGCGTCCCGGCCAAAGCTGCGTTGCGTCCATAAGGTCCCTCCTCTCCATCCAGTTCGTTCGGGTCGGGCAAAAGGGAGGTCAGGGTGTGCCAGCCGACCACGCTGTCGGTTCCGAGGAGGCGTTTGAGACGGGACAGCGCGTCCTGCACGCTCCAGTAGCGGCGGGCACGCGGGGCATAGACCGTGCGGCGGCCTGTTCTGCGCCGGGCGGACAGATAGGCCGTAATGAGCGCGGGCATCTCCACACGCAGGCCCGAGCGGTCAATTTCGGTATGGTCCTCGCCCTGCCCGCGCCGGAACACGTCCAGACCCAGACGGGGCTGTGCGCCCAGCCACTGGGCGGCGGCACGCATCCGTTCAAGTTCGATCAGGCGTTCCTGAAGAAGCTCAATCGCATCTTCGGCGTCCGGATCTTCGTTTTCGGCGGGGAGCAGCAGTTTGGATTTCAGCCAGGCAAGCCATGCCGCCATGACGAGCCAGTCCGCCGCCAGTTCCAGCCGCAGGCTCCGCGCTTCCGCACGGGCCTTGTCCACGACGGCCAGATACTGCTCCACCAGTTGCAGGATGGAGATTTTCGCCAGATCCACCTTCTGTTTACGGGCAAGGTCGAGGAGCAGATCGAGCGGCCCCTCAAACCCGTCAAGCGTCAGATGCAGTGTCTCGCTCAAACGCCAGCGCTCAGAACTGGGCTGGGGTACAGGCGACGGACTGCGCGTGCAGCTTCACGCAATAGGCCCGCGCAGCTTTCAGATCCGCAAATCCACCGATCCGCAGACGCACGAACGTATGATCGCCACGCGTGGTCTTCTCGAACAGCGGTGTGTGCCCGGCGAACAGGGCCGGAGCCTGATGGCGCAGGCTGTCCCACTCCTTGCGGGCTGCAGCCTCACTATCGAGTGCGCCGAGCTGCACTTCATGCGAACCGGACGGTGCATCCGCCTTGGAGGCCGTTTTTTCGGGAGCAGCGACCTTTGGCGGCGCGACACTCTCGGGTTCCGGCACAGGAGCGGGAAGCGGCTTTTCAACTGGGCGGGCCGCGTGATGCACGGGCGCTTCTTCTTTTTTCGGTGCCTCTTTTGGAGCCTCAGCCGGGGTATTGGCAGCAGTATCCGTCGGGGCAGCAGGCTGAACCTGCGGCTTCTCCGGCGGCGTCGCAGGCGGTGCTGCGGACTGAGGCTGTTCGGGTGCGGCAGATGCGGTGGCGTCCGGGCTGTTCGCAGGGGCAGTCGGGGCAGAAGCATTTCCCGGAGCTGTATCCGTCTTTGCAGGGTCCTGCGCCGGCGTTCCGGGGGGGACGCCATACTGACGGGCCAGCGCCTTCGTATCGGGCTGTTCGGGGCCGGGCGCGAGATGCGCCTCGCCATTGCCAGTCATGTCGGTTTCCCCGCCATCACCGCTCATGATCTGCATTCCGCCCGGATCGGCGGGGCGGTCCTTCACGGGGCCGGGCGGCGGGCCGATAATGGGAATGCCGCCGTGATGGGTTCCCATAAGCGACCAGCCGCCGACCGCCAGCATCAGCACAACGCCGATACCCACCGCACCGCCGACCAGCTTGCGTGTTGCGGGATCATTACCCAGCAAAGACGTCAGACGCCCTGCCCCAGCAGCATTAACAGGCGTAGCCGGGCGACGGCGCGGAGCGGGTTCGTCGTCATAGTCGTTACTCAGGCGCTCACGATCAAAACGCTGCTGCAGACGTGGGCCCGGGGCCGGACCGGGAGGCTGTTTCGGAGAGCGGCCATAATCGCCGGGGTCGGCGTTTCCGCGCCCCTGATCGTTTTCCGGGGTCATCGCATTTCCTCCACCGGCACGACGCCGAGAATGGTGAGGGCACAGCGCAGCGTTCCCGCAATGGCCGAAACAAGCGCCAGCTTGGCGAGGCTGGTTTCGCGATCGTTCTCGTGCAGGAAGCGCAGGGTGGTGTCTTCGCGGCCCCGGTTCCACAGGGCGTGGAAGTCAGACGCCAGATCAATGCAATAGGTCGCGATCCGGTGCGGTTCACGCGCCGTAGCCGCGGCTTCCACACTGCGGGGGAACGCGGCCAGACGGCGCAGAACGGCCAGTTCGACGTCCGAAGACAGGTTGGTCAGGTCAGCACCGCACAGGGCTTCCGGCGTCACGGCATCCGCGCCAAACATCGTCTCGGCCGAACGCAGAACCGAGCGGCAACGGGCATGGGCGTACTGGACGTAGAACACCGGATTGTCGCGCGTCTGGGCGACGACCGCATCCAGGTCGAACTCCATCTGCGCATCGGCCTTGCGGGTCAGCATCGTAAAGCGCACGGCGTCACGGCCCACTTCGTCGAGCAGGTCGCGCAGGGTCACGAACGTACCGGCGCGCTTGGACATCTTCACCGGTTCGCCGTTTTTCACGACGCGGACGATCTGGCACATCACGACTTCAAAGCCGGTCTTGCCGTCCGTCAGGGCGGAAATGGCGGCCCGCATCCGCGAGACGTACCCACCATGATCGGCACCGAGGACGTCGATCAGAACGTCGGCGCTCTCGGCCTTCTGGGCGTGATAGCCGATATCGTTGGCAAAATAGGTGTTGGTGCCGTCGGATTTGCGAAGCGCGCGGTCCTGATCGTCGCCGAACTCGGTGGAGCGGAAGAGCGTCTGCGGACGGGCTTCCCAGTCTTCCGGCATTTTGCCCTTCGGCGGCTCCAGCACGCCCTCATAGAGCAGGCCCTTGCTGTCGAGCGTGGCGATCGCGGCATCGACGCGACCACTGGCCAGCGTCTCGGCCTCGCTGGCGAAGACTTCGTGCGAGATACCGAGCGCTTCCAGATCTTCGCGGATGGCGGCCATCATCTGTGTCAGGGCTTCACGACGCACGGTCTCGAACCAGACGGACGGATCTGCCGGGCCACCTTCGGCATTGGCGAGCGAACGTCCGTGCTTTTCAGCGATGCTTTGCGCGACGGGGATCAGGTACTCGCCCTGATATTGCAGGCCGTTCGGGGTCAGGGCGCCGAATTCGTCTGCCGGGATGTCCGTGCCGATGGCCTGAAGGTAGCGCCAGTATGTGGCCCATGTCAGGGCGACGACCTGAGTTCCGGCATCGTTGATATAGTATTCGCGCGTCACCGGGCTGCCTGCGGCTTCGAGCAGGTTGGCCAGCGCATCACCCACCACCGCACCACGGCAGTGACCGACATGCATCGGGCCGGTCGGGTTGGCGGAGACGTATTCCACGTTCACGCGCGTCCCCTGCCCCATCGTCGAGCGGCCATAGCGGTCGCCCGCCTTGAGAACGAAAACAGCCACGCCCTGCAGGACTTCGGGCTTGAGCGTCAGGTTCACGAAGCCCGGACCGGCGGCTTCGGCCTTCGCGATCCCCGGCAGCTCGGAGAGTTTCGCGACCAGTTCGGCGGCAATATCGGCGGGTTTACGGCGCGCGGGCTTGGCGGCCAGCATCGCGGCATTCGTCGCCATATCGCCGTGAGACGGGTCACGCGTGGGGGTCAGGTCGACGCGCTGCACCACCTCTTCCGGCAGGCCGGGGACGACCGATCGCAGAGCCTCGCACACCTGAACCCGGGTGCGGGCAAAGAGACAGTCAGTCGTAAGGGTCGTGGTGTCAGCGGCCATTTCAGCTCGATTCCTGTAACGCGTCTTCAAATCAGAGGCTCTATCAGCCCAGCACGGAGAGGTCCGTCAACCGTCGATGTTCTTCCATCGCGAAACGATCGGTCATTCCGGCAATATAATCGGCCACCAGACGCCTGCGCTGCACGTCATCGGCGGCTTTCGCCCGCCCCCGTAGCGGATCGGGCAGAAGGCCGGGATCTTCGGACAGGATCTCAAAAATTTCGCGTACAGCAATCTTGGCTTTCCGCGCCATGCGGTTGACGCGCCAGTGGCGGTACATGCGGGCATAGAGGAACTTGCGGATGGCCTTGTTGGCTTCTCGCATGTCCGGGCTGAACGCTACGACAGGATATCCGGCATGGCGGATGTCGTCAGCGGACTGCGGATTGAGCGCTTCGAGGTTGCGGCGCGTCTGTTCCGTCAGGTCCGTGGCGAGCTGGTTGATGACGACGCGGATGGTTTCGTGACGCACGCGCTGCGCCTGATCGGACGCCTCACGCCCGATCAGGCGTTCCATCTCGCGTGACCGGCGCAGGGCGTCTCCGACCAACGGCAGGTCTTCGATGTCCTCGAAGGACAGCAGCCCCGCCCGCAGACCGTCATCAAGGTCGTGGCCGTGATAGGCGATGTCGTCCGACATGGCGGCTACCTGCGCTTCTGCGGACGCATAGCTTTGCAGATCCAGATGATGTTTCGCGTCGTATTCCGCGAAATAGGGCGTCGGACGTTTGACGGGGCCATTATGCTTGGCCAGTCCCTCCAGCGCTTCCCATGTCAGGTTCAGGCCATCAAAGGCGTGGTAGCGGGCTTCGAGCGCGGTTACGAGCCGCAGGGACTGGGTGTTGTGGTCGAAGCCGCCCCAGTCCTTCATCGCGAGCGCGAGGGCGTCTTCCCCGGCATGGCCGAACGGCGTGTGACCGAGATCATGGGCAAGCGCCACGGTTTCGGTCAGATCTTCGTTAAGGTCCAGATTACGGGCGATGGAACGGGCGATCTGCGCGACTTCGAGCGAGTGTGTCAGGCGCGTGCGGAAAAAATCGCCTTCGTGATTGATGAAGACCTGCGTCTTGTATTGCAGGGTCCGAAAGCCTGCGGAATGCAGCACACGGTCACGGTCCCGCTGCCAGGGCGAGCGGACCGGGCTTTCCACTTCAGGGTAGAGTCGGCCTCTGAAATCCGTAGGGGAGCCGGAATCCTGTACCGCGTAGATCGCTACCATCAAGACATGTCCTGCGTGAGCCGTCGGGCCGGGAGAGCGCCGTTTCGGGCGGCTTACGGGGGCATTCTACGCCAGCATCGTGCCGGTGCAAGCGTGGTCCCTCTGCCCTTCCCCTTTGCTCTGGGGGGCGCTCTGGCCATATAATCAGGACCGCAGTTGTCTTTTCAGAAAAGTCCGGGAACCAGAACCCATGTCCGACACCGTGCCTTTCAGTGTTTCCGCCAGTGCGGCCGCCCGCATCAGGGAGATCATTGCAGCGCAACCCGAACCTGAGGGGCTCGCGCTGCGCGTTGCGGTGCTGGCCGGAGGCTGCAACGGGTTTCAGTATCAGTTCAAGCTGGAACGCGATCAGGCCGCGGATGATGTCGTCATCGAACGGGACGGCGCACGCGTGTTTGTGGATACGACCAGCCTCGACCTGCTGGAAAACGCGGAACTGGAATTCGTGGACAAGCTGATGGGCGCGCATTTCACGGTCACGAACCCCAATGCGGCCTCGTCCTGTGGCTGCGGCACCAGCTTTTCGCTAGCCTGAGTTCATGAGCAACACGCCGTTTACCTTCGCAAGCTGGAACATCAATTCCATCCGCGCCCGCGCCCATCATGTTCAGAACTGGCTGGAGCGCCATCCGGACTGCGATCTGCTGTGCCTTCAGGAGATCAAATGCGAGGACAGCCAGTTCCCGGCCGCGTTCGCAGAAGCCGGACTGCATGTCGCGACCTCGGGGCAGAAAGCCTATAATGGCGTGGCCCTGATTGGACGCCGACCTTTCACAGTGACGCATCATGCGCTTCCGGGCTTCGATCATCCGTCTGCCCGTTATATCGAGGCGGAGCTTGATGGAATCACGATTGGCAATCTGTATCTGCCCAACGGCAATTCCGGCGGCGAAGACGGTTACGCGACCAAGCTGGCGTTTTTTGACGCTTTAGCGGAACGCGCGCGTGTTCTGCTCGATGCGGAAAAACCGTTTGCGTTCATCGGCGATTTCAATGTCTGCCCGACGGACGAGGATCTGGCGCCCGGCGCGCTTTCACCTGACGATGCGCTGGTCCGTCCCGAAACCCGTGCGGCATTCCGCAGGCTGGAATGGACGGGGCTGACGGATGCCCTGCGCGCCCTGCGGCCTGCGGGCCGACATTACACGTTCTGGGATTATCAGGCGGCGGCCTTCCAGCGGAACTCAGGGCTGCGGATCGACCATGCGCTTCTGTCGCCCCGCTTGACCGAGCGTCTGACAGCTTTCGTGATCGACCGAGACGAACGGACGAAGGAAAAGGCGTCCGATCACGTTCCGGTTCTCGTCACGGTCTGAAGGCGCAAGGGGAACAGGCCGCCTGTCCCCCTTGCGCCACCTCATGCGTGTCGTAGACTGGGTTTTCTGCTCAGATGGCCCGGCTGCCACTGATACCCGTTGCCGCTCCAGCGCCAGTAGCCCGGCACCCAGTGCAGGTCTCCGCGATGGGGCGGAATTGTTTCCGGCAGCGTATGCGGAGGCGGAGGCGGCTGGCGGTATGGGCCGCTATAGGGCACGAACTGGGCATGGGCTGTTCCCGACATCGGCGCAATCGCCATCGTACCTGCAAACAGGGCGGAAACAGCCAAGATCCCTGACAGATGTTTCAGCATCAATGCTCTCCTTCTCATGACGCCTTGTCACGGAAAGATGATGGCGAGACCGTCTTGGCGCGGCTGCGGCACATCTATGGCGGAATCCGGGCAGATGATGATTTTGTGTTGCAGAAGGGATGCCCTTTCCGCCTCTGTAACGGAAAGATACAGAAGTTGATCTGTGTCCTTAAAAACACAAAATCAGGATGAAATTTATTTTCAGTCTTTGATTTTGAATATTTTATATTGACTGTATCTTTTTTGATACAACCCCTGCTGCGCGCTCACATCTTGCGCATCCGCTTCGCACGCCAGTACCGCAGACCTTCATATCGTTTTTCGTTGGGGGTTTTCATCATGTGCATAGACTGGCGGCTTGCGGCCTATATTTTCGGCAGTATCTGGGCCTCCCCGCTTCGCGCACAGACGCCCGCCTATTTCATGCCCGCACATCATACCGCCCGCGCACAGATACCTCGTCCAGACTCCCTCCGGGGTCCTGCCCTACTGGACGGCATGAAATACCGAACCGCTTCAGGCAGATTAACCTTTAAACAGACAGAAACGAGCCCCTCTATCCGAGCCGAATGGATGAAGCTGGATTTGGCCAACCTCTCAAAAATCGGCCCCCTGAATGTCGAACGCGCGACACAGTCACCGCTGATGGAAGAAAAAGGCGTGACGACGACTTTCGCCTACCCGTTGAAAGCCATTCCAGGCGTGGACCTGACGGCGAGTTTCTTCGGAGGACACCGCGATACCATTCAAGGTGCCGCAGGCGGCAGTGCAGCCGTCACAGGAGGCATCCGAGTGCACTGGTGAGTGTGAGAACACACATGGCATAAAAAAACGGCATCTCCCGTGAAGGAGATGCCGTTCAGGCAACAGCGGAAAAACTCTCTTGAGAGTTACTTGCTGGCGGTCGGCTTGGGCTTCGGCAGGTCGAGCGCCAGATGAAGTTCCTTCAGACGGGCGGGCTCGACCGGAGCCGGGGCTTCCATCATCAGGTCTTCGCCGCTCTGGTTGAGCGGGAAGAGAATGACTTCACGGATGTTCGGCTCATCGGCCAGCAGCATCACGATACGGTCCACACCCGGTGCGGCACCACCATGCGGCGGAGCACCGTAACGGAAGGCGTTTAGCATGCCGCCGAAGCGCTCTTCCACGACTTCGGGGCCGTAGCCTGCGATTTCGAAAGCACGCAGCATGACTTCCGGCAGATGGTTCCGGATCGCGCCCGAGGAGAGTTCCACGCCGTTGCAGACGATATCGTACTGATAGGCATTGATCGTCAGCGGATCCTGCGTGTTCAGCGCCTCAAGCCCACCCTGCGGCATGGAGAACGGGTTGTGCGAGAAGTCGACCTTCCCGGTTTCCTCGTTCAGCTCGAACATCGGGAAGTCCACGACCCAGCAGAAGCGGAACGCGTTCTTCTCGATCAGGTCCAGTTCTGTGGCAACCTTGGTGCGGACAACGCCGGAGAACTTGGCAACCTCGTCCCCCTTGCCTGCGGCGAAGAACACGGCGTCCCCGGCCTTGAGGCCACAGGCTTCGCGGATGCTCTCGACGCGTTCGGCTTCGAGGTTCTTGGCAATCGGGCCCTTGCCGCCTTCGGCTTCAAAAATGATGTAGCCCAGACCACCGGCACCGCTTTCACGCGCCCATGTGTTGAGCTTGTCGAAGAAGCCGCGCGGACGGTCGCCCGCACCCGGCGCCGGAATGGCGCGGATCTGGCCACCCGAGGCCGCGATCTTGGCGAACAGGCCGAAACCGGACTCCTGGAAGGCTTCCGTGACGTCCCTGATGATCAGCGGGTTCCGCAGGTCCGGCTTGTCGGAACCGTAGTCGCGCATGGCGTCGGCATACGGAATGCGCGGGAATGCGCCGTCCGTGATTTTCCAGCCTTCAGGCGTGAACTCGTTGAACACGCCCGCGAGGACGGGCTCGAGCACCGTGAAGACGTCTTCCTGCGTGACGAACGACATCTCGAAGTCGAGCTGATAGAACTCGCCCGGGCTACGATCAGCGCGCGAGGCTTCGTCACGGAAGCAGGGTGCGATCTGGAAGTAGCGGTCGAAACCGGCAACCATCGCGAGCTGCTTGAACTGCTGCGGAGCCTGCGGCAGGGCGTAGAACTTGCCCGGATGCAGACGGGCGGGGACGAGGAAGTCCCTCGCGCCTTCGGGAGACGAGGCCGTCAGGATCGGCGTCTGGAACTCCGTGAAGCCCTGCGCGATCATGCGCTGGCGCAGGCTCGTGATGACCTTGCTGCGAAGCAGGATGTTCTGATGCATCTTGTCGCGGCGCAGGTCGATATAGCGATATTTCAGGCGCAGTTCTTCGGGATAGTTCTCGTTGCCTGCAACCTGGAACGGCAGGACTTCAGCGCTGGAGCGCACGTCCAGAGCCTCGGCCAGAACTTCCACATCACCCGTCGGCAGGTTTGGATTGCGCTGCGATCCATGACGCACCACGACCTTGCCGGTCACGGTGATGACGCTCTCGACACGCAGGCGCTCGACCTTTTCCAGCAGGTCCGTGCCCGAGGGGATGACGATCTGCGTGACGCCATAATGGTCGCGCAGATCGATGAACAGCAGGCCGCCGTGGTCGCGCTTGCTGTGCACCCAGCCGGAAAGGCGGACGGTCTGCCCGGCGTTCTCTTCACGCAGGGCGCTACAGTCATGGGTGCGGTATGGATGCATGGCGGGCCTCTTCAACGTCCTGTGCGGATAAGTGGGCGCAGGAAGCCGGGACGGCACTCTGATGTCAAGTTTTCTGCGACCTCAGGGGCGGGTTCAGGCCTTTTCCTTAATGAAACCATCAAAATCGACTGCAGCCCGCGCCATGTCTGCGGCATGCCCGGCTCCGGCCAGCGCGATGGGTTTGCCATCCTTTAGATAGGTCGCGAGGAACCTGAAACCACGGATATCGCCTTCCAGCGCCACATTGTCGAAGCTCTCGCCCCAGCCCAGAAGCTCGATTTTCTTGCCAAACTGCTGCGTCCAGAACCACGGCATCGGAACGTTCGGGGTATCGTGCCCCATCATCGCAAGAGCCGCGATCCGCCCCTGCACCTCCGCATGGCGCCAGTGCTCGATTCGCCGTGGCGCACCATCATGAAAGACGGCGGAAGCGTCCCCGGCTGCATAGACGCCAGGATAGGCCCCAACATCATCACCCCGCGTTACGCGCATCTGGCCGTTCACAACAATCGCACCGCTTTTGTCCCGCTCCAGCCCCAGAACATAATCCGTGGCCGGGATGACGCCGACGCCGAGAAGCACGAAAGCGGCGGGTAGTCGGGTTCCGTCATCCAGTTCCACGCCCGACGCCTTCTCACCGTCGCTCTCATCGGCATAGATTTTCGTGACCCGCGCATCCGAGACGAACGCCACACCGTTTTCTTCATGAAGCTGTCGCAGACGAATGCCGATTTCACGCCCGAACTGTTTTTCCATCGGGATTTCGTTATCGGAAACAATCGTTACCCCGACCCCGCGCTGACGCAGGGAAGACGCGGCTTCCAGACCGATAAACCCCGCGCCGACGATCGTGACCGCCAGATCGGGGTCGAGAATGGCGGCAATCCGCTCGGCATCCGCTTCGCGATGCAGCGTATAGACGCCCTTCATGTCCACGCCCGGAATATCCGGCTTTCTGGTGACGGCTCCGGTGGCGATCAGGACATGATCGGCTGTCAGTTTTGTCCCGTCCTGCAAAGTAGCGGTGCGGGTCTGCGGGTCGAACTGTGCCACATGGCCGCGGATGCGCGTGATGTCGCGCTCGGTATAAAATTCTTCTTCCCGAACCGGGGGCGCATGGGCTTTTTCGGATTCGCTGACGAGGACGGTCTTGCTCAGGGCCGTACGGTCATAGGGAAGATCCTTTTCCTCGCTCACCATCGTAATGGTGCCCGCAAAGCCTTCCGCCCGGAGCGTTACCGCCGCGCTGACGGCTGCGGCCCCGGCACCCAGAAGCAGGACGCTGTCGCCTTCCTGTCGTTTCGCGGGCGCGACACGCTGCACCGGTTTCAGCCCGACCAGAACGCGCCCATCGACAATCTGGGCCGGGTACCGTGGCAGGGGATCGAGAGCCAGCGGTTCGACGAGGCTTCCATCCGTCGCGTCAAAAACCGCCTTGTGCCAGGGGCAGACCAGCACGCTGCCTTTTTCGGTCCGGCAGAACGCCCCCTGTTCCAGCGGCGCTTCCTTGTGAGGGCATTTCCCAGCGAAGGCGTGGATTTTCTCGCCGTCGCGAATAAGCACCACCGGCGCTCCGTCCAGCGAAAACGGAGTGATCCTGCCATCTTCAAGCGCATCGAAAGCGGAAAGATCGCGGAAATCGGCATTCGGGGCGGAATGGGACATCGGATGGGGCCTCCCGGTCGGGAAAGAGGTCAGGTCATGAGAACGAACGCAGCATAGGGCGACAGGTTGGCAAACATCAAAAAACCCGCCCGGACATAATGGTCCGGACGGGTTTTTTGAAAACGCACTGTCTGACAGGGCCAGATCAGAACATGTCGTCGAATCCGCCGCCATCACCGCCGCCGAAGTCTCCGCCACCGGAATCGCCACCGCCGAAATCGGAGTTGGAGAAGTTGCCGGCATCAGTGCCCGAACCGCCGAAGGGATCTGCGCTCGAAGCGTCACTACCATAATTGTTGATAATGGTGTCGCCGCCCGTACCCCAGCCACCGGCTGCGTCACCGCCGCCGCTGTGATGGTCGGAGAACAGGCCTTCAAGCGCGTTGGCAGCCATCATGCCACCGGCGACGCCCGCAGCCGTGGTCAGGGCCGAGCCGAGGAAGCCAGAGCCGCCACGCTGGAACATGCCCGGCTGATAACCCGGCGGATAACCATATTGCTGCTGCGGCATGAAGTTCGGCGGAGGAGCAGCCTGTGCGCCCCAGCCCGGCGGGGGAGCGGACTGCTGCGGACGGTTGCCACCGCCGAAGAAACCACCAAAGAGCCCACCCGGCTTGCCGCCGCCGGACTGCTGCGCCTGTGCGAGTTGCTGCTGGGTCTGCTGGAGCTGGAATTCGAGCTGGCGAATACGGTTCTGCGCCTGCGCCAGAGCGGCTTCCTGCACCACGGCCATCTGGGTGACGCGATAGCGGGCTTCCGGGTACTGCTGGAAGTTCTCGGCGATGAAGCGGTCCGCTTCGGGGTCGACGGGCGGCAGAGGGGCGGCCGGTGGCTGGCCGGGTCCCGTGACCTGCGGCCCTCCCCCGACACGGGCGACGAAACGGGCGATCAGATCGCGTTCTTCGTTGTTCATCGTCATCATCCTTCCAGATGAAGAAATTGCTGAGCCTCCATCATATGATGCAGCCACGGCCAGTCTACAAGATCAACCGCAGGAGGCTCCCTTCCGGTTCCGGGCCGGTGCCTGTAAGGTGGCGCCCGATTTCTGCCAACCGGAGCCTATCGAATTGTCTGCGACCCGGCCGCTCTGTTTTCAGGACCTGATCCTGCGCCTTCATCAATTCTGGTCCGAGAAGGGCTGCGCCATTTTGCAGCCCTACGATACCGAACTCGGAGCGGGCACGCTCTCCCCTCACACCACGCTCCGTGCGCTCGGTCCCAAGCCGTGGGCTGCGGCCTATGTGCAGCCCTGCCGCCGTCCGTCGGATGGCCGTTATGGCGAGAACCCGAACCGTCTTCAGCACTATTACCAGTATCAGGTGCTGCTCAAGCCCACGCCGGAAGACAGCCAGCAGCTTCTGCTCGACAGCTATCGCGCCATCGGGATCGACCCCGAACTGCACGATATCCGATTCGTCGAGGATGACTGGGAAAACCCGACCATCGGCGCTTGGGGATTGGGCTGGGAAGTCTGGTGTGACGGGATGGAAGTCTCGCAGTTCACCTATTTCCAGCAGGTTGGCGGTATTCCGACCGTCATGCCGTCCACGGAGCTGACTTACGGACTTGAGCGTCTGGCGATGTATGTGCAAGGCGTCGAGAACGTTTACGACCTCGATTTCAATGGCCGTGGCCTGACTTATGGCGATGTGTTCCTGCGCGCCGAACAGGATTATTCGCGTCATAATTTCGAGCTTGCCGACACGCAGATGCTGCTGACGCATTTCAACGATGCCGAGCGCGAGTCCATGCGTCTGTCCGAGGCTGGCGTGGCTCAGCCCGCCTATGACCAGTGCCTCAAGGCCTCGCATCTGTTCAATCTTCTGGATGCACGCGGCGTGATTTCCGTGTCCGAGCGCGCCTCCTATATCGGGCGCGTCCGTGCGCTTGCCAAAGCCGCCTGCGACGCCTGGCTCGCCGGTGAGGAGACGTCCCATGGCTGAACTCTTTCTCGAACTGTTCAGCGAGGAAATCCCCTCCGGCATGCAGGCCCGTGCGGCGGACGATCTGGGATCGCTGCTGACCAAGGCGCTTGATGGTCTGAATCCGCGCGATCTGCGGACGTTTTTCGGGGCCCGACGCATTGCGGCGGTTCTAAACATCGATGCTGAAATCCCGGCCCGCAGCGTGTCCGAACGCGGCCCGCGCGAGGGTGCGCCGGAAAAGGCTCTGGAAGGCTTCACGCGCAAGCATGGCGTCACACCGGCGGATCTGACGCTGGAAAACGGCTTTTGGGTTCTGAACAAGTCGCTCGATCCGGTGAGTGCGGAAAGCCGCGTGTCCGAAGCCGTGCCGGATCTGCTGTGGAAGTTCCCATGGCCCAAATCCATGCGCTGGGGGGCGGGTTCGAACTTTACATGGGTTCGTCCGCTGCGCCGGATCGCGTGTCTGCTTGACGGGCATGTCGTGCCGTTCGCCATCGCCCGTGACGGGGATGACGCGCATGGGCTAAAAGCGTCCAACCTCTCCGAAGGTCATCGCTTCCTTGCACCCGGCGCGTTCGAAGTCCTGTCCGCCTCGCAGTGGCAGGACGAGCTTGAAACGCGCTCGGTCATCGTGGACATGGACAGCCGCCGCGACATGGTCCGCACCGGCGTGGCGCGTCTGGCGGAGCAGCATGGCATTACCGTCGTGCAGGATGACGGGCTGGTCGATGAAGTCTGCGGGCTGGTCGAATATCCGGTCCCGCTGCTAGGCCAAATCGACGCTGCCTTCATGGATCTGCCGGCCGAAGTGATGCAGGTCTCCATGCGGATCAACCAGCGCTATTTCGCGCTGCGCAATCCGGATGGCAAAGCCGCGCCGTATTTCGCCTTCATTGGCAATCTGCCGTTCAAGGACGGTGGCAAGCTGACCACGGCGGGGAATGAACGCGTGCTCCGCGCCCGTTTTGCCGATGCGCGGCATTTCTGGGATCTGGACCGAAAGACAAAACTGGCCGACCGTGTTCCGGCGCTGGCAGCGGTGACGTTCCATGCCAAGCTGGGCACGCAGGCCGAACGCGCCGAGCGGATAGAGATGTTGTCGGGTTGCGTGGCGGAAGCCATGGGCCTCAATAGCTTACAAATTCATCAAGCCGTACGCGCGGGTCTTCTCGCCAAGGCAGATCTGACGACCGGAATGGTCGGCGAGTTCCCGGAACTTCAGGGCGTCATGGGCGGCTATTACGCGGCGCATGATGGCGAGGACGAGGCCGTCTCCCGCGCTGTGGCCGAGCATTATCTGCCGCGCGGTCAGTCCGACGACACGCCAAAAGCGCCGGTTTCAGTGGCCGTTGCTCTTGCAGACCGGTTGGATCTGCTGGCCGGGTTCTTTGCCATTGGCGAACTGCCGAGCGGTTCGGGCGATCCGTATGCGTTGCGCCGTGCCGCACTCGGCATCATTCGCACGATCCGTGACAATGGGCTGCGTCTAAACCTGACGACGCTATTCGCACAGGCCGCCAATGGCCGGACGGGTGACGAACTGGCCAAGCTGCCGGACTTCATGGCCGAGCGTCTGCGCGTGCAGCTTCGCAGCGAAGGCGAACGGCATGACGTTCTTGCGGCCATCCTGACGCACGGTCTGGATGGCGATCTGGTCCGACTTCTGGCCAGAACTTCGGCACTGTCGGACATGATCCAGACGGAAGACGGGCGCAACCTGCTTGCCGCCGCCAAGCGCGCCGCCAACATTCTGCGTATCGAGGATAAAAAGGACGGCCCGCATACCGGCGCACCCGATCCGGCTCTCTATACGCAGGACGAAGAACGCGCTCTGGCCACTGATCTGGATCAGGCCGTTCCTGCGATCGAAACAGCTCTCAAAGAAGAGCGTTTCACGGATGCGATGCAGGCCATTGCGGCCCTGCGCCCGACGCTGGATCGCTTCTTCGAGGCCGTGACGGTCAATGCACCGGAGCCGGAGGTGCGAGCCAATCGCCTCAAACTGCTGGCCCGCTTCCGCGCCACAACGGCCCTGATTGCCGATTTCGGGCAGATCGAGGGCTGATTTTCAGGGGAAGCGCAGGATACGAATGTCCTTCGCTTCTCCTTCGACCGAACGTCGACCGACAGACGCTCTGTTCCCTTCCACAAAAAAGGCGACGCTGATGAACCCGCTTCAGATTCACCTCATTACCGCCGAAGCCACAGACACGTCTGCCATCGTCAAGGGACATGTCAGCGGAGGCGTCGTCGGCGGACAGTCCGGTACGGTCGGAATGGTTCATGGGCGCACTGACACCATTCTCTCCACGCATATCTTTTACGAAAACCGGGCCTATACGCTCAGTCAGGTTAACGGGAAGCTTCCGATCCGGGCCGGAGACAGGCTGCTTGTCCTGTGTCGCAAGACAAAGACCGGGGAATGGGGTGTTCTGTCCGTCCTGAACCTGAGCAACGGGACGTCCTATCGTCATAGTAGCGGAGCTATAGCGATCTATCTGTGGGCGGCGGCTTTTCTGTCGCTTTTCACCATATTTTTCGGGGTCGGGCTCGTTCTGGCCCCGCTCATGCTCTATCTGGCGGGGAAATTCACGTTTGTGACCATGCCACAGATTCAGGCCGCTAATGCCCGTCTGACCATGATCGAAGCCCTCCCGCCCGAGGCCCGTGACGCTTCGATTACGGACTTCAACACATCACCCCGACATCTATAGCCCGGACACCCGCCGATATTCTGGCCGGGCGTCACAGGACCTGAGGGGCACACGCAGGACCCGTCGGCTCTCAGCGTTTGCGGATCTGCGCGGTCATTGGTGAAGGCTGGATGCCGTAAGTAATGATTGTTCCGGAAGGGGCGCGCTCGAACTCCGCGGCTTTCGTATAGAAATCCGACATTGGAAAGAATGGAAAGTGCCAGTCCCGGATACAGGCTGCTGTGACGAGCAGGAGCGCCGATACCCCGGCTACCCTCACCGCAGGACGCGGCGCTTTGGCGAGAACAAAGAATGACCCGAGCAGGGTCAGCATCGCGAAGATGTAATACCGATCGCTCCAGCCGGAATACTGCATGACATGCCACTGGGGCTGATCAATGGACACCTGAGGATGGGCCAGGGCCGCCGCAAACGTCAGCCCGGAAACAAGAAGCGCCTCACGGAAAATCGCGGGACCCCGTAGACAGGCATAGATCAGGGCGGCGATACCCAGAAGACAGAGTACAACCGCCGGGCTGCGGTGCTGCCACCACAATGCCGACCCCGCCACATCCGCAGCCGCATGCTGTCCGAACAAAAGACCGATCTCGATATTGAGGGCGATGATGCGCATCCCCGTGATGAGCGAGGCGCCAAGTTCGGTGCCAACCCGCTGATGTGCCTTGTGCAGATAGGTCAGCGCCTGCAACCCGACGCACAGAGTAACGAACGCCAGTCGTATCAGATGTGAACGATCCCGGACCGCCGCAACCCGGAGCAGAGCGATCGGAAACAGGAAGACGCAGAACGGCCCTGTCAGCCCTGACAGCAACAGGACTGCGCCATCGAACAGGCGCTCCCCCCATCCCTGTGGCGGCGTGCTCTGGAGAACCAGAAACGCCAGAATGGCGAGGTGCCACTGGGAGTTGGTGAGATTGACCTGCACTTCGTAGGAATTGGGCAATGCAACCATGAACAGCGCGAACAGTAGGCGCGACCTCCTGTCCGGCCATGCCTGATCCAGACGTCCGGTGAGCAGGAACAGAGGTGGCGCGAGCTGCACCAGAAAGGCCACGAACGCAAAAAGGGTCGGAGCCAGATGGAACGGCAGACCCTGCGCCAGAAGGCCGATCAGGCGGGGGAAGGTCTGGAGATATCCCGTCTCCGGGTTGAGCAGGCTGGCCAGACCCTGCTCATAGGCCTGCGGGTACCAGACCCATGAATCTTCTCCCCAGAACTGCGCCATCAGCAGTGCGCCTGGATGTCTCAGGAACAGGGCCACTGCGAAGAGCAGTCCCCAAAGCACCATCTGACGCACGGACATCCCACCCTGAGGGATCGTGAGGGCACGCAGATACTCAGTCCTCATCGTCTTCCATCCCCGGATCGCGTTCGTTCCGATGCACCCAGGCGGACATGAGCAGGCCAAAGCCGAACATCATCGTCAGCATCGCCGAGCCGCCATAGGAAATCAGGGGCAGCGGCACACCGCCGACCGGGATCGCGCCCATAACCATCGACAGGTTTACGGCGCAGTACAGGAAAAAATCCATCGCAATGCCCAGACCCAGCAGCCGCCCGAACTGATTGCGGCTGCGGATCGCAATGAGCATTCCGCCCATGACGAGCGTTGCAAGCAGCGTAATGACGGCGATGCCGCCAACGAAACCCCATTCCTCCCCGATCATGGTGAAGATGAAGTCCGTCTGTTTTTCCGGCAGGAAGTTCAGCTGTCCCTGACTGCCATGCAGATATCCCTCGCCCCACATCCCGCCCGAACCAAGGGCGATTTTGGACTGGATGATGTTGTAGCCCGCGCCGAGCGGATCATGTTCGGGGTGCAGAAAGGTGTCGATCCGGGCCTTCTGGTAGTCATGCAGATGGCTGTAGATCAGCTTTCCCATGAAAGGCAGCGGCGCCACGAGCAGCAGGATCTGCCACAGCCGCATTCCCGCCGCGAAGAACAGCGTCGCCCCGATAACGCCAATGATGGTGGCCGTTCCAAGGTTGGGCTCTTTGAGCACCAGCAGGACCGGCAGCAATGTCAGGAGCGCAGGGGGGATCAGGCGCAGAGGGTTGCCCATCCGCTCGTTGCCGATGCGGTGAAACCATGTTGCCAGCATCAGGACGAGGCCGATTTTGGCGAATTCGGAAGGCTGGAACTGCATTCCCGCCAGATTGATCCAGCGTTCCGCCCCCTTCCCCACATGGCCCATCCGCAACACAAGAGCGAGCAGCGTGACCGAAAGCAGATAGACCGGAACCGCCGCCATCCGCAGAACGCGCGGACTGACGAGCGAGACCGCAATCATCATGACAAGGCCGAAGCCGAACCGCACCATCTGCGGCCCGGCAAACGGCTTGGCCGAGCCTCCGCCCGCGGAATAAAGCGCGATATAGCCCACACCCGCCAGCACACAGACCAGCAGGACATACAGCCAGTTGACCTGAAGCAGACGTGCCATGGGCCTGAAATCAGGCTCGGCACGCAGGAGGCGGCGGTCGGATTTGAGAAAGCCGAACGTGTTCAGGCCGTTGCGTTTCATTGCGTCGCTCCCCGCTCCGGCTGATCGTCTGCAACGGGGTTCTCCGTGGGAGCAGAAGCGCTGGCTTCAGCAGGGACGGACGGCGTTTGTGCCTCCACAGGGGGTTGCGGAGCGGCAGGTCGGACGTCACTGGCCGGATCGCGCAGCAGAGTATCGGTCATGATGAGTTTGGCGAGCGGAGCGGCTTCGTCCGCGCCCGCATTGCCATGTTCCACCACCACCGCAACGGCATATTTCGGATTGTCGTACGGCGCAAAGCAGATGAACAGCGCATGGGGGCGGTATTCCCACGGCAGGTTCATGGAGTTGAAGTGCCCGGATTCACGCAGTGCCCGCGACACACGCCGAACCTGCGCCGAGCCTGTCTTGCCGGCCATCTGGATCCCCGGCAGGTCCAGCCGCGCCTTGGGGGCCGTGCCGTGCTGATCGTTGACGACCGCAAACATGCCGCCGCGTACGACATCCAGAAATTCCGGCGGCAGATCGACCTTTGGCACATCGTCCGTGGAAGCCATTGTGGAAATCTGGTCATTGGTCGCCCGCAGCAGATGCGGCTGAACATTGCGGCCCGAAGCGATGCGGGAGGTATAGGTGGCAAGCTCCAGCGGGGTAACCTGGACGAACCCCTGCCCGATGCCCGCGTTCACTGTATCGCCGCCATTCCAGTGAAAGCCGTGCTTCTGACGCCATTCGGGCGTCGGGATCACGCCGGAACGAACATGTGGCAATTCAATTTCCGGTTTGACGCCCAGCCCCATCGTGTTGCCAACCGCCTTGATCGGGTCCATGCCGCAACGGCGCGCGACTTCATAGAAATAGACGTCGCAGGAATATTTCAGGCCCTCGCGCATGTTGATCATGCCGTGGCCCCAGCGGTTCCAGCAATGGAAACGCACGCCGCCCAGATCGTAATATCCGGGGCAGTTGAAACGGTCCTGCGCCGTAACGGAACCGGATTTGAGGGCTGCGAGCGCCACGGCGGGCTTAAAGGTCGAGCCGGGCGGGTAGAGACCGGACACAGCCTTGTCCACGAGCGGCGTACGCGGATCACTGGCCCATTCGTTCCACTGCGCGTGACTCACGCCTGAATCGAACAGGGACGGATCGAAAGACGGGGTGCTGACCATCGCCATCACTTCGCCGTTCCGACAGTCCATGACGACCGCACTCGCCACACGGTCTTCGAGACGATCAAGAACCTGTTGTTGCAGAACGGAATCCAGCGTCAGACGCACGTCCTCGCCCTGCTGCCCTTCTACACGGTCGATCTCGCCAATGACGCGCCCGACCGCGTTGACCTCCATCTCCACAGAGCCCGGCTCGCCACGCAGGGAGGCTTCCTGCGTCTGCTCGATCCCGGCACGACCGACGCGCATTCCCGGCAGGGAAAGTGTCGTGTCTTTCGCCACGTCCTCCTCGTTCGGAGGCGCGACATAGCCCACGATATGGGCGGTCAGTCCTTTGAACGGATAAAGCCGCGTCGAGCCGACATCGACCAGTACGCCCGGCAAAGAGGGCGCATTCAGTTCGATCCGGGCCATGTCGTCCCAGGACAGGAATTCATGCAGCGTGACAGGGACGTATTTATGGACGTGTCGCAGATCACGCTCGATACGCGCGCGGTCATGCTCGTCCAAAGGCACGATCTGGGAGAAACGCTCGATAACGGCCGGGATGTCGGTCGTTTCTTCCGGCATCAAAAGCGCGCGCCAGCTGACCTTGTTGTCTGCAAGAGCCACACCGAAACGGTCATGGACCGTGCCGCGCGCAGGCGCGAGAAGACGTTTGCTGGTGCGGTTACGCTCGGCAAGCTGGCGCAGATGGCCGCCATCCACGACCTGAAGATTGTACAGTCGCCGCCCGAGCACACCCAGAACCCCGGCCTGCACGGCCATGACCAGCAGAGCGCGGCGCGTGAAAACGCCGCGCCCCGAACGCACAGGCTCAGCCTGACGTTTCTGGCGTATCCGCGAGCGGAAGGGGGTCTTTCGGGAAAACATCAGGGCAGGAATTCAGATCCGGAAAAGAAAACAGCCTTCGACGCGGCACGCAGAAGGACGCTGTCAGGCCTGATCGGGATTGGCAAATGTGCGGCGTCCCCAGACGAACAGCGCGGTCAGGCTGGGATAGATACCGATTGTCAGCGCCGCCTGAAAGAGGCCAGGTGCGGGAGAGAGCAGCGCCACGGCGTGCAGACACACGAGCGCCCACTGAAAGAAGGAGGCGATTATAGCAAAAACGCTGAAAATCAGCCACCCCATGAGAAATCCCAGGCGCGACAGGCCATAACGCCAGTGATGCGCCACGCCGTAAATCACCAGAAGCGACAGCAGCACCGTTCCCGGCGGCCCGAAACTGAAAATTTCTACAACCAGCCCGCACAGGAAGACTGCAAGCGCCGGCATGGAGCGGGGACGGCTATGGGCCCAGAACCAGACTGTACACATCGCAATCCCAAACTGAAGCTGCGCCTGTCCGGGGATTCCGAACGGCGCGGACAGCAGGATGGCGGAGAACATGATGAACAGCGACGGCATCGCCGCCCGGCTGGACATGTCGAGTGCGCGGCGGAACGTCTGTTTGGGTTCCACTGCGGAATGCAGATGGGGCGTGGAGTTCTCGGCAACCATGCGCTTATTGCCCTCCCCGTCCCGGCATATCCGGCAGGTTGGGCAGCCATGAAAATGGCAACGGCCCGGTAAGCGGATTCTGCGGCAGCTTCTTTACCCGCACGCGGCCCGGCGCATCCGGCGCCTGCGAATCGTCATCGCCATAATCAAACACGCGCACGATATCGAGCCGGTCCAGATCCGCATCAGGTACGACGACGGGGCGGTTCGGTGCGCTGTAATGCACCGTGCCGACCGGCAGCCCGGCGGGCATCGTGCTCTGGCCCCGCGTCTCGACGCGTTCACCTTCAACGGGATGATGGTCCTGCGGATAAAAGATCAGGCGCGGCGCGGCGGTATCGTCACCGGCCATGATCGCATCCCCATGCGAGGAGGCCAGCGTGACGGGAATACGACTGGCATCGTCATTGATCATCAGAACACGGACCGTATGCGGCCCGACTTCCGTCACGCGCCCCAGCAATCCGGCGGCATCCAGCGCGACATCCCCGATCCGGACCTGATGGCCGCTGCCGACATCCAGCAGAACCGCCCGCGAATACGGACCGCCATCATCGCGGGTGACGCGCCCCGTCACGTACTGGGGAACGGTTTGTGGAATCCAGTGCAGGCTGTTTTTCAGACGGCCATTTTCCGCCGCCAGCGCAACCGCCACATCGTACCAGTGTCGCAGGGCGCGGTTTTCGTCCCGAAGACGAGAATTCTCTTTGGCAAGATCGGTCGCGCCGCGCAGATCCGTCAGCCAGACCATCGCACGTTCCTGCGGCCAGACCAGCCCATGATAGGCCGGGGCCATGAAATCCGTCGCCATCAGTCGCACGCCGTCAACGGCCGGACGACGGACCAGCCCCAGAAGGACAAGCCCGACCGCCAGCAGGATCAGGAGAGGCAGGATGGCCTTTGCAAGCACCTGCCGGGCATGGATGGACAGCATCCGGCGTCAGCCAGTCCTCAGTACATGCTGCTCAGAACACTACGCAGACGACGCATTTCCTCAAGCGCCCGCCCCGTTCCGAGCGCGACACACGACAGCGCGTTTTCCGCAACCGTGACCGGCAGGCCCGTGTAAAGGCGCAGCACCTCGTCCAGACGATACAGAAGCGCACCACCACCCGAGAGAACGATGCCCTTGTCCACAATATCGGCGGCCAGTTCGGGCGGCGTGTTTTCAAGCGCAGTCGTCACGGCATCGACGATCTGCATCACGGGTTCGGCCAGACTCTCGGCGATCTGGGCCTGGCTGACGACCACTTCGCGCGGCACGCCATTAATAAGGTCGCGACCCTTGATCTCTGTCAGCGGACCGTCGGGGTTGGCAGGATCGTCCGGCATCATGGCGGAGCCGAGTTCGATCTTGATCCGCTCAGCCGAGCTTTCGCCGACCAGAAGATTATAGGTCTTGCGAATATAGGAGATGATGGCTTCGTCCATCTTGTCTCCGCCCACGCGCGCGGAACGGGCATAGACGATGCCGCCGAGGGAAATGACTGCAACTTCCGTCGTACCACCGCCAATATCCACGATCATGCTGCCCGAGGGTTCCGTGACCGGCAGGCCCGCGCCAATGGCTGCCGCCATGGGCTCCTCAATCAGCATGACCTTGCGTGCGCCCGCGCTCTCTGCGCTTTCCTGGATAGCGCGACGTTCGACCGCCGTGGCGCCGGAAGGCACGCAGATAATAATCTGCGGGCTGGCGAAAGCGCGGCGGTTGTGAACCTTGCGGATGAAATGCTTGATCATTTCTTCCGCGACTTCAAAGTCCGCAATCACACCATCGCGCAGCGGACGGATGGCCGTGATGTTTCCCGGCGTGCGGCCAACCATCTGCTTGGCTTCATTGCCAACCGCAAGAACCTGTTTCTTGCCACGCACTTCGGCGATCGCCACAACGGAGGGCTCATCGAGGACAATGCCGCGACCCTTGACATAAACGAGCGTGTTGGCAGTGCCGAGGTCGATGGCCATGTCGGCAGACATGAGACCCAGCAGACGAGAAAACATCCAAAACTCCTGGCGCGGCTCTGTGCGGGTGACAGATGGCGGATCGTGATTGCGGGGCGGTTCCCCGCGGGTGGACTTAACCAGACGCGGCAGGTTCAGCAAGGCCCGGAGAGTCAATATAATGCGCGCGACGGGATCAGGGCGTCCAGATCCCATTTTTCAGATCCCATCCGGGGACATGGAAAAAAATAATCGTGCGCCCCGATCCTGCCACCCTTCTGTCACGTTATATGTGTCTAGAAGTGCGAAACCGTTCCTTCCGAACCGATCACCGGATGACGGACCGGAACGTCAAACAGGATGATTTGTCATGAAAACCCTTACAACACCCCGCTTTCTGGCAGCTCTGGCTCTCTGTGGCGTCGCTCTCACCGGCTGCGGCAGCCCGTATGACAGCGGATCCCGTGCCGGGTCCGGCGCCCTGATCGGTGCAGGTGGTGGTGCAGCAATCGGCGCGCTGGCCGGTGGTGGCCGCGGTGCGCTCATCGGTGCGCTGGCTGGTGGCGGCACGGGGGCCGCAGTTGGTGCCGCAACGACACCTAACCGCCCACGCAACGGATATTGAGCTATAAGCAGCGCTCACTCCGTGAGAGACGATCAAGGATTCGGACTATGAGGACCGCTTTTTCCCATACTGGCCTGCGCTGCACGGCGCTGGTCGGAGCATTTGCCACGATCATGGCTCTGGGTGGATGTGAGGGGAACTACAACCCTGGCTCCCGCGCACTGGGAGGCGGCCTTTTAGGCGGCGGAACAGGTGCGGCGATCGGCGCGCTGGCTGGCGGCGGTCGTGGCGCGGCGATCGGTGCTCTGGCAGGCGGCGTTCTGGGTGCCGGTGCAGGTGCGATCACCACACCTAACCGCCCCAGTTCCCAAAGCGGCTATGGCCAGCAGCAGGGCTATTACAACAATCAGCAGGGCGCTTACTCGCAACAGCAGGGTCAGTATATGCAGCCACAGTACCAGTGTCCGCCAAACACGAACTGCCAGCAGCCGCAATATCCCAATGGATATCCGAACAATACCTACCCGCCCAATAGCGGATATTCCCAGCAGGGTGGCTATCAGCAGCAACCCCCGGCCCAGAGCTATCCGGGCAATTACGGCTACTGAGCCGTAACACCCTGCCCCATCGGCCTCAGATCATTCTCAGGCCGATAATGGCCAGAAGGATGCCCAGAAACCATCTCTGTGCATCCTCTGGCAGCCGTCCTGCCAGAAGCGTTCCCAGCAGAATGCCGGGGATGGACCCCATCAGCAGTTCCACGAGCACAACGGAATCGACCGCGCCCTGAAGCCAGTGTCCGCCACCGGCCAGAAGCGCCAGCGGTACGGCATGGGCGATGTCCGTCGCTACAAGTTCGCGCGTACTGACACGTGGATAAAGCACCGTCAGCGCGGCCATGCCGATTGCCCCGGCCCCGACAGATGACAGCGTGACCAGCGTTCCGAGAACGACACCCAGAACGACCGTCAGCACATCCACCGTCTGCGGACGCAGCGTACCAGCATTGGCAGACCATTTCTGGAGCCACGGCTTGAACAGGATGGCAGGTACCGTCAGCAAAAGTGCGATGCCCAGCACTTCGGTGATGAGTTTCGAGATGAACGGGCTCGGACCAAAATGACGCAAGAAAATCAGGCACAGCAAACCCGCCGGAAGACTTCCAGCTATCTGAAGAAAAACGATCCTCCAGCGTACAACACCGTGATGGCGATTGAGTGCCGTCCCGAAGATCTTGGTAATAGCGGCATAAAGCAGATCAGTGCCGACCGCCGATTGCGGTTTAACGCCGAAAAGCAGGATCAGCAGCGGGGTCATCAGGGAGCCACCGCCCACGCCGGTCATTCCAACCAGAAAGCCTACCAGCAGTCCTGAAAGCGTATAGAGCCATGAATGCGGCATGAGGGTTCCTTGTCCGGCCAGATAAGAAAACCATACCGATCGTGTTATATTTGTCTACTGCTTATATAAACTATATTCTATAGTTAATATGTGTGACGGACAAAAAAAACGGGCATGCAGAGATCCTCTGCATGCCCGCTGACTAAAGGAAAACCGTTTCGGTTGGATCAGGACAGAGCTTCCGGCTCCCGACGCTCACGCTTGGTCAGGAGCTTGTTCAGTGCATGAATATAGGCACGGACAGCGGACACCACCGTATCGGCATCAGCCCCCTGCCCGTCCACAAGCTTGCCGTTTTCCTGCAAACGCACGGTCGTACGCGCCTGAGCATCCGTGCCTTCCGTGACGTTCGCCACCGAGAACAGCGCCAGTTCGGCTGTGTGCGGGAACGCTTCACCAATGGCGCGGAAAGCGGCATCGACCGGGCCGTTACCACTGACCGCAGCGTACTGAATGGCGCCGTCCACGCTGATTTCGAGCTTGGCCTGAGACTTCTGCTTCGTCCCGGAAGCCAGTTCCAACGAGATCAGGTGGACCCGCTCATGATCGCGGCTCTCGTCATCGACAAGGGCGCGGATATCGTCGTCGAACACGACTTTCTTGCTGTCAGCCAGATCCTTGAAACGCGCAAAAGCAGCGTTCAGAGCCTCGTCTTCCAGCGGCGGATAGCCGAGCTGCGCCAGCTTGTCGCGGAACGCCGCGCGGCCGGAATGCTTGCCCATGACCAGCGAGGTCTTGTTCCAACCCACGCTCTCCGGTGTCATGATTTCGTAGGTCGCAGCGTTTTTCAGGATTCCGTCCTGATGGATGCCGCTTTCATGCGCGAATGCATTGCGCCCGACGATGGCCTTGTTCGGCTGCACGTCAAAGCCCGTGATCGTCGCCAGCATGCGGGACATGCCCAGCAGCTTCGTCGTCTCGATGCCGGTCACCTTGCCGTACTGGTCGTGACGGGTCCGCAGGGCCATGACGATTTCTTCAAGCGCGGCATTGCCTGCGCGCTCGCCGATGCCGTTGATTGTGCATTCGATCTGACGCGCCCCGCCCTCAACAGACGCCAGCGTGTTGGCAACGCCGAGGCCCAGATCGTTGTGGTTATGGGCCGAGAAAATCACCTGATCCGCACCCGGAACGCGCTCGCGCAGCATAGTGAAGATCGCACGCATTTCTTCCGGCGTGGCGAAGCCGACCGTATCGGGAATGTTGATCGTGTTCGCGCCATTGCGGATCGCCATTTCTACACAGCGACACAGGAAGTCGGGATCGGTCCGCGAACCATCCTCGGCAGACCATTCTACGTCATCCGTGTACTGGCGCGCCTTCTGGTTGCCGGACGCGATGATGTCCAGAACAGTTTCCGGCTCCATCCGTAGCTTATATTTCATGTGCAGCGGAGACGTGGAAATGAAGTTATGAATACGCGGACGCTCGGCCTTCTTCAGCGCCTCGCCACAGGATTCAATATCCCGCTTGCCACCACTGCGGGCCAGACCGCAGATCACCGAACCACGAACGTCCTCGGCAATCCGGCGCACGCTCTCGAAATCGCCTTCGGACGCCACGGGGAACCCGGCCTCGATCACGTCAACGCCCAGAGCGCTGAGCGCATGAGCCATGCGGAGCTTCTCTTCGAGGTTCATCGAAAAGCCGGGGGACTGTTCGCCGTCGCGCAGCGTGGTGTCGAAAATGATGACGCGGTCGTCGGCGATGGTGCCGAAGGACGGGTGATGAAAAGTCATGATTGTGATCGTCTCGTCTGGTTCAGGGTGGCTTTCGGTCTGTTATCCCCTGAACGCAACGGAGCGCTGTCCGCCTAGAATAAGGCGTTCAGGGGCCGATAAGTCGAAGCGAGAGGATCGAAAGAAACGTCATGGCTGCGTTAAATTACCGATTCTTGCGCCATGCGCAACCCGCATGATCATAAAGTCTCCCCCGCGCACAAAGCGGGTCAGCCGGTCATGACACCGGAATGCGTTGCGAAATAACGGTCTATGGCGGTTTTCATGGCGCTGGCGACCTGTGTGCGGTGCACTGCCTGACGCAGGGCCGCTTCATCCAGCCGGTTCGACATGAACCCCATCTCGACCAGAACCGATGGAATTTCGGAAGATTTCAAAACCACGAAGGCCGCATGCCGCGAAGGATGGGTCAGGAGCCCGATCCTGTTCCGGAACGAATTGACGACACTGGCCGCCATATGGGCCGACCCCCGACGCGTTTCTTCCGAAACAAGGCTCGCAAGGATCTGCTGTACGTCGGGCGACATGCCGTGGAATGCCGGTCCGGCAAAGCGATCGGCACTGTTCTCCGTCCGTGCAAGAGATGCTGTCTGCGCGTCCGACGCCCCGCCTGAAAGTGTATAGACGCTCGCGCCCCGCACATCCCTGTCATGCAGGGCATCGGCATGCATGGAAATAAAGAGATGCGCCTGATGCCGTTGCGCCAGTTCGACACGTCCTTCAAGCGGAATGAACCGGTCTTCGGAACGGGTCATGGCAACACGGTACCGGCCCGAGGCCATAAGCTGGCGGCTCAGTTCGGACGCAGCGGCTTCGGCAATATGTTTTTCATAGGTGCCTGAAACCCCGATGGCGCCAGGGTCCTTGCCACCATGTCCGGGGTCCAGCATCACAAGAGGTTTCGGGGGCAGCGCACCACGATGCACGGCGGGAGCGTGCAGCTTTACGTGAACCGGGTGACGTCCGAAGGCTGTCAGAGGCGTCAGCAGAGACACTCCCGAAAGACCGCCGAAAGCCAATATGCGTCGCGTCAGCATCCCTTGTTTCCCGGTTGCAGCGGTGAATGACGAAACCACCATACAGCACCAAACCCTGTCAGGAACATGGCAGAAGGCTTAGGCCGACATCGCCCCACGCAGAAATGAAAAATGCCGCCTCTACCCCGGACTTGCCACAGACAGCAGTTTCGGTCATCCTGCGCGACAGGGACCTGTAAAGCGCGGTCCGACCGGATACGGGCCTTAACCTTTCCCGTGCCGCTCCCGCCTTTTCCTGTCTCCGCCACGACGTCCCGTCGTTTGACAGATGCGCGACTAGCCTTCCGCACCCTGTCCTGACCGGATCGAACTGGTGATATGTCACTCCGGTACAGGCCAGACGCCCGTCCGGATCAGGTTTTTCATCCGGCTCCGGAGTTCCGGACCGGCCGTCTGTTCAGGGGACGAATGTCACTCAACGTGCTCGCAGCCAACAACCTCAGTGAAACGGGACCCAACATGTCCCGTCGCTGTGCGTTCGGACTGCGCCGTTCCCCCCACCCCACACAATCTGACGTTCCCCCCGGCCCAGGCAGCCATTGCGGAGCGTCGTGGAGTTCAGTGTTCCATGACCAAGCGTATGCTCATCGACACCACGCACGCGGAAGAAACGCGTGTTGTGGTCATGGATGGTGACCGCGTCGAAGATTACGACGTCGAGACATCGACCAAGAAGCAGCTCAAGGGCAATATTTATCTTGCCAAGGTCATTCGCGTAGAGCCGAGCCTTCAGGCCGCTTTCGTCGAATATGGCGGCAACCGCCACGGCTTCCTTGCCTTCAGCGAAATCCACCCGGACTATTTCCAGATTCCTGTCGCAGATCGCGAAAAGCTCATCGCGCTCCAGGAAGAGGAAATTGCCGAACGCGGTGATGCCGAAGATGCGACCGACAACGAAACGGTTTCCGAAGACGCCTCCGAAAGCGAAGACGGTGACAATCACGACCGTCGTGCGCCCGAAACCGTCGGTGGCGAGCATGATACGGGCGAGGAAAGCGCATCGTCGCGGCGCACGGCCCGTTTCCTGCGCAACTACAAGATTCAGGAAGTCATCCGCCGCCGTCAGGTGCTGCTGGTGCAGGTCGTCAAGGAAGAGCGCGGCAACAAGGGCGCGGCCCTGACCACCTACATCTCCCTTGCCGGTCGCTATTGTGTCCTGATGCCAAACGCCCTGCGTGGCGGTGGCGTCTCGCGTAAAATCACGTCCGATGCTGACCGCCGCCGTCTGCGCGACGTGATTGCGGAACTGGACCTGCCGAAGTCCATGGCGATGATCGTCCGCACGGCTGGTGCCGGACGCCCGGCGCAGGAAGTGACGCGCGACTGCGAATATCTGCTGCAACTCTGGGATGATATCCGCTCCCACGCCCTGTCCTCGGTCGCGCCGACGCTGGTTTATGAGGAAGCAAGCCTCATCAAGCGCGTCATTCGCGATCTGTTTTCCAAGGACATCGAAGACATCCTCGTGGATGGCGAAGCCGCTTGGAAGAGCGCACGCGAGTTCATGCGCCTGCTGATGCCGAGCAACGCCAACAAGGTGAAGCTGTGGCAGAACCGCGGCCAGAGCCTGTTTGCGCGCTATAATGTCGAACACCATCTGGACGCGATGTTCTCGCCAACCGCTCGCCTGCCTTCGGGCGGCTATCTGGTCATCAACCAGACCGAAGCGCTCGTCGCCATCGACGTGAACTCCGGCAAGTCCACGTCGCAGCGCAACATTGAGGAAACGGCCCTGCGCACGAACCTCGAAGCCGCCGAGGAAGTGGGTCGCCAACTCCGTCTGCGCGATCTGGCCGGGCTCGTCGTGATCGATTTCATCGACATGGAAAGCCGTCGCCACAATGCACAGGTGGAAAAGCGCCTCAAGGAAGCCCTGCGCTCCGACCGTGCGCGCATCCAGGTCGGGCATATTTCCCATTTCGGTCTGCTGGAAATGTCCCGCCAGCGCCTGCGTCCGTCCATCGCAGAATCCGTCCTCACGCCCTGCCCGCATTGTCAGGGCACCGGCTTCATCCGCGGGACGGAAAGCTCGGCCCTGCACGTTCTGCGCGCCATTGACGAAGAAGGCGCACGCCAGCGCTCAGCCGAAATCGAAGTCTATGTCGGCTCCGAGATCGCGCTTTATATTCTCAACCACAAGCGCTCGTGGCTTGCGGATATCGAACGCCATCATCGCATGCAGGTCGTCTTCCGCACAGAAGAAAACCTTGCAGCGGCAGATATGCGGATCGAACGTCTGAAAGCCCAGATCCCGGCTCCGGCACAGGCCCGTGCTCCGGAACGGACGGAACGCGCCATGGAGCGTCCGCCGGAAAGCGTCCGCACGATCGAAATCATCGAAGAACAGGCTCCGATCGCCCTACGAACGGAAACGCCGGTCGTCGATGCGGAAATCATCGAGGATGTTGTGCCGTCGGAAGGTCACGAGGACAGCAACGATGGCCGCCGCCGCCGTCGCCGTCGCCGTCGTGGCGGTCGTCGCGAGCATAACGGAGACGTCGCAGCGGACGCACCGCAGGACCATATCGTCCATGCGCCCGAAGAGCGTGAGACCCAGGTTGCGGACAGTGCCGACGAAAACGGCATCATTCCGGGCCGCCGTCGCACCCGCTTCAAGCGCGTCGTCAAGGAGACCGAAGGCTCCGAAGCACCCCACGCAGAGCCGCTGGCCGAAGCCCGCGAGGTGGCACCCCGGCGTCCTGCTCCCGCAGCGCGTCCTGCCGCACCGGCGCCCGTCGCCCGCAACCCGCGCCGCTGGGAAGAACGCGAGGAGCGTCCCGTCCAGCATCGCTATACGGGGCCCACGCCTGCCGATCCGTTCGGTGGCAGCTTCGACATCTTCGACGTGATCGAACAGGCGGAATTTGAAGGGACGACACAGGCCCTTCAGACCGGGATCAGCATCCCTACGGATGTTGTGATCGAGCATACTCCGGCTGTCGAAACGGTCGTTGTCGTGGAAGAGCCCGCAACCGAAGCTCCAGTAGCGGAAGCTTCGGCAACGGAAGAGGCTCCGAAGCCCCGCCGTGGTCGTGGACGTCGCCCGGCCCGTGCCAAGGCGGTGGATGCCGCTCCTGCCGAGACGGTTCTGGAAGCCCCTGCGGCAGACGTCGCTCCTGCTCCGGCTGCAGAAGAACCCGCAGCCGAAGAGGCACCCAAGCCCCGCCGGACCCGGGCCCGTCGCGCTCCGAAGGCTGTTGCCGCTGAAGCCCCGGCCGAACCCGCTGCGGAAATCGTGGCAGCTCCGGTAGAAGTCGCAGCGGAAGAGCCTGCCAAGCCGAAGCGTGGCCGGACCCGTCGCACGCCGAAGGCCGCCGCTGTTGAGGCGCCTGCCGAGGATGGAAACATCCTTCAGCCGGTAAATATTGACGAAGTCGCTCCGGCGAAGCGTCGTGCGGGATGGTGGAAGCGCTGATCCGTCAGCACTTTCCACACCTATAAAAAAGGCCGGTCAGGAAATCCTGACCGGCCTTTTTCTTTGAAACTGAATGAAGCGGTGACCTGCTTCAGCGGCAGACGCTCTGCGCCCCGGTTGCCGCGATATAGGTGCCGGTCAGCGGCTGGAAACAGGCATTGCGCGGACAGGAACTCGTGCTGGCCAGACTTTGCGGATACAGCGCCGCACCAGCCTGTGCCTGTTCCTGAAGCGCTGATCCGCAGAGCGGTGTGTTCAGCGGCGCGGAAGGATCATTGAACAGCTTCTTCTTGCCGTCTTCAGGCGCTTCTTCCGCCAGACCCGGCGCAAAATCCTGTGGCGGGATCCGGGCCTGCGTCGTAGCGGCGGCAGGGCGCGCGGGGGCCGTGGGCTGCTCGGCGCAGGCTGCAAGCAGTGGCAAGGCAACGAGACTCAACCAGAACGAACGCATGCAGACTCCGGATCGCAGATCAGATGGATGAAGAAATCAAAGCCCAAGATCGCCCTGCGGCGACAGGCTGTCCAGTCTTGCGCCACGATCTCCGTCCGCGAAAGACAGAACGACGCGATCAGCAATAGGTCGGGCTTCCGCACTCGTAACAGGCTGTCCGTTCATATCCTGAACGAGCACATAACCACGACTGAGAATGGCGCGGGGCGAGACGGCTTCAAGATGGCTGCCCAGCCCCTGAAGCCGCGCCTGCTGAAGGCGGATGGCGCTTCTGAGAACGTCTGGCGACAGGCGCTGGCGTTCGGTGCGCAAATGGAAGGTCTGGAGCGACCGCTGCCATGCCGCGTCCAGACCGCCGGACACCATCTGCAAGGCGGCACGGCGACGTTCGATCAGTAACTCGGGGTTCGGCAGATGGGCAGCAGGGGCGTTCAGGCGGGCTCGGGCACGGCTGACCAAAAGTTCTGGCGCGGGCAGACGCAGTGCCTGCAAACGCGCTTGGCTGCGTCCGATCAGAAGCTCTGGCGATGGCAGATGCATCCCCGGCGCATCAAGTCGATGCCGGACGCGCATGACGAAGGACGGCAGCGCCAGATCGAGCCGCTGCCCCCGATCCTCCAGACGCATTCGAGCGGAATCCAGCAGTCCCGGCAGGTCGGGCAGACGGGCGGCGGCCTGATCCAACCGCGCGCGGGCCGTCTGGATGATGCGGGTCAGCGAGCCTGTCAGACGCGCATTGCGATGCGCCATGTCCGCGACCATTTCCGAACGCAGGGGCACGGCCATTTCGGCGGCGGCGGTCGGGGTGGGCGCGCGACGGTCTGAGACAAGATCGATCAGGGTCGTGTCGGTCTCATGCCCGACTGCGGAAATGACCGGAACCGGACAGGCCGCGACGGCGCGAAGGACGCGCTCGTCGTTGAACGCCATCAGGTCTTCAAGAGAGCCACCGCCGCGCGCAACGATCAGCACATCCGGCGTGCGCGGACGGCGAACGGACATGCCCTCGATGGCGGCGGCAATCTGGGATGCCGCGCCTTCGCCCTGCACTGGAACCGGCCAGAGCAGAACATCGCGTGGGAAGCGGCGGCTGATCGTGGTGATGATATCGTGCAGAACCGCACCGGAGCGCGATGTAATGACCCCCACAAGAGCCGGCAGGAATGGGATAGCCTTCTTGCGCTCGGGGTCAAACAGCCCTTCTTCGAGCAGTTTGCGGCGCAGGCGCTCGATATTGGCGAGAAGCGCCCCCTCACCCGCAAACTCCATGCGGTCGATGACGAGCTGATAGCTGGAGCGTTCGCCATAGGCCGAGACGCGCCCGGTCGCGATGACCTCGTTGCCGTTCTCGGGTGCCATGCCAAGGCGCGAGACACTCCCGCGCCAGATCACACCCGCGATCTTACCGCCCTCATCCTTGAGCGACAGGTAAATATGCCCCGACGGATAGCGCTTGAGTTCGGTAATCTCGCCACGCACGCGCACGCGCCCGAATCCGCTCTCCAGAGTGCGTTTGATCGCACCGGAAATCTCGGAAACCGAATATTGCGGTACATTCCCGCGGATCGACGCGCCATCACTCTCCATCATGGCGCCAGTCTATGCTACGCACGCCCTCAAACGAAGCCCATGAGTGCAGAATAAAGGATAAGCGGAATGCGCGTTTTGCTGGTCGGTTCCGGAGGGCGTGAACATGCCCTGGCTACATGTCTTGCGCGCTCGCCGAGCCTGACCGCTCTTTATGCGGCGCCGGGCAATCCCGGAATGGCGTCCGTTGCAACGCTCGTTCCGCTGAAAGCCGATGACGTTCCGGGGCTGGTCCGGTTCGCACAGGAGCAGAAGATCGACCTGATCGTCCCCGGCCCGGAAGCGCCGCTGGTGGCCGGTCTGGCAGACGCCTGTGCCGAAGCGGGCATTCCGTGCGCCGGTCCGACGAAAGCTGCGGCCCTGCTGGAGGGCAGCAAGGCGTTCACGAAGGACGTGGCCGATGCGGCCGGCATTCCGACCGCGCGCTGGGAACGCTTTGAAGACGAGGCTCCGGCCATCGAATTCGTGCGTCGTCGGGGCGCGCCTATCGTCATCAAGGCGGACGGTTTGGCCGGGGGCAAGGGCGTCGTGGTGGCACAGAGCGTGGATGAGGCTGAGGACGCCATCCGCAGGCTCGGCATGCCGCTCGTGATCGAGGAATGTCTGGTGGGCGAGGAAGTCTCGCTTTTTGCCTTCTGCTCGGACGACAAAGCTGTTCTGATCGGTGCCGCCCGCGATCACAAACGCCTCGGCGATGGTGATACCGGCCCGAATACTGGCGGCATGGGAGCAATTTCCCCTCCCCCCGCTTTCGGGCGCGAGATGCAGGAAAAAGCGCTCGACATCATGGTGCGCCCGATGCTGGCCGAGATGGTCCGTCGTGGTACGCCATTCCGGGGGGTGATCTTTGCCGGGTTGATGCTGACGACCGAAGGGCCGAAGCTGATCGAATATAACGTCCGTTTTGGCGACCCCGAAGCACAGGCCCTGCTGATCCGCCTGCAATCAGACCTGCTGCCAGTTCTTGCCGCACTGGCACAGGGCAATCTCGAACACGCCGCCGCCGAGTTCTCGGACGAGCATTCGATCTCGCTGGTTCTGGCCGCCAACGGCTATCCGGATGCCCCGAAAAAGGGTGGTCGGATCAGCGGAATCGAACGCGCAGAAGCCGTTCCAGGCGTCTCGGTTTTCCATGCTGGAACGAAGCTGACGGATGGTGTTCTGGTCGCGGATGGCGGCCGTGTCCTGACGGTCTGCGCCAAGGCGGCAACGCCGGAAGAGGCCCGCAAGCTGGCCTATGAAGGGGCGTCTGCGATCCAGTGGGAGGACAAGATTTTCCGTAACGATATCGGGTTGTAAGCAGCCCGTTTCAGGGGGAGGCCCTCAGCGAGAGGATCCGATCCGGCACACGCGCGAACTGGAAACCGGCGACGGGAACAGGAGGCTGCCCCTGCGGCAAGGCCTCCACCCGTACCAGCCAGCCGTCATAGATCCGCCATCCAATCATCCCGCCTCCCACGGTAAAGCGGTAGCGGCGTCCGGCCACGTCCTGCTCTGAAACCGATGCGCCGAAAATATCCTGATAGCCATTCACCGGCGTCGGGCCAGCCGGAACCGACATGCGGGCATCAACATGCGCCCCGTCCGTTTTGGAATGTCCCTCGGCGGGAATGAGCATTTCACGTCTGCGCTGCGCCTGCCCGGCCAGAACCTGCGCCTTTTTCTGAAGCTGCGCGCATGGCACCCCGGCATCACAGGACGCAAACTCGGGCTTCAGCATAATGGAATGCGTTTCAAAGAGATGGCACGCTTTCTGCCAGGCATCCTTATGCCACATCGATACCGCCATCCTACGGGCGCGGTCGCCGGACGCCCCGTTTTCTTCCGCCAGCGCCGGCACACCCGATACGGTACCGAACCATATCCCCTCATCCCAGCAGGGAAAGTTATGGATCCCCGCCGGTAACGGCACTGGCGAAAACCGCGCGCCGATCCTGTGCGCAAAACGGATATCCAGACATTCCGCAGTGCCCTGCACCATGCTCATCATTCCCAGCGAGGCGCTGGCAATCCAGGCACAGTCCGCACCGCCAGAGACACAGGTCCGTCGTTCCGAAATTCCGGAAGGAACAATATCCCCTGCTGCAAAAGACTGTCTCGGCGCCTTTACGGGGTGATCAAGAAGATCCAGCAATGTCGCGGGGGCAGCACGATGGGCAGGCACACGCGCAACAATGGACTGACAGAGCGTCTGGCCTGCCGCTCCGGCCGAAGCGAGAGAGGCCAGCGCGATTGCCAGTCCCGTTGCGGAACAGGCAGAAAAGGGTTTTCCTGAAAACATCCTCTGGCGCCCGCCCGGACTTCACTGCACCCAGACATGGGAAAACAGCATGTGGTTCAGAAGAGTCGAATAATAATTCCCGAGCCGTTTTGAAACAAAATCGACTGTCTTCATCTGAATTATCGGAGCACCGGGCATCTGCTGCATGATGGCATGGCCTGCGTCCTGCCAGATCGGGGCAGCTTTTGACGGGTCTATCTGGGCTTTTGCCTGATCGAACAAAGACTGGATGTGCGGGTCGCAGAAGCCAGTGACATTCGGGGAGACGGCTGAATTGGGATGGTAATTGTCACAGCCGAACAGGTCGTCGAGGAAAGTTGAGGCGGAGGGGTAGTCCGCGAACCAGTAGGCCAGCGCGATCTGGACGTGGTTGGCGGTATTCTGTTCGTAGGATTCCGCAAGGCCCGCCGTGATGGGGCGAAGCTGCGCGTTCAGGCCTACTGCCTGCAAGGCATTGCGCAGATAGGTGCCCATACCCAGTTCCATGGCACGGTTAGGCACCACCAATGTGACCGACGCCCCCTCCACCCCCGCTTCACGGATCAGACGGCGCGCGCGCTCCACATCCTGCGGACAGTCCAGTCCCAGATCCGCGCCGGGAATACCGTGCGGCACCATCTGACACAGGGGAACAGAGATCGCGCTGCCCCCAAACAGGATCGTCATGGCATGCCGGTTGACAGCCATGCTGACGGCCTGACGCACCCGCACATCGGTGAACGGTTTTTCGTGCGTGTTCATCGCCAGATAATACAGACCCAGCAATGGCTCGATATGGACCTGCGCCGTATATTGCGCGCCGAGTTCGCCCAGTCGGTCCCCCGGCTTGGCGTCCAGCATCCAGTCATACCGGCCCTGCTCGACCGCCGTGACCTGCGCTTCATCCGAAAGACCGAAATCATATTCAATACGGTCCACGAAGCCGTCTGTTTGGGCCTGAGGGTTCCAGATATGGAAATACGGATTGCGCTCCAGAACCATGCCATGTCCGGGATCGTACTGCGTGATGCGATATGGTCCGGTTCCGGGAATGGTTGTGCCGCCCATATCATGAGCGGGAGTTGTGGCGGGCAGAATCACGGCATGGGGGAAGGCCAGTTTGTAGAGAAATTCGCCGTCCGGTTTCGTCAGGTGAAAGACGATTTCGCCAGTCTCCGGATGTCCTTCGACGCCGGGAAGCGTGCAGCGGTCAGGCTTTGCCAGACAATCCGCAGCCCCCTCGATACCGCCATAGAAAGATCCCGCCGTCGGGCCTCCGGCACGATATATCCGGCGGAAAGACGCCACCACGTCTTCCACACGCACGGGAGACCCATCGGAAAAATGCAGGCCGGAGCGGAGATGCAACCGCCATGTCAGGCCATCGGGGCTGATGACCGGCATGGCATCGGCAAGGTCCGGCACCACCTCCAGGCCCGCCGTTCCGCGCGCCAGACGAAACGTCAGGAGCGGATCGTACATGTTGAGGAACACCTGCATGTACTGCGTGCCGTAATTGATCTGCGGGTCCAGCGTACCGCCCGGACCATCAGCCGTCAGATGCAGTGTGCCGCCACGATGGGGGCTGCCGAGCGTGATGCCGTTCCAGTCCGGCGGGGTCTCGTCCTGTGCACGGGCCTGAAAAGCCCCCAGCCCCAGAAACAGACCAGCCGCAAGAAGCGTAGCCCCCCGCCGTATCATTCAGCGCTTCGCAAGTTCACGCAGGCGCGCGATCAGCGCATCCGCGTTGCCATCTGCCGGGATTGTTCCGGCATAGCGGGCGTTCGGGTCCATGATGACGATCTGTGGCGCAGGAACGAAATGGTCTCCCTCCTTCTGGAGCGGCGCATGATATTCTTCCGTCATGGCCTTGATCATGTTCGGGGTGCCGGTGAAGGGCATGACATGGGGCGCGACGGGCAGGACATATTCCCGAAGCGGATCAGCCTCGTCGAACGGATTGAGCGATACCGCAAGCGGCGAGACACGGATGCCGTCTTTGCGGAGCGTCACCAGTGCCTGCTCCATGCTCTTGAGCACCGGCTGGCACTTATCTTCGGGGCAGTTGGCATCGAAGAACCAGACCAGCATCCAGGTATTGTGGAAATCGCCTTCGGTGACGGTACTTTCACCCAGCGAGTCCAGACGGAAGCTGCCGCCGACCTCATTCCCGTTGGATTGGACCAGAAGACCCGGCCCACCATTGGACGCAAAGTGGAAGCCGACATATCCCAGAACGGCCGCCACAGCGAGAACGCCCCAGATGATGCGATTGCCGACCCGCTTGCGGCGTTCGTGATTGGTCTGCATGACCTTCCTGTCTTTAATGTGCGTCAGCCCAGCTTGGGCCGATACCGGTTTCGACTTCAAGGGCCACGTCGAGTGTGGCGGCCCCTTCCATTTCCGTGCGGACAAACGCCGCCAGTGCCTTCGCGTCCTGCTCCTCGACTTCGAAGAGCAGTTCATCGTGCACCTGAAGAACCATTTTCGCCTTCAGGCCCGTCTCGGGCAGGCGTCGCGCCAGATGGACCATGGCGCGCTTGATGATATCCGCAGCACCGCCCTGAAGCGGGGCGTTGATAGCCTGACGCTCCGCATAGGCGCGACGGGCACCATTCTTTTCGGCGATGCCCGGCACATAGCAGCGACGCCCAAACGGCGTGGTGACATAGCCGTGCTTTTTCGCCTCTTCCTTGGTCCGTTCCATATAGGCGCGGATGCCGGGATAGCGGGCAAAATAGGCGTCGATATAGGACCGCGCTTCGCCCGGCGAAATCTGGAGCTGCTGCGCAAGACCGAAGGCCGAGATACCGTAAATAATGCCGAAATTGATGGCCTTGGCCCGGCGACGGGTCAGCGGGTCCATACCTTCAAGCGGAATACCGAACACTTCAGACGCTGTGCGGGCATGAATATCTTGCCCCAGACGGAACGCCTCAAGCAGCGGCTCGATCTGTGCGACATGAGCCAGAAGGCGCAGCTCGATCTGGCTGTAATCCGCCGACAACAGAACGCAGTCGGGAGCGGCAACGAACGCCTTGCGAATGCGTGCGCCTTCTTCGGTACGGATGGGGATATTCTGAAGGTTCGGCTCGTTGGACGACAGACGGCCCGTCGTGGTGATGGCCATCTGGAAGGACGTGTGAACCCGCTGCGTATCCTGATCCATCTGCTGGACCAGCGCATCGGCATAGGTCGATTTTAGCTTGGCCAGTTGCCGCCAGTCCAGAATCTTGCGCGGCAAGTCGTGTCCCTGCTCGGCCAGCGTTTCCAGCACGCCAGAATCGGTGCCCCAGTTTCCGCTTTTCGTTCGTTTGCCGCCGGGGAGACTCATTTCGTCGAACAGGATTTCGCCAAGCTGCTTGGGGGAACCGACATTGAAGCTCCGCCCCACCTGCTCGTGGATCTCCTGCTCGATGGTGCCCATGCGTTCGGCGAAATCAACGGACATGCGGCGCAGTTCGGTGGCGTCTACCTTGATGCCGACATCCTCCATATCCGTCAGGATCTGGATCAGCGGACGTTCGATTTCTTCATACAACGCCAGTGCCTGACGGGTCCGCAACTGCGGACGCAGCACCTGCCACAGACGAAGCGTGACATCAGCATCCTCGGCGGCATAGGCCGTCGCTGCCTCGATCGCGACCTGTGCGAACGGAATGCGCTTGCGTCCTGTTCCCGTCACGGAATCATAGGGAACAGGCGTGTGCCCCAGATGCAGTTCGGAAAGTTCGTCCATCCCCTGCCCGTGCTCACCGGCGGACTGGGCATAGGAAATCAGCATCGTGTCGTCGATCGGCGTGATTTCGGGAATGCCAGCGCCCCGAAAGACAGTCAGATCATATTTCGCGTTCTGGAACACCTTCAGGACAGACGCATCCTGTAAAAGAGGCTTCAGACGCTCTAGCGCCTCAGTACGGTCCAACTGGCGGACGGCGGCTTCACCAGTCGAGTCTTCTTCCAGAAGGTCGCGGACGGTCTCGTGCAGGAACGGCACATAACAGGCTTTTCCCGGCGCAACCGACAGCGACAGCCCAACCATATTGGCCTGACGCGCATTCAGGCTGTCCGTCTCGGTATCGACAGCCACCACACCCGCCGTCCGGGCCTCGGCGATCCAGCGGTCCAGCGTCTCCAGATCCGTGACGGTTTCGTAGGGGCCATAAGGCGCGTCGGGGATCGTGACGGCCGCAGCTTCGTCGCGTTCAGCAGCCTTGTCTTCGGGCCGAACGATCTGGCGCGTGAAGGGGCGTGGCTTGGCCGCCAGACCAAGGCCCATGCGCTGGATGGTGGAATGGAAACCCATCTCCTCCAGCCAGTCCCGCAGCGTTTCGCGAACCGGCTCGCGGCATCCCAATTCACTGATCGGCTGCGGCATCGGCGCGTTCTCGTCCAGCAGCACCAGCTTGCGGGACATGCGCGCGGCCTCGGCATGTTCGATCAGATTGTCGCGCCGCTTGGACGCTTTCATACCCGGAGCAGCCGCGAGGATCTGCTCCAGCGTGCCATATTCGTTGACGAGTTGCGCTGCCCCTTTCGGACCAATCCCGGGAACGCCGGGCACGTTGTCCGTCGAATCCCCCATCAGCGCCTGAACGTCCACGACCTGATCGGGGCGCACGCCAAACTTGGCCTCGACCTCGGCTTCCCGGATTGGCTTCTGCTTCATCGGATCCATCAGTTCGACGCCGGGGCGCACGAGCTGCATCAGATCCTTGTCAGACGAGATGATGGTGCAGCATCCGCCTTCTTCCACGGCTGCTTTTGCATAAGCGGCGAGCAGATCGTCCGCTTCCCAGCCCTCAAGCTCGATCGCCGGCACATTGAAAGCCGCCGTGGCATCGCGGATCAGGCCGAACTGCGGGCGCAAATCTTCCGGCGCTTCCGGCCGGTGCGCCTTGTATTGCGGATAAATCTCGTTACGGAACGTCACGCGGCCAGCGTCGAAAATCACGGCCAGATGCGTGCCCACATGATCCCGCAACAGGCGCGTCAGCATGTTCGTAAAACCATAAACCGCATTGACCGGCACGCCCTGCGGGCTGCTCATCGGCGGCAGGGCGTGGAAGGCGCGGAAGATGAAACCAGATCCGTCGATCAGGACCAGATGGGGCTTTCCCGAATCAGGCTTTTCCAGATCAGGTTTTTCTAACGGCACGAATGTCTCCCTTCTCGCCCCGAAGGAGCGGACGTTCTAAAATCCGCGCGATGATAGGCCCATTCCTTTCCGTTTCAAACCGCCTCACACGTCTTTCCTGCGGGCTGATTAGCCTTCTGGCGTTACAGGCGTGCACAACGCCGCATATGCCGGACCTGCATCCGACGGCACGGGAGACAGCCCTGATCCCCCCAACACTAATGCTCGACATGTCGGACGGCGCCCGTGTTCCGCTGCGTCTTTATCCCGCCACCACATCAGAGCCACGTGGCATCATCCTCGCACTGCACGGATATGGCGACAGCCGGGACGCCTGGGAATTCGCGGCGCCAACCTTCACCTCCGCAGGCTTTACACTCGCCGCCCCGGACATCCGCGGCTTCGGACAGACCCCGAACCGTGGCGGATGGAGCAGTACGGCGAGACTGGTGCAGGACGCCCGCGAGCAGGTGCTCTGGCTGCACGCCCGTTATCCGCACGTCCCGATTCACGTCATGGGAGAAAGCATGGGGGGTGCCATCGCCCTCCTGCTGGCGACCACCGACACGCCGCAAATCAGCAGTACAATTCTGCTTGCCCCAGCGGCCCTGAATATCGGCCAACCTTGGGAAGCAGTTCTTGGCGGGATGGATTTTCTTGCCCCACACTGGAAACTGGACGGCTCGGCAGTGCCGGGTCATCGCGTCGCCAGTGACAATATTCAGGCGCTGCGCCGGATGTATTTCGATCCCCTCACCCTGCATAATTCGACGATTCATCCGCTTTATGGCCTGACATTGTTAATGCACAGCGCCTACGAAGCGGCTCCAAAAACACGGACCCCGCTGCTCATCATTTTTGGAGGCCGGGACCAGTTCGTCCTGCCGCCCTTCACGGCACGACTTCTTCGCAGATTGCCTGCTGGTACTCGACTGGACGAACTGCCGGGCGCGCATCATCTTCTCAGCCGTGATCGCAGAGGGGCTGCACAGGATGCCGTGTCATGGCTGACCGAACCGGAGCATTTTCTGCCCTCCGGCGGTGATATCGCCGCTGCCGCATGGCAGGCCACGGCCCAGACACAGAGTTTTCCATGATCACCACCCGATCACAGGTCTGAACAACAGAACTTTAAAAAAGAGGGCTGGCAATCTTCCGCCGAAGCAGTTATCTGAACCCACATGGACCTGTAGCTCAGCTGGATAGAGCGTTGCCCTCCGAAGGCAAAGGTCACGCGTTCGAATCGCGTCAGGTCCACCATGCTCCCCAGATTTTGAGGCGTTTAGGGTTTTTGGTTAACCTCAATTCCTGCTGGAAGGGGAGCCAAGACGTTATTGCCCACCCCGGCCCTCAAAGCGACCTTCAGATAAAAAATCGCGTTGTTTCTAGATAGTTCAGGAGTTTGCGGCGTCGCAGGATAACACGCCAAGGCGTCAGGATTCGGGTCAGAAGCCACATTCTGTTCGCGTGACGGTCTATTTTGTTCAGACCGGACTGTCCTGACGAATGAAAGTATTCTCTGAGCGAATAGAAAGCCTCCAACTGCGGGAACTGTTTTAAAAGTTCAGCATAGGATGCCATGAAACGTCCCTGCCAAGGACGTGCTTTTGAAAACCATGGCTTTTCAGCACCTGTAAAATGAATGATCGACGGCTTAACAATGTTCAGGAGGTTGTTTTCGGCGAACATTGTCGTGAAATTATATTTGGGTGACATGGGCAGTCTTCTGCCGGCGCAGACAGCGTTCAAAGCACTCTGATCGTGAAACATGCAATCTTCGGAATGTTTTACAAAATAATCGAATGCTTCTTTACAAAGATTGATCCACGTTTCACGCTTTGCGGCCAGAACACCTGAATTGAAATAATCTACCTCATGCAGGATTCCAAGCTTTTTGAGGTATTCGCGTGTTTTTTCTCCGGATTTATCACGCTCCTTTGCTTTAAGGAACTGTCGGTCAATGACACCGAGTATCTTGTCATCCGGAATATCAGCATTTGCCAAATCAAAAATTGATCCAACAACCTGAACATCTCCATCAATATAGAGGATGTTTTCATATTTGGAATCTATGTAAGATCCGGTAAAGAAACGGCCCAGAGCTGAAATGGAAATATGTGTTTTTCTGAACGAGAGCGTTTCCTGTTCACTCAATACTTTATCAAGATCAAGACTGATCGTCGTAATTCCGTGAGATGTGACGAGATCGGTGATCGTGCGGAAATCCGTATCATCAAGATCTGTCGTGAACAGGAATAGATCCGCGACATTCATCGTATCTTTCTGGCGACTGGTCTGAAGCATCGCGAGGATGCTGGGCACCAGAAAATTTCTATCCGCAACAAAGATAATTGCAGTTTTTTGGCCCAAAACAGGATCCTCTCTCGTCACAACAGCGTCAGACTTTCTATTGAGGATGCCATATTATTTTATAACTGTTTAGTTAATATTTTTCTCAACATGCTCTCCAAGAATCTTTGCTACGGTGTATAGAAATAATTTCCAAAACACTGAATTGCAGACATAGTATTCATGGCTGCCACGAAGGCAGCCAAAATGTCAGACCAGACTCATGGTCCGAACGTCGATCATTCCGAAATCCGTAATCTTGAGATGAGGAATGACCGGGAGGGGCAGGAACGCCAGTTGCAGGAACGGCTCTTCCAGGACCACGCCCATCTCTTTCGCGGCCTGTCGCAACACGATCAGATCATCACGCACCTGTTCATAAGGTGCATCGCTCATCAACCCCGCGACGGGGAGACGCAGCTCCGCAAGCACCTGTCCATCACGGACGGCCACGAAACCGCCGCCGGTCTTTTCCAGATGGTTCACCGCGCAGGCCATATCGGCGTCACTGGTTCCGACGACACAGATATTATGGCTGTCGTGTCCGACTGAGGATGCCAGTGCTCCGTGTCCGAGGCCGAAGCCGCGGACAAAACCGCGCCCGATATTGTCGTTATGCCCGTGCCGCGCCACGACGCAGACCTTTGCGATATCCTGCGCGGGGTCAGGCAGAACGGCACCATCGTCTTCCGGAAGATCCAGACGCAGGAATTCGGTAATGATCTGTCCCGGAATGATCCCCATGACCGGACGATCTGTTCTGCTGCCTTCAATCCGCATATCCCGCGCGCTCACCGGGCTTGGCAGTTGCACACTGTCCAACCCAACGGGCGCTACGATTTCGCGCTCTGCAAACAGCGCGTCGTTCACCAGACGACCTGCGGAAATGACATCCGACACCTGACAGCGTTCCAGATCGTCAAGCAGGACGATATCCGCGCGCTTGCCGGGCGCGATCTGCCCGCGATCTTTCAGACCAAAGGCGGTGGCGGCCGAGAGCGAAGCCGCGCGGTATGCAGCCAGAGGCTCCACGCCCAGTTCAATCGCCCGACGAATGAGAAAATCCAGATGGCCTTCATGAGCAATTTCGAGCGGGTTACGGTCATCCGTGCAGAACGCAAAGAACGGCGATGTGGCGACGTTTAGTAGCGGAACCAGTGCTTCCAGATCCTTGCAGACAGAGCCTTCGCGGATCAGAACTGTCATGCCTTTCCGCACTTTCTCCAGCGCTTCTTCGGCTGCTGTCGCCTCGTGATCGGTCGAAATCCCGGCTGACAGATAGCCGTTGAGGGCCTTGCCGCGCATGAGGGGCGCATGGCCATCGATATAGCCGTCCGCAAAGGCCGCGAGCTTGTCCATGCAGCCCGGATCGCCGTTCAGAACGCCTGGGATATTCATGAATTCGGCCAGGCCGATCACTTTCGGATGGTCCTGATAAGGCAGAAGATCATCGACATTCAGGATCGCTCCCGACGTCTCCATCGACGTTGCCGGAACGCAACTTGAGAGATTGACCCGCAAGTCCATGATGGTCCGCTCGGCGGCCGCCAGAAAATAATCGAATGCAGCGCGGCCCAGCACATTGGCCATTTCGTGCGGATCGCAGATAGCGGTCGTCACACCATGCGGCAGGACGCAGCGGTCGAACTCGAACGGCGTGACCAGCGAGGATTCAACATGCAGATGCGTGTCAATGAAGCCGGGCACGGCAATCCGGCCCGCGCCGTCAATCGTCCGCAGACCGTCATAGTCGCCATAAGTGCCGACGATCCGGTCGCCGCAGATGGCGATATCGGTGGGAACAAGATCCCCCGTAACCAGATCGAACAGCCGGACATTGCGGATAACCAGATCGGCAGGCTCGCGTCCCTGCCCCTGAGCCACCCGGCGCATGATGGTTTTCTGCATGTCTGAAATCCTCCGTCCGTCAGCAGTTCATGCTTATACCGCACGAAGGAGGTGGATCTCAAAGCGGCATATTGTCGATCAGCCGGACCACCCCTGCCTGCACAGCCAGAAGCGCCAGTGCGTTTTCGGAACAGGGACCTTCGCGGCGGAAAGTGTCCGGATTCACCACCGTGGCATAGTCGATGTCCGGCAAGCCGGCTTTTATCAGGCTAACCCGCAAGGCGCCCTCTAGAACGTCCGTATTGCGTTCACCGCTGCGGAACAGCCGCTCGACTTCCTGCAAGGCCTGATACAGCGCCGGAGCTTTCTCTCGGTTTTCGGGCGTCAGACGCACATTGCGGCTGGACCGCGCGAGACCATCGTTTTCGCGCGCGATGTCACAGACCAAGATTTCGACCGGGATATCCAGATCCGCCACAAAACGCCGGACGACCGCGCATTGCTGGGCATCTTTCTGTCCGAAATAGGCCCGCTGCGGCTGGACGATATTGAACAGCTTCGTCACGACCGTCGCCACGCCGGAGAAATGTCCGGGGCGGGACTGGCCTTCGAGTTCGTCCGCAACGCCGCCGACTTCAATGCGAGTTGCAAAACCCTTCGGATAAAGCACGTCCGGCGTTGGCAGAAACACAAGATCGGCTCCGGCATCTTTCAGAAGCGCCAGATCCCGGTCCGGATCGCGCGGATAGGAAGCGTAGTCTTCGTTCGGTCCGAACTGCGTCGGGTTGACGAAAATGCTGACGGCCACCGCACCGTTTTCGGCCTTGGCCCTGCGGACGAGGCTCAGATGGCCTTCGTGCAGGAAGCCCATCGTCGGAACGAAGCCGAGCGTTGCATAGGCTTTCCGGGCGGTCCGAAACGCCGCGATTGTCTCAAAAACCTGCATCTGTGTGTCCTTTCCGGCCAGAACCAGTCGTGCGGAACCTGACAAACCCTGCCGCACATGGCAATCAGGCGCCTATGAGTGCTGCGTCCCCTTCCCCATTCCTCGGCCCCTCCATCGCCATCATCGGAGCCGGTCCGGCAGGGCTGTTCGCAGCCGAAGTCCTGTCTGCACGAGGATGCAGGGTGCAGGTCTTCGACCGGATGCCGAGCGTGGGGCGCAAGCTGCTCATGGCCGGGCGCAGCGGGCTGAACCTGACGCATTCGGAGCCACTGGACAGATTTCTGAAGCGTTATGGTAACGCGCACGACTGGCTCGAACCCACTATTCGCGCCTTTCCTCCAGAAGCGCTGCGGCAATGGGCGGAAGGCCTCGGGCAGCCATGTTTTTCCGGCTCTTCAGGGCGGGTGTTTCCCAAAGCCATGAAAGCTTCTCCACTCCTGCGGGCATGGCTTGAGCGTCTGGCGCAGCAGGGCGTAGCGATCCGGACCCGACATCGTTTCGTCGGCTGGGCGGGGTCGGACCTTGTTTTCGATACTCCTGACGGCCGGATTTCGATTCACGCCGATGCGACCCTCCTGACAATGGGCGGCGCAAGCTGGTCCCGTCTGGGATCGGACGGTCTCTGGGCAGAGCTTCTGCCGGAGGACACCGCGCCTTTCGCCCCCGCAAACTGCGGCTTCGTGCCGGACTGGCCAGCCGATTTCGCAGCACGGTATGACGGCAGTATCCTGCATTCGGTCGGCCTGTCTTTTGACGAACAACAGAGCCGAGGCGACCTGACCATCACCACCCGAGGGCTTGAAGGGTCAGCACTTTATGCCCTTTCGGCTGCGTTGCGGGACACGATCCAGCGCGACGGGCAAGCGGTTCTCACGCTTGATCTTCGTCCGACACTTTCGGATGGGGACGTGCTGAAACGTCTGCTGGGCCAGCGCGAACGCGAAAGCCAGACCAACCGTCTGCGCAAGGCACTGGCCCTCGATGCTCCCTCCCGGGAGCTTCTCAGGCTTGCAACCTCGAAAAACGCCACTCCGCTTCAGCTTGCCCGGACCCTCAAAGCCCTTCCCCTGCCGCTGATCGGCATGGACGCGCTGGATCGCGCCATTTCGACCGCAGGCGGCGTGCGGCAGGACGTGGTAGATACACGCTTCATGCAGATATCCCGCCCCGGTGTGTTTGTGGCCGGAGAAATGCTGGACTGGGAAGCGCCGACGGGCGGCTATCTGCTTCAGGGGTGTTTTTCCACCGCTTATGCGGCGGCAAATGGCGTCCTTGGGTGGCTAGAATCGTCTAGTTCGGCTATCGCCTGACGCCATGACATCCATCGTTCTCGGACAGGGCCGCGACGGCTCCGACACCTGCATTGATCTGCCGGAACTCCTGGCCACGCGCCTGTTGGTTCAGGGCAATTCCGGCTCGGGGAAATCGCATCTTCTGCGGCGCCTGCTGGAGCAGACGGCAACCCTCGTCCAGCAGGTGATGATCGATCCGGAAGGCGATTTCGTCACCCTTGCCGACCATTACGGCCATCTGGTGATCGACGTCGAAGACCAGTCCGAAGCCAGTCTTCGCGCCGCTGGGGAACGCGTGCGGGCGCATCGGGCCTCTGTGGTGCTGAACCTTGAGCAGGTCGAAGCCGAAATGCAGCTTCGGGCGGCTGGCGCATTCCTCAACGGCATGTTCGAAGCCCCGCGCGCGCATTGGTATCCGGCCCTCGTCGTGGTGGACGAAGCCCAGCTTTTCGCACCCGTGGCCAGCGGCGACACATCGGACGAAGCACGCCGTCTGTCGCTTGGCGCCATGACGAACCTCATGTGCCGTGGCCGAAAACGCGGTCTGGCGGGCGTGATCGCCACTCAGCGTCTGGCAAAGCTGGCGAAAAACGTTGCGGCAGAAGCGTCCAACTTCCTGATGGGCCGGACCTTCCTTGATATTGATATGGCGCGAGCAGCCGATCTTCTGGGTATGGAGCGTCGGGCGGCAGAATCCTTCCGCGATCTGGCGCGCGGTCAGTTCATGGCACTCGGCCCGGCCCTGAGCCGACGGCCAAAACTCGTGGCCATCGGCCCCGTAACGACCGCAAGCCACGCTACCGGCCCGGTTCTCGTGCCGCTTGAGCCTGTTTCCGCCGAAGACCTGCGGGACATCATTCTCGAACCCGTTCATGAGTTCACGCCCCGCGCCCGTCGGGAAACCCGCCCTCCTCCGCCGGATCTCCTCGCTCAACTCGATGCCTATGGTGCCGAGCGCGAGGCCGAGGAACCCGTCCCCGCAGCCGTGAGCGTCGAGGCCGATCCCGATCAGCTCTGGTCACTGGTCGCCGAAGTCGTGGCCGGAGAAGGTTCGGACTACAAACCGCTGGCGACGTTGTATCAGGACTTCCAGCTTCGGGCGCGCATTCAGGGCCTGTCGCGCAATGTGCTGGAACTGGGGTCTTTCAACCGGATGCTGGCCACGATCCGCGCCGGGATGGACCGGGAGCGCTCCGACAGCGAGGAGTGGAAGCAGGCCCAGACAGTCGCCGCAACCCTGCCGGAAGACGTGCAGGGGGTTTTTCTGCTGCTGGCCCGGACAGCGCTGGATGCGGAAACCTGCCCGGACGATGATGCACTGGCCCGCGCCTATGGGACGCATTCTTTGGGCCGCGCGCGCCGTCAGCTCAACTATCTGGAAGAGCGGGAAGTCATCGTTCTTCAGGATACGCCGCTGGGGCGGCGGGTGGCGATCGTCGGGCTGGGCTGGCAGACAGCCTGACTGTCGGACTGACTGTCATAATTCTGTCATCGGACGTTCACAGGAGCTTCACACGCAGTTCTTTACGGAAAGATTAGGGTCCGCCGCGTCCGAACCCTTCTTGCTCCGGAAAGATCTTCGATGCCGCGCAACCTGCTGCGTTCCCGCCTGCTCCTGACCGTTTTCTGCTCGCCATTTGCGCTGGCTGCCGCTCTTCCGCACTCTTCCAGTGCCGCTGCGACCGAAACCAGAAAAGCCACGCCAGCCAAACATGCTGCGAAAAGCAGCGCCAAGCACAAGGCCAAAGTGGATGCCGTCGCTGGTGGTACGGAACAGCTCGTCATCACGGCACGCCGCACCCGTTCCGAACAGGGGCTGAGCCACGTGCAGATCCAGCGCATTCTTCCGGGCATCAACCCGGTCAAGGCGCTAGAAATGCTGCCGGGCGTCGTGTTCAACAATGCCGACCCCTGGGGCAACAACGAGCAGAACTCCTCGCTCTACGTTCACGGCTTCAACCAGAACCAGCTTGGCTACACGCTCGACGGCATTCCGCTCGGTGATCAGGCTTACGGCAACTACAACGGCCTCTCTCCGCAGCGCGCAGTCATCAGCGAGAACGTCGGATCGGCCTCAGTGTCATCCGGTGCGGGTGCGCTTGGTACGGCGTCGACGTCCAATCTCGGCGGTACGCTCCAGTTCACGACGCAGGACCCGCTTCACAAGCGCGGCGCGCAGATTGAACAGGTTTTCGGAAGCTGGTCCACGTTCCGTACCTTCGCCCGCCTCGATACGGGTGAGTTCGGCAACGGCAACTCGGCTTATGTCTCTTTCGTCCGTCAGGACGCCCGTGCCTGGGATTTTGCCGGTCATCAGGGCGGCTATCAGGTCAACGCGAAGTTCGTCCACAACAGCGAACATGACCATTTCTCGACATTCTTCGACTGGTCCCAGAAGGTCGAACCCAATGAAGACAGTATCACGCTGCCGCAGGGTTACGGTCTCTATGTCCGTCCGTTCACTTATCCCAATTTCAATTACGCCAAGGCCAACGCCAATGCGGTCGGTCTGAACTATCGCAATTACTACTCTGCGGCCCAGCGCGAAGACTTCCTGGCCTATTCCAAGTGGACGCATGACTTCAGCGAAAACCTGCACTGGGACAACAGCATCTATTATCATCATGATCTGGGTGAAGGTGTCGTTGCCGGTCCGATCTCGGCCGCCGGTCTGCCGACGCTGTTCGCCGCCTATTATCCGGGGCAGGATCTGAATACCGTCTTCGGTGGCTCTGGCTATGCAACCCGTACAACCGAATACTGGGACAATCGCGGTGGTCTGATGTCCACGCTGCGCTACCATCTCGGCAAGCACTCGATCGAACTTGGCGGCTGGTATGAGCGCAACAACAACACGCAGGCCCGTCGCTGGTATCCGCTGAACGCCAACAACCCGACCACGCCTTACGAGCGCCAGCAGAACGCCCTGATCGACCAGTACACCAACAATTTCTATACCAACACGTTCGTGACGCATCTGCAGGACAACTGGCAGATCTCGAAGAACTTCTCGCTGATGGCGGGCTTCAAGTCGGAGCTGGTCTATACCAACGGCACGCTCCCCGTGGCCGCGAAGCCGGGTTCGCTCTCCCCGTCCTATGCCGTGACGGCACCGGGGGGCGAAATCGACGCTGCCAAGCCGTTCCTGCCCGCTTTCGGCGCGGTGTGGGACATCACGAAGCATGAGCAGTGGTTCGCCAACATTCAGGAGAACATGCGCTCCTTCCAGGATGCGGGCTATGGCAATGCCACCCCGTGGGGTGCGACCAGCCAGGCCGCTTTCGAAGAGTTCAAGAAGAACGGCAAGCCGGAAACCTCATGGACCTACGAAACCGGTCTGCGTGAGCACCGCCAGATCCACCTTGGTCCGCTGACGGCGATCGAAGGTCAGGTCGAATACTATCACGTTCACTTCTCGAACCGCCTGCTGGCCGTGGCAACGACGCAGACCCTGTCGTCCATCATCGGCTCGGCGACCACGCTTGCGAACGTGGGTTCGGTCACAACAGATGGTATGGATTTCTCCTTCACCACCCATTTCGGTCCGCATTTCTCGCTTTACAACGCGCTGTCCTACAACAAGTCCACCTATAACGATAACTACAGCACGGGTTCGAGCATCATCCACACGGCTGGAAAGAACGTTGTGGGCATGCCGGACTGGTCGGAGAAGTTCGTCTTCACAACCAACTGGGGCAATGCCTACGGCCAGTTCACTGGCGACGTGATCGGCAAGCGTTATGCGACCTATACCAACGATATGTGGGCCGCACCCTACGCCCAGTTCAACCTGAATGCGGGTTATACGTTCCACAACATCCCGCATCTGGCATCGCTGAAGGTTCAGGGCAACATTACCAACCTGACAAACACGAAGGGATGGTCCACGATCAACGCGACCCAGACCGCGGGTCAGTTCTCGGCCTATCCCATCGCGCCGCGCATGTTCTTCCTGAGCCTGAGCGCCGCCCTGTAAGGAACACTGCCTTATGCTGACACGTCGCCAGAGCCTCGGCCTGCTCGCGGCAGGGCTTCCCGCCCTGCACCTGCGGGCGAAAGCCGCGCCCTCACTGGCGCCGAAGCCGCTCGTGTTCGCCCATCGCGGGGCTTCGGCCCTGCGCCCCGAACACACACTGGCCTCCTATGCCCGCGCCATGATGGATGGCGCGGATTTCATCGAGCCAGATCTTGTCATGACGCGCGACGGCCATCTGGTCGTCCGACATGAAAGCAATATTGTCGGGACGACGGATGTTTCGGAACGCCCGGAATTCGCCTCCCGCCACCGATCCCTCAAAATTGACGGACGGGTTGAGACCGGCTGGTTCACTACGGACTTTACGCTCGCCGAACTCAAGACCCTCCGCGCCCGCGAACGCCTCTCCACAATCCGCGTCCATAATACGCGCTACGACGATCACTTCGAAATCCCAACTTTCGAAGAAGTCATCGAACAGGTCGCAGCACAATCGGCGGCAACGGGAAAAGTTTTCGGTCTGGTGCCGGAAATCAAGCATTCCACCTATTTCAACAGCCTCGGCCTCAATCCCGAAGCCGCGTTTCTCCAGACCATCGCTGCACACGACTATACCCGACAGGCCCCGCTGGAACTCCAGTCCTTCGAAACCGGCAACCTCGGGCGCATCCGCGCTGATGTCCTGTCCATCAACCCGCAGGCACGGCTGATGCTGCTGATGGGTGAGCGCAAGGATGTACCGCCGGACCTGCTGGCAGCAGGCAAGACCACGACTTTCGGCGATCTCATGACGCCTGAGGGCCTCAAGGAGGTCCGAGGCTATGCCGACGTGATCGGACCGTCCAACACGGACCTGATTCCGCGTGACAGCAAGGGGGCCTGGATGGAGCCATCCAGCCTCGTTACGGATGCCCATCAGGCCGGACTTCTGGTCCATTCCTACACGGCACGGCCGGAAAATCATTTCCTCCCCGCGCAGCTTCGCAACACTGCAGGCGACGCCGCCCGCAACCCCGAGGGCATGATCGCGGAACTGCGCCGCTATCTGGACATGGGCATCGACGGCTTCTTCACCGACGATCCCGCTCTGGGGCGCAAAGCCGTCGATGGCACGATCTGACACCAGTCAGATCACCACCACAAAAGAGGAGGCTCTCTTTCCGGGAGCCTCCTTTTTTGTAGTTTTCATGAGATGTCAGCTGAGCCTGAAGTGCCGGAGCATGGCCTTGTTAAAAGCCGGGATATCGGCGGGGCAGCGGGAAAAGACATAAGGCCCGTCAACGACAACCGCATTGTCCACCCAGATCGCCCCTGAATTCTCCAGATCACGGCGAATGGCTGGCCAAGATGTGACGGTTCGTCCTTTAAGCTCATTCACCTCAATCAGCGTCTGCACACCATGGCAGATGGCTGCAATCGGCTTGTTCGCTTTCACGAACGCCTTGGCAAACGCCACCACGTCCCTGTTCAGACGCAACGCATCTGACGAAACCGGACCACCCGGAAGAAACAGGGCGTCGTAATCTCCTGCCTTGGCATCAGCGATCGCCAGATCGGCCCGGATCCCATGCGAGGGATAGATACCGTTATTAACGGCCTGAAATTCCCCGCCCTTGAGAGAAATGATCATGACAGTCGCCCCGGCATTTTCCAGAGCGGCCCGGGATGCGGTCAATTCGATTTCCTCAAGGCCATCCGTGGCCAGTACAGCGACTTTTACCATGATGCCGATCCCCTCCTTCAGGAAAAAAGCGGGCTACCGTCGTGTGCCCCCCCGCCAATGCGTTCATGCGTTAAGGTAAATGGTCTTGGTCTGGACATAGGCTTCCATGCCGTGCTGCCCGTCCTCGCCTCCCAGACCACTCTCCTTATAGCCATGATGGAAGCCCTGCGGTGCCTCACCGCCCGGACGGTTCACATAGACCTCGCCAAATTCAAGCTCGCGGGTCATGCGAAGGACCCGGCTCAGATCGTTGGTGAAGAGATAGGCTGATAGACCATAACGGCAGTCATTGGCCCAAGCGATGGCCTGATCGAAGTCCTTGACCCGGATCAGCGACATGACCGGTCCGAACACCTCGTTATGAACGACGTCCATGTCCTGTGTGACATCGGTCAGCAGCGTCGGGGCATAGAAATATCCCTGATCATAGACGCCCCCTCTCAGGCGTTTGCCGCCCATGGCCAGACGCGCACCCTGCCTGATGGCATTTTCGACCATGGCATGGACCTTGTTGAGTTCGTCCTCGCTGACTTTCGGGCCCATATCCGTGTCCGGGTCCGTTGGCAGTCCGACCTTCAGCGCCTCGATCTTCTCGCGAATTTTCTGAACAAACCGATCGTAGATGGCTTCATGGATATAGGTACGCTCGTTGGACGTGCAAACCTGACCGCCATTGCCGAACCGTGCGGCCACGGCAGCATCCGCAGCCTTATCCAGATCGGCGTCTTCCATCACCATGAACGGTGCTTTGCCGCCAAGTTCGAGGCGGACTTCCTTCAGTGTTTCAGAGGCGGCCGCCATGATCTTCTTGCCTGCCGGGGTCGAGCCCGTCATCGTAATGAGCCGGACGTCTTTATGCGCCACCAGCGGTACACCGACATCCTTGCCATCTCCCGTCACGATATTGATGACGCCATGAGGAATCTTGGCTTCCCTGACCAGCTTCGCCAGATGCAGGCAGGTCAGCGGCGTCAGTTCATGCGGTTTGAGAACGATGGTGTTTCCCGCCGCCACAGCGGGGCCGATCTTTCTTGCACAGAGTGCCAGCGGAAAATTCCAGGCCGTAATGGCCCCGATCACGCCCAGCGGCACGCGATCGATCAGGATTTTCTCGTTCGGCGAACTTCCCGGAATGATTTCGCCCTGAAGGCGCAGCACATTCTCCGCAGCAAACCGCAGCAGACCAATCGCAAAATCGACCTCAATGCGGGCCTCCTTCAGCGGTTTGCCCATTTCTGCGGTAATGAGAGCGGCCAGCTTTTCGCGGTCCCGCTTCACCAGATCCTTCAAGACATGAATGTAGTCAGCCCGTTCGGTCGCCGTACGCTGGCTCCAGCCGACAAACGCCGATTTGGCAGCCGAGACAGCGACATCCACATCCGCTTCTCCGCCTTTGGCGACTTCGCCAATCACTGCTTTCGTGGCCGGATTTTCAACCGTGATCCATTCACCGCCTTTCGGTGAGACCCAGCTTCCATTGATGAAAAGAGTGCTTTTCTCAGTCATGGAGTTTCCTGCATTCCTGTGTGACGACTTGCGCCCTGTCTTCAAACAGACGCATCAGGACGCCAGCAGTTCACTCAATGAGGGCACGAAAGTGACATTCTTTTGCAATCAAGAGCGATAAAGCGCCAATTTCCGGGAAGGATCGTTCAATCCGGCATCACGCCAGATGAAGTAGAGGAACGTCCACTCAGGGAATCAAGATGTGAAAATAGGCCCCCTTTCTCACGCAGACTGTCCAGCGCTGTGGCGATACTGCATCCCATACAGGGCCAAATCTTTTCAACACCGAGCGTCTGTTGGGGCAAAAGATATCCCCAGAATCAGGGAACATCTCCGGGGAAGGCCCTGTGGATTGTTTCTGAAGAACTGGGGAGCGATTGCGCCAGAGCAGCTTTTCTGCGGAGTCGCACGATGAGTGTATCGAGCGCGGACAAAAACCGGCTCCGGTCATTTTTGCTGAAAGACGGATTATAGGTCGTCACCGCCCCCGTCTCGCGCAGACCCTGCATCAGATCCCGCATCGCCGACACCATACCGATGGAGCGCTCGTCGATTTCCTCACCGTTCGGACGCAGAACCGAACCTTTCTTGGCAAGACACCGCACGGCCAGCGGAATATCGCTGGTAATGACGATGTCGGAAGCCGTCACCTGCTCCGCAATCCAGTCATCCGCCACGTCCGGCCCTTCAGGCACCACAACGCGTTCGATGAGCGGAGACTGTGGGACGTTCATCCAGCTATTGGCAACGATGACCGTTTTCAGGCCATAGCGCGCCCCGACGCGATAGATCTCGTCCTTCACCGGACAGGCATCGGCATCCACCAGAAGTCGGGTCGTGTCCGCCATCGGTCAGCCTTCCGTCTGGAAGTGACGGATCAGTTCCTCCAGCACCACGTCCGGGTGCTTTTCGCCAGACACGCGGATTACAGGCTCGTCGTCACCCGGCACTTCAAGCGTCGCGAGCTGACTTGGCAGCAGGCTGGCAGGCATGAAATGCCCTTCCCGCCGCTCCAACCGCGCCGCAAGTTCAGTAGCGGACGTGTCGATATGAACGAACTCGATCGGCAATCCGTTGGCACGAAGCTGTTCACGATAGGCGCGTTTGAGCGCGGAGCATGTCAGAACAGCACCGTGGCCAGCTTCGACCTGTGCCCGCAGCCAGTCATGACACAGTGCAAGCCAAGGCGCGCGATCTGCATCGGTCAACGGCTGGCCGGTGCTCATTTTCTCGACATTCGCAGGCGGATGCAGGGCATCGCCCTCCTGAAAATGCCAGCCAAGCCGCGTCGCGAGGCCCATTGCAATCGTCGTCTTGCCTGTTCCGGAGACGCCCATGACCACGAGAAAACGCGGCTCCAGACCCATTTTCACCCGTGCTGCCGAAGCCGTCATGGCTCCCACCGCTCCACGCCTTCTATCGTGGCGACCAGAACGTCCGAAGCCATGTTGAGGAACATGCCATGTTCCACCACACCGACGATCCGGTCGATTTTCCCTGCCAGATCTTCGGGGTTTTCAATCGGTCCGAAATGGCAGTCCAGAATCATGTTGCCGGTATCCGTCACGAACAGCGATCCGGCGCGATCGGCCCTCGGCTTCACACCACGCGCGCCACAGGCCGCAAGGCGCTCAGCCGTGCATTCCCAGCCGAAGGAAATGACCTCAACAGGCACAGGCGCCCGCTCTCCCAGCAGATCGACGGGCTTGGTGCCGTCCACGATCACCACGAAACGCTTCGCGGCCTGTGCCACGATCTTTTCGCGAAGGAGCGCGCCACCCAAACCTTTGATGAGGTTCAGCGAACCACGCTGGACCTCGTCCGCACCATCAATCGCAATGTCAATCCGACGATGCGCGCTGAAATCCGTCAGGGGAATTCCAGCCTTGATCGCCTTGTCCTCACTGTCATCGGAGGTCGGAATGCCGAAAATTTCCAGCCCTTCCGCAACACGCTCGCCCAGACGTTCGATCATATAGGCGGCCGTGCTGCCCGTTCCGAGCCCCACAACCATGCCGCTCTTGACCATATCAGCGGCTTCACGCGCAGCGGTGCGCTTGTGAACGCTCATATCCGTGCCGCTCATGCGTCTTCTCCGACCGCAGCGCGATCTGCAAGAATGACGATCCGGCCTTCGCTCGTCACGCGGGCGGATGGAATGGAACTGTCGCCTTCGACCAGACGCTCCAGCATTTCGACCTTGGACGCTCCTGTCACGAGGAACACGACCAGCGCGCTGGACTGAATGGCGGGGTAGGTCAACGTGATGCGTTCATAAGGCGCGGTGGACGGTACGGCCGTTCCAACCCACGCTTTGCGCTCCTTCAGGACAGGCTGTCCCGGAAACAGCGATGCCGTATGACCATCCGTGCCGAGGCCCAGCATGACCAGGTCGAACAGCGGACGCTTCGGATCAAGTTCCGTGGCGCCATAAGAGGTCTGGAGGGTTTTTTCGTAAGCCTGTGCGTCTGCCTCGACCGTGTCACCGGTCGGAATGGCATGGACGTTCTGCGCGGGCACCGGGACATGCGACAATAGGACGGACTGCCCGACCGTATGGTTGCTGTCCGCATGGCCTTCGGGCACGTGGCGCTCGTCGCCATAGAAAATCTCGACCCGCTCCCACGGAACCAGCTTTGCCCGTGATGGCGTTGCGAGGATCTCGAACAGGCGCTTGGGCGTGGAGCCTCCGGAAAGTGCCACCCGGAACAGGCCGTCCGCCTTGGCAAGAACGCCTTCGATGAAGAGATCGGCCATCCGCAGGGCGACGGCTTCCGAATCAGGGAGGGTTTCCAAAGTGGCTGTGCGAATATCGGTCGTCATGAATGGGGAACCCTCGGCAGAATGTAGCGCTCGACAGCCTTGGCCCAGCCATCGCGCTCGTTGGTGTCCGTGAAAACCTGAGCGGCGGCTTTCACGTCCTCTTCGGCCTGCCCCATGGCAATCCCCAGTCCTGCGACCGAAAACATCGGCAGGTCATTATGGGCATCGCCAAGGCAGGCCACCTCATGCGGCGCAATACCGTGGGCAAGCGCCAGTTCGCGGATCGCCTCGCCCTTGTTGGCAAGGGCCGGCGTCACGTCGAGAAGAATATCGGAAGAGCGGCGCACACTCGCTTCTCCCTGAAGCATCACGCCGAGTTCGGTCTCGACGTCCTGTAACAGGCTGGTGTTGCTGCTCACGCCCATCACCTTGCCGATGCCCTCGAATTCCTTGCGCAGATCGGGAACCTGATGCGGCGTCAGGCCGGTGATGCCATGCTCATGCTGGACGAACGGCGTATGGGCATCCTGAACCATCCAGTAGGACTGCCGCAGGAACCATGTTTCGATCCCATGCAGATGCAGCATGTCATACACGATCGACAACACATTCGGGGTGAGAACGCGGCTGACGCTCGTGGTCCCGTCGGGCTTGAAAATGATACCGCCATTGAAACCGGCATTCTGCCCGGTCAGACCAAGCTGCTCGATATAGGGCACCATGGCGGCGGGTGGCCGCGCACTGGCGAGGCACAGGGGAATCCCCCGCTTCTGAAGTGTTTTCGCCATCGCCAGCGTGGACGGCGCAATGGTCTTGTCTGGCGTCAGGAGCGTGCCATCCATGTCGGACACAACCATCCGGATGGTTTTTGGCAACGGTGGCAGATCCGCGTGGATGGCGTCGAGGTCAACGGACATAAAAGCCCCTGTAAAAACCCCCGTCAGAGTCTTTGCGGGGGCTGGCTGGTCAGCAATGGCAAAAACCATACCCTGCCAGCCAGTCATTGCCCATGAGGGGCGGTAGTCTTATTTCTTCTCGACGTGTCCGCCGAAACCGAAACGCTGTGCCGAGAGCACTTTCTCGGCAAAGTTGTTGCCGGACCGCGAACGGAAGCGCGTGAACAGCGCGGCCGTCATGACCGGAGCCGGGACGTCTTCCTCAATAGCGGCCTCGATCGTCCAGCGACCTTCACCAGAGTCCGCGACTTCGCCAGAGAACTCGTTGAGAGTTTCCGAACGGGTCAGGGCCTCAGCCGTCAGATCGAGCAGCCAGGACGACACGACACTGCCGCGACGCCACACTTCGGCGATATCGCCCATGTTGAGTTCGAACCGGTCTTTTTCCGCAAGAACGGGGGAGTTCTTGCTTTTCATGATGTCGAAACCTTCGGCAAAGGCCTGCATCATGCCGTATTCGATGCCGTTATGGACCATCTTCACGAAGTGTCCCGAACCGGCAGGCCCACAGTGCAGATAGCCCTGCTCGGCCCGCGGATCATGGCCTTTTTCGCCACGGCCCGGTGTGCGCGGCACGTCCCCGATGCCCGGCGCCAGCGCGCTGAGGATCGGATCAATATATTCGGCGGTCTCTTTCGTACCGCCGAACATCATGCAGTAACCGCGTTCCAGACCCCAGACACCGCCTGAGGTGCCGACATCCACATAGGAGATGCCCTTTTCAGCCAGCTCGGCCGAGCGACGGACGTCGTCCTTATAGTAAGTGTTGCCACCGTCGATGATGACATCCCCACGCCCCAGAAGGCCGCCAAGTTCCTGCACACAGGCCTCGGTGATGGCACCTGCCGGAAGCATGACCCACACCACGCGGTGTTCGTCACCTTCGAGCAGCTTCGCCATCTCGGCGACAGAACCGGCGGGGGTCGCACGCCCCGCTTCGCAGCGTCCGGCGACCGAAGCCGTCACTTCCGGCGTGCGGTCGTGCACGACGACATCATGTCCGTGGCGCGTCAGACGGACGGCAATATTGCCGCCCATCCGTCCCAGTCCGATGATTCCGATCCGCATGACTTATGCTCCTGCCAGTGCTTCGTGGATTGCCGTTTCCAGAGCTTTCAGCCCGTCTTCCAGCGGTCCATCGATATGAACGCGAAGGGCGCGACGGCCACGGGCCGCGAGCACTTCGAAATCGCCTCGTGCCTGCGCCGCCTTGACAACGCTGAAGCTGAAACCATGACCCGGAACCGGCACATCCGCCGCATCCGTCGCCGTGACCTGAAGGAACACGCCGCTGTCGGGTCCGCCTTTGTAGGCCTGACCCGTCGAATGCAGGAAGCGGGGTCCGAATTCGGCGGCTGTCGCCACTTTCAGCGTATCCCGCAGTTCCATACGAACGGACTGTGCCCAGTCGCGCGTCTGCTGATCGCGACGGATATAGGCGAGCAGACCGACATAGTCGCCCGACTTCACACGATCAAAAAGGGTCTTGAGAATGGAGACCGCATCGCTTTTGCTGCCAGCAGCTTCCGTGTTCTTCGCATCCGCGTAGAAGGATAGCGGACCATCCTTCGCGAACGGCGTTTCCGGCGGCAGCGAGCCCGTTTCGGCATAGGCTGAGGTCAGCTTGCGCGTTTCGAGCTTGCTGAACTCAACGTCGGGCTGATCGAACGGATCAATCCCGAGAACCGCACCGGCTACAGCCGTTGCGAATTCGAACAGGAAGAACGCCTGTCCGATCTGGGACGCATCGGCCAGACGGATGGTGACGACCGGCGCACCAGCGGCCCGCAGAGCGCCGAGGCGGCTGTCGGGAACGTCGTCGCCCAGCAGAAGGTCCACGAAAATGCGGTCCGTCCCATAGACATCCGGCGCGCCGAGTTCTTCCTCGTCGATGGGGATGAGGCCGAGGCCCTTCTTGCCGGTGCTTTCGGCGATGAGCTGTTCCAGCCATGCGCCCAGCGACGCAATGCCGTCAGAGGCGAGAATCGTCACCTTGTCGCGGCCAAAGCAATGCGCGGCATGACCGAGGATCAGGCCCAGAACTGCACCCGGATTGGCAGCCGGAGGCGCGCTTCCGTCACAGGATTCCACCATCAGGCGCGTGACCGTCAGCAGCTTGCGAACGTCAATGCCGCTTGCTGCCGCCGGTACGAGACCGAAATTGGACAGGACAGAGTACCGGCCGCCGATTTTCGGATCGCCGTAGAAAACGCGCCAGAAGCCGTTTTCCTCGGCCACTTTCTGCATGTGCGAGCCCGGATCGGTGATGGCGATGAAGCTGTCACCCGGCTTCTTGCCCAGAGCCTGACCGGCCACCTGCCAGAAATGCGCGAACAGGATGTTCGGCTCCAGCGTACCGCCGGATTTGCTGGCCACGATGAACAGCGTGTTCTTCGGGTCGATGGCTTTCTCGAACGCCGTGACCTGCTGCGGGTCCGTACTGTCGAGAACATGCAGCTTCGGCCAGCCTTCGCGCTGTCCGAACGTCTCGGCCAGAACCTCGGGACCGAGGCTCGAACCTCCCATACCCAGAAGCAGGATATCCTTGAAGCCGCGACTGCGGACATCGCGGGCCAGAACTTCCAGCTCTTCGACGTTCCACAGACGGTCCTGTACGATTGTCAGCCAGTTCAGCCAGTCGGCTTCCGGGCCATTCGTCCAGACCGACGGATCTTTCTGCCAGATCCGGCGCAGACCGCCGCTCTGGCTCCAGTCCTTTTCCGCACCGGCGACATCGTCGCGCAGTTCCGGCGGCAGGTCGGCGCTGACACGCAGCAGACGCTTGCCGATGACGGCCTCGCGCTTGGTTGCCACAGCCGTCAGCAGAGTGTCGAACGACACGCTGAATGCTGCACACCCTTCCTTGACGAGCTTTGTGGTCACGCCATCCAGATCCAGACCAAGACGCTCGGCCTCAGACAGAACATGCCGCGCCTGTTCGACATTCTCAGTCAGGCTGGCGCGCGCCTTGCCGTGATCGCGGAACGCATCGAACGTTGCAGGCGGAATGGTGTTGACCGTCTCGGGGCCGATCAGCTCTTCGACATACAGGACGTCGGAATAGGCCTTGTCCTTGGTGCCGGTGCTGGCCCAGAGCAGACGTTGCGGGTTGGCGCCCTTCTCGGCCAGTGCCTTCCAGCGCGGGCTGTTACGGACTTCGAGATAATACTGGTAGGCCAGCTTGGCGTTGGCGATTGCAACCTTGCCGCGAATGGCCTTCAGAGCCTCGGCCTCCGCATCGCCAGCCGCAATGCGACGGTCGATTTCCCCGTCGATCTTGGCGTCGATACGGCTGACGAAGAACGACGCCACACTGGCAAGACGTGAGATGTCTTCGCCACGGGCCGCGCGATCTTCAAGACCGGCAATATAGGCTTCCAGCACCGCCTTGTAGGCATCGAGCGAGAACAGCAACGTCACATTGACATTGATGCCGTCCGCAATGGCGTCACGAATGGCGCCCGTGCCTTCAGACGTCCCGGGGATCTTGATCATCAGGTTTTCACGCCCGACAGCCTTCCACAGGCGGCGGGCTTCCGTGATTGTCCCGTGTGTGTCGAACGCCAGATAGGGCGAGACTTCGAGGCTGACATAGCCGTCCAGCCCCTTGGTCTTTTCGAACACCGGATACAGAACCGCGCAGGCGGACCGGATGTCGTCGATGGCGAGATGTTCGTACAGATCGCCGGGGGGCAGGCCTTCGCCTTCCAGGAGCTTGCGGATCTGCGGGTCGTATTCGGTGCCGTGTCCGATGGCCTTTTCGAAGATGGCCGGGTTGGACGTGACGCCCCGCAGGCCGTCTTCGTCCACCAGCTTGCGGAGGCTTCCGTCCTCCGTGAAGCTGCGCTGGATGAAATCCAGCCAGGGGGACTGGCCGTATTTCTCAAGCTCGCGCAGCACGCTGCCGACTTCGTTCAGACCGGTATTGGAGATTGTGTCTGCCACAGGATCTCTCCCTTACTTGCCGCGCAGGGCCTGACGCTTTGCTGCGTCAAGAACTGCTTCAGGCGTGAAACCGAATTTCGTGAGAAGTGCGGAGGCCGGAGCCGACGCACCGAACGTGTTCATCGCGATGATCGCACCGCCGATGCCGACATACCGATCCCAGCCGAACGCTGCGGCCTGTTCGACCGCAACGCGACCGATGACATCCGGCGGCAGGACGGAATCGCGGTATTCCTGGCTCTGCTCTTCAAAGAGATCGAAGCTCGGCATGGAGACGACGCGGGCCTTGATGCCCTCTTCTGTCAGCTTTTCGTAAGCCGTCACCACGAGGCTGACTTCCGAACCCGAAGCGATGAGGATCACGTCAGGCTTGCCGTCACAGCTCGCCAGAACATAGGCACCCTTCGCCAGACCGGCGGCGGACGCATATTTCGTACGATCGATCGTCGGCAGGTTCTGACGGCTCAGAGCGAGCACAGCAGGCTTGTGCGTCATCGGGATCAGCGTCCGCCAGGCTTCGGACACTTCGTTGGCGTCGGACGGGCGGATCGTCATGATGCCCGGCGTGGCACGAAGCTGTGCGAGCTGCTCGATCGGCTGATGCGTCGGCCCGTCTTCACCCACGCCGATGGAGTCATGCGTAAAGATATACAGAACCGGCAGTTCCATGATGGCCGACAAACGGATCGGCGCCTTCATGTAATCGGAGAAGATCAGGAAGCCCGAACCGTAAGAGCGGATGCCGGAGAGCGCGATACCGTTACAGATGGAACCCATCGCATGTTCGCGCACACCGAAATGCAGGTTCCGGCCACCATAGGTGCCGTTCCATTTCTCCGGCTGGAAGGAGCCGCCGCCCTTGATGTCCGTCTTGGTGGAGGGCGTCAGGTCAGCAGAGCCGCCGATCATCCAGGGAAGGTTCTTCGCAACAGCATTCAGAACCTGACCCGAGCTGGCACGCGAGGCAACGCCTTTGGCATCGGCTTCGAAAGTCGGGATGTCCTTGTCCCAGCCTTCCGGCAGACGATGTTCGATGATGCAGTCGATTTCAGCCGCAAGGTCCGGATGGGCTTCACGATAGGCCGAGAACAACTCGCGCCATTCTGCATTGGCTTCCGCGCCACGCTTGCCGAGACCTTCGGCGAAATGCTCCTTCACACCGTCCGGGACATAGAAGTCCGGAGCGTCTTCCGGCCAGCCATAAGCGGCCTTCGCACCCTTGATTTCTTCAGCGCCCAGAGGCTCGCCATGTGCCGAAGCCGTACCGGCCTTCTTGGGCGCGCCATAGCCGATGACCGTCTTGAGCACGATCATGCTCGGGCGATCCGTCACCGCACGCGCAGCTTTGAGGGCTGCGAGAATGGCCTCGACATCGTTGCCGTCCGGCAGCGTCTGGACATGCCAGCCATAGGCTTCAAAACGCTTGCCCACATTTTCCGTGAAGGCCAGATCCGTCGACCCCTCGATGGAAATCTGGTTTGAATCATAGATCCAGGTCAGGTTCCCAAGTGCGAGATGGCCAGCGGTGGATGCGGCTTCCGAAGCTACACCTTCCATCATGTCGCCATCGCCACAGAACACCGTGACGTGATAGTCGAACAGTTTGAAGCCCGGGCGATCATAGCGCGCGGACATCCATTTCTGCGCGATCGCCATACCGACGGAATTGCCGCAACCCTGTCCGAGCGGGCCGGTCGTGGTTTCTACACCAGCGGTAAAGCGGTATTCCGGATGACCCGGCGTCTTGGAGTTCAGCTGACGGAACTGCGAGAGATCCTCGACAGTGAGGGACGGCGCATCAACGACCTTGCCATCCTGAATATCCTTCACGCCTGTGAGGAACAGGGTGGAGTACAGCAGCATCGACGCGTGACCGACCGAAAGCACGAAACGGTCACGGGCAGGCCAGCACGGATCGGCCGGATCGTATTTCAGATCATGCTGCCAGACCGCATACATCGCGGGGGCGAGAGCCATGGCCGTGCCGGGATGGCCGGAATTGGCGCGCTCGACACCTTCCATCGAAAGAGTGCGGATCGTATTGATGGTGAGCTGAGGAAGCGTACTCATCGGAATGGGATCTCCGGCTTGTGACTGACAGGAAGAAACGCAACGATATCTTCCATACCTTCTGCTGCCACGGCATGACGCGAAGTCGCGACAGACGCAATGGCTGATCGGTAAACCATATTGTGAAACACGCTCTTGTGCTTGAAGACAACCTGCCACACTTCGACGGTCGTCATTACCGAAACCCCGAAGAATGGCGCCCAAACGAGGCGCGAACGGCCCGCAGCCCTTCGCAGCGGATCGGGAACATCTTCCGCTGGCAGATGGGCCTCAGGCCACGCTGGCCGGATGCCCTTCCCCCGCAGAAAACCTACGATCAGGTCACGCCTGCTCCGGGGGAATGCTGTGTCACGTTTGTCGGTCATGCGACCGTTCTGCTCCAGTTTGGCCGTGCAGGACGCGCGCCTCTGCGGATCATCACAGATCCGGTCTTTTCCGAACGCTGCTCCCCCTTCCGCAGTTTCGGTCCCCGCCGCGTCTGCCCGCCCGGCATCGCGCTGGATGCCCTTCCCCGCATCGACATCATCCTCGTCTCGCACTGCCATTACGACCACATGGACCTGCCGAGCCTGCGGGCACTGGCCGGACGTGACGATCCGCTCTGCATTTCTCTTCCGGGCAACCGTCGCCATTTGAAAAAGGCCGCTCTTCCGCGCATCGTCGAACTGGACTGGTGGGACGGCACGACCGATGACGACGCCCGCATCACAGCCACGCCCGCGCTGCACGGAAGCGCACGCACGCCGTTCGATTCCAACCGCGCGCTCTGGGGCGGTTTCACGATAGAAGCGGATGGCCACACTGTCTTTTTCGCGGGCGACACGGCCTGGGGCAAACATTTCGACGCGATCCACCGTCGCTGGCCGCAGATCGACCTCGCCATCCTTCCCATCGGAGCCTACGAGCCGCGCAACCTGATGCGCCGCGTTCACATGTCCCCCGAAGAGGCGCTCATGGCGTTCGATACGCTCAAAGCGAAACGAGGCCTGCCGATCCATTTCGGCACGTTCCAACTCACCGACGAGGCCATTCTGGAGCCGCCCACCCGTCTGGAGTTCGCCTGCCGACCCGCTGGCCGTCCTTTCCGGGCGCTGGAAAACGGTGACAGCCTCACTCTTCCGTCAGTTGACACAAAAAGCTAAACTGCCCTCCGACATCCCTTCCCCGGATTTTCTGTCATCGGGGACACCGCCATGTGGAAACCGTCATGAACGCCCAGAACGTCACTTTCACGTCAGACCAGATCACCGCCCTGTTCATCGACGCGGCCCGTGAAGGCGATACCGACCTCCTGACCCAGTTTCTGGATGCCGGCATGGCCATCGATACACCGGACAGCCGTGGCTATACCGCCCTGATCGTCGCCACCTACAACGGCCATACGGACGCCACGCGCCTGCTGCTGGACCGCGGGGCTGACACGGAAGCCACCGATCTCAAGGGAGCCACCGCACTTTCGGGCGTCGCGTTCAAGGGCCTGACCGAGATCGCAACACTTCTGCTCGATCATGGCGCCGAAGTGGATCACGCCAATCATGCCGGTCGCACACCGCTGATGTTTTCCATCATGTTCAACCGCGAAGACATGGCGAGAAAGCTTCTTGCCGCCGGAGCAAACCCGGACCTGAAGGACGCGGACGGCGTTTCCGCCCGTGATCTGGCCGAACGCCAGCTCATGACCGGCCTGTTCGCCGGAGCGTCCGCATGAGTCGTTTCTGGAACCGCCGCGTTCAGGATCTGCACCCCTATGTACCGGGCGAACAGCCCAGACTCGCGGACCTGCTGAAGCTCAATACGAACGAGTCTCCCTACGGCCCGAGCCCAAAAGTGCTTCAAGCCATCCGGGACGTGGCGTCTGACGACCTGCGCCTTTATCCGGACCCGACAGCGGCAGACCTGCGGGAGACGATTGCGACCCGGTTCGGCACCACCGCCGATCGCGTTTTCGTCGGCAATGGCTCCGACGAAGTTCTGGCCCATGCCTTCCGCGCGCTGTTCCACGACGATGCGCCGGTCCTGTTCTCGGATGTGACCTACGGTTTTTATCCGGTTTATTGCGGCCTGTTCGACCAGCCTTTCCGCCACATCCCGCTCAACGACGATTTCACGATCGACATCGACTCCTACACTGGCGACTGCGGCGGAATCGCCGTCGCCAACCCGAATGCCAATACGGGAATCGCCCTGTCGCTCGAGCAGATCGAAACGCTCCTCAAGCGCCATCCGGACCGGACCGTCATCATTGACGAGGCCTATGTCGATTTCGGTGCCCAGTCCGCCATTGAACTGACACATCGTCATGACAATCTTCTGGTCGTCCAGACGCTCTCAAAGTCCTACGCTCTGGCAGGACTGCGTGTGGGCTTTGCGATCGGCTCTCCGGAACTGATCGAGGGTCTTATCCGCGTCAAGGACAGTTTCAATTCCTATCCCCTCTCCCGCCCGGCACAGGCCGGGGCCATCGCCGCGATCCAGGATACCGAATGGCTCGCAGACATCACGGCCCGCCTCGTTGCGAGCCGCGACCGGCTGGTTCCGCAACTGCAAAATCTTGGCTTCCAAGTCCTGCCATCCTGTGCCAATTTCATTCTTGTGCACCACCCGGAGCACAAGGCCGGAGCCATCGCCGCAGCCCTGCGCGAGCGTGCGATCCTTGTCCGGCACCTCTCCACCCCGCGCATCCAGGACTGGCTGCGTATCTCGATCGGAACGGACGACGCCTGCACCCGCCTGACTGACGTTTTGCGGGACATCCTCTCCTCCCGATCCTGAATTAACCGGACGGTAATGCTCCGTCCCCCATAATCATGAGCCAGACAGGGCCAGACGGGCGCGTTTCTGCGCCCTCCATTCCGTCATCTTCCGGATGAACGGGAGGCCCATGAATGTTTCATGCGGAAAGACCGAATACATGCGTGCATTTCAGGGACAGATGTCCGACAACCAGCCTATTCGCCGTAATCAGGCCGAAAAGGAAAAGCAGCTTCGGGACCTCAAGGAAACGATCGCTTCCATGAAGTCCCACACGTCTCTGACGCTGAAGGAAAGCATTCAGCGCCGCATTCGTGAGCTGGAAACCGAACTGCGCACCATCGCGCGCGAAAAAGCCGCGAAGGCCGCAAACCCGGACGCCCAGTCCGACCGCCAGCGCCGTCCGCCGCGCCGTAACACGATCCGTTCCATGTAACGAATGCGGCAGAGAGGCTGGTACAGGAAATTTGCTCCGTACCAGCCTCTCTGTTTCAAGATGCCTGAACAACGTCCCCGTGTGTCTCTGACGCCCGGTCCCATGCCGCCCCCATCAAACGTAGCCTCGTAGGGTGCAGGCCGTCCGTCTCGGTCAGAACGTAATACGCGGTATATTCCCCGGTCGGTTTTCCCGGACGATCCATCAATGCTTTGAAAACATTGCGGTCCGCCGTCATCTGCGTTCTATCCCCGACCAGGGGCTGATTCCACATTTCCAGCGCTTCAGGCGCCCGTGCCCGGTCAATCATCAGGCAGTTCGGATCCACGAACCCGCCGTAGCTTTCGCGGAAAATCCCCCCTCCGATCCCGACCGACTCCCACTGATCCTCACAGACTGGTTTCAGTGTCCGCGGATGCACGAACCAGCGCCCTGCCCACGCCCAGTCCTGTCCTTCAATCGCCGCCAACAGAGAGGACAGATGGTCTGGCGCCCACCAGTTATCATCGTCGAGATAAGCAATGCGTGGAGCATTCGAAAGCTGGCTGAGCACGCTGCGCAATACGCCGCCGTCCCTTGCCCGCCCGAACCCTCCATGACGCTGTGATGTGGAATAGCCGGGCCAGAGCACTTCGACGGCCCAACTCGGTGGCCGCCCTTCGATCGCGCGTTGAATCAGATCGTCGGCACTGTCACCCGGAGGGCGGTCCAAACCAATCATGATCTGAACCCGCAGATTTCCCGTCTGCTGAAAAACAGACTGGACCGCCCGGACAATGGTAGGCCTCAGAAGGCTTGGCATGACAACCGCCACATCGAAAGGGCGCTGGTCGGGCGTGCCTGGATCAGCGAAAATATGAAGTCCGGGTTTCATGTCCGGCACGATACTGCGCCCTCAAAGCCCTGTCACCTCACGCGCTGCTCTCTTGCACTTCAACGCGACAGGGCACACCATGAGGGTCAGAATGATCACTGCGAAAGAGTCCAACGTGTCCGCTCCCTCTACCTTTTCGCACGAACAGCTGCTCGACCGTCTGGGCGAGGTCGCCGTCCGCGTTGGCCTGAACATCTCGCCGGGCCAGCAGCTCCTCATTACCGCACCACTCACGGCTGTCGCACTGGTCCGACGTGTCACGGAACACGCATACAAAGCCGGAGCTTCACTCGTCACGACCCTGTACGCGGATGATGAGACCACGCTCGCTCGCTTCATCCACGCCCCGGACGACGCCTTCGACGTCGCCCCCACATGGCTGGCTGAGGGTATGGCGCGCGCGTTCCGCGAAGGTGCAGCCCGCATGGCCATCACCGGCGCCAACCCGACGCTTCTCAAAGGGCAGGACCCCGAACGCATCGCACGCGCCAACCGCGCCAGTTCCAAGGCAAACCGCCCGGCGATGGAAATCATCACCCAGTTCGCCGTGAACTGGAACATCATCGCCTGCGCCACACCGGCCTGGGCCGAACAGGTCTTCCCGGATTTGCACCCTGAAGAGGCGCTCGCGGCCCTGTGGGACGGTATCTTCAAAGCATCTCGCGTGGACGTGGCCGATCCCGTCGCCGAGTGGAAAGCCCATAACGCTGCCCTGCATGCCCGGGCGAAATTCATGAACGACAGCCGCTTCGATGCCCTGCATTTCAGCGGCCCCGGGACGGACCTGACGGTCGGCCTTGCGGACGGACATCTTTGGGCGGGTGGCTCGGAAAAATCCGGCAATGGCATCGTCTGCAACCCGAACATCCCGACCGAGGAAATCTTCACGACCCCGCATCGCAGCAAGGTCAACGGCCGCGTCAGCAGCACCAAGCCGCTGTTCCATCAGGGAACTCTGATCGACGAAATCTCGGTGCGCTTTGAAAACGGCCGTATTGTCGAAGCAACCGCCAGTCAGGGCGAAGACGTGCTCAAACGGATACTCGATACTGATGAAGGCGCGGCACGGATTGGCGAAGTCGCCCTCGTACCGCACTCCTCCCCCATATCGGCCAGCAAGATCCTGTATCGCAACACGCTGTTCGATGAGAATGCGTCCAGCCATATCGCACTCGGCCAAGCCTACACGAAGTGCATGGTCGATATCGAAGGTCTGACGCCGGACGAACTTCTGGAACGGGGCGTCAACGACTCCCTTATTCATATCGACTGGATGATCGGTTCGGACAAAATCGATCTTGATGGCCTCAAGAACGGCAACCGCGTGCCGCTGATGCGCGCTGGAGAATGGGTGCAGGTATGACGCTTTTCCGCATGACAGGCCTTACCGGCCTTTTCGCTTCTGTCGCGATGCTGCCTCTGGCCGCACAGGCACAGTCTTATCCGCAAGCCGGCTATCCTGCTCAGCGGGCCACCACAAGCCAGACCCAGATCGACGGAAGTGTGCCGCTTCAGGGAACACCGCAGCAGACTCCTCAGATTCCGCCGCAGGTCCGTGCCGATATGGAGCATGCCATGCAATACCCCCTGCCGCCGGACTTCATGACCCGTGCGGCGGCAACGATCGCCGAGCTTCAGGCCCGCAACATCCAGCCTCCCAACTCGCACGGCGCGGGACTGGCCGAGACAATCAGCCGCATCAGCCAGATCCCCGGACTTGCGCCCGTCCTGCAAAGCCACGGCTTCACGCCCGAAAGCTTCGTGATGGGCATGACGACCTTCGGCATGACCCTTGCCGCCAGCAACGGCCAGCTTCCAGCCGGAATGCCAAGCCCCAATCCCGCCAATGTCGCGCTTTTCAAAGCCCAACCCCAGCAGGTTACGGCCTTGATGCAGGCCATGGGCAACCCACCCCACTGAATACGAAACCGCGGCCATGTCTCCCGCAAGATGACATGGCCGCTTCAGTCTCCGAAAAAGATCCGAATGCCCATTAAACTCGACCCCGCACTCCTCCCTGCCCTGGATATCCTCGGCATGGCCCAGTCCGGCGCCCTTCTTCGTGCCGAGCGGGAGACGCCATCAGATGGTATTCCCGCCTTCGTCACCCGTGCGGGCTGGGACGAACTCGCTGCGACACATGCCGCAAACCACAATGCTCCCCACAGTGTGCTTCTTCCGGCACTCGAAAAAGCCGTCGCCCGTATTCTGACTCACGCAGCCCAGAACGCGTCGCAGATGGGCGAAATGACGCCTGTCACCACGCTGCAAAGCGATCTGTTTCCCAGCGATCCCGATCTCGTCTTGGCCTTTGTCCGGGACAGCACCCATCCCGTAGCCTGCGCCCTGATTGGCACAACCACGCAGATTGAGGCAGCACTCCGTGGTCGGGACGCTGCTCAGGACTGACTGAACTGGCGAATGGCCAGTTCATCCAGCGCATTCTGTTCTTTTTTGAGCTTCGCCTGCCGCTCTTCTTCCTGCCGTTCTTCCTTCAGAGTTTTGACGGCTTCCATGGCAGCTCTCGCGATAATCAGTGCCGACCGCACGGTTTCACGATCCAGCGCGGCTTCGCGGCAGCGTGCCTGCGCTTCGGCAACAGCCTGCCGCCCGGCAGGAAGCCAGCGGCTGAAGGCTTCCACAGCACCATCCCCCGCTGTTGGACTGGAGGCGATCCGCTGCTCGCTCAGGATTTCTTCCTGAGCCGCCGACAGCTTTTCTTCCGCAGCCGTCTCACGCGCAACGGCCTCCGCAAAACTTCTTTCAACCAGATCAAGCTCCTGCTCACGCAGGGTAATGAGGGTGTCGAGAGGTGAATATTCCATCCTGAAGGGTCCTTTACGCCGCATTTAAAGGAGTGGTTTGCGGAATTGTCTGCATAATCTGGGCCAGTTGTTCAAAAGCCTCCGCACGCGTCGACCGCTCGTTCCGCCCCTGAGACAGGAACTGGTTCAGCTTGGGCATCAACGTGATGGCCTCGTCAACCTCACGATCAGTGCCTGACTTGTAAGCGCCAAGACGGATCATATCTGCCATACGCTGATAGGTCGCCATCGCTGCGCGCGCACGTTGAGTAAGGGCGTTTTCCTCAAGAGAATTGCACCCCGGAACCGCACGGGACAGGGAGCGCAGGACATCAATGGCGGGATAGCGTCCCTGTTCACCAATCTTGCGATCCAGAATGATATGACCATCCAGAATACCGCGCACCGCGTCCGCAACTGGCTCGTTCTGGTCATCCCCCTCCACCAGCACAGTAAAGAGAGCCGTAATCATCCCCTGATCGGGATATCCCGGACCTGCGCGTTCCAGAAGGCGGGGCAGTTCGGCGAACACGGAAGGCGGGTAACCACGCGTCGCAGGGGGCTCCCCTGCAGAAAGACCAATTTCACGCAGCGCCATGCAAAACCGCGTCACGCTATCCATCAAAAGCAGAACCGACTTACCCTGATCCCGGAAATATTCCGCAATCGCCATGGCAGACAGCGCTGCTTCACGACGCATCAGTGGGGGTGAATCCGATGTTGCAATTACCAGAACGCTCCGGGCCAACCCTTCGGGCCCAAGATCGTCCTCAATAAATTCTCGAACTTCTCGCCCGCGCTCACCCACAAGCGAAATCACGGCGACATCACATTCCGCCCCCCGCGCCAGCATGGAGAGCAGGGTCGATTTCCCAACACCCGACCCGGCGAAAAGCCCAAGCCTCTGACCGCGACGACAGGTCGTGAACGCATCAAGAGCGCGCACTCCGAGATCAATCCGTTCTCCCAGGCGTGCCCGACTGGCCGCGTTAGGGGGCGGACACTGGATCGCCTGACTCTTGATCGCAGGGAACAAAGGTCCTTTTCCATCAATCGGCTGCCCCAGCGGATCCACCACCCGCCCCAGCCAGCTTGAATTAACTCTCAGGCCACCGTCACGACGGCTGAGGGGAATTCTGGCCTCACAACCTGGGCCAATTCCATCCAGCGTACCAAACGACATTAAGCGCGCAACGTCTCCCTGAAATCCCACAACCTCAGATTGTACAATCCGCCCGTCACGCGCCTTAACCGCGACTCGATCCCCAATCGTGATGAATCCATCGAGTCCGATCACCGTCATGCAAAGACCCACAACGTCTTTCACACTTCCTTCAACCCAGTCGCAGGTGAAGTTCGTGAGCATTTCAAGCAGCTTGGCGTAATCGCTCATAAAGGCAGTTTTCGACCGTTTCCTGCGGATTATTCCGACTTCCCGACCCTACAACCCTATCGTTAAGAGGAGCTTAATGTTCCCCTTTAACGAGAATAATAATGACAATTTTACGATTTTTGATCCATGTCTATCGACAGACACAACCTTGGGTAGTAACCATTGGTTCACCAAGCCGGGAGTTGAAACATGCGTATCCTTCTTGTCGATAGCGATCAGTCCGCCGCCGCCACATTGTCCCAGACACTGCGTAACGCGACCTTTACCGTCGATCATACGCCCTCTGGCGAAGAGGCCATCGAGATGCTGCGCCACTACGATTATGACGTGGTTGTGCTCGAACTGATGCTGAACGATCTGGAAGGTTATGAAGTCATCCGGCGCGTTCGGGCAGCACGGATCACGACGCCGATCCTCGTCCTTTCGGCGCTGCTTCGCTCCCAGGCCAAGATCCGGGCTTTTTCCATGGGCGCTGATGATTACATGACGAAGCCTTATGACGCAGGCGAACTGGTCGCACGTCTTCAGGCCGTCATGCGGCGTTCCCGGGGCTTTGCCGAGCCGAAACTGCGCGTCGGCAATCTGGAGCTGGATCTGAACGGCAAGAATGTTACCGTCGATGGCGCAGCATTGCACCTGACAGGTAAGGAATACGCCATTCTGGAGCTTCTGGTGATCCGCAAAGGGTCCGTCCTGACCAAGGACGCGTTCCTCAATCACCTTTATGGCGGCATTGATGAACCGGAAATGAAGATCATTGACGTCTTCATCTGCAAGCTACGCCGGAAACTGCAGAATGTCGGTGCGGGCAACCTGATCGCCACCGTCTGGGGACGTGGCTACATCCTCCGGGAAGACGATGTCGCAGAGACGGCTGCGCTCGCCAGCCTGCCTCCAGCAGTCACCGCACCCATCGTCGAAGCAGTCGTCTGATCTTTTGAGATCAGACGACTGGCCTGACACGCATAACGGGTGATGTCAGGCGCTTTCAGACATGAGCAATGGCGCGAATGATATCGCAAACATGATCAACCACTTCATGCACGAGCGCCTTGTCTTCCGCTTCTACCATAACGCGAATCAGCGGTTCCGTTCCGCTGGCGCGCAGAACAAGACGACCACTTCCGGCCAGGCGTTCATCCGCCCAAGCCTTTGCAGCAGCAAGGTCCGGACTGCCCATCGGACTGGCTCCTGAGTAACGGACGTTTTTCAGGAGCTGCGGATACGGCGTGAAAAAACGGCAGATTTCACTGGCCGATCGCTTGGTTTCGACAGACACGGCCAGAACCTGCAGGGCGGCGATCAGGCCATCTCCCGTCGTGGCATAATCCGACAACACCATATGTCCGGACTGCTCACCTCCGAGATTGGCCCCAATCTCGCGCATCCGCTCCACGACATACCGATCACCAACCGATGTCCGCTGAAGCTCAAGCCCTTTTTCCGCCAGAGCTTTTTCCAGCCCCATATTGGACATCACGGTCGTAACCACAGTGTTGCCGCGCAACCGTTCATGTTGCTTCCAGAAGGAAGCGATCAAACCGATGATCTGGTCTCCATCAACGAGATCACCATTTTCATCTGCGATCAGAACCCGGTCCGCATCGCCATCTAGGGCAATGCCGAAATCCGCACCATGTTCCCGCACCGCCGCGCACAGGGTTTCCGGATGGGTCGATCCCACGCCGTCGTTGATGTTCAGGCCATCGGGCTCACAACCGATCTTGATGACCTCTGCCCCCAACTCCCACAATGCTTTGGGTGCCACGCGGTAAGCAGAGCCATTGGCACAATCAATGACGATCTTCAGGCCATCCAGACGCAACCCTCGTGGGAACGACGCCTTTGCGTTCTCGATGTAACGACCAGCCGCATCCGTCAGACGGGAAGCACGTCCAATCCGTTCAGGAGAAGCCAGTCGGGCGGAAAGATCCTGAGCCATCAGGTCTTCGATTTCGCCTTCAACTTCGTCCGAAAGTTTGAAACCATCCGGCCCGAACAGCTTGATCCCATTATCCGTAAAAGGATTGTGTGATGCTGAGACCATGACTCCAAGATCGGCCCGGAGAGAACGGGTCAGCATGGCGATCGCAGGCGTGGGCAGCGGACCAACCAGAATGACGTCCATCCCTGCCGACAGGAAACCCGCAACCAGCGCACATTCCAGCATATAACCGGAAAGGCGCGTATCCTTGCCCAGAACGACGCTGTGTCGGCGGTTCTGGCTTCGCATGAAATACAGACCCGCCGCCTGCCCCAGTCTCTGCGCGATTTCCACCGTCATGGGCGCGGTATTGGCCGTCCCCCGAATGCCGTCAGTACCGAACAGAGACCTCTTGGTGGCCATAATGAAAAATCCTGCCTGTCTGCCAGAAATAAAAAAGGCGCGGCACCGGGGATAATTTCCTCGATGACGCGCCCGTTGGTGCGATTGGTTGCCTGATTAACCCGCTTGAGGCGCCGGATCAAACGCGCCGGGACGTGTGGTCGGAACGGATGCACGACGGTTGTCAGGCACCTGCTCGTCATCCGCAGTCCGCTCGATAGCCTCGCCGCGCATGATACGACCGACATCGTCACCCGTCAGCGTCTCATATTCCAGAAGAGCTGCGGTCAGGCGGTGCAGATCATCAAGGCGCGTCGTCAGCAGATCATGGGCCTGTTTATAGGCCGTATCGATCAGAGCTTTGACTTCCTTGTCGATCTCTCGCGCGGTTTCTTCGGAAATATTCTTGTTCTGCGTCACGGAATGACCAAGGAACACTTCCTGACCGTTATCGCCATAGGCGATCATGCCCAGCGTGTCGCTCATGCCCCATTCGGTCACCATGCGCCGTGCGAGATCTGTCGCACTCTTGATGTCGCCCGATGCCCCGGCGCTGACTTCCTCGCGTCCGAAGATGATTTCTTCGGCAACGCGGCCACCCATGGCGATGACCAGACGGGCCAGACACCATTTGCGGCTATAGGAAATGTTGTCCTTCTCCGGCAGAGTCATGACCAGACCCAGAGCCCGCCCACGGGGGACGATCGTCGCCTTGTGGATCGGATCGCTACCCGGAGTAAAGATCGCGCAGATGGCGTGGCCAGCTTCGTGATATGCCGTCGAGCGCTTTTCGTCTTCGGTCATGACCATGGAACGGCGCTCCGCCCCCATCATGACCTTGTCCTTGGCTTCCTCGAACTGTGCCATACCCACGGTCCGGCGCCCCTGACGGGCGGCCATCAGGGCCCCCTCATTCACGAGATTGGACAGATCCGCACCCGAGAAGCCCGGCGTTCCCCGCGCAATCACCTTCGGGTCCACATCCGAAGACAGGGGCACTTTCTTCATGTGAACGCGCAGGATCTTTTCACGACCGGCCACATCGGGGTTCGGCACCACGACCTGACGGTCGAAACGACCCGGACGCAGCAGAGCCGGGTCCAGAACATCCGGACGGTTCGTCGCAGCAATCAGGATCACGCCTTCGTTGCTCTCGAAACCGTCCATCTCGACCAGCATCTGGTTGAGAGTCTGCTCGCGTTCGTCGTTACCGCCCCCAAGTCCCGCACCACGATGGCGGCCTACGGCGTCGATTTCGTCGATAAAGATGATGCAAGGCGCGGACTTCTTGCCCTGCTCGAACATGTCACGCACACGCGACGCGCCGACACCGACGAACATTTCCACAAAGTCCGAACCGGAAATCGTGAAGAACGGAACATTGGCCTCGCCCGCAATGGCGCGCGCCAGAAGCGTCTTACCCGTACCCGGAGGGCCGACCAGCAGCGCACCTTTGGGGATCTTACCGCCCAGACGGGTGAATTTCTGCGGGTCGCGCAGGAACTCGACGATTTCCTGAAGCTCGGATTTCGCTTCGTCAATGCCCGCAACGTCTTCAAACGTCACACGGCCGGTCTTTTCCGTCAGCAGCTTGGCACGGGATTTGCCAAAGCCCATGGCCCGGCCACCACCGCCCTGCATCTGGCGGAAAACCATGAAGCACAGACCCACCAGCAGAAGAACCGGCAGGTAAGCGCTGGCATAACGCAGAATCGGGCTTTCTCCGCTGTCCATCGGCTTGGCGGTCACTTCGACGCCAGCAGAAGTCAGACGGCCCGGAAGGCTCGGGTCAAGTGGGGCATAGGTCTCGAAAGACGTGCCGTTCGTCAGGGTTCCGGAGACATTCTGCTCCTGAATCACAACCGAACGCACCTGATGCTGGTCCACATCGTGAATGAAATCGGAATAGGCGATCTGCTGGGCTGCATGCTGTCCGCCACCGGGCTGGAAGGCTGTCAGCACTGCCATTCCGACCACGATGATGACCGCCCAGATCGCGACGTTACGGCCTAAATTGTTCATCTCGCTCTCTGTCGTCCTTCAGACTGTTCCGTCAGATGCAGTACGGGATCACCCCTCACAACTGGCCGACCGGTCACATTCTGCGTTGACTCCATAACATAAGCCTCCGCGTCCACGATCCTACCCCATCAAGGGCAGGAAAACGCATTTCTTGCGTTTTTGAGGATCTTTTTATGTTGTGAGGTGATTTTCTCCCGTCACGGGAACCGCGACAGCCCAGACAAAATCGGCCTCACCGGGCATTTGCCCTATTCGTGGCCACTGGATCAGTCGATCCTGGTGCCACACACCCGGAAGACAGCGGGCAGCGGCATAGGGAATACCCAGCCTGCGCAGATCCAGCCCATGCACGGCGTCACCCAAAGGTCCGATCACACTGTCTGCCGGAATATCATGCGTCAGCAGACGCCAGCGCCCGTCCCAGACACACCCATCTCTTGTCGCAAGCGGGGCAGCAAGAGCGCGTTCCTCTCGCACGAAGATCACGCCGTTGCCAAAACGCCCGGCCGATTGAAGCTGAACTCCAGACAGCGTGCCGCTTCCTTTTTCCAGCAGCGACCTTACAGCTTCTCTCGCGGGACGGTACGCACCTCCTGAGACCAACCGGATCAGAGCGGACAGGGTCTCTGCGTTCATCCCGGCCTGTTCCAAAAAAACCCATCCTTCGGGATGCCAGACGGCATGGGATGCAAGATTTTCGGCCAGTACCGCCTCACGACTCCGGTTTTCCTGCCCTGCCGTCAGATGAAGCATCTGGATATCGCGCCTTTGCTCGGGCGTCAGATCCTGTCGCCACCGCACCCGCTCAAACCGCCTGTTGGCGTTCGATGGGTCCTCGATCCATGGCAGACCCGCGGCTTTCAAAGTCAGTCTCAGGCGCGATGGGTCAAGCGTTAAAAGCGGGCGATACACCCGGATACGCCCCCGCACGGCACTCGGTTGAATACCGACCAACCCCAGAGGGCCGCTCGAGCGCAGGCTCCGCATCCAGACGGTTTCGTCCTGATCGCCCGCATGATGCGCCACAAGAAGATCTAGACATCCTGCTGCAACGCAGGCCGCCTCCAGCGCCTCGAACCGTGCCTCGCGCGCCCTTTCCTGCAACCGCCCTTTCGGAAACGGCGCGAGCGTCAGGAGGCGGGCGGGTACATCCATGACGGCAAGCCGTTCAACCGTCAGTCGTGCTTCGGCAGCCGATTCAGGCCGCAGGGCATGATCCACCACGAAGGCCACGACATTGCGTCGCCAGCGCCGAGCCAGAAACGCGAGCGCCATGGAGTCGGCGCCCCCCGAAACGGCAAGGGCGACTGGCGCGTCCGGGATATCAGGTGGCCAAGGGCCGAGACCTGACATCAAGTCTTGAAATTCGCATTCCCCGACCGGATGATCGGGTCCTGCTTCCAACAACGCGGGTTTCAGTGACAGGCCGCACGGCTCCGGAATGTCGTCTCGGCGCTCTTCACTCGCGGCGCAGGGGTTGGAAATTCCGATTTCAGCTTATCAAGAGCCTGACACGCCGAGTTCTTGTCACCCAGCGCCAGCATCGAAGCGGCCACACCCAACAGGGAATCCTGCGCCTTCTGGGACTTCGGAGCCTTCGTATAGGCGTCATAATAAGCGACCGCAGACTGGCGATACTGCTTCTGTCCTGCCAGAGACTGGGCCAGAAGGAACTGTGCATCCACTTTACCAGACAGACTATGGGCTGTTTTCACGGCAAAACGCGCATTGCTCTCCGCATCCGTATAGTTCCCGGATCTAAGAGACGCATTTCCAACCTTCAACGCATCCAGAGCGGTTTTCGGCTGCTCGGCGGCGTCCGGAGTAGCAGCGGAGGCTTTGTCCTCGGCTGCTGCCGGAGTTTTAGCTGGAGCAGGTGTCGAAGCCCCGCCTCCGCCATTTTGGGAAGCAAACTGCATGTCCGAAATCTGCTTGGACACATTGGCCTGATTGTCGCGGACGGAGTTGCTGAGCTGATCCAGTTCGCCACGCATCTGGCGGTTCTGTTCTTCCAGAGCCGAAACGCGCTCCAGAAGCTGCGCCGTCAGGTTGCCGTCACCCGCCGAAACCGGAGCCGCTGCCGTCGCACTGGGAGCACTCAGACCGCCGCCATTCTGAACCTGTGAGAGTTGCTGGCGCAGGGAGGCAATTTGATCCTGCAAAGCAATCGCCTCGCGTGAGGAAATTTCCCCGCTATCCGGCGCATCCTGTGCCACGGCCGGGAGGACAGGCGAAAGGACGGAAAAAGCCGTGCCCAGAAAGACGGCACGCAGGGAACGGGACAGCACCATAACGGATCTCCTGAGACAAACTCGCACTCACGGGCACGCAGGCAGGTCATGCGCACAACATGCGCCCAGTCATAAAACAGAAACGGCCGGGGGATAATCCCCCGGCCGCTCATCATCCCAGTCCGTCAGGCCTGAAACGTCTGTTCAGCGAACAGACGTGATGGCGTTACGGTTCTGTGCCCAGGCCTGCTCGTCGTCGCCATCAGCGGTCGGACGATCCTTGCCGTAGGAGATCGTGGTGATGCGCGAAGCGCTCACGCCCTTGGCGACCAGATAGTCGCGGGCTGCGTTTGCACGACGCTGGCCGAGAGCAATATTGTACTCTTCCGTGCCACGGTCATCGCAGTTACCAGCGACCTGGATGCTGACCTGCGGGTACTTTGCGAGCCATGCAGCCTGCTTGTCCAGCGTAGCGCGGGCTTCTTCAGAGAGCTGGGACTGGTTCAGCTCGTAGAAGACGCGGTCGCCGACATTGGCAACCAGATCGGCTTCGCTGCCGGGCGTCGGGCCAGCTTCCTGAGCGACGGCGCCTGCGCCATTGCTGTCACCCTTGTTGGTGTTGCCGTTGGAACAGGCTGCGAGAACAAGCGCCAGACCAAGCGCGCCAAATACCTTGAACTTCATGTGTCTCAATCCTGAGAACGGCCCCACAGCGGGAACCGAATGCGGAAAATGCCGCGTTATTCCGGACCACCTCTTTCCTGTTCGGAACAGACAGGAATCGGTTCCGATCCCTGCATGCCAACCTTGAAAATCAGTGGCCATAAGCGCCCATACTCATGACTCGAATCACCGGTCAAGTGCCGTGTTAACGCCGGTTAAATGTGAAAAGTTCGATTCATAATCGGAACCAGAAATTTCGGCATAAATGTCACAGCTATTCTGAAGAATGTGGCAGAATTCTGCCACATCATCGAAACCAGCGTGCTTTCACGCTCCTGAAACATGCGCTGCCTGCGTAGCTGCCCAGCGTTACAGTCGTAGCACGCGGAGGGGGAAAGATCACCTCTGTCATCCTGACGAGTCCGTCAGCAGCGAAAATCTCGACCGAACTCCGGTCCACAATAACTCTCAGACGAACACCCCCATCCTGTGGAGAAAGGGGTGCCACATGGCGCGTCGTAAAGGTCGTGTCCGGTACCAAAACCCCTGACCGACTGCGATCCACGACCAGTTCCCGACGTGTGGGGTCGTAGAGGATCTCGGTGCCAAACATGCCATCCTCCGTCGCCGCCACAGTCAGCACCGCCACGTCTCCGTCAGGCTCAATAATCAGTTGGAGTTCAAGCACCGCATCCGCGAAATCCGTACAGTCCGCAACGCTATCGGGCAGCTTCCAGACCACTTCTGCTTCCGGGCGGATGTCGCTGGCCACAAAGACCTCGACCGGAGCGCCAAGACTGGCTGGGTTTTGCTTCATCAAAAGCGTACCGTCCTCCTGCCGCACAAGGGACAGATGCGCCGGAAGCGTCATCTGGCCGCGCCATGGAACAGTCGGCGTCTGGTTGGCGTAGTTCCAGTTGCCCATCCAGCCGATACTGACGGGTGTGGGCGTTCCGGCGAAGCAGACAATCGCATAATTGTCCGGTCCATAATCCATCCAACGATACTGCCAGGGATCATCTGTGGCCGTTGGCTGCTCTGCGGGCGTGAAGATCGTGCCGTCGAACTCTCCGACGTAATAGAACGTCCCAGATCCACCTGTCAGACCACCGGGATTGACGCTGACGATCATCACCCAGCCGGAAGCCCCGGCCTCCCCCTCAATCGGGAGCCGCGCCAGAACCGGCACTTCCCACAACATGTCCGGCGTATGGTAACCGGGCGGACGGAAGTCACTGAGGAACTCCCAGTGCAGAAAATCTGTGGAACGGAAGAGTTTAACCACCTGCTGTTCGGCCTCGACCGCCGTCAGCACCCAGTATCCACCCTCTTCATACCAGCACAATGCCGGGTCCCGAAAATTCCGGGATACCGGATCAAGCGTCAGAACCGGATTGTGAACGTAGCGCGTCCAAGTCGCGCCATGATCCAGACTGACCGCAACCGAAACCGCCTGTGTGCCGTCTTCCTGCTCGCCCGGCATGTCGCGGAATACGCTGGTGTAGAGCGCCAGAAGCGGAGGATTTTCGTCTGTTCCCAGACTGCTGCGATTGTCTCGGTCATAAATCACCGTGCCGGAATAGATCTGCTCCTGAGGTGTGGACGGCAGCGCAATCGGTTGCTCTTCCCAATGCAGCAGATCCCGACTGGTCGCATGCCCCCAGGAAATATAGCCCATGACGGGCTCGACCGGATTGTGCTGGTAAAAGAGGTGATACACACCATCAATCAGGATCGGCCCATTCGGATCATTCATCCAGTTCCGGGCCGGGGCATAATGCAGCAGCGGACGCCACTGCCGTGTCTCCTGAAGGGACATGGGGAATTCTCCTGTTCAAGCAGTCTTTGCGACGCCTTACAGAAAAAAGGGTTCCCCACCCTATTGCAAATCCGCGCCCCCGGACCGGAAGCGCGGAACACAGCCTCAGCCGTTGCGCGGCGACCAGGCCGGATCGGACGCACCCGTCGAGGTCCGGATCGGACGCTCGTTAAAGCCCGTAATATCGATCGTCCCAATTCCTGATGCAAAGCCCGCACCGCCCGCACCGGCTGCACTCTGGCGGCAGAACGCCAGCACACGACCATTGGGGCAGAACGTCGCGCTATCAACGGTAAAGCCCTGCGTCAGAATACGCTCACCGCTGCCATCCGGGTTCATCACCCCGAGCGAGAATCCGCCGCCGCCGATGCGCGTAAAGGCGATCAGGTCTCCACGCGGGGACCAGACCGGCGAACCATACTGGCCGGTACCATAGGAAATCCGCTTCGCCGGACCACCCGACGCACTCATGATATAGAGCTGCGGGCTGCCACCGCGATCCGAGTTGAACACGATCTGGCTGCCATCCGGGCTGAAGCACGGGCTGGTGTCGATTGCGCCATTGGAATTGGTAATCTGACGCTTTGCACGCGAGGCCAGATCTACAATGAAAATATCCGACCCGCTGCCACGCGTAGCGGACAGCACGACGGAACCGCCGGTCGGCGAAAAGCGCGGGGCAAAGGAAATGCCCGCGAACTCACCCAGAATCTGCTGACGACCGGATGCCAGATCGAACAGGTACACGCGCGGACGATTGTTGGCGTAGGACATGAACGCAATCTGGTCGCGCACCGGGTTGAAGCGCGGCGTCAGCGTCAGCCATTCGCCGTTCGTCAGCATCCGTTCGTTGGCACCATCCTGATCCATCAGGGCCAGACGTGTGATCTGATGATGACGCGGGCCGGTGCGGGCGATATAGGCGATGCGGGTGTCGAAATAGCCCTTCTCGCCCAGCATCCGCTCATAAATCACATCCGCGATAATATGCGCGATGCGACGCCAGTTGGACGTCGAGGCCGTGTAAGCCGTGCCCTGAAGCTGCTGGCCGGACAGCACGTTCCACAGACGCATCTCAACACGCACACTGCCCGAACCGATCGCCTGTCCGGACACAGCCGCACGGGCGCCCTGCGCCTTGAGCGCACTGAAATCGGGCGTAGAGCCGGGCGGCACGTCGCCGCTCATGACCTTGAACAGGCCGGTGCCGTTCAGGTCGGACGTGATGACACCGGAAATCTGCTCCCCCAGACCCGCCCCGAAATTCGGGATGACGATGGGGATCGGCTCCTGACGGGCCTGATCGACAGTAATTTCAGCCTCACCGGGGCCAGAGGCAGCTGCGGACTGGGCAAAAGCGGCCAGAGGCGTTGCCAGAAGACCACCAGCAGCGGTGGCTCCCAGAACGGAGCGGCGCGAAAACAGCGCGCTCAGGGCCTCGGCGTCGGTATCGGGAATGAAGGACATGAGACTTCCTCGTGGATTACGGCCTGAAGACAAAACGCAGCTCATGCGTCTGACCAAGCATCTTGGAGGGAATGGGAAGATGGGCACAGGTGGGGCTCAGCACCGCATCCCGCGCCCGCTCCGCCAGAACACGATAAGACGGGTCGGAGGCCATTTTCGCAGCCGTATCAGGCGCAAATTTGACAATCCGCGCCTCACCGGTCGCATCGACGGTCACGACCATATGCGCGACAAAGCTCGCATAGTTCCGTGCTTCGGTATCTTCCGTGTAACAACGGCGCACGGAACCGCCGATGGCTTTCTGATCCGCCATGGACAGCGACTTCGTAATGTCGCCGTTCGGCACACCACCACCGTTCGGCGCACCACCCTGCGGCGGATTGGCTTTCGCGGTCGGCGCATGGGTCTGCTTCTGATCGGCGCGGAAATTATCCAGCGTTGCCAGCAGCGAATGACTGTCCGCTTCCGTTTTCTTGGCCGCGTTCGGCTGCGTCATATGCGAGAATTTCGGCATATCCGGCAGCTTGTCGGCTTTCTGTGTCTGCGGGCTCGGCGGCGCAACCATCGTCGATTTCGACGGCGGTGATGGCGTGGGCGGTGACGCTGGCACAGGCTGCGGAGACTCATCCGTCATTTTCGGCGGAAGCTTGATGTCCGGCAGCTTTTGCGGCGGCGTCTCCGGCGGAGGCGGCACAGGCTGGGGCGGCGGAGGAGGCGGAGGCGGTTCTTCCGTCGGCGCTTTCAGAGGAGGCGTCGGAGACGGAGGGGCCTCGTTCTTCACAGGCGCTGGAGCCGGAGCGGGCGCAGGAGCCGGATGATCGGCCTTGACCGGGTGGGTCGGCGGACCTGCCTGCTCGAACTCCATCTGCACCGTGGGTGGTTCAGGCGGTTCGGGCGGCTTTTCCGGTGGGATTTGAACAATCAGATACGCGATCAGCCCCAGATGAATGGCGACTGATCCGTAAAGCGCATGACGAAAGCGCCTGTTGTCAGAGCGGCGTGGACGGACCACGGCAGGCGCCTCTTACTGGCCGCTCTGGGGCTGCTGCGCGAGAAGCGCAACATGCGTGAAACCACCCGACGTGATCTGGCCCATGACCTGCATCACCTGTCCGTAGTCGATATGGGCATCAGCACGAACAAAGATGCGATGGGTCGGATCGTTCTGCGACTGCGCCTTGAGCTGCTCGATCAACTGGTCGGACGTCACCGGCTGGTCTCCCAGATACAGCGAACCATCCGTTTTCAGAGAGACCGTGATCGGCTTGGAATCCGAATTGACCGGGCTGGCATCCGTCTTCGGCAGATCGACATTGACGCCACTGGTCAGCATCGGCGCCGTCACCATGAAAATGATGAGCAGCACCAGCATGACGTCCACCAGTGGCGTGACGTTGATTTCCGAGGCGGGCCGACGTTTGCGGCGTCCGCCTCCTCCAGCCCGTCCTCCCGCAGACATCCCCATGGTTCAGGCCTTCCCGCCGGTCGTATCGTCCGCACGTTCCTCGGACTGACGCGACAGAATGGCCGCGAACTCGGTGCCGAAGGCTTCCATGCGATCCGTGAACTTCTCGAACGAGTTGCTCAGACCGTTATAGGCAATATAGGCCGGAATAGCCGTCACGAGACCAATGGCTGTTGCGAACAGGGCTTCGGAAATACCCGGCGCCACAACGGAAAGATTCGTGTTGTGCATCTGCGCGATGGACGCGAACGAATGCATGATGCCCCAGACCGTTCCGAAAAGACCGACAAACGGCGCCACCGGGCCGATCGTCGCGAGGAAGATCAGGCGGCGCGTCAGACGATCGTTCTCACGCATGATGGTGATGTCGATGGCGCGGTCCACGCGCTCGCGCACGCCACCCCGCGACAGGTCGATGCCGCCAATTCGGGCGGAACGGCGCCACTCGCCCATGGCCGCGCCGAAGACGGCCGCCATCGGATGCGTCGGGCGCGCACCGTCGGATTCGTAAAGATCGTCGAGCGATCCACCTGACCAGAAACGGTCCTCGAATTCCGTCGCCTCGCGGTTGACGCGACGGATGAGAATGATTTTTTCCGCAATGATCGCCCATACGCCAGCGCTGCACAGCAGCAGACCCAGCATCACCAGCTTTACAACGATGGAGGCGTGCAGGAACAGGTCCAGAGGCGAAAGACCGGTCGCACCGACCGCCCCAAGCGCACTCGAACTTACCTCATGATCCACTGTTCTCTCCTGTACAGATCCTGTCCCTTGCGGGTCAGGACTCTCCATTGCACTTCACGCGGAAACAGGAAAGTGGGTCAGACCTCTCCTGCCTCCAGTTTTCTCACTGCATCACGCCAGCGAGGCGGAATTTTGGCAGGTTTCATGTCAACGGCACTCAGACAGGCCAGTTCCACGTCGATAACCGTAGCCGTTTCGCCACCCCCGGAATAATTCCGAACGGTCTGACAAAGTTTGAGCCGCGTCGGGGTCATGGCGTCCAGCGCCGTCTCGATTTCCATTTCATCATCGAGTCGGAGCGGCGAGCGGTACCGGATCGCAGCCTGACGTACGACGAAGACCAGTCCAAAATCGTTCAGAAGCTCCGTCACGGACGCATCCGCATCGCGCATCGCCTCGCTCCGCGCGCGCTCGGCAAAACCCAGATAGCGCGCGTGATAGACGATGCCACCCGCATCGGTGTCTTCGTAATAAACCCGGAACCTGATCTTGTGCGTGGCCATACTGTCTCTCCAGTCATGGTGCGCCCATCCCCCGAACCGCGTTCAGGATCATTCAGGGCGCGGAATCGTCCTGCTCCAACGAGGAGAGCAGGTCCACCTGGCTCGCTGGTGGCGTAAGACCGAGATGACGCCATCCAGCCTCACCCAGCATCCGCCCGCGCGCCGTTCTCAGAACGAGCCCTTCCTGAATGAGATAAGGCTCGATAACGTCTTCCAGCGTATCGCGTGCTTCGGCAAGCCCTGCCGCCAGTGTTTCCACACCGACCGGGCCGCCGTGATGATGCTCGGCAATCCGCTTCAGATAGCGCCGATCCATCGCATCCAGCCCGCGCCCGTCAACCTCAAGCCGCCCCAAGGCCGCATCAGCCAGCGCACGATCCACAACGGCCTGTTTCGAGACGAGCGCAAAATCCCGCACGCGGCGCAATAGACGCCCGGCAATTCGAGGCGTACCGCGCGAACGGCGGGCAATTTCTTCGGCACCATCGTCCGTCAGGCGCATCCCGAGCTTTACGGCACCGCGCGAGACGATCGCCCGCAGTTCTTCCGGCGTATAAAATACCAGCCGCAGCGGAATCCCGAACCGGTCCCGCAGAGGGGTCGCCAGCAATCCCGCCCGTGTGGTCGCGGCCACAAGCGTGAACGGCGCCAGATCAATCCGCACGGAGCGCGCGGCAGGACCTTCGCCAATGATCAGATCGAGCTGAAAATCTTCCATCGCCGGATAGAGGACTTCCTCGATCGCGGGCTGAAGACGATGGATTTCGTCAATGAACAGCACATCGCGCGGCTGGAGATTCGTCAGGATCGCCGCCAGATCGCCCGCCCGCTGAATGACCGGCCCGGACGTTGCCCGGAATCCCACGCCCAGTTCCCGCGCAACGATCTGCGCCAGCGTCGTCTTGCCCAGACCCGGCGGTCCGTGCAGCAGGACATGATCCAGCGCCTCACCACGAGCCCGCGCGGCCTCGATGAAGATGGCAAGGTTTTCCCGGCTTGCTTTCTGGCCCGTAAAATCCGCAAGCGTCTCAGGACGCAAACCGCCCTCGCCCGTATCCTCAGGCTGACGGGCCGGATCGGTTTCGCGATAGATGTCACTCATCGCGCAAGATCCTTCAGGCTCAGACGGATTGCCAGATCAAGCGTCGCATTCTCGTTCTCGGCCAGAACTTTGCTCAGAACCGGCCACGCTTCGGCCCGTCGGAAGCCAAGCCCTGCAAGCGCCAGGAGCGCATCGTTCTCAACACTCGGCCCGGAGACGATCCCCGGCGCAGACACAGTCCCGCCGCCACCCGGCATTTTCGCAACCTTGTTGCGAAGCTCACTCAAAATCCGATCCGCCAGACGCGGCCCCACACCCGCAGCCCGCGTCAGCGAGCCTTTGTCCCCGGCATTGATGGCCAGCAGAAGCTCGCCCGGACTGTTGGCCGACAGGATCGCCAGCGCCACTTTCGCGCCCACGCCCTGCACGGTCGTCAGCAGACGGAACCAGTCCCGCTCATCCGTCGTTGCAAAGCCGAAGAGCTGGATCGCATCCTCGCGCACGATCGTCTCGATCAACACGCGCGCCACAGAAGGCGGCTGCGGCAATGTCGCCAGCGTGCGGGTCGAGGCCGACACCACATAGCCCACGCCATTGACATCCACGATGCAGCGCTCGCCCTCGATTTGCCCGACAAGTCCAGTCAGTTGCCCGATCATGCCATGCGCTTTCCGGCCACGACATGCGCCGCACTGGCCCGGTGATGGGCATGACAGATCGCAACGGCCAGCGCATCGGACGCATCGGCCTTGCGGATTTCCGCGCCCGGCAACAGCCGTTTCACCATCATCGTCACCTGTTCCTTGGTCGCAGACCCGGTCCCGACCACGGATTTCTTGACCGTCATCGCACCATATTCCGCAACCGGCAGCCCTTCATAGGCAGGCGTCAGCAGCGCCACACCACGCGCATAACCGAGCTTGAGCGTCGAGGAGCCATTACGGTTGACGTAGGTTTCTTCAACGGCGGCTTCCGCTGGCGCATATTCGCGGATCAGCTTCTTCAGCGCCCCGTGCAGCTCGCACAGGCGCAGCGGCACGGATTCGGACCCATCGGTCCCGATGACACCCGACGCCACATGCTTCAGGTGATTGCCGTCCACGTCGATGATGCCCCAGCCCATGAAACGCAGGCCGGGGTCAATGCCCATCAGACGGATCAAGCAGCCAGCGCCTCGGCCACGTCGTCAGGAATGTCGAAGTTCGCGTAGACGGCCTGAACGTCGTCATTGTCTTCCAGCACGTCGATCAGCTTCATGACCGAACGCGCCTTGTCCTCGTCCAGCGTCACGCTGTTTTCCGGACGCCAGTCGAGCTTGGACGACTTCGGCTCGCCAAAACGGCTTTCGAGCGCATCGCGGACAGCGAAGAAATTTTCCATCTCGCAGGTGACTTCATGACCGTCTTCGGTGGTCACGGCATTGTCCGCCCCGGCTTCAATCGCGGCTTCCAGCATCTCGTCTTCGGACGCCACATCGAGCGGATAGCTGATGACGCCCAGACGCTGGAACATGAACGAGACGGAGTTCGTCTCACCCATCGACCCGCCATGCTTGGAGAAGGCTGCGCGCACTTCGCCCGCCGTGCGGTTGCGGTTATCCGTCAGGCCTTCAACGATGATCGCAACGCCAGCCGGACCATAGCCCTCGTAACGGACTTCGACGTAATCGTCGCCACCCGCGGTGCCGGATGCCTTCTTGATAGCGCGCTCGACATTGTCCTTGGGCATGTTGACTTCGCGCGCCATGGACAGCGCCGCACGCAGACGCGGGTTGGACGCAGCTTCGGGCAGACCCGAACGCACGGCAACCGTGATTTCACGCAGAACCTTGGCGAACTGCTTGGCCCGCTTGGCATCCTGCGCACCCTTGCGGTGCATGATGTTCTTGAACTGTGAATGACCGGCCATCGGTCGCTCCTTCCTCTATCGTCGTGTCAGAGGCTCAGACGAGCCTGCCATGACAGTGTTTGAACTTCAAACCCGACCCGCACGGGCAAAGGGCATTACGCGGCGTCTCGGCATTCCAGCGCTGAAGCGTCTCGGCATCAGGCTCCTGCCCTGCCGAAACAGGCTGCGGGCGCGGCGTAAACGGCATTGCAGGCGAGAAAGACGCCACCGGACCCGGCGTTGGAATTTCCGACCCCGTCGTACCCTGCGCGAACAGACCCGCGGGTTCCTCAGATGGGCCGGACGTCTCGGTATTGATGACAGGGAACGGCGGCGGCTCGGAGACAGCCTGAATGCGGCACATCGTCTCCGTCACGCGGACCCGCATGTCATCCAGCATCGCCGTGAACATCTGGAAGGCTTCCTGCTTATACTCGTTCAGCGGATCACGCTGACCATACGCCCGCAGACCAATACCCTGACGAAGCTGATCCAGCCCGTGCAGATGCTCTTTCCAGACGGCATCGAACGTCGTCAGCACGACCTGCTTTTCAATCAGGCGCATCAGTTCGGGGCCCATATTGGCCGTCCGCGCCGCCTGCGCCTTCGCGGCTTCGGCCTGAATGCGCTCAATCACGCTTTCAGAATCCATGCCGTCTTCCTTCGCCCAGTCTGCGATCGGAAGATCCAGGTTCAGAATACGGGAAACCTCGCGGGTCAGCCCTTCCGTATCCCACGCTTCAGCAAAGGATTTTTCGGGAATATGGGCATGGACCAGATCTTCGATCGTGTGTTCGCGCAGTTCGGCGATCACACCCGAAAGGTCTTCCGTCGCCATGTACTCGCGGCGTTGGGCGTAAACCTCCTTGCGCTGGTCATTCATGACGTCGTCATATTTGAGCGTGTTCTTGCGCATGTCGAAATTGCGCGCTTCAACCCGCTTCTGCGCCTTTTCCAGAGCCTTGTTCAGCCACGGATGAACGATCGCTTCGCCTTCCTTCAGGCCCATTTTCTGCATCATCGCGCCCATGCGGTCGCTGGCGAAAATGCGGATCAGATCGTCTTCAAGCGACAGGAAGAAACGCGAATTTCCCGGATCGCCCTGACGGCCAGAACGGCCGCGCAACTGGTTGTCCACACGGCGGCTTTCATGGCGTTCCGTGCCAATCACATACAGACCGCCTGCGTTATGAACTTCCTCGTGATGCTCCTCGACGCTTGCCCGGATGTCCTGCTCGACAGCCTCGCGCTGCGCCTCGTCTTCGACGTTCTCGATGCTAGCCTTCACCAGCATCTCGATATTGCCGCCCAGTTTGATGTCGGTTCCGCGGCCCGCCATGTTGGTCGCAATCGTGATCGCACCCGGCGCACCCGCCTGCGCGACGATGATGGCTTCCTTTTCATGCTGCCGGGCATTGAGCACGTTATGCGGAATGCCGCGCTGCGTCAGGATATGGGAGAGATATTCGCTCTTCTCGATGGACGTCGTGCCCACGAGAATGGGCTGACCCGTCTTGTGGATATCGCGGATCAGATCGGCCACGGCATTGAACTTTTCCGCAGCCGTCAGATAGACCTCGTCATCCGTGTCGATCCGCTGGACGGGCAGGTTCGTCGGGATTTCCACCACATCGAGATGATAGATTTCGGCGAACTCGTCGGCCTCGGTCATGGCCGTTCCGGTCATGCCCGAAAGCTTCGGGTAGAGACGGAAATAATTCTGGAAGGTGATGGAAGCGAGCGTCTGGTTCTCCTGCTGGATCTCCACATGCTCCTTGGCTTCCAGCGCCTGATGCAGACCATCCGAATAGCGGCGCCCATCCATCATACGACCGGTAAACTCGTCGATAATGACGACCTTGCCCTCACGCACGATATAATCCACATCCCGCGTAAACAGCGTATGCGCCCGCAGGGACTGCTGGACGTGATGAACGACAGCCACGTTGTGAATGTCGTAAAGGCCACCTTCCTGAAGCACCCCGGCCTGCGCCAGAAGTTCCTCGACGCGGTGCGAACCTTCTTCGGTCAGCGTAACCGAACGCAGCTTCTCGTCCTTGTCGTAAACATCCGGCTCCTGAACGAGCTTCACGACCACATCATCGACAGAGCGATACAGGTCGGAGCTGTCATCCGCAGGGCCGGAAATAATGAGCGGCGTCCGGGCCTCGTCGATCAGGATGCTGTCCACCTCATCCACGATCGCGTGGTTGAATGGACGCTGCACCATATCGGCGAGCGAATATTTCATATTGTCGCGCAGATAGTCGAAACCGAACTCATTGTTCGTGCCGTAGGTGATGTCCGCCGCATAGGCGTCACGACGCTCGCCATCAGACAGGTTCGGGATGATCACACCCGTCGTCAGCCCAAGAAAGCTGTACAGAACGGACATTTCCTCGGCATCACGTCGCGCAAGATAGTCGTTCACCGTGACGACATGTACACCCTTGCCACTCAGCGCATTCAGATAGACTGCAAGCGTTGCTACAAGAGTCTTGCCCTCGCCGGTCCGCATCTCCGCGATCCGGCCGCCATGAAGAACCATGCCGCCAATGAGCTGCACATCGAAATGACGCTTGCCCAGAACCCGGCGCGATGCTTCGCGGCAGACCGCAAAGGCTTCCGCCAGCAGGCCATCGAGGGTTTCGCCCTTCTCAAGCCGCTCCCTGAACTCGACTGTCTTGTGCCGCAGCTGTTCGTCAGAGAGTGCCTGGACCGCAGGCTCCAGTGCATTGATCTCGGGCACACGGCGCTGATACGCCTTGAGCGTGCGATCGTTGGCAGAACCGAAAAGGGCGCGGGCGAGGCGTGCGAACATGCTGAACCTTGAGATGCCGAAGACCCGGAACGCCAGATCTTTCCAGAAGCGGAAAGACCCGCACACCGTGCCGTCAGGATTTTCACGTCTGCTGGAAATAGGACCGGGGCCGCGTAGGGTCAATGGAGAGGCCGCAGAGAACCTTGAGGAAATGTCCTGATTGTCATCGCGGTGTCACATCAAACCCGTAGACCGCACCCATCCGACACCCTCGTGAAGGAATGGTAACGGACCGCACCCTTGCAGGGCGGACCAGCCTTTGTCATGGTGCAGACCATCCTTATTCTCAGGTTACATCCGAGGTAGTCCCACATGCGGCTTTCCCGCTCCACTTTCGCTCTCGCAGTCCTCATGGCCGGCACATCGGTTACGGCATCGACGGCTTTCGCCGCTCCTGCTGCCGCTCCCGCAGCGGCCCCGGCCGCAACGGCTCCTGCAGCAGCCCCCGCCGCCAACCCGGACATGCTGATCGCGACCGTCAACGGTTCGAAGATCACGCTCGGTGACGTGCAGCGCGCTGCTGGCAACCTCCCGCCGCAGGCCCGCCAGATCCAGCCGTCCGTTCTGATCCCGCTGATCGTCAACCAGCTCGTTGACCAGAAGGCCGTTCAGATCGCCGCCGATAAGGAAGGCCTGAGCCGCAAGCCGGACGTGAAGGCCGCCATGGACGCTGCCTCTGCGAACGCCCTGCAGAACGCCTATCTGGAAGAAAAGGTCGGCCCGCTGGTCACCGATTCCACGCTGCACGACTTCTATCAGACGCATTATGCGAACAAGAAGCCGGAAGAAGAGATCCACGCCCGCCACATCCTCGTGGACAGCGAAGCGCAGGCCAAGGACATCATTGCCCAGCTCAACAAGGGTGCTGATTTCGGCAAGCTCGCCGCACAGCTTTCCAAGGACAAGGGCTCCGCTGGCGCAAATGGCGGCGATCTCGGCTGGTTCAAGAAGGCTGACATGCTGCCGGCCTTCTCTGCTGCCGCCTTCGCCATGAAGCCGAACACGATCTCCCAGACGCCGGTTCACACCCAGTACGGCTGGCATGTGATTCAGGTTCTCGCGACCCGCACGGCCCCGATTCCGACCTTCGATCAGGTCCACGACCAGGTCCGTCAGGAGCTGATCCGCGACAAGGTCCGTGACATCGTTCAGAACGCCGAATCCCAGGTGAAGGTCGTTCACTACGACTCACAGGGCAAGGTTATCCCGGACGCAGCTCCGGCTGCCGCACCTGCAAAGAAGTAAGACTACCATGGCAAAGCCGCTCCCCGTCTCTCCGCTCGCTCGTCCGCTGCCGGACCTTGCAACGATTGCGGGCGTGCGGCTTTCCGCCGTCGCCGCGGGCATCCGCTATCAGGGCCGTACGGACCTGATGCTGGCGGAGTTCGTCCCCGGTACGGTCGCGGCAGGCGTCTACACTAAAAACGCCTGTCCCGGCGCTCCGGTCCTCTGGTGCCGGACCGCTCTGACAACACCTTATGCCCGCGCCCTGCTCGTCAATGCAGGCAACGCGAACGTCTTTACCGGTCGCGCCGGAATACAGGCATGTTCCGACTGCGCTGACGCCACCGCACAGCTTCTGGACTGCCCCCCGCAGGATGTCTTTCTCGCGTCCACAGGCGTGATTGGCGAAAAACTGCCTCAGGATCGCATTATCGGCGCCCTCCCCGCTGCCAAGGCTGGTCTGGACGAAAACGGCTGGGCCGATGCCGCCCGCGCCATCATGACGACGGACACCTTCCCCAAGGCCGCACGCCGCGATGTAAAAATTGCCGGAACGCCTGTCCGCATTCAGGGCATCGCCAAAGGATCGGGCATGGTCGCCCCCGACATGGCTACAATGCTGGCCTATGTCGCAACCGACGCGAAGCTGCCGCAGAACATTCTTCAGTCTCTGCTGTCCTCGGGCTGTTCCCAGAGTTTCAACGCCATCACCGTCGATTCGGACACCTCCACGTCGGACATGCTGATGCTGTTCGCCACCGGACTGGCTGACAATCCCGAGATCGACGATATCAACGACCCCGCTCTCGCCGAGTTTACCCTTGCGCTGAACGACCTCCTGCTGGAGCTCGCGCTCATGGTGGTTCGCGACGGTGAGGGCGCGACGAAGCTCGTCCGCATCGGCGTTACGGGGGCTGAAAGCAATCTTTCCGCCCATCGCATTGCGCTCTGCATCGCCAATTCCCCCCTCGTGAAAACTGCCATCGCGGGTGAGGACGCCAACTGGGGCCGTGTGGTCATGGCCGTTGGAAAAAGCGGCGAACCTGCGGACCGCGACCGGCTTTCCGTCGCCATCGGCGGAACGTGGATCGCCAAAGAGGGTGGCGTTGTCGAAAATTACGACGAAGCCCCGGTTGTGGCCCATATGAAGGGTCAGGAAATCGAAATCGTCGTCGATCTCGGCCTCGGTGACGGCGAGGCCCGCGTCTGGACCTGCGATCTGACGCATGGCTACATCGACATCAACGGCTCCTACCGCAGCTAGACGCTCCCAACACGTCAGCGAGAGCGGGGCTTGTGCGACCCCGCCTCTGTCGATAGCAAAATCTGTCGTTGATCTCCTTCAGGCGCTCGCAAAACCGGGTGCCGTTTCGCACCTGATATAAGGAAAATGTCCATGTCTGCTGCAGCTCGCGTGCTTGTTCTTGGCGGTGGCGTCGGTGGGCTTGAAGCCGCTGCGGCTCTGGGCCGTCACCAGAATATTTCCCTGACACTCGTTGATCGCAGCCCCGTCCATTACTGGAAGCCTGCCCTTCACGAATTCGCTGCAGGCACCATGCAGCATCAGGGCAACTGCATCCCCTTCACCGAGACGGCAGCCAAATTCGGCTTCACCTTCGTTCAGGGTAGCCCCACGACGGTCAACCGCGACAACAAGACGGTCTCGCTCGATACCGGTGCCACGCTGCCCTACGACTATCTGGTGGTGGCGCTTGGTTCGCGCGCGAATGATTTCGGCATTCCCGGAATCGTCGATCACTGCATGTTCATCGACAATCTGAACGACGCCGACACCCTGTTCGCGACCTTCCGCGAGGCCGTCCAGAAAGCCCGGACGGCAGGCGAAAAGCTCTCCATCGGCATCGTTGGCGGCGGTGCAACTGGCGTGCAGCTCATTGCCGAACTGTGCAAGTCTATTGACGACGCCCGCGGTCTCGGCCCCTCCGTTCGCAAATCCCTGCTGAACGCTGTGCTGATCGAAACCGGCCCGCGTATCCTTCCGGCCTTCCCGGAAGCCGTCTCCTCGGCCGCCGCACGCCAGCTCGAAAATCTCGGCATTGCCGTCCGAACTGAAGCCATGGTGGTTGGTGCGGACGAAACAGGTTTCAGCCTCAAATCCGGCGAACATATCCCTGCCAGCCTCCGCGTCTGGGCCGCTGGCGTTCGCGCTTCGGATGCCACGAGCCTTCTCGAAGGTCTGGAACGCGGCCGCTCGGGCCAGCTTGGCGTTACCACGACGCTTCAGACCACGCAGGACCCGACCGTCTTCGCGATCGGTGACTGCTCCCGCATTGACGCCGCGCCGATTGCCCCCACGGCACAGGCCGCACGGCAGCAGGGCCAGTATATCGGTCGTGCCCTGCCGGAGATCATCGCAGGCAAAACGCCTGCCCCGTTCGCCTATAACGATCGCGGTGCCGTCGTGGCCCTTGGGGATTATAACGGCTGGGGCATGCTGGACGCCAAACGCAGCTTCGGCGGCGGCTTGCTCTCAGGTCTGGCGGCACGGCTGATTCATGAAGGGCTGTACCGTCAGCATCTTGCAGGCATTCTGGGCATCGCGCCGACGGCCTGCAGCACGCTCCGCGAGCATCTTTCTCCGGTCAAACCTGATCTGGGGGGCTGAAAACCCTTTTCAGAATTCCGTCAAAGGGGGAATGTGGAACGTAGTGTCCCCAGACCCTGCGTCCCCTGTTCCGAGGATTCATGAGCCCTAACGATCTCTCCCCGCCCTTTGACAGGGTTCTGACCGACATCGAAGACACCCTGCTGGAAAAAGGGTTCGCCTTCCTTCAGGCCCAGACCACACAGCCGCTGCTCGACCATGAAGGCCTGACTGACTGGCAGGGCTTCGCGGAAAGCTGGAATCATCTGGGTCTTGATCGCTACATGGCGGATGGTGGCCGTTACCGCCGCCGCCGTTACGCGACTTTCGCCGTCTCAGGCGAGACCATCACACGCAAAAAACATCAGCCCCATTACCAGAGCCGGGACTACAACCTGCTCAATGGCGGCGTTGAACGCTGGTTTCCGGCTGTGGCGGATTCGATCGCATCCCACCCGGCCATGACCGCCGCCATCCGCACCATCAGCACAATCGCGGATGCCCTGACGCCACCCACGGAAAAGCCCCCGTCATGGCATGTGGAAGTGCATCAGTTCCGCATTGAGGCCCGCCCCGGCAATGAAGGACGCCCCACGCCAGAAGGCCTGCACCGCGACGGTGTGGACTGGGTTCTGGTCCTCATGGTCGCCCGTCACAACGTGGAACAGGGCGTCACCACGATCCACGATATGCGGAAAGAACCGCTGGGGTCCTTCACCCTCATCAACCCGCTCGATGCCGCGATTGTGGACGATCATCGCGTCTATCACGGCGTTACGGCGGTGCAGCCTGTCGATCCATCGCAACCAGCCTATCGGGACGTGCTGGTGGTCACGCTGCGTCATGAATGACATCAAAACCTTCACAGACGCCCGTCTTCAATTTCGTGTTATGATTGGTGCCATGTCGATCCAGCAGATTCTTTCCCGCCGCGCGGCAGTTCTGGCCCTGTCCTTCATGCTCCCCGCAGCGTTGTCCTGTGCGGATGCTGCGACAGGCAAAAGCCATCACCACACGCGCCACGCCGCGCAGCCCGCCAATGCGGGTGCAGCGCCAGTCATCCTGACAGCGCATCCTGGCACGAAGCTGGATGAAGACGCCCGCAAACTGAACGAAGACGATCTTCAGGACGCGGCGAAACATCACGATCAACCTGTCGTCCTCGTCGGTTCCGCATCGCTCTCGTCCGGCAAGAATGACGAAGCCCTGTTCGTCCAGCTTCAGTCCGCCCGTCTCTGCGGCTCCGCAGGCTGCACGACGTCCGTTTATCTGAAGCACAACGATACTTGGAACACGGTTCTGGACTCAGTGAACGGCGATATTTCCGTCCTCCCCACGCGTCATAAAGGCATGCACGACCTTCTGGTCAGCCCGAACGATCGCTGGATCTGGAACGGCAAGGAATATCAGGACACGCTCAGCGCACCGCCGATGCCAAAATAATCACTGATTTTTCTGGAAAATCTGGAGCGGGCGAGGGGAATCGAACCCCCGTATGCAGCTTGGGAAGCTGCCGTTCTACCATTGAACTACGCCCGCACTCGGCGTTGAGCATAGCTGCTCTGCCTTTCTTCCGCAATCCACCCCACCCGAACTGCAGGGTGTTGACGCAAAACCGAAATACAGCCCATAGTCCGGGTGTCACAAATGCTTCGGCGTGACTGACCCTCGTGATTTGAGCGGCCGGCTTGCGGCGAGGTTAAAGAATTGCGCTAAAGAGGCCCTGCGTCGTTATCGAACGATTCCCAGGACTTCCACGGCCCGCCACATGCGCCCTTCCTCTAGGGGGCGTCTTATGGAGGGACACATTATGTCTTCAGAAAACTGGCGCACAGCCACCCGCCTTCTGCACGAAGCTCCGAACCGTACGGAATTCGGTGAAACGTCGGAAGCCCTCTTCCTGACATCCGGCTTCGTCTATGACAGTGCCGAACAGGCCGCTGCGACCTTTACAGGCGACGTCCAGCACTTCCAGTATTCCCGCTTCGGCAACCCGACCGTCGATACGCTTCAGGAGCGCCTCGCACTCCTCGAGGGCGCCGAAGCCTGCGTTGCCACCGCGACCGGCATGGGCGCGGTCTCCTCGGCCATCCTGTCGCATGTAAAAGCCGGGGACCGCGTCGTGGCCTCCCGCGCCATTTTTGGTTCCTGCTACTGGATCGTGACCAACCTCCTGCCCCGCTATGGCATTGAGACCGAACTGGTGGACGGCACGGACTACGACGCCTGGGAGCGTGCCCTGTCCAAGCCAACCGCCGCCGTGCTGATCGAAAGCCCGTCCAACCCGATGCTCGACGTCCTCGACATCGCCCGCGTTGCTGAGCTGACGCATAAGGCTGGCGGCCTGCTGATCGTGGACAACGTGTTCGCAACACCGCTCGGCCAGTCCCCGCTCAAGCTGGGCGCGGATGTGATCGTCTATTCCTGTACGAAACATATCGACGGTCAGGGCCGCGTTCTTGGAGGCGCGGTGCTCGGTTCCAGTGCATGGATCAACGAGACACTTCAGCCCTACACCCGCAATACCGGCAATGCCCTGTCGCCGTTCAACGCCTGGGTTCTGCTCAAGGGTCTGGAAACGCTCCAGCTCCGTACGGATGCCATGGCCCGCAATGCCGCTGCCGTCGCCGATGCGCTGGCCGAACTTCCGGGTGTCGTTCAGGTCCGCTATCCGGGGCGCGCCGACCATCCGCAGCATGAACTTGCCAAAACCCAGATGAGCAATGGCGGCTCCATGGTCGCGTTCGTGGTGGACAAGGGCCGTGAGGGCGCATTCGCCTTCATGAATGCCTTCAAAATCATCGCGATTTCCAACAATCTCGGCGACGCCCGGAGCCTTGCAACTCATCCCGCGACAACGACCCATATGCGCGTCAGCGAAGACGAGCGTGCGCGTCTGGGCATCACGGACGGAGCCATCCGTCTTTCCGTCGGTCTGGAAGATCCCGCAGACCTGATCGACGATCTGAAGCGCGGCGCCGCAGCAGTTGCGGCCCTTGCATAAGTTTTTCTGACAAAAGACCGGGATGGCTTTACAACGGCATTATGCCTGACAAGTCATCCCATCCCCTTCTCCATGCCGATCCCGAGACAGCCCTCGCCGAAGCCATGGAAACTGCGCCCTGCTTCAGCAAAACCACCGACGACGTAACAGTCACGGTCCGGACCTTCTGGCTGGACGATCAGTCCCATCCTGAAGACCACCAATATGCATGGGCCTATCACATCAGCATCGAGAACGAGCGGAAGGACACCTTCCAGCTCCTGTCCCGGAGTTGGGAAATCGTGGATGGGCTTGGCCGCAAGGAGCATGTCCATGGCGATGGCGTTGTCGGCGAACAGCCCGTAATCGCTCCGCAGGAACAGTTCGACTATACGTCTGGCGCCATGCTGACCACGCCCTCGGGCTTCATGCACGGCACTTACCACATGCTGGAGCCACGTTCGGGCCATCGCTTCGATGTCAGCATTCCCGTGTTCAGCCTCGACAGCCCCCATGACAGCACGCTGATCCACTGACAGGCCGTGCCGGGCACCAGCGGAGAACGGCGCGGACCGCAGCGCGACCTTGACGTCCCTGCCGTCCCGGCCCATTCCTCCCCCATGCGTATCGCTGCCCTTCTTCTCGCTGCCGGTCGTGGCCGGCGCTTCGATGCGTCCTCACAGAACGGGGACACTTCTTCCAAGCAGTTCCGGATGCTGCGGGGCAAACCCGTCATCCGCAGAGCCGCCGAAGCCCTTCTGCCGCACGTGGACGTGCTCCTGCCGGTCGGAGATGATCCCCTGCTGGCCGACAGCCTGAAAGGGCTGGACGTTCTGCCGCCCGTCAGCGGTGGTGCGGAACGCCATGACAGCGTGCGCAACGGCCTCGAAGCCCTCGGCGCTCTCCCCGAGCCGCCCGATCTGGTGCTGGTCCATGACGGCGCCCGCCCCTGCGTCCCCGCAGAGGTGGTGCAGAACGTCATCGAGGCCCTGAAAACCCATGAGGGCGTGATCCCGGCCGTCGCCGTCATCGACACAATCAAGAAGGCCGCCGACGGCATCATTATCGATACCGTCCCGCGTGACGGGCTGTGGCGTGCCCAGACCCCGCAGGGCTTCCGCTTCGGCACCCTGCTCGAACTTCACCGCACCCTGCGCGATGCCCGCACCGACGATGCCGCCCTGCTCGAACAGGCTGGCCATCCGGTGGCGATCGTTCAAGGGTCGGAAGACAATATCAAACTGACTGTTGCGGAGGACCTGATGCGTCTTGAAGGTGTGATTGACCGGAACCTGCTGCCCCGCGTCGGACTGGGCTATGACGTCCATGCTTTCGAGGAAGGCCGCAAGCTGATCCTGTGCGGCATCGAGGTACCCCACACGAAGGGCCTCGCCGGACATTCCGACGCCGATGTCGGCATCCACACGCTGTGCGACGCCATTTACGGCGCACTGGCTGAAGGCGATATCGGCCGCCATTTCCCGCCTTCCGACAATGAGTGGAAGGACATGGATTCGGCCCGCTTCCTGATCCACGCCGGCGAGCGCATCCGTGAGCGCGGCGGCTTCCTCGTGAACGCCGACATCACGCTGATCTGCGAACGCCCCAAGATCGGCCCCCATGCCGAAACCATGCGTCAGCGCCTTGCCGACCTTCTGAAGGTCAGTGTCAGCCGGATATCGGTCAAGGCCACGACCTCTGAGCGTCTGGGCTTTACGGGCCGCGAAGAAGGCATCGCCGCCACCGCAACCGTCAGCATCATGGTCCCGGATAACGGGGAAGCCTGATCCGCAGTTCCGATACGAAAAAGCCCGGTTCCTCTAAGGGGACCGGGCTTTTTTATTGCCTGAATTGCAGGAAAAATCAGCCGTGAATGGCACAGACCACCACGATCAGCGGGGTCGCAGCCAGAAAAAGCCATGCTCCAATGGAGCAGGTCTTCACGACACGGGTACCCATGTGACGCAGCAGGGGCCTACGAACGGATACGGACATAACTTCCTCGACTCTGACAGTGTTCGACAGAACCGGAAATAGCGCCCGCTCCCCGGTCGGGGCGAGTCACCAATCATCTCGTTCTGTCACATGGCAGGGCCTTCAATGATCCTCGAATATGGCAAGATCATGCCCTATTCAGGGCATTTTCCTCTTAGATCGAAACCTTACGTCCCAATGTCAGAAACAGTCCCGCATCGAGAATATCCTTCTCGCGATTTTCCATCGTGCGGACGAGTTCCTCATCCTGCCCCCATGTCGCAAGCTGGGATTTTTCGTCGTTATTGGCCCACAACACGGCATCCACGAGGCTGACAGCGCCGCCCACGACGGCAAGCGCCAGAAGCAGGCTGCCTGTCGCCTGTGCCAACACCCCCAGAACCGCAAGCTCCAAATCACCCTGCGCCGCCAGTAGCTGCGCCAGAGCATCCAGATATCCGTCCGGCTGCGCCACTGGCATGAGACCATCTGTTACACTCGGGTGGATCCCGTAACCCGAAAGCCAGGCGAAAACCTGCTTCGCAACCGGCCCGATCCCGTCTTCACAATAACAGAGCCCGTCATCCACCCCGAGTCCGAGCAGCATATCCCGTGCGGCCTGCGGATCAGGCGCGATCCGCTCGATCATCGTCCCGGCAATCCGGGTCAGAGGCAGAGCGTCCGGCGTGAAGGACGCATTTTCCGCAATCCCTCCCCACTCCCCCGCAATGGCGTCGGCCAGAGCGGACGAACGGACGGCCAGAACCCGTCCCTTTGGCAGACGGATCGGTCGTCCATCGAGACGCGGTTCGAACAGGCCGCCCTCAGATACGACCGAGACCGCTTTCCAGAAACGCTTGTGCCCGCTCAATGCAGAACTCCCAGAGCCCGAAGGATATCCCCGGCCTTTGAATGATGAGACTTGATTGCCTCCGGCGTCGGACCGGGCTGTCCTTCACGTGCAGTCGCAAGGGGCGCCGTGCATGGATCGGCAGCATTGCCGTCCCCACCGATTGTGACGTGGAAATTACCGCCAGCATCCCGGTCCTGCGCGACATGCGGGGCCGCGAGCGTTCCCGTCAGCACAACCGGTGTGGAGGCCCCTGCCCCTTCAAAATCCACCACAGGCAGAAGGCGCAGATCCAGAACCTGCGTCCCTAGACCGACCGTACCATTACCCGAAACGGAAAAGCGCCCGGACTGGAGCCCCAGCGTGTCGATATGCGCCATATCGTTTGCAATGGTCATATGCAGCCCCAGACACCGCAGCGAGCGGTCGCCTTTCCCGAGGACCACACTGGCCGCAGATCCCGCCATCTGCCCGAGCAGCGTACTCTGCACCTGACCATCCACCATCGACAGGCCCAGATGCCCCTCCAGCGATTGCCTCAGTTCATCAGCGTCGTTGCCCTTGGCTGAGAGATACCCCAAGACCTGCACAGGCCCCTGAAGCAGCAGCGGCATTCCAAAACGCGTCTCCAGCAGACCGGCTGGCAGAATAAGCGGTTGGAAGGTCACGTTCCCCGAGACAGGCAGCGCACTGGCATCCAGTTCCATCATTCCCGAAAGCGCCAGACCCTGCGCCTGTCCGGAAATCGGGTCCAGACGCAGATGACCGCCTGACAGCGTCAGTCGCGTCGCCAGATCGGTATAGTCCCGTCCCGCAAACACGACGTGATCGGCTGTCAGATGCAGGTTCACATCCTGCGCCCGCAGCCGTTTGACCCAAGAGGGCGTCAGGTCCGGCGCACTCGGAATTGCGACAGGATGCTCGTCTTGCGCCGAAACAGTCTTGTTACCCTGCGACGTCGCTGGCGTTACGGTTGGAACAGCCACTGCCGGAAGCGCTGGCTCAAGCCAAATCCCCTTGAGCACGTCCAGATCCATTTTTGCGGCATGAATATTTCCGCTCACAACGGGCGGCACATCCTGCCCCAGAACCACCTTGAGCGCCCCATCCAGAGCCAGTTCCTGACTGCCGAACGTCACGCCATCAAGCGAAAGGCTCTCGCGGTCATGCGTCTCCAGCGTGCCATGCAAGCTCACATCATGCAGAAGCGCACCCGGCAGATGGAGCGTCTTCCCGCTCCCGTCCGCCGTCAGATGCCCATTCTCCGCACCGATCGTTCCCGAAACGGCGACGCGGGCCTTGTCTTGCGCATTGAGGGATGGCCCACCGGAGAGGAGCGTGGTCTGGCTACGCAGTTCCGCCGTCAGCGGCACTGCGGTCTGCAGGCCGTTCCGCCATGCGGCAACCGCCTGCTGCATCGTCCCGGCCCCGGCTTCCACATGCCACGCCGTATCGCGCCACTGCGTATCCGCCGTAACCGTCAGCGCTGCATCCGGGCCAGCGGAATCAAGATGAAGATTCTGTACCGCGCCCTGTTTCAGCACAACAGAGCCGGCATGCAGATGAACGCGCGTGGGCGTCATCGTCTCCGCAAGACGGTGCAGCAGCGCATTTCCGTCCAGACCAGTCAGCGGACCCGGACTGCCCTGAAGCGCAACATCGCCGCCCAGTGCCGGAACATCCGGCAGATTGGCGTGAGGGAACAGACGGTGCGCGTCCTGAAGATTGGGCCACTCGCCCTGGACCGTCAGCAGCACGTTTTCCATCTTAGACGGATTGCCGATCCGCCCGTCCAGATTCAACCAGTCGCGCCTGTCGCCCTCACCCAGCGTTGTGCCGATGCTGAACGCCCAGGGTTGAGTGCCCTGACGTTGCGACAGAGTGCCGACATGCCCCTTGAGCGTGAAGGGCGTCCCGGCATGATGTCCCTGAAGGCTGATCCACGGACTGGGACTGCGGAGCCCCGCCAGATCAAGCGAATCCAGACCGAACGATCCGCTCGTATGGCTCAGGCGATCGTTCCAGAGCACTGCCGTCTGCGCGACATGCAGCCCATCAAGCGACAGGTTCCAGTGCGCATGGATCCGCTGGCCGCTCTGTGTCTTCACAGGTAGAGAAGCATCCTCGTCCTCACGATCCGGCGTCAGAGACCAGTTGGCCTGTCCGTCCAGACCGCGCACCAGATTGACGGTCGCTTTTTCGATGACGACATCCTGAAACCGGACCTCGCGGTGCAGCAGGGCAAAAATAGCGATCCCCGCATGGATCGTATGGGCCTTGAGGAGCGGCGTCTGCCCATCACGCGTCAGTACGACATCAGACGCCTCGAAGGCTGGCCAGGGCAGAAGCTGCACCGACGAATGACGGACCTGCATCGAAAGCCCTGTCTGGTGCCGAAGCGCCACGGCCACGCGCTCGCGGAGCGCGTCCTGATCGATCAGGACATGCGTGGCCACACTCACACCAACAAAAGCAACGATGACGGCAATTAGACCGCCGGTGAGCTTCTTCATTTCGCAGGCCCCCTGCCTTTGCTGCTGCCTCCACGAACACGTTTGGGCGCAGGCGTTTCACCCGGCACAAAACCCAGCGTGCGGAACGTCTCGCGCATATGCGGCGGCAAAGGGGCCGTCACGATCAAACGCCCACCGGCGGGATGGGGAATATCAAGCTGACGCGCATGAAGATGCAACCGGTCGATAAAACCTTCCGGATGTGCGGCCTTTCCGCCATAGCGCGGATCGCCAAGGATCGGCGTGCCGATGGATTCGGTATGCACGCGAAGCTGATGCGTCCGCCCCGTCAGCGGAGACAGCTTCAGCCAGCTTAGCTTCTTTCCAGCCGCATCCAGCGTCGCATAGTCGGTCTTGGCCGAAGCCGCGTCTTCCTCATCGCGTGAAGCCGCGATCACCAGCGCCGCGCCACCTGCGCCGATCTTGGCCAGAGGCTGGTCGATGATGCCGGATTCCGGCGAAGGCCGTCCGACAACCACAGCCCAGTAGGTCTTCTCCACATCGCGCCCACGGAACGCAGCCGCAAGCTTCGCCGCCACACCCGGCGTCCGCGCAATCAGAAGGATGCCGGACGTGTCACGGTCGATACGATGCACCAGACGCGGCCGATCGCCGCCCTCAGGCCGCAGGCCGTCAAGCATCATGTCCACATGCTTCGTAATCCCCGGACCGCCCTGCGTCGCAAGGCCCGATGGTTTGTCGAGAACAAGCAGGTGCTCGTCCTCGTAAATCACCATCTTGCGGATCTCGCGCTCCAGCATCGGATCCGGCGGCGGCAGGGGCGCGGGCTTGTCCACGTCCGGCAGCGGCGGGATGCGGACGGTCTGTCCGGGAATCAGGCGCGTATTGGTCTGAACACGCCCTCCCTCTACGCGGATCTGTCCCTTGCGGCACAGTTTCTGGAGCGCGCCCTGCGTCAGATTGGGGTAGTGACGTCTGAACCAGCGGTCGAGGCGAATATCGGCCTCATCCTCGGTCACGATGCGGTTGGTAACTGTCATGGTTCGCGGGATGCCCTCTTGGCGGCCCGCATGTCCAGAAGTTTTCTGATACGCCCCTCATGTCCGCGGTCCGTGGGATGGTAAAGAGACGCTCTGGGCATCCCGTCCGGAAAGTAGTTCTGGCCCGAAAATCCGCCCTCGCTGTCGTGGTCGTATTCATAGCCCTTGCCGTATCCGATGTCCTTCATCAGGGATGTCGGCGCATTCAGGATATGCGACGGCGGCATCAGGCTGCCGGTATCGCGCGCCAGAGCACGGGCTGCCTTATAGGCCGTGTAGACCGCATTGGATTTCGGCGCGGTCGCCAGATGCACCACGACCTGCGCCAGCGCCAGTTCCCCTTCCGGCGAGCCCAGCCGTTCATAGGTCTGCCACCCTGCCACAGCCATCGGCAGCGCGGACGGATCGGCCTGTCCCACATCCTCGGCCGCAAAGCGCGTCAGGCGACGGGCGATGTAGCGCGGGTCCTCCCCGCCCTCCAGCATCCGCGCGAACCAGTACAATGCCGCATCCGGATCGCTGCCGCGCAGTGATTTGTGCAGCGCGGAAATGAGATTGTAGTGCTCTTCCCGATCCCGGTCATAGAGGATCGCCCGGCGGGACAGGATTGCCGCCAGATCGCTCGGTGTCAGCACCTGCGACGGATCAAGCGCCACAAGCTGCTCGACCATATTCAGCAGATACCGCCCGTCCCCATCCGCCATAGCACGCAAACTGGCCCGCGCTTCCGGATCGAGCGGCAGCGGACGGCCGACTTCCTCTTCCGCATGCACGAGCAGGCTTTCAAGGCTCGCATCATCCAGCCGGTTCAGCACCAGAACCTGACACCGCGAGAGCAACGCCGCATTCAGCGCAAAGGACGGGTTCTCCGTGGTTGCACCGACCAGAACCACCGTCCCGCGCTCAACATACGGCAGAAACCCGTCCTGCTGCGCGCGGTTGAAGCGATGGATTTCGTCCACGAACAGCAGCGTGCCCTTGCCCGTCGCCGACTGCTTCTGGTCCGCTTCCTCAAACGCCCGGCGCAGATCCGCCACGCCAGAAAACACGGCGGAAATCTGGGAATAAAATAACCCGGCCCGTCCAGCCAGAAGCCGTGCAATCGTCGTCTTGCCACATCCCGGACCACCCCACAGGATCAGGCTGGACAGCGTGCCACGCGCCAGCATCCGCGTTAACGTCCCCTCAGGGCCAAGCAGATGATCCTGCCCCCGCACGTCTTCCAGCCGCTTCGGGCGCAGACGGTCCGCCAGAGGCTGCGTCCGTGAGGGTGGCCGACGCTGGACCTGCGGCGCTTCGACCGAACGCTCCTGCCGTGCAAAGTGCGGCGCATGTCCGGACGGACGCTTCGCCCCGGGGGCGCCCCCGAAAAGATCTGTCATGTCCGTCACTGGCGTCCCGCGCTCCCCGAAATGTTCTTCGACTTCCCGATCAGAGATGGGACTTCCGACCCGTCAGGATAATCCCCAAGCCCAACCTTAATGCAGAATACGCCGAAGCACGCCCGGCAACAGCATCGACAGCGGATTGACTGACAGATCGGGTTTTTCAACCGTTCCATGCAGCTCAAACGTCGCCGCCAATAGTCCGCCACCCTTCTCGGGAGACATCAGATGCCCCAGAACCGGCAGCTTCCCCGGAAGCGCATTCAACCCGAAAACCGGCACGATCGTCCCGTTAAGGTTCAGCCCGGACGTTTTCAGATCAATCGGCCCTTCCATCGTGGCCCCAAGCGCCTGATTGCCGATCACCCCGTCACGCAACACCAGCATATTCCCCGCCAGACTGAGCCGCGTGGAGAGATGAGTGATTTCAAACCGGTCCAGATGATTGGTCAGCCAGTGCAGCGGCGAGAGGTCGGAGACTGCCGTCAGCGTCAGCGGCGGCCGCAGGAACTCGGACGGTCCCATGTCCACATGCCCCCGGAACGGCGGCAAACCGCCCCACAGCCCTGCCGATTTCGCGCTCCGTCCTTCCGGAACTTTCCGAACACTGGTTTCATCTGGCGTAAACACCCCGTCCAGATGCGTCTTCCCCCCCCGGATGCGATCATACAGTCCCAGATTTTCCAGCAGCAGACCCAGATTGTCGATATCCAGAACGAACGGATGCTCCCGCCCCGTATCGCCCAGAGCCGCCCGCACCCGTGTCGGCGCATCCAGCGCAAACCGCCCCGATGTCAGATGTCCGTTGCGCAGCTCGATCTGCGAGACGACACCGCCCACCTGCGCTTTAGGGCCATAATAGACATGCGGCGCGTTCAGGGAGATGGACCAGCTATCTCCCATCGACGCGCTTTTCCCGCCTGATCCACTCTGCGTTCCCGTATCCGCCACCGGGGGATGCGGCGCGAACATCGGCGCCAGATCCAGCGGATCGGCATCGACTGTCACACCAACAGGCTGTTCCGCACTCTGCGGCAGGGCAATGCGCGCATCCCCCTGCGTCCGACCGATACGAAAGCCTTCCAGAACGATCCCGGTCAGCTTGCCTGCCCGCGTGACGCCCCTGCCCGCCACGGAGAGATCGGTCCCATGCGCCTGCAATCCGTCCAGAACGGACATTTTCCCGTCCTGAAACCCAATATGCACCATGGCCGTCGCAGGCTCACCCAGCGGCTTGGCCCAGATCGGCACACTCAGAGCGGCCTGGGCCATGTCCAGCGACAGTTTCAGATCGGACGTTTCGTTCGCCTGCTGCACAAAATGCGCATTCAGAACCGCATGGCCATCAAACAGACCAACCGGCGCGATCCGGGCCTTTGCCGCAGACTGCGGGTCTAGAACCGAGCGCGCATCAATCGTCTGCAATACGCGCGACGGCGCACCACCCCGGAAATTTTCATGCAGGACCACATGCGTGGGAATACCCGCAAGCTGGCCATCTCCTGTCAGGTCTAGCGCATCCTCGGTGGCGGACATCTTGCCCGAAGCCCCGTCCACCGCATGTCCCATCAGGACATTTCCCAGATGCACTCCCGAAAACGCCGCCTGCGTCCAGACATGCAACGCCCCGTCCGGGATATGCGCCACCAGCGGCAGCGTCATGCGGACATGCGCGTCCACCGTGCCTGCTGGCTGCGTGAACGGCAGCGGATGCCGTGACAGAAGATGCAATCGCGGATGCGCCAGAGCGGACATGAACCCCGCCAGAGGCCCCGTCAGATGCGCGGAAATATCGCCCGTCTGGTCTTTGTCATAGAGCTTGCCGATCCGGATTTCGCCATCTGGAAGCAGCACGTTCTGCTTCACATCCGTGGGCTGAACGCCCCGGCTCAGATCAATGACGAGCGTTTCGGGACCATCGAAATGCAGGGACGCATCAAGCCCCCTGGCCGGAGGAACAGGGCGCAGCCAATGGACCGTCAGGCCATGCCCCGTCAGTTTTCCTTCAATCGCGGTCGGCAGGATTTTGTCCGGACCATGATCGCTGTGCAGATGGGCTTTGACGTGCAGATCCCGCCCTGTCCCGTCCGTGATGTTCTTCGAAACCCAGCGTCGCCCGCCTTTGACGATGGTTGCGGGCCAGATGGACCCCAGTGTTGCAAAGCGGATCGCATCCAGCCCGGCCTCCACGTCTGCGTCCAGCACTGTCGGCTTGAGCAGATTGTCCAAGCTGGCACTGGCCGAAGCCTTCAGATGGGTCAGCGTACCGTCGGTATCGGCCACATCCAGCGCTGCTGAAGGAACGTCGAGCCGCGCACCACCCTTCAGGCCCGGACGGTCCATCCGCAGATGCACGCTCGCCTGCCCTGCATGAAGATGGATCGGGTCGGCGGTTTTCTGAAAAACCTTCCCATCCCTGAGAGACAGGTTCAGCGTCAGTTCCGATGGAAGTGCATCCATTCCTTTCGGCACGAACACCGCATCGGCCGCGATAGACACCGGAACATGCCAGTTCGCAGCTTGTGGATTGAAAACCCCAAGCTGAGCCGGCTCAAATGGCGCCGCCTGCAGATGCAACAGTCCATTATGCCTGACCTGACGGGCCTGTGCCGTCAGGATGGTATGGAATCCATCGAGCGCAACCGCGGCCCGCCCGGACCCGACCCACACGAAATCCCGTGAATGTGGCGCCACCCGGATCCGGCGCGCCTTCATGTCCACGTCACCGATGACGGCGGTCCGGTCCTGTGGAAGCCCGGCGAATGTGATGGAAACATTATGGATATCCACGGCGCGTAAACGGTCGAGCCGCGTCGGCACACCCCGGCCGCCCCGTTTCTGCTCCGGCAAATCCATGTCCACATCGCCGTCAGGCAAACGGCGCAGGGCCAGAGTGGCGCCTTCGAGACGCAGGGTGCGCGGCGCAATCACGCCTTCAAACAACGCACTTAGTGAAAGAACGGCATCCGCCTCAGTCGCGCGTTCCGCCACCAGATTGTCAAACCGGGTGACTTTCAGCCCGCGCGCCATCAGCACCAGCCCAGCCGGAACGCCGCCCGCGCTCGGCTGCCACTGGATCCAGAGCCTGTCCCAGCTCAGCCGACCAGCCGGATGTCCGGGGCGTTTGCCCGCCGCAATCGAGACCGGCTCCACAACATGGGAGACGCGCGTGATCTCCACGGGGCCGTGGGCCAATTTCCACAGGAACACACTGCCCGCAGCCGCCACGAGCGCAACCGGCGCAACACAGATCAGGGCAACCCAGCGCGCCACATGCCAGTGTCGCGGCATGTGTGGGCCCGGGCAAAAAGGATGCAAACGCCTGCGGGGAGGACGCGGGAAGTCGTGGACGGCCATAGACGGTCATCGGCGCGTTTCCGGCCTGTCTCCCTCGTGAGAGTTGGAGGTGTAAGCCCTCAGGCCTTCGGAAGGTTCCGGAAAGCCTCCGCCACCAGAACTGCATGTGCAGCAGGTTTCACCTTACGCCACACGTTCCGGATGACGCCCTGTCCATCCACCAGAAAGGAACTGCGCTCCATCCCCATATAGGTCCGGCCATACATGGATTTCTCGACCCAGGTTCCGTAAGCCTCGGCGACGGCATGGTCCTCATCCGAGGCCAGCGGGAACTTTAGGCCATATTTCGTGGCGAATTTTTCAATTTTCGCCACCGGATCGGGGCTGACACCAATGATCGTCAGACCCTCGACATCGAATTGGGGCAGAACCTCCTGAAGACCACAGGCCTGCGTCGTACAGCCGGGGGTGTCGGCTTTCGGATAGAAATACAGCAGATAAGGCTTCCCGCTCAGTGCGGCACTGCTCACAGTGCGCCCGGCAGAAGCGGGAAGCGTAAAATCTGGCGCCCGGTCGCCCGGTTGCAGGTCTGTATTCTGTGCAGAAACGGTCATAAGCGGCATGATTGCCCGACCCGTTCGATCCGATCAAGGCAAACCGGACGAAAACCGTTCAGTATTCCGGGATCAGTATCCCGGATACATCACAACGGGGGGCGGTCCGTACACAACCCGTGGCGGCGGCGCATAGACGACCGGCGGTGGAGCATACACGACCTGCGGCGGCGGAGGGGGCGGCGGACCATAAGGCTGGGCCAGCAGCGCGCCGCCTACGGCACCGAGAGCCAGACCACCCAGAATACCCCCGACAATCGCGCCGGAATGGTCATGATGCCAGCCGCCGCGCCCACCGCCCGGAGGCCCGCCATATCCATACCCGCGACCGTAACCCGGACCATATCCCGGCCCACCGCCATGCCAGTGAGCCTGTGCCTGAGGCACGATGGCATTCGGGACGATTGCGGAACCGATCAGCAGCGGAGCGGCCATAAGAACTGCACGTGTGATGCGACGCATGGCATCTTTCTCCTCGAAACACGTGGACCAGAAAAGCCGGTTAAAACAGGCTTGTCCGTCCATGAGAAAGATCATGCCCGCTGAAAATGGCAGCAAGAGGCGCCAATCATGGCAGGAGCCGGACAAATTGTAACAGACACCCGCCCAGCCTCAGAAAGCGCCCCTCAGTGCGGCGACTCGACCCGGTGATAACCCGGCGGCGGGTCAAAAACATCGAGCGGCTGCGGAGAACGGCTGACCGAGACCGCTTCCACGACCGGCTTTCCGTCATGCACCGCCCCCAGCATCAACCCGTCCTCCGTGTAACAGAAGGTGGTCGGATGACGGTCAGTGTCGGCACTTTCCCAGATCGTGCAGGCTTCCCCGGCAATCCGGCCCTGCCCCATTCGGCGCCATAATCCGGCTGCGGGCGTTCCGGGCGCCGCGAAACTACCGCCCGGCGCTGGCATGACCGTCGCCGTGCGCTTGGTCCCATCCAGCACCATCAGAATATGGGTGCGGTAATCCGTCAGCATGACCGTTGCTGACCCTTCGGGCTCGATCCGCTGCCGCCACGACGTGGACGTCCAGCGCATCCGCTGATGCAGATGCTGTCCAGCCGGACCCGTCAGAATATAATCGATATCGGCATCATGCAGCGGCGTCACGAGCGGAGCCTGTGCCTGAAGCGGCGCAGGAGTTGCGAGGACATCCGCCTTTGCGGAAAATCCGGCCACAGCCTCCATCAACAGACAGACCGTCATTCCAGCTGTGCGCAGTCCCATCAGGCTCATTTGTGATTTCCATCAGCCGGGCCACTCGGCGGCTGATCCGGCGCAGACACGGAACCATCTCCTGAAGAATCATTCGAAACGGAGGGCTGCGTCGTATCGGGCTGAGCGCTCTGGCCCGGCAGCAGTGCCGTATGCCCACCCGGCGTTGTCGTGACTGGCGCAGGCGCATCCCTATCCCCGATCACGGGCGTATCGGAATCCGACACGTCGGGCGTCGCGGCCTCATGCGTTGTCGTCTTCATATCCGTGCCCGAGGCTTCCGGCACCGGAGAGGGCGTCGCACTCCCTGCCTGGCTCTGATGCGCGGGACGCATTTTCGGCTCCAGCATATGAAATCCTGCCGGAGGCTCGAACGTGGAGGACGGGATGTCCTGATAGGATACCGAAAGCGCCTTGATGGAGCCTTCCACACCGTCCGCATCCACGCCGTTTTCGGCCAGAATAACACCATCCGGCGTCACGCAGGCGCTGGCCGTGCCGTGACTGCTCTGGATGGTCCAGCGATCGCACGCCACCCCCGCCACGGTGTCATGACCAGCAGCCTTATACTGCATGTCCAGATCAAGCATGAACGGATTGTGCAGACCGTGGCTTGGATGAAGGCGCGTATAGAGCTGCTGCTTCATCATCACGAGCGTGACCTGCTGCGCCGGACGATCAAGAATCGTCACCCCGTTGCCATCCTGCGAATCGATCCGCAGCAGATCGCCCGCGCCCGAGAACGCGACTTTGACACTCTCGGGATGACCTTTCGTCGCACTCGACAGCGTGGAAAGCTCATACACGACCGTCACATCCCGCGTCGGCGTCAGGCGGGGATGATCGTCCGCATGAGCCGGTGTCATCACAGACAAACCGGCCACCAGCAGCCCGATCGGCGCGGCGCTCAGAAAAACAGGGCGCGTAAAAACAGTCATGGCGGATCTCCGGCAGGCACGCGCCCGGGAAGCGCGCGCAGGGACGCAATGGATTCACGCAGGGCCTGAAGGCTGAAATCGTCAGGCCAGACCGCACGCACGGTCAGCGCCTGATGAAGCAGGGACTGATAATCCTCCGCCGGAATTCCGATCCCACCCAGCCCCGTCAGATGGGGCGTGGTGTATTGCGTATCCAGCAGCGTGTATCGCCCCTGTCGCAGCCCTGCGACAAGATGGACCAGCGCCACCTTAGAAGCATCACGTTCCCGCGAAAACATGCTCTCGCCGAAAAAAGCCCCCCGCAGCGACACGCCATACAGCCCCCCAACCAGAGCCCCGCCGTCCCAGACTTCAATGGAATGGGCGTTTCCCTGACGGTGCAGGTCACCATAAAGACTGCGGATGCGCCCGCTGATCCATGTCGTCTCCCGCCCCGGAGCCGCTTCGGCACAGGCCAGCATGACGTCATCGAACGCCCGATCCGCCGTCACCATCATCCTGCCCGACATCACGAGACGCATGAGCTTTTTGGGAACATGCATCCCGTCCAGCGGCATGATCCCGCGCTCTTCCGGCAGATACCATGTCAGTTCCGCGCTTTCCGCATCCGGAGCCATGGGAAAAATCCCCGAGGCATAAGCCTGAAGCAGCAGGTCCGGCGTTATCTCATCCATGACGACACAGTTTCTACCCGTTTCCTGAACTGAGGCGCCGCAGAGCACATGTATGGATCCTGTCGTGCGAAATCATGGCCGTGGAGACAACGACCATGATAAAGGTGGCCTGCCATCAGGGAGACCGCCAGTGCCGCTTGCTTTCATTTACGCCATCATCCTCGTCATACTTGGCGCCCTGCGCCTGCTGATGCCCGAAATACACGGCCTGTTGATGGTTCTGGCCAAAATCAGCGCGGCCTGTCTGGTTATCTCCGCGCTCGTGGATCTGTGGACGATGCGCAAAAACGTCGAACCTGCGACGATGACCGAAGCGTCCCTGACCACAGAAGGAGCAACAGAAGCCTGAGACTCCTGAGTTCAGGAAAATGTCTCAGACGTACCCATCCCACCGGCCCGCAGGTCGGCAGCAGCCTCCTTAACGGCCAGCCCATGCGTGCGTTCCAGACGACGGATCGTGAAATGGGCCCGTGCCAGCGCGCGGTAATGCGCCAGAAACGCCGTGTTGAGAGACGCCCCACACAGCGCGCCCGCAACCGGCACCATCTGCAACGCGAACTTGCGCGACAGACCGATTCCGTAATGCGACGCCACTTCCGCCATCAGCATCACGATAGGCCGTCCGCGCAGCAGCGCACGCGCCGAGAAGAAACCCAGTTCGCCTTCCTCGTCGCTCTGACGCGCCGGAAAACTGCGGAGCGCAAAAACTTCCAGACAGGCCCGGCGCGTATCTTCGTTACGCAGATCCTCGCCTTCCTCGCGCGCAATGCGGGCGATTTCGCGCATGATAGTTAGCGTTGTGAATCCGACATCCGGCGCAAGACCGAAAATTCCCCCGAAACCGCCCAGCGCACCAGAGACGGCCACGGCGGCCTGTCCCAGATTCTCACGCATCGGATCACGCGGGGCCGGCGCATCGTTGTCGATACCCAGAACAGCCACACGAAACGCCCGTTCGATGGCAGCTTCCGCCGTCTTGTGGAATTTTTCCTGCACCGCCGGGGCCAGTCCGAGTCCCTGCATGCCGAGTCGCGTGGCCTGTCCGACCGCGCCGCCCATCAGGTCGGCCAGACGCACGAGAACCCCACGGCCCTGCTCCACCTTTTCAAGAACGGACTGAAGCTGTGCAAGGGAATCCCCGTCCAGCGCCGTCGAGGCGAAATTGCTGGTCGGAAGCTGCGTGTCATTCACTGAGGTCATGACGATCAAAACTCCTGTTCGTAAGACCCGAAACCGTTTACCGGATAGCAGGTTTCATATCCTAACATGGCACCATCATGGGGATATCGGCGCCAGAAGACTACCCGGGCCAACTATCCGGACGAGCACCGTCGGGGTGAGGAGAATTACACCAATGACCGCATTATCGCGCTTGATCCTGTCGGCCCCGCTGACAGCCACCCTCCTCGTTCCGGCGGTTTCTCCAGCTTTTGCCGCCCCGAGTCACAGCCACCACCATGCCGCTCACGGCACGGCCAATCTGCCGCAGATGGGCCCAACCTCCGGTCAGATCGTCGGCGCGCCCGCAAAACCCCTGACCCCGGCCCAGACGGCAGCCCTCCCCGATGAAGGCGCCCCGCCCCCGCCGCATGGCTATACGGAAGTGGAAGACTCGGAAACCGCCCTCGCCAGCTACAGCGACCGGGTCCGGACGCATCTGCCGGTCGGCATGCCCGGCCCGAACGCGCAGCAGAAAACCAACGGCCCCAACAACCTACCGTCCCATTTCACGCTGTTTGGTATGCCGGTGAAGTTCAACGCCCCCGTGCAGTCGCCTTATGAAGACGAAGACTCACCGACGAGCTATGCCGGTCATCCGGTCAATGGCCAGACGAACATCCTCGTGAACGGCGACGCCTCTCCCATTCACTAAGAAATACGGTCTTCAGGGGCGCACCCAGTCCCCGATCTGCGTCAGGTGTCGGAACTCCTCCTCCGTCACCGGCGCCACGGACAGTCTGGACTGTTTCAACAGCGCCATCTCCGCCAGAGCCGGATCGGCCTTGATTTCGGCAAGACTCACGGGACGGCCAAAAGCCCCCATCGCCTTCACATCCACACAGACCCAGCGCGGATCATCCGCAGTCGGGTCCGGATAGGCCTCCCGCACGACTTCCACCACACCCACAATCCGTTTTTCGCTAACGGAATGGTAGAAAAACGCCAGATCGCCGTTTTTCATCGCCGCAAGATTGTTGCGCGCCTGATAGTTGCGTACGCCGGTCCACGGCTCGACATTATTATGCACCTGCTGCGCCCATGAGAACGCCTCGGGTTCCGATTTCACCAGCCAGAAAGCCATCTCTCACTCCCGCCACAAAGGCTGCCCCAAAAGCTACCCTTGGGGCATTTTGCGCTCAATTCCGTGAAACGTGATAACAGTGATCGGAACAATGGGACAACGCGCCTCTTCCGAATATGATTGCTTCGGACTATTTCAATGGGGAACCTGTCGCGGGGAACCCATCGCCGCGTTGCCACTCTGCCGAGGTCCGTGTCCCAGTGCGCCCTACCCCCAACCTGCTCCATCGCTATGCCAATCCGGGGCAGTTCCTGCGTCTGGCGCGCACGCTGCTGCCCTGGCTGACCGGTGGCGCAATCGTGTTTCTCGTGGTCGGTGTGATCTGGGGTCTCTTCATCGCCCCGGCCGACTGGCAGCAGGGCGACACCGTCCGCATTATGTATGTGCATGTCCCAATGGCGTGGCTGGCATCGTCCTGCTACCTCGGGCTTGCAACCTGCGGCGTGCTTTCGCTGGTCTGGCGCCATCCGCTGGCCGATCTGGCCGCCATAGAAATCGGACCCGTCGGCGCCTGCGCCGCCGCTTTGTGCCTGATTACGGGCTCGCTGTGGGGTGAGCCGATGTGGGGCACATGGTGGGTCTGGGACGCGCGCCTGACATCCATGCTGGTGCTGTTCTTCCTGTATCTGGGCCATATCGCCCTGATCCGCGCCTTTGACGAACCCGCCCGCGGCCAGCGCGCCGCCGCGATCCTCGCTCTGGCCGGCGTCATTGACCTTCCGATCATCAAGTTCAGCGTCCAGTGGTGGAACACCCTGCACCAGCCCGACAGCATCACCCTGACCGGCGCACCCACCATGTCCATGATGATGCTCTGGCCGCTGCTGATCTGCACGATCGGCTTCACGCTCGGTGTTGCGGCCGTCATTTTCACCCGGCTCAGCGCCGCCATCCATGAAAGCCGTGCGCGCCAGATGATGGCCCGTTCGCGTCTCGACCGCAGGGACAGTCAAGCAGCATGATGCATCTCCCGAATCACTGGCCCTATATCGCGGCCTCCTATGCCCTGACTCTGGGCTGTTCGCTCGTCCTCGGCGTCGGTGCTGCCCTGCGTCTGCGAAAATCCAAGGCCCGTCTGGCCGCTGTTGAAGGCCATGCCCGCCGCCGTGAAAGGTCAGCCTCATGACCCGCAAGACCCGTCGTCTCTGGATCGTCATTGCCTGTCTGGCCTGTGTCGGCTCCGCCGCCGCCCTGACGCTGCGGGCGTTCTCGTCCAACATCGTCTTTTTCATGGCGCCCTCACAGGTGAAGGCCAATCCGCCCTCACCCGATCGCACCATCCGCCTCGGCGGCATGGTCATGGCGGGCAGCCTGCACCGTATCAACGAAAACGGCACCCCCGTGAACGCCTTTCAGGTGACGGACGGACAGGCCGCGGTCGAAGTCCATTACACCGGTATCCTCCCCGACCTGTTCCGCGAAGGACAGAGCGTCGTCGCCCTCGGCACCGTCCAGAAGGACGGCGGCTTCACCGCCAGCGAAGTCCTCGCCAAGCATGACGAGACCTACATGCCCAAGGAAGTCGCGGACGAACTCAAACGCACCGGCAAATGGGACCCACGCTTCGGCAAAGCGCCGGACGCCTCAAGCTGGGACACCATGACCGCAAAGAAAGCAGGGGGCTGATCGCCTGATGTTCGGACCAGAACAGGGCCATTTCGCCCTGGCCCTCGCCTGCGTGCTCGCCCTCGTGCAGTTCGCCGTCCCACTCTGGGGCGCCAACCGCCGTGACGCGCGCCTTGTGGGACTTGCGCCCTATCTCGCAGTCTCGCAGTTGCTTGCATTGGGCTATTCGTTCCTGTGCCTCGTGATGTGCGCCGTCAGCGACGATTTCTCGGTCCAGAACGTCGCGGCAAACTCCGCTGTCTCCAAGCCGCTGCTGTATAAAATTACGGGCGTCTGGGGAAATCATGAAGGGTCCGTCCTGCTCTGGACGCTGATCCTTGCCGTCTGCGGCGGTGCGGTGTCCCTGTTCGGCCGCAACCTGCCGGACATCCTGCGCGGACGCGTGCTGGCCATTCTCGGCGGCGTTTCCGCCGGGTTCCAGATGTTCTGCCTCCTGACCTCCGATCCGTTTGAGCGCGTCTTCCCCGCGCCAATGGACGGTCAGGGCATGAATCCGCTGCTTCAGGACCCCGGCCTCGCTTTCCATCCGCCCATTCTCTACACCGGTTATGTCGGTTTCGCCGTCCCCTTCGCCTTCGCCGTCGCAGCCTTGATCGAAGGCCGCGTCGATGCCGCGTGGGGCCGCTGGGTCCGCCCATGGGCCGTGGCGGCCTGGTGCTTCCTGACCTGCGGCATCGCGCTGGGTTCTTGGTGGTCCTATTATGTGCTGGGCTGGGGCGGCTACTGGTTCTGGGACCCGGTGGAAAACGCCTCCCTCATTCCGTGGCTGACGGGTACGGCCCTCGTGCATTCCGCCATCGTCGTAGAAAAGCGCGAAGGCCTGAAAATCTGGACGGTCCTGCTCGCCATCGCGACGTTCTCGTTTTCTCTGTCGGGCACGTTTCTCGTCCGCTCGGGCATCCTGAACTCGGTCCACGCCTTCGCCAACGATCCCGCCCGCGGCGTGTTCATTCTGGCCCTGCTCGCCATCGTCATCGGCGGCTCGCTCGCTTTGTTCGCATGGCGCGCCCCCTCCCTCACCTCGACCGGGCTGTTCTCCCCGGTTTCGCGTGAAGGCTCTCTGGTCCTGAACAACATCCTGCTGTGCTCGATCTGCGCCGTCGTCGTGACGGGCACGATGTACCCGCCCTTCATGCAGCTTCTGGCCGGGCGCACCATTTCCGTCGGCAAGCCGTTCTTTGACGCCGCCACGATCCCGCTGACCCTGCCGCTCCTGCTGGCGATGGGCGTCGGCACGGCCCTGCCGTGGAAGCGCGCGCAGCTCGCCCGGACGTTCTCGCATCTCTATGCCGCGGCTGGCATTGCTGCGATCGGGCTGGTCCTGTGCTTCTGGAAGCTTTCCGGCATCCTGCCCATCGCCTGCGGTACGCTGGCGGTCTGGGTCATCGCGGCGTCCGTTTCCGACGTGCTGCGCCGGATCGGCATTGGCCATACGTCCGCGCAAGGCGTGTGGGAGCGCATGAAGAACCTGCCGCGTTCAAGCTGGGGGGCGGCACTCGCCCATATCGGCGCAGGCATCACCATTCTCGGCCTGTGCGGCATGTCTCAGGCCGAGCACGCCATCGTAGAAGTCCATATCGGCGAAACGCGCTCTCTGGCCGGGGACGACTGGACGCTGCTGGACGTGCATGACTATATCGGCCCGAACTACAAGGCCATGCAGGCCGACATCGCCATCCGTCACAACGGCAAGCTCGTGACCATCCTGCACCCTGAAAAACGCGACTTCACGACGCAGAGCCAGACCACGACCGAAGTCGCCATCCACACCAATTTCATCACCGATCTGTACGGTGTAGTCGGTGACCGTCACGGTACGGGTAAGGACACGACCTACGTCCTGCGCCTGCACCGCAATCCGCTCGCGCCTTGGATGTGGCTGGGCGGACTGGTCATGGCGATTGGCGGCGCGTTCTCGCTGTCCGACCGCCGGATGCGGATCGGCGTGCCCAAGCGTGCCGCCGCCCGCAACATGGCCCGCGCCTGAGGAGAAACGGACATGAGCGTAACACGACGCGGCATCCTCACCGCCGTGCCCATCATCGGCGCAGGCGTCCTCGGCGTCGGGTTCTGGCGGATGCTGAGCGACATGCGCAGCGGCGCCTTCGACCCCCGCGCGATCAAGAACCCCAATGTTGGCAAACCCATCCCGACCTTCGCCATGCCCGGCCTCCCCGGGCTTGGCGACGGCTTTACCGATGCGGAACTCAAGGCCCAGCATCGCCCGGTTCTGGTCAATTTCTTTGCCTCATGGTGCATTCCCTGCGTGGCGGAAATGCCCGGCCTGCGCGCCATTTCGCGCAATATGCCGATCTGGGGCATCGCCTATGAGGACAAGCCCGAAAACGCCAGCGCCTTCATCCAGCGCGACGGCTCCCCTTACGCCCGCGTCGCTTCCGACCGGCATGGCCGCGTGGCGATCGACTGGGGCGTGACCGGTGTGCCCGAAAGCTTCCTGGTCGCACCGGGAGGCCGCATCATCTGGCATGGTAGCGCGGCTCTCGACCCCCAGATCTACGAGGCGGAAATCCGCCCGAGGCTGGCCGGACTATGAAGGCCTCCAGACGTTTTCCGGCCTTGCTGCTCGCGGTTGGACTGATCGGCGGCGGCGTAGCGCTTGCCGTGGACGATCCCGCCGAAATGCTGCCCAACCCGGCGCAGGAAAAACGGGCCGAAGCCATCGGCGCGCATCTGCGCTGCCTCGTCTGTCAGAACGAGAGCATCGAGGACAGCAGCGCGCCCCTCGCCCGTGATCTCCGCAAGGTTGTCCGCGAACAGGTTGCGGCAGGCAAAAGCGATCAGCAGATCATGGACTGGATGACCGAACGCTACGGCGAATTCATCCGTCTGGCCCCACAGTTTTCATGGTCTACCGCCCTGCTCTGGCTGATGCCGGCGCTCGCGCTGGTGGCCGGACTTGTCATTGCATGGCGGACGGCCAGACGCCGCGTCGTCGCGACGCCTGCGCCGCTCACTGATGACGAGCGCGCGCGTCTGGATGCCCTTTCGGGCCGGGAGTAAACTGTTTGTTCTGGTTGGGAATCCTGATTATCGCTGCGGTGGCCCTGTGTCCCGCCTTTCTGGGCCTGCGAACCCTTCGTCGGCGCGTCAACGCCCGCGACTCCGCCCTCACGCTCTATCGCGGACAGCTTGGGGATCTGGAACGCGATCACGCCCTCGCCCTCATCAATGATGAAGAATATCAGGCCGCGCGCCTTGAAGTTCAGCGCCGTCTGCTGGCCACGGATGGCGAAGCCGCTGTCGAGGATCTTTCGGCCGAACCGGCCAAGCGCCGCCGGGTTCTTCCCGTTCTGGCGGTCGGACTCGGCATCCCGGTCCTGGCATTTGCCCTCTATATCGTTAACGGCCACCCCTCCCTCCCGCCACAGCCGCTGAGCGAGCGTCAGACAGGGCCGGATGCGAAGGGTCTGGAAATGATCCATAAACTTCAGGCTGAAGTCGCTACGATCCCTGCGACATCCTCGACTTATGCGACCGGACACTTCATGTTGGGGCAGGTCGAAGCCAAGTCCGGGCTGACGGAAGATGCGATCCGGGACTGGAAAGCCGCTCTCGACGCCCATTTCGAGCCCGAGCTGGCCATTCGCCTCGCCGAGCTTGAAAGTCGTAACGGCAGCCACATCTCTGGCGAAAGCCTTGACCTCTATCGCCGCGCCCTGGCAGCGGCACCGGCCGATGCGCCCTGGCGTATGGCCGTAGAAGCCCGTATTGCGGTTGGCGAACATCAGGAGAATAACGGTCAGTGAGAAAACCCGAAGCCAACGCCATCGCGCTGTGCCCCGTCTGTCGCAAACCCATGCGCCCGACATCGGAGAAATGCCCACATTGCGGTGCTGAACGTCATTACGGCCCGCGACTTCTTGAATCCGCCGTCTGCGCCTTTGCCGGAATGGTCCTGCTCTCGGCGGTTTCCACCCTGATTCTGCCGATCTCGCTGTGGACCATCATGTTCGCCGCCATCGGTCTGGTGGCCGGTTTTCTCTTTTCCCACAACCGTTTCAGTGGGGATCGCTGGCTGCAATAACGTGTTGGGATGGGCGACGCGCTTATCCCACTTTTGCAACTCTTCCCGCTCTCGAAACATTCCTGCTAATAAACAGGAATGACCCAATCTTCCGGACGTTCCCTGCCCTTTTTCGTCGCCGTGGCCATCCTCTCCTGGGCGAGCGCCTATCCCGTCGTCCGAATTGCCCTGCATGATTTTGCACCCGTGCCGCTGGCGGCATTGCGTTATGCCGTCGCGGCCGTCATGGCGGCTCTCTGGCTTTGGTGGAAACGCCCCACACGCCCGCTGACCGCCGATATTCCGCAAATTCTTGCCTGCGGCATGATCGGGATCATGCTCTACAATATCCTGTTCAACTGCGGAGAAATGACCGTCTCGTCCGGAGCGGCCAGCCTTCTCATCAGCGCCGCACCGCTGATGGCGGGGCTTCTCGCTATGGTGTTCCTCGGCGAGCGTATGTCCCGTTGGGGCTGGGCCGGATCGATTCTGAGCTTCAGCGGCGTCGCCATGATCGCCAAGGGGCAAAGCGGCGGTCTCTCCTTTGGCTCCGGCGCCACGCTGGTGTTCGGCGCGGCCGTCTGCGCGGCGTTCTACACGATCCTCCAGAAAGGCTTGATCCGCCGCTACGGTGCCCTGCCGACAATCGCCTATGTCCTGATTTCGGGTGCGATTTTCCTGACCCCCTGGCTGCCTCAAGGCCTTACGAGCTTCTCCCATGCCTCATGGCAGGGACAGGCGGCTGTGCTGGAACTTGGCATTTTCCCGGCAGCGTTCGGTTATGCCGCCTGGGGTTTCGTCATCGGCCATCTCGGCGCTTCACGCGGTGCGGCCCTGCTTTACCTGCTGCCGCCCGTGACGATGGTTCTGGCCTATTTCCTCACCGGCGAAGTCCCATCCCTGCGAACCCTGATCGGCGGTGCGGTCGTCATGGCGGGTGTAATTCTGACAAATACCTATGGCCGTCACCCGGTGGCCCAGATCGTGGAATCCTGAAGCCGTTTTCTTGCTGTGACGACATCCGGATTTTCTATGGCTCGGTTCCTTTGTCCTGCGGCGATTGTGCGATAATTTCCCCCGTGAAATGAGCCCGATCACCCGCAGGAAAGCCGAAAACAGACAATGAGCCGTACCGAAACCGATGGCATGGGCCCGATCGACGTCGCTGACGATGTGCTGTGGGGCGCGCAGACCCAGCGCTCCCTGAAATATTTCAGCATCGGCCGCGAACTGATGCCGCATGAAATGATCGAAGCCTATGCGATCATGAAGCGGGCCTGCGCGACGGCCAATGCCGCCAGCGGCCGTCTGTCTCAGGAGCGGGCGGATCTGATCCAGACCGTTTGTGACGAGATCATCAAGGGTGAGCATGACCGGATGTTCCCGCTCCATGTCTGGATGACGGGCTCGGGCACGCAGTTCAACATGAACGTCAATGAAGTGATCGCGAACCGCGGCTGCCAGATCACAGGCAACCCGCTCGGCAGCAAAACGCCTCTGCATCCGAACGATCACGTCAACATGTCGCAGTCCACCAACTGCAACTTCCCGACTGCCATGCACATCGCAGCCGTTCTCGGCACGCATCGTCGCCTGATCCCGGCCCTGACGCGCCTGCGTGACGCCATGGCCGCCAAGGCCGAAGAATGGCGCGATCTGGTCAAGGTCGGCCGCACGCATCTTCAGGATGCCGTCCCCATCACGTTGGGTCAGGAATGGCACGGCTATGCGGGAATGCTGACGGACAACATCGCCCGCCTCGAACAGGCCCGCGACGGTCTGTTCGCCCTCGCCCTCGGTGGCACGGCCCTCGGCACCGGTGTCAGCACGGATGAAGGCTTCGACCACCGCGCCTGCGCGGAAATCGCCCGTCTGACGGACCTCGGCTTCACGGCGGGCGAAAACAAGTTCGCGCTTCAGGGCGCGCATGATGCGCTGGTGCATCTGTCAGGCGCGCTGCGCACGACGGCGGGCAGTCTGTTCAAGATCGCCAACGACATTCGCCTGCTCGCCTGCGGCCCGCGCGCGGGTCTGGGCGAACTGCACCTGCCGGAGAACGAGCCGGGATCGTCGATCATGCCGGGCAAGATCAACCCGACGCAGGCCGAGGCGCTGGCCATGCTCGCCCTTCAGGTCATGAGCAACGATGTTGCGGTCGGCCTCGGCGGGGCTGCGGGCATGCTGGACATGAATGTCTACAAGCCGCTCATGATCCACAACATCATGCAGGGCATCACCCTTCTGCATGATGGGTCGGAAAACTTCCGCCGCTTCCTCGTCGAAGGCACGAAAGCCAATACGGAGAAGCTGAAGCAGGATCTGGAGCGTTCGCTGGTTCTCGTCACCGCCCTCTCCCCGGCCATCGGCTACGACCGCGCCGCACAGGTCGCGCATCACGCAATGGAAAAGGATCTGAGCCCGCGTGACGCCGCGCTGGAACTGGGCTTCATGACATCCGAAGAGTATGACCGCGTCGCCGACCCGCGCCTCATGCTGCGTCCGAACATCACAGCCCCCAAAGCCTGACCGAACACCCGCGTCAGACCGCTTCCGCATGACGAAAACTTCATGCGGAAGCGATGGTCGTTACAGCTCAGGACTGATAGGGCGGACTCTTCTGCTTTTTTCCCGGAGATGCCCGTCAGATGATGACCCGCCGTGCAGCCCTGCTCGCTTTAACGCTCCTCACCCCCGTCTGTACGGCTGCGGCGGCCGATGCCCCCAAGCCCGACACCAAGGTCGAAGCTGGCAAGACAACCGACGCTTTCACGGGCGAACCCGCCCTGCTCCCGGCAGATTCCGTCACCCAGCATCATCTGAACGGCATCGCCTACACTGCCCATGCCGGAACGCTCGTCCTGCGCGGCCCTGACGGGAAACCCACAGCCCGCATGTTCTACGTGTCCTACACGAAGGACGGCGTCCCGGCTGGCACCCGTCCTATCTCGTATTTCTTCAATGGCGGACCCGGTGCGGCCACGGCCTATCTGAACCTCGGCGCGGCTGGCCCCAAGGCCCTGACCATGCCCGCCAAAGACCCGACGGACGGCACCCATGCCCAGCTTGCGGACAACCCCGACAGCTGGCTCCCCGTCACCGACATGGTCTTCATCGACGCCGTGGGCACGGGCTATTCCCGCCCCACCGATACGGCCAAGGCCGGAGACCAGTTCTACGGCGTCAAACAGGATGCCAGCACTTTCGCCAAGGCCATTGGCCTGTGGACGGCAGCGAATGGCCGTGAAGCCTCGCCGCATTATCTCGTGGGCGAAAGCTATGGTGGCATCCGCTCCATTCAGGTCGCCAATGCGCTCCAGATGGAACAGGGCATCCTGCTCAACGGCATCGTCATGATCTCCCCGGCCATCGAGATGCCTCTGCTCGATTCGGACGACAATCCGCTCTCCGCCGCTCTCATGATGCCAAGCCTGATCGCCGCGCATCAGAGCCCGAACGTGACGGAAAAGACGGCAGACGAAGCCTATCAGTGGTCCCTGAACACCTATCTGCCGAAAATCGCCGGAAAGCTGCCCTCCGGAAGCGAAGGTCAGGCGCTTTATGCCGAGATTGCCCAGCGCACCGGCCTGCCGCAGGACGTGATTGCCCGTCAGCACGGCATTCCCGCCATCGGCTCGCATGACATCATGTCCCGCGACGGTCGCCTGTACGGACTGTACGATTTCACGCAGTCCATCGCCGACCCCTCGGCTGACGGTCTGGACGAAAGCCCCGATCCGACTCTGTTCGGCTTTGGCCGCGCCTATGGCAATGCCTTCTCGGGCTATGCCGCAAACGACCTCGGCTTCAAGACACCCCTGACCTACGACCTGCTCTCCTTCAAGGTGAATGGAAGCTGGAAGTGGAGCGCGGGCGGCCCGTCGCCCATCCATCAGATCCCGGTTCTGAACCGCCTTCTGGCGCTCGACCCGGGACTGCGCGTTTTTGTGGCGAACGGCTATTATGACGTGGCCTGCCCGTTCGCGACCGCGCGCTGGATGAAAGATCACCTGACCGTCGGCGCAGATCGCGTGTCGCTGCATCTCTATCAGGGCGGCCATATGCTCTATACCCGCCCGGCCAGCCGTCATGCCCTTTCGGCAGACGTCGCGTCCTGGATGCAGGCAGACAGCCGCCAGCCCTGAAATAAAAAGTCATAAATTGACAGCAGGTGGTGAGGAACGGATAATGAATATGATGAGTTCCGGGCCTCACCTGACCGGACCTTTCGCGCGGAACACAGTGGCCGCCAATAGAGAGACCTTTATGTCCGCTGCATGTCAGACTGCCTGCAAAATACTCTCTCTGTCCTTCAGGCGGACCACCGTTTGACGATCCAGCGTCCTGCGGGCTCGGAACCGGGTTATTCGCTGGAACATGCGGTCACGACATCCTGTGACCGCGAACCCATCCATCGCCCGGACGCCATTCAGCCGCACGGCCTCCTGCTGATCGCCGATAGCGCAACCCGGACCATTCTCGGTGGAGCAGGAGACATCGAAGGCCGTCTGACCACAGACTGGCTGGGGCGTGATCTTGCGAGCGTCCTGAACGTCCCGCCCGAACGTTTTCAGGACGAAAAACGCGCATCCCTGTCCGATCTTCGTATCCCAGGGCTCGCAGGCGAGACCTTCAGCGTCGTACGCCATACCCAGAACACACATCTTCTCATCGAACTCGAACCCATCGAATCCCACAATCTGCTCACCTGGGATATTTTCGGCGAGATCGACAGAACGGCAGACCGTTTCGAACGCTGCCCCGATATCGCGTCCGTCTGTCGTCACGGTGCGACAATCTTTCAGCGACTGACCGGCTTTGACCGCGTCCTGATCTATCGTTTCATGGAAGACGGCACAGGCCGCGTCGTAGGCGAAAGCCGCAACAACGCCTTCCCCTCCCTGATGAACCACCACTTCCCGGCCAGCGACATTCCTGCGCAAGCCCGGACTCTCTATGTCCGCAACCGCATCCGCGTCATCCCGGACATCACTTACGAAGCCGCCCCCATTCGCCCGCCCGAAGCCGGGCTTGCAGGGATCAATCTCAGCGACGTGCAACTCCGCAGCGTCTCGCCGATCCACCTTCAATACATGGCCAATATGGGTGTGCGGGCCTCGGCCTCCGTCTCGCTAGTCGTCGATGGTGTGCTTTGGGGACTGATCGCCTGCCACAACTCTTCTCCAAGGCGCCTGCCCGAGGATATTCGCGCGGCGTGTCGCACACTGGCAGGCGTCATGTCCCGCCAGTTGCGAAACAAAGAAGAGCTGGTGACCTATCAGGAGCGTCTGCGCCTGCGCAACGCGATGGAAGCCGTCACGTCCCATTTTGACGTGCGCCGTCCGCTTGAAAACAACCTTCGCAACTGCATCAACGAATTACAGGCCCTTTTTCCCTGCAACGGGTTTGCCGTCATCAGTTCCGAGACCATCAGTGCAACCGGTGTGCTCCCCGATACGGATAGCCTGCACAAGCTGCATGACTGGTTGAGAGCGGGCAGCATTGGCGGAATTTTCAGCACTGCCATGCTGGGAAGGGACTACCCCCCTGCCACCGAGTGGCCTGAACGCTGCGCCGGTCTTCTGGCTATCACACTCCCTCTTCGCACCCCTATCTGTATCGTATGGAGTCGGGTCGAAATCATCCAGACCATCGAATGGGCCGGTCATCCACACAAGGACGATACGGGCAGCGACGGCATTCTGCGCCCCCGCACGTCCTTTCGAACATGGGAGCAGACCATCCGCGGGCACAGTACCCGCTGGACCAGCGAACAGAAACAGGCAGCCCGTCGCATCCGCCGCCTCCTGATCGCGGACGACCAGACGCAGCAGCTCCGCGAACTCAACGCGACCCTTGCCGCCACTCTGGAAGAACGCGAAGACCTGCTGCGCCAGAAAGACTTCCTGATCCGCGAGGTCAATCACCGCGTCCAGAACTCGCTTCAGATGGTCGCATCCTTCCTCAAACTTCAGGCCCGAAGCGCGTCAAATGAAGACACCACAACAGCTCTGAAGGAAGCGCAGCACCGGATTGCCGCCATCGGCCTCGTACATCGTCGCCTGTATCGTGACGAGCATGTCGGCGTCGTGGATCTGGGCCGCTATATCGAAGAGCTGATGGAAGAATTGTGCACGTCACTGGGTGAGGGCTGGCACGACCAGATGCATCTCTCCCTCTTTCCAATCCTGATTGCTGCAGACCGTGCCATCAATATCGGCCTGGTCCTGACCGAACTGATCATCAATACCAGCAAATACGCCTATGACGGCCATGCCGGGCCGCTCTATGTCGGACTGACCCAGACCGGCTCCCGGCTGGTCCTGACGGTTTCGGATCAGGGCGAATGCACCCCCCAACTCAAGGGAACAGGCTTCGGGACGCGCATGATGAACGCCGTCGTCAGCAGCCTTTCCGGCACACTGACCTACACAACACTGAACCCGGGTCTGGAAGCCGTCATGACACTGCCTCTGGATTCCCTGCTCCCCACGGAAGTGCCCACCCCTCCGCAGGCCGCCTCGCAGACGCCCTATCCATATCCCTGAACACCCAACAAACAAAAAGGCGCCTGACCACTGGTCCGGCGCCTTTTTTATTACTGCCGCAGGAGGAGAGTTACGCGACGAGATTACCTTCCTTGTCCACCAGCTGGATCGGATAATCCCCGGTAAAACAGGCATCGCAATAACGGCGCGCACCCTCGGCACGGTTCGCATGGCCCAGCGCCCGGTAAAGCCCGTCGAAACTGACAAACGCCAGACTGTCCACACCAATGGCTCTCGCCATCTCCTCAAGCGTATGGGTCGCGGCCATCAACTTGCTCTCTTCAGGCGTATCAATGCCGTAGAAGCAGGCATGTTTGGTCGGCGGAGACGTGATGCGCATATGCACTTCCGTCGCACCAGCAGCCCGAACCATGTCCACAATCTTGCGCGACGTCGTGCCACGGACGATCGAGTCATCCACAAGAATGACGCGCTTGCCCGCAAGTACCGGCCGATTGGCTGAGTGCTTCATCTTCACACCAAGGTTACGGATCTGATCCGTCGGCTCAATGAAGGTCCGGCCCACATAATGGTTGCGGATGATCCCTAGTTCGAACGGAATACCACTTTCCGCCGCATAGCCGATCGCGGACGGCACGCCTGAATCTGGCACCGGCACCACAACATCCGCCTCAATCGCGCTTTCACGGGCCAGTTCGCAACCGATCTGGCGACGCGCTTCATAGACCGGCTGGCCTTCAAGCACGGAATCAGGCCGCGCGAAGTAAATATATTCGAACACACAGAACCGGCCGCCCTGATCCCCGAAAGGACGCAGCGAGCGCAGACCGTCATTGTTGATGACAACGATCTCGCCCGGTTCGATATCGCGGACATAATCCGCCCCGATGATGTCCAGCGCACAGGTCTCGCTGGCCAGAACCCAGCCGCCATTCCCCTGCTCATGACCCGGCATCCGGCCGAGAACGAGCGGACGCACGCCAAGCGGATCGCGCATTCCGATTAGACCATCATCCGGGGTCAGCGTAATCAGCGAATACGCGCCCTTGACCTGTTTGACGGCATCAATGAAGCGGTCGAGCACGGTCGTATAGAGCGAAATGGCGATCAGATGGATGAAAACTTCCGTATCCGTCGAGGAATGGAAAATACATCCCCGCTTGACCAGCGCCTGCTTGAGCGTCGCGGAATTCGTCAGATTGCCGTTATGCGCGACCGCCAGACCGCCGAATTCGTAATCGGCATAAAGCGGCTGAACATTGCGGACATGCGTGCCGCCTGTCGTGGCGTAGCGGTTATGGCCAATGGCAACCGTGCCGGGCAGCGTCGCCATAACGCGGCTGTCTCCGAACACATCGCCCACCAGACCCAGACCTTTATGCTGGTGGAATCGTTCGCCATCGAAACTGACGATGCCCGCCGCTTCCTGTCCACGATGCTGGAGGGCGTGCAGGCCCAAGGCTGTCAGGGCCGATGCATCAGGCACACCCCAGACGCCAAAAACCCCGCATTCTTCATACGGGCGGTTGAGACTGTCGGACTGGGTCATGCGGCGCGGCCTTTCCGGACTGGTTTCACAAGGACGCCTCATGGCCGCTTGTGACCTCAGACGCAAGATGCGGTTGCAGGAAATGAGGCAGATAACCTGTCAGATGGGTTGCCCCAGCGGCAATGTAAGGACCGATGAGGCTTCCCTGCATCACATAGGACATCCACGAGCCAAAAAAAGAGCCTGCCAGCAGATAAAGGACAATCAGGGCCACATAACCCCGCGCCACACCGAACACCGTGCCCAGAATGCGGTCCACGCCCCCGAACAGAACACCCCGCGCCGCAGCCCCGACCTTGGCACCGATCATGGTAAAAAACAGGAGCACGACAACAAACAGAATCGCCGTACTCACACTGCCCGCCAGCGCGGCCTGATGCAGATAGGGCGTCAGATAAGGTTCAAGCAGCCCATGAAACCGATAGGTCAGGACGATTGCTCCTACCCATGCCAGCAGTCCGGCCAGTTCTGTAGCAAAGCCGCGCGTCAGCCCCCACAGGGCCGAAAGCCCCATGATGCACAAAGCGACAATGTCGAGACGGGTCAGATCCGCGAGCGTGATATGGGAAAGGTCTGGCAGAGGCGGCATGTCACGGCAGCTTCGTCGAACGAAAACGGCCCCCCTTGTAGGGACGTATGCCACCAACGCGCAACTCGTCCGCCAGACGGATGCGCTCCTCGATTTCCGCCCACACCAGCCCGGCCTCGACGTCCCGCGCTTTCCAGATTTTCTCCAGCAGCACAATAAACGCCGCGCTGTCCCGAACCAGCGCCGGACGGTCATTGATCATGACATCAAGCACACAGCTTGCACCCGCAACACCCAGACGCCGCGAGAGCTTTGTTACTTTTCGATTCTTACGGAACGGAACTGATTTTTCCTGTGGCGTCATCACGACATGATGAGCGGAAGCCCACTGTCAGGCAAGCCGTTACCGCTCTTTTCCCAAGGCCGTTCAGGGCGCTTTTACGAAAAAACCACTAATTTCGATGTTAGAACGTATTTCAGAGGAAATATTTCCGCGATGTTTTGTCATCAATATTTTTATTTTTGAAATATGCGTGATCTTGAACCTGTGTCATCCAATAATTAACTCTTTTTCTGAAAAATGCTCAACAGGTCAGGTGTGGAACTCTTTCCTCTCGCTCCTGACGCCATCAGGATGCAATGAGATGACAAATTACTGGGTTGGCGGCGCAACCGGCGACTGGTTCGCAGCCACAAACTGGAGCGAAGGCACGGCCCCCCCGAACAAGGGATGGGTGGATGTTCTGGCCGGAAAGCAGGACGGAAGCGCGGTAACGATCAACGTTGCGCAGGCCAACGCCACACAGATCACCACTCTGAAGGTTGGCACCAACGCCACCCTGAACATCACCGCGACGTCTGCCACGCCCAGCGCTACGGCATTCTATGCCAACAGCCTGACCGTCGCGCAGGGCGGAACGATGCTTGTCAACACGCCCAGTACCGTCAATCTCGGCAGCAACCCGACCATCAACGGCACCCTTCAGATCTCGGGCAACCCGTCCATTTCGATCAACAGCAACAGCGTCGGCGGCTCAGGCACCCTGATTCTGGATCACACGACGCTGGGCAGCACGAATGCCCAGTTTCAGATGGGTTCGTCCCTGACGACGGTTCTTCAGAATGGCGCGTCTCTGTATGTCAACAACGCCACCGCCGGTGGAAGAATCGTGTTTGGCCGTGATGCCGTGGATGACGCTCCAAACCAGCTCATTCTGGCCGACTACAACCAGACGGTCTCCACCCCGATCACGGGGTATGATGCCACTTCCGTCATCACCATCGGTCACGGTGGATCGCCCCCTATCAGCGCGACCTTCGTTGCCAACAGCAACGGCACCTACACGCTGAAAATTGCCTTCGACAACTATAATAACGGCATCACGCTCTCGAACGTCTCCTTCGGACCCAACTCCACCCCCGGCACCCCGACGATCGTACAGAATGCCAATGGAAGCTGGAGTGTTATCGGCGGAGCAATCGGATATAACGGGCAGATCTGCTATCTGGCCGGATCCATGATCCTCACCCCCGACGGCGAGCGCGCCATTGAAACCCTGAAGGCCGGGGATCAGGTGACGATCTGCGAAAACGGTGAACGCCACAGCCGGACAATCCTGCGCGTCGGCCACGCCCATACGACAGTCGGCACTAGCGGACTGCCAGATATGGACGCCGTGCCTGTTCGCATCCGTGCAGGGGCTCTGGCAGACGGCATTCCCAACCGGGATCTTCTGGTCACGCCAGAGCACTGCATGATGCTTGAAAGCACCTTCATTCCCGTGCGAATGCTCGTCAACGGAATGACCATCGCCTACGACCATTCCATTACCGAATACGACTATTATCATATCGAAACCGAGCAACATGCCATTCTGACCGCAAACGGCGCGTTGTCAGAAAGCTTCATGGATGTCGGCCATCGCCCGGATGCCCTCATGCACGGATCTCAGATCGAGCGCCTGCATGCTCTAAGCTGGGAAAAGGATGCTGCCGCACCATTGGTCACGGATCGCGCCCATGTCGAACCGATCTTCGCAGCAATCGCACTCCGCGCGCAGGCTCTTGGTTACACGGCTCCCCAGACACTCTCATCGACAGACAGCGCGGATAGAACCCGTCTCGTGCTGGAAGACGGAACAGTCCTGTATCCCATCCGCACCAACGGCGAACAGTTTGTTTTCATGCTACCCGAAGGCTGTCAGAGCGTCCGCATTCTGAGCCCGACCGCCCGGCCGTCTGACCGGATCGGACCGTTCGTGGATGACCGCCGGATGCTGGGCCTTCTGATTGGCGACGTGACAGTGTGGAGCGATGAACAGACCCGGCATCTGTCCAGCCATCTGTCAGACCCATACGCTGACGGCTGGTGGGGCGTCGAAGCCAGTCACGCCCGCTGGACGACAGGCAATGCGCGACTGGACCTCGGCGGGGCGCTCAGAACATCCGGGGGGATTCTGAGCCTCCATATTCTGTCACAGGGGGATCAGGCAGCCGTCGCCGCCTGATCTCCCGACGCCTCAACGAAAACAAAAAAAGGCAGCCCTTTTTCAAAGGCTGCCTTTTTTTGTGGCCTGAGAGAAAGGGCGGAAAAATCCGCCCTCACACCCTTCAGGCTGCCGCGGACTTTGACGTCTTGAGCTGGCGTTCTTCCCACAACGTGGCAAGCGCCTCGACCAGTTCGTCAATCATCTCGTTCGTATGAAGTGGCGTCGGCGTGATCCGCAGACGCTCCGTTCCGCGCGGAACGGTCGGGAAGTTGATGGGCTGGATATAATTCCCGAAACGGTTCAGCAGTTCATCCGAGAGGCTGCGGCACAGTTCGGCCTCCCCCACCATGACCGGCACGATATGGCTCGGATTCATGACATGCGGGAGACCAGCCTTGTCCAATGCCTGACGCAGATAGGCCACGGCCCGCTGCTGACCGTCACGCTCGGCACTGCTGTTACGCAGATACCGCACACTAGCCAGCGCACCAGCCGCGATCATCGGCGGAAGAGCCGTGGAGAAAATGAAGCCTGACCCGAACGAGCGAACAAAGTCACAAAGCGCGGCAGAGGCAGCAATATAGCCACCCACAACACCATATCCCTTGCCCAGCGTTCCCTCGATCACCGTCAGACGATGGGACAGACCAAGCTTCTCGGCCACGCCCGCGCCATGATCGCCATACATGCCAACCGCATGGACCTCATCGAGATAGGTCATGGCGCCATATTTATCGGCCAGATCGCAGAACGCCTCGATCGGGGCAATATCACCGTCCATCGAATAGACGGACTCGAACGCGATGATCTTGGGAACGTCCGCAGGCAATTCTTTCAGACGACGTTCCAGATCCGCGACATCGTTGTGACGGAAGATCTGCTTCTCGGCCCGCGAGTGACGGATACCCTCGATCATGGACGCATGATTGAGTTCATCGGACAGCACAACACAGTTGCGAAGGCGTCCTGCAATGGTCCCGAGCGTCACCCAGTTCGACAGGTAACCGGAGTTAAAAAGCAGCGCGCTTTCCTTGCCATGCAAGGAAGCGAGCTCTTTTTCCAGCTCCACATGATAGTGGTTGGTGCCCGAAATATTACGGGTTCCACCAGCGCCAGCACCCGTTTCGTCCAGTGCAGCGTGCATGGCCGTCAGGACCTCTGGGTGCTGCCCCATGCCGAGATAGTCGTTCGAACACCAGACCGTCACATCACGGCCCAGGCCATGATGGAAAGCTTTGGGAAAATGACCCGCCCGGCGCTCCAGATCCGCAAAGTACCGGTAGCTGCCATCCGCATGCAGACCGTCGAGAGCGGACTGAAACATCGCATCATAGTTCATCGCGTTTTTCTCCTGCCCGGCACTGTAATCCTGTGACACGGTCTCGCCAAGCTCTCCCGCCAGATAAGACCACATAGCAGCTGTTTTATTTCTCAATACTACAAACCATCCGACCTGCATGGTGAGACTGATTTTCCAGCTCTTTTCTGGAAACCTTGTATTTCCATACTTTCCATTTTCTTCACGCACGCCCCATCCCATTATCTTTCACAAGACATCACTCAGGAGCATGCAGCCATGCTGGATATCAGACCTTTTGCTACTCTCGGTCATGCCGATCACGGGTGGCTCGACGCGCATTATCATTTTTCCTTTTCGGACTATCAGGACCGTAACCGGATGCACTGGGGGCGGCTGCGCGTGTGGAACGACGATCGTATCGCGCCCCATAACGGCTTCGGCGCCCATCCACATCGCGACATGGAAATCATCACCTATGTCCGTACGGGTGCTATCACGCATGAAGACAGCCTCGGCAATCGTGGTCGAACCGAAGCGGGCGATGTGCAGGTCATGTCAGCCGGTAGCGGAATTACGCATTCCGAATTCAACCGCGAAGACGACGCCACGACGCTCTTCCAGATCTGGCTGATCCCCGATGAGACGGGCGGAAAACCGTCCTGGGGTACCCGACCGTTTCCACGTCATGAGCGCAACGGGCGCCTCGTCCCACTCGCTTCGGGCTTTCCGGAAGACAACGCCCTTCCCATCCGCACCCGTGGCCGGGTCTCCGGTGCGACACTCAAGGCCGGAGAAACCCTGACCGTCCAGACGGACCGCGCCATGTTTACCTATCTTGTTCCCGCTACAGGCAGCGTGGAAATCGAAGGGCGGATCGTTGGGCACCGGGACGGTGCGGCCCTTCATGATGTAGAAAGCATCACGATCACCGCGCGGGAAGATGCGGAAATCGTCCTCGTGGAAAGCGCAGCCTTGCGCTGACACGACGGAGGGTAAGGTTTTGTGACAAGAGGAGGAAATTCTGTGACAAACAACACAGAAAGGTGTTTCTTCCTCCTCGCATCCTGATCAGGAGCCAGACGTTAGGAAGACAGGGCCACCAGCCCGGAAAAGGCCCGTTTTCTTCTGACAGAAGGAGCCTGACAATGACCATCCAGAGCACATACACACAGAAGTCCGGCAAGGGCCAAACCGAAGCCCAGGCCTCAACGTCGGTTTTCACCCGTTTTGGGGACTGGCTGAGTGGAGCCAGCACCGATCGCTCGGGACTGACTGAAGTCACCATCAAGATGATGAAAGATGACTGTCAGTTCGCGACAACGGTTAGTGAAATCCGCGTTCTCCCCTCAACCCCGCTTTCACCAGAGCAGGTCGAGGATCTCATGGGGGAAAAGAGGATAAACCATATTTGCGATCAGACCGGTCAGTCGCCGGAAGCTGTGGAAACAGCTTTAACCGAAGTGCTTCCAATGCTGGCCTCCATGCTTCGGGAAAATCCGGAACGTCTCTTCAGTTATCAATGTAAGATCAACTGAACACGACTTCCAGATTTCCGAACGGCGGAGGTCTCGTCAGAGACCCTCAGCCGTTCGTGCCATACGACGACGACGCGGTCGTCCGGCGTTTTCTTCAAACCGCTCACTGATCTGGGCCGTCGTTTCCGGGGCGGCCAAAACCGTCCCGGATGCTTCGACACATCCAACCTTCTGTGCAAACGCAAGAAGATCCGGAAAATCCAGACCAATACCCCGAACCTTGAGCCCCAGTGCTTTGACGGCTTCCAGAGCAGCCCGATAAAAAAGCACTGCACCCTCGTCCAGAAGGGGAGCCTCTCCCGACTGCCGCCAAGTCATGTCCGAAGGCGCCAGCAAAGACGTATCAAACTGCACGCCGTCCAGTAATCCTCCGACGGCCCGCTCACGCAGAAGACTCAGGCTGGAGGGGGCGCTTCCAAAGCCGCCAAGGAAAATCTGGCATCCCTGATCGCGCAGGGCTGAGAGCGTGTAACACGTCTCCTTGTCGTCCTGGGCCAGGCCACTTTCCTGAAAAACCAGATCCAGACGACTGACAGGGAAACCACTGTTCTGAAGAACTGTATTCAGTCGACCGTTAAAGTCTCCGTCAGGCGCCTGATCATCCTCCAGAGAAACCATCAGCCGCATCGCCTCCGGCCATGTCGCGGCCTGTGAACACGCGTTTCCCAGGAGATCGGAATCAAATTCCCGCTGTTGCTGTCCCAGACTCTTGCGTCGGCTCTTGCGCAGGGTTCGACGGGGAACCGAGAGCCAGAGCTGACTCATATCCACCTGCGCGCCGATGACCTTGTCTGTTCCGTTGCGCCCCAGAACGAAACGTGGGAGCCATCGCAGGGGAGGCAGTGCGCTTTTTTGACGCGCCCTGCGACTCCGAAGTGTCGTGGCAAACATTCCCGCACTGGACTCTGCCATAGAGGCAGCATAGTCCGGTTTACCTTCGGGTAGTTCGGACAGCCCATCCACCCTGACTGTCTGGCCGACATGCAGGCCCTGAGGGGTTGTCGCCACCGAAGTCGCTCCCCGTCCTAGATCATCCAATGCGGACACCTCCGTTCTTCATGTCAGAACAATGCCGCTGAACCTCCTAATTTTTCCTTAATGGCGCAGGCATTTCTGCTGTCGTTTGAACCGTGATCGCTGGCTTATACCCGCCCGGCCTATCTGTTTTGGATGCATCCAAACTCTTCGTTCGATCAATCCGGACAAAGCTGCTACGGTTTCATGCCCGGACCTTCTTCCGGGCCTGTGACACCCTTGGGCGTGGGGTCTTTTCCCCTCCGAGACAGGACCATTCTGCATGACGGATGCCACAACCCGCTCCGCCGTATCTACATCTTCCCAAGGCTCTCTTATTGCCCTTCTGCCCTACTGGCAGGTCACTTTTGCCTCCTTTCTGGGCTGGTTTCTGGATGCTTTCGACCAGACGACGCTCATGTTTACCCTCCCCGACATCGCCCATGATTTCGGATGCACGATTGCCGATCTGGGGGCTGTGCTGATGGGGCAGTCCATCGGGCGCGCCGTCGGCAATACAGGCTGGGGATGGCTGGCTGACCGCTATGGTCGCAAGCCTGCTTTCATGCTCGGCGTCGTATGGTTTGCGGTCTTTTCCGCCATGACCGGGCTCTCACATCACTTTTATGTGCTGATGGCTGTGCAGTTCCTGTTCGGAATCGGCTTTGGCGGCGAATGGACCGCTTCGGCCGCTCTGCTGATGGAAAGCGTCCCAGCCTGGACACGTCCCATGGCTTCCGCACTCATGATGTCCGGCTATGAAGTCGGCTATTTCGCCGCCGCTGGCGTGCAGGCCCTGATCCTGCCGCATTATGGATGGCGCGTGCTGTTCTTCATCGGTCTCGTCCCTGCTGCGCTGGCGCTGTTCATCCGGATTGGCGTACCGGAAAGCCCGGTCTGGCTGCGGACCCACGAAGACCGTCTGACCAGAAAGCAGCACCACACAGCCCCGCCACCGCGTCCCAAATTCCGTCTGACGGGTGCAGCACTTCAGGCAATCGCTTTCATGAGCTTTCTCGAATTCCAGAAAGCCGCGATCTACACCTATTACCCGACCATTCTGCGTGGCAGTCACCACCTGACACAACAGGCCGTTTTCTGGCCGGTAACGCTCTATTGTCTCGGATCGTTTGGCGGAAAAGTCCTGTGCGGCTGGCTGGCAGAGCGTTTCGGGGAAGTCCGGGTCATGCTCAGCGCGCTTGTCGTCGTGATGCTGACGATCTGGCCGTTCCTGAGCGCACCGACCTGGACCATGCTGCTGGTTGCAGCCTTCGTCATGGGTGCTGCGGCTTCGGGAATTTTCGCACTTGTTCCGCATTATCTGGCACAGCGTTTCCCGTCCGACACCCGCAGCTTCGGTATGGGGCTGGGCTATGCGCTCGGCTCCATCGGGCAGGGCATGGCGCAGAAACTCGTACCCATGTTTGGCCCGACCATTCTTACACTGCCGCTCTCAGCCGAACTTTTCGTGCTGGGCACCAGTCTCGTGACGGGTGCCATCGCCCTGATCCGCCCCAAAGAACTTCCCGGCGAACATATGTGAGGGCTGTGCGGCGGTCTCTTAAAGAGAGGCCGCCAGCCACTCCGCCGCCCGGATGCCATCAATTCCGGCGGAAAGGATACCGCCAGCATAGCCTGCCCCCTCACCTGCCGGGAACAACCCGCGCAGGGTCGGGCTTTGCCCGTCACGGTCACGACGCAGGCGGATCGGCGAGGATGTGCGCGTTTCCACGCCTGTCATGACGGCATCATCCATGGAAAAACCACGCAGCTTGCGTTCAAACTGCGGCAGGGCTTCACGGATGGCGTCCGTTACGAAGGGCGGCAGACACAGTGTCAAATCCGTCGGCGTCACACCCGGCTGATAGGACGGCACGACGTCCCCCAACGACGTGGACGGACGCCCCGCCAGAAAATCTCCGACCCGCTGGGCAGGGGCGTTGTAATTGCGGCCACCCACGACGAACGCCGCTTTTTCCCACTGGCGCTGAAAGGCCATGCCGCCCAGAACGTCGTCCGGGAAATCAAGCTCGGGCTTCACTTCAACAACGATGCCGCTATTCGCATTTCGCTCGGCCCGCGAATACTGGCTCATCCCGTTGGTGACGACCTGCCCTGTTTCGGACGTTGCCGCCACGACCTGCCCGCCGGGGCACATGCAGAACGAATAAACCGCACGACCATTCGAGGCATGATGGACGAGCTTGTAATCCGCCGCCCCCAGCATCTCGTGTCCGGCACTGGCGCCGAAACGGGCTACGTCAATCACGGATTGCGGGTGTTCGATCCGTACGCCGATGGAGAACGGTTTGGGGTCCATTTCCACATGGGCCTGACGCAGCATTTCAAACGTATCGCGCGCTGAGTGTCCGACCGCCAGAATGACCCGCTCCGCCGGAAGGGTTTCACCGTTCGACAGATGCAGGCCGCGCAGACGACGCTCCGCGCCCTCGCCGTCCATCTCAAATCCCTCAACACGAGTCTCGAACCGGTATTCGCCGCCCAGACGCTCGATTTCAGTGCGAATGAACATGACCATTGTGACCAGACGAAACGTGCCGATATGGGGTTTAGAGATCGTCAGAATTTCTTCCGGGGCACCCGCCCGGACGAATTCTTCCAGAACATGCCGCCCCAGATGTCGCTGGTCAGACACACCGGAATAGAGCTTGCCGTCCGAGAATGTCCCGGCCCCGCCTTCGCCGAACTGGACGTTGCTCTCAGGCGTCAGAACGGATTTACGCCACAGGGCGAACGTATCGACCGTCCGCGCCTTCACGTCCTTACCGCGTTCGATAATGATGGGTTTTAGACCGGCCTGCGCCAGCGTCAGCGCCGCCATGATCCCGCACGGCCCCGCCCCGATCACGACAGGACGCGGTGCCCCCTCGGGCAAGGTCGCCTCGGGCAAATGATAGGTCGTGTCCGGCGTCGGGCGGATATGCTGATCGCTCGCATGGGCGGCCAGAACCGCAACCTCGTCCGCGACATCACAGTCCACGTTATAGACCAGCACGATATGGCCGCGTTTGCGGGCATCATAGCCGCGACGCGCCACAGTCAGGCTTTGCAGGTCTTCAGATGGAATGTTCAGACGCGCAAGCACGGCGTCGCGCAGCGCCTCCGCCGCATGATCGAGCGGAAGGCGCAGTTCGGTAATGCGGATCATCAGTGGTGCCCGTTCCCCGAATCATTCCCTGCTTTTCCTGCAACCGGCGGCGCAGGATCGGCATGATGCGTGTCGGGGGAGCCTTCCATGATCCGGTCCATGATGGCCATCAGCACGCCCGAGACCACGAAAGCGAGATGGATGCCCACGCTCCATTCCAGAGCGCGCGTCGAGGTCTCATCCACACGGATGAAATCCGCCAGCACATGGATCGCGGACATGGCCACGATCGAGGCCATGAGCTTGATCTTGATGTCCCCGAACGTGACATGCCCGATCCAGCTCGGATAATCCTCATGACTGCGGATATCGAGGCGCGAAACAAAGTTCTCGTAGCCTGAGAACATGACGATCAGCAGCAGATTGGCCAGCAGGACCAGATCAATCAGATCCAGAACGCCAACGAACACATCGTCGAAATCCAGCCCCGTCGCCTTCAACACCAGTCCGATCAGCTGCTGGAAGAACTTGAACGCCACCAGCAGCAGCCCGATGGTCAGGCCGAAATAGAGCGGTGCGGCGATCCAGCGCGTGGCGAAAAACGCGCGTTCCATGAAGCCTTCGGCACGGCCAAAACTGCCGGTACGTCGGGTGGACTGCGGATCGGGAGAAGGAGAGGAAGTCGTCATGCTTCCTCTCTACGATTTCAGGGGATGTTTCGCCACAGTGTTGTGAACGCCGGGCGTAAATCCCTTACGGTGTGATCTGCGTGCCCAGAACCTTGAGGAACTGCCCGATCCAGGCCGGATGCGCGGGCCAGGCCGGACCGGTGACGAACTGGCCGTCCGTCACGGCGCCATCCATCGGGAGAGACTGGTACTCGGCCCCAGCGAGCAGCACTTCCGCACGGCAGGCCGGATAGGCCGAAATCTTCTTACCCTTGATGACGCCCGCCGCCGCCAAAAGCTGCGGACCATGACACACAGCCGCAACCGGCTTGCCGCTCTCAACGAATGCCCGCACCAGATCCAGCACGCTTTCGTCGGTGCTAAGCTGTTCCGGCGCACGTCCGCCCGGAATAATCAGTGCGTCGTAAGAATCTGCCGTCACGCCTGCATAGGTCGCGTTCAGCGTGAAATTATGGCCGCGCTTTTCGGTGTAGGTCTGATGGCCTTCGAAATCGTGGATCGCCGTAACGACCTGCTCCCCGGCCTTTTTGCCCGGCGAGACCACATCGACCTTGTGCCCGACCAGAAGCAGCATCTGGAACGGCACCATGATTTCGTAATCCTCAACGAAATCACCGGCGATGATGAGAATACGTTTTTCGGCCATCGTTTCCTGTCCTTCTTCACAATCACAGCCCTGAAGACTGTGGCCATTCTTCACCCTCTAACGACACCACGCTCCGCGCCGTTCGGCAATATCGTCACGTATGGGGATATAGAGATGGGACGGTCGCGTCACATGCGGTAAGGTTAGGCCTTCATTCTTGCAGCACTGGCCTCCATGACTTCAGATCCCCACCACGCCTGCGATCACGACCATCATGACACCGCGTCGCCGCATGATCATGCAGGACACGACCATGCGGACCATGCCCACCACGATCATGACCACGCGGATTGTGACGGGCACAGTCATGGCTTCGGATTCGGACACCAGCACGTCCATGCCCCGGCAAGTTTCGGCGCAGCCTTCGCCATCGGGATCGCCCTGAATACGGCCTATGTCGCCGGAGAAGCGCTGTGGGGCGTCTGGGCGCATTCGATGTCCCTGCTGGCGGATGCGGGCCACAACCTGTCCGATGTGCTGGGTCTCGCGGGCGTATGGCTGGCGCAGGTTCTGGCGACCCGCCCTTCGAGCGCACGCTTCACCTATGGCCTGCGCCGCTCCACGATCCTTTCTGCTCTTGCGAATGCCACGATCCTGCTGCTCGTGACTGGCGGCATCGTTTGGGAATCCGTGCTGCGCCTGTTTTCCCACGAGATGGTGCAAGGCGAGGTCATCAGTTGGGTCGCGCTGGTCGGGATCGCCGTCAACGCCGTCACGGCCCTGCTGTTCATGAAAGGCGCCTCGAACGATCTCAACATCCGTGGCGCTTTCCTGCACATGGCCGCAGATGCCGTCATGGCGTTCTCGGTCGTCATCGCCGGTCTGCTCATTTCCTTTACGGGCTATACGATCATCGACCCCATCATGAGCCTGATCGTCTCGGCCTCCATCGTCATCGGCACGTGGTCCCTACTCCGCCGTTCGCTGGATCTGGCGCTGGATGCGGTTCCGGCGGGGATCGATCCCGATGCCGTTCAGACCGCGTTGCTTTCCGTCGAAGGCGTGTCCGGGCTGCATCATCTGCATATCTGGGCCATGAGCACGACCGAAACCGCCCTGACCGTCCATCTGCTGTGCGATCCTGCACATCCCGTCTCTCCAGACCGGATCATCGCCAACGCCGCCGCGCTGCTGCGGACGCAGTTTGACATCGCTCATCCCACTTTCCAGCTTGAAACACAGCCCTCTGTCTGCGACACGCACCAGCCCTGCTGCTGAGGACGCGTCATGACATCAACCCGCATCAAGGTCGCCCGAGCCTCCATCGCGCTGAGCGTGGTGGTGCTCGCCATCAAATACGCGGCCTATGTGGTCTCGGGCTCAAGCGCCCTGCTTTCGGACGCGATCGAGACTATCCTGAACGTCGTGGCCGCTGTCGGAACGCTCTGGGCGATGTCCGTCGCGGCCCTTCCCGCCGATGACAACCACCCCTACGGCCACGGCAAGGCGGAATATCTGTCCGCCGTCCTCGAAGGCGTTCTGGTCGTCCTGACGGCGATCGGCATTCTGGTCATCGCCGTTCATGACTGGCGCCATCCCGAACCCATTCGCGCGCCCCTCTCCGGCGTGGCGCTGAACGCGCTGGCCGGGCTGGTCAATCTTGTGTGGGGCCGCATCCTGATCACGGTCGGGCGCAAACAGTCCTCACAGGCGCTTCAGGCCGCAGGCGAACATGTTGTTTCGGATGTCTGGGCGACCGTGGCACTCGTGATCGGCGTCTCGCTGATCCCGCTGCTCAAATGGGACCGCCTCGACGCCATTCTGTCCGGGCTGGTCGCTCTGAACGTTATGCGCGCCGGCTTCTCCATGATGAAGCATTCCCTGTCCGGCCTGATGGACGAAGCGCCGTCACCCGAACAGATGGAAGCAGTCAAGGCCGTGATTTCCTCCAGCGCAACCGGCGCGCTGGAAGCCCATGACCTCCGCATCCGCAAGGTCGGCGCCCTGTCCTTCGTGGAGTTCCATCTCGTGGTGCCGAGCGCCCTGACCGTGCATGACGCCCACGAAATCTGCGACCAGATCGAAGCCGCCATCCGCTCCGAACTGGGCCGCGCCTCCATCCACATCCATGTCGAGCCTGAAGACAAGGCCAAACATTCCGGCGTTCTCGTCCTGAGCTGAAGATGGCCAAAGCGGCGCTGACTGTGCGGTTTATGACACAGCCCGGAACGGATTCAGCCCCTCGCGCCTCATCGGCGGAGAACCCTTGACCCTCCTCCCGCGTTGGTGGCAGGTGCACATCATCAGCGCACGGGCCTGAACCGGGCGTATCCTCCACAGCCCGACCCTCCTTCCCGGACGTCCGAATATTGGCCGATACACCGCCTCCTTCTCCCGTTGCTGCTGTTCCCGCAGAGCCTCCGGCCACGGACGTACGTTCCTCTGCCCATGCCATGCGCCGCAAAGACCGCATTCTGCATCTGAAGCGTTCGGCACAAGTAACGACAAACCAGTGGCGCCGCACGGCGGTCTACTGGCTCGGCGCGGTTCTGGTCGGTATCGTGGCTGTGCTGTTTGCGAGAGTGGGCGACTGGGCGGCAAGTGTGCGCCATCAGATCATTGCCTGGCACCCTGCGGCCATGCTGGTCGTAGCCCCGGTCGGACTGGCGCTCATCACATGGGCCACGCGGACCATCTTCAAGGGCGCACAGGGCTCCGGCATCCCTCAAACAATCGCGACCCTGCACATCGAAAACGTTGCAGTCGTGGACCGTGTGCTGTCCCTCAAGACCTCGCTTGGTAAAATCCTGCTGACCTCGTTCGGCCTGATCTGCGGCGCGTCCATCGGGCGTGAAGGCCCGAGCGTGCAGGTTGGGGCGTCCATCATGCACGCCTTCTCGCGTCTGCTGGGACAGTCGAACATCGCCGCACGGCGCAGCATGATCCTTGCAGGCGGCGCAGCAGGCATGGCCGCGGCGTTCAATACGCCCCTCGCTGGAATCATGTTCGCCATTGAGGAACTCTCTCATTCCTTCGAACAGAAGACCTCTGGCCGTACCCTCACGGTTGTTGTCCTGTCTGGCGTCACGGCTATCGCCCTGATCGGCAACTACACCTATTTCGGCCATGCGGACGTGGACGTTCCTGTCGGCACGGCATGGATCGCGGTTCTGACCTGCGGGATTCTCGGCGGCCTTGCGGGAGGCAGCTTCTCGGCCATTCTCATCAAAGCCTCACGCGGCATTCCGGGGTGGGTCGGACACTTCGCCGCCATACGTCCGATCGCCTTTGCGGCATCCTGCGGCTTCATACTCGCTCTGATCGGCCTCCTTTCCAAAGGCGCGACCTACGGCACGGGCTACGATCAGGCCAGCGCCATTTTCAACGGCACCGAGCATTATCCGGCCTCGTTCTTCGTCCTCAAATATCTGGCGATGATCGTCTCGTACTGCTCCGGCATCCCCGGCGGCATGTTCGCCCCGTCACTCGCCATCGGCGCAGGAATTGGCGGCTGGGTGGAGCAGTTCCTGCCGCACACCACGCCCGGCGCGGTCGTCCTGCTGGGTACGGTGGCGTATTTCTGCGGCATGTCGCAGTCCCCCCTGACCGCAACCATCATCGTCATGGAAATGTGCGACAACCAGCAGGTTACGCTGGCACTGCTGGCCACGTCCTTTCTGGCGTTCGGTGTGTCAAAAATGATCTGCCCGCATTCGCTTTATAGCTGCCTCGCCGACCGCTTCATGGAAGCGAACGATCGCGGCGCCCATCACAGCCCGCCTCCCTCGGACAAGCAAAAACCGGCACCCTGATTTTTTCAGGAGTGCCGTCCGTCCCGCCTCAGGGTTCGCTGAGCAAAGAGTGCGTCGCAGCGTCCTGTTCTACCGCGCAACGTGCCGCATCGGGCGCGACCGGATGGACCTGCATCGCCAGCAGTTCACGCCGTGCCGCTGTCAGATCGTCCTGAAGGTCCGGATTGGCCAAAAGCGCATCCATCAGGGACGACGCGTTCAGATAACCGGCCTGAACGTCAGATTTCCAATGCGCGCCACACACGATCCGGCTTTCCCCGAACACCCGACCACGCTGAAGCAGCGCCGTGGCATGTTCGGGCATCAGATGTGCCAAAAGCAGCGCCATACCATATCCCGCCGTCGTATGGCCTGAAGGATAAGACGCGTGCAGCCCGAGCCCTTCAGGAGACGTGCAGATCGGCAGATTCGTGCCCACAAAAGGGCGCGTGCGGTGCCAGTATGTCTTGGCTTCGGACGTCCGGCGGCCAACGGCATGACGGATCCGTTCCAGCACCGTCGCCAGATGGGGCGCCTGTGCGAGGTCGAGATCGAACCCTGCCGCACACGAGAAATCCCGAACCAGATGCACCGGGTCCAGATCCGCGTCGCTCTGCGCCAGTTTCCAGCGCGGCGTGTCCTTCAGGGCGCGCGTGGCACGGAACACCCGGTCATCGTCAAGCTGTGCCGCGCTGCCTGCCACGGGAGGGGGCGCCAGAACAAGCCGCTCGTCCGGTGCCGCACTTTCAGGCAATGCCTCGTTATGCCGCGCTGACGGAGCACAGGCAGAGAGAACAGTCGCACATAAAAGCAAGGCAACAGGCAAACGAATGGCAGAACGCATGGACCGGAACATCCCGTCAGAGAGTAATAACCCATACCCTTAACGACGGCCGCCTCTGATGCGAAGGCTTTTCCGCATGAAGCCCTCATGACAGTATCCAAGCTCCAGAGCCCGACAGGATCGCCCCATGACGTCCACTGCGCCCCGCATTTCCATCCGCTACTGCACACAGTGCAACTGGCTGCTCCGTTCCGGCTGGATGGCCCAGGAACTGCTGTCGACATTCGGTCAGGCTCTAGGCGAAGTCGCGCTGATCCCCGATACCGGAGGCCGTTTCGAAATTCATGTGGACGAAACGCTGATCTGGGAGCGTAAACGTGACGGAGGGTTTCCCGGCCCGAAAGACCTGAAACAGCGCGTGCGGGACATCATCGCCCCCGACCGGGACCTTGGGCATACCGACCGCCCTTCAAGTCAGCAGTCCTGATCAGGTCATTGTCTCGAAAGTCTTTCTGACCTGATCGAGACTATAGGGTTTGGGAACAAACAGACCGCGTATCGGCAGTCGGACCTGATCTGCGGGCATGTCCGCGGATGTCAGGATGATTTTCACGGGGGGCCAGCGTTTGCGTGCAATTTCCGCCAGCTTCTGACCGTCTTCTCCATCAGGCAGATGAATATCGGCGAACAGGTAACGGATCGTCGGGTCTGTCTCAAGCAACGCAATGGCATCCGCCGTCGAACGCGCGCTCAGGGTTCTGAAACCGGCACTCTCGAAATAGTCTTCCGTCATCATGCGAATGAACACGATGTCTTCGACAATCAGGATGGTGGGCCGTGTCTCAGGGTCCTGGGGCATAAAAATCACAGGTCTCCGGTCAGTCTCAGAGTGTTGCGAGCGACAGGGTCGGCGCAGTCAGATCCGCACATAAACCCGTTGACGCGTAATGAAGTTCCGTTTTTCCGTGTCGGCCCAGTCCGGACCTGAGAAGACGGACGCCAAATCCGGTCCGCTTCGGCGCTGTAACGGGCGGTCCGCCTGTCTCCCGCCACTTCAGCGTCATCACGGCCTCTGCGCCCGTAATCGTCCAGCTCAGGGACACCTTTCCGTCCGGAACACTGAGGGCGCCATATTTCACGGCGTTGGTTGCCAGTTCGTGCAGCGCCATCGAAAAGGAGGTCGCCGTATCGGGTCCGAGCTTGAGAAACGGTCCGGACACCTCGACCCGCTCTTCAACGCCCAGCGGCGTCAGCACTCCGCGAACCAGACTGGCCAGATCGGTGGACTGCCAGTTCCGGCGCATCAGCAGATCGTGCGCCGCACTGAGCGCCACCAGACGGGATGTGAACGTTGCAAGCGGCCCCTGATCATCCACGTTCCGGAATCCCTGATGCGCAAGACTTTGGACGATGCTGAGCGTATTCTTGAGACGATGCAGGATTTCATGATTGACGATTTCCTGCCGCGCCTCGGCCTCCCATTCGTCCAGCGCCGTAAAAATCCGGTCAGAGCCTGTGCGGATGAAAGACGTCTCATCCAGCGTCCAGTCTCGTGGCGTGGCGCTATGGACAAACAGACAGCCCGTCAGTTCTCCATGATCCATTTTTGGAACAATGATCTGCGCCTCCACACCCAACGCGCGACAGGCCTCCTGTTCTTCCTCCATCCATGACGGATTGGAAAGATCGTCCAGAATGAGAACAGCGCCACTGCGAAGAAAATTGGAGGTACGGCGAAACGTCTGAAATGTAAAAACCCCCGAAATCGGCGGCACATCAGGGCTGCACCAGCCATGATCGATGGTGAAAACCTCATCACGCATTGTAATGGCCGCAAACCCGACACGCTGGACCTCAAGCCTGCGCCCGAGAAGTTCGCAGGCCTCTGTCAGCGCCTGCCTGCGGGTCGTGGCGGCACGCAGGGCATCCTCAACCGCGAGCAACGTGGTCAGACGACTGGTGGCGTTTTTCTCCGGGGTGATGTCCTGAAGCGTTCCGATCAGTCGGACCGGACGTCCGGTCGCGTCCCTGTCCAACACGCCCTGACGCAGAACCCAGCGCTCTTTGCGGTCATCATCCCGGACAATCCGGTACTCCAGTTTCAGGGGAGCAGAACCGTCCAGAAGTTCTGACAGAAGCGGAATCCGCGCCTTGTCATCCTCATGCACCCGCTGGGCCCATTGTGGTGCAGTCACGACTTCGGTGACGGGCATGCCGATAATACGACAGACTTCAGGAGAAACGGTGATGTCCCCACTGACCAGATCGTATTCATAAATACCCACGCCTCCTGCCGCGCCCGCAGCCTGATGGAGTGCATATTTTTCGCGCGCCTGCCGCCGTTCCGCTTCCGCCTGCCGGGCCTCTCGGGCAACACGCTTGCGACGGAGCTGTTGCGCAGCCAGTCGCCGTTCCTGTGCGATCGTCTCCCGACGCAGTTCCATCAGCCGCATGGTCTGCCGGGCCAGAGCGGCCAGGCCGTCATGCTCGCGCTGTGAAAGCCCCTGCGGACGTTTTTGCAGATCTACGACGCATAATGTCCCGAAAATCTCGTTGTCGGCTGTAAACAACGGATATCCCGCATAGAACCGCAGACCCGGCGCACCGCAGACAAGACTGTTCCTGCGCGTCTCCGGATCGGCCATCATATCGGTGATCACCACCGGCGCCCGACGAGCTATGACAGCCGCACATCCGGAATTTTCCAGCGCGCCATAGGTCTGATCGGTTCCGACACGCGCGGAAAACCAGAGCTGATCTCCATCCAGAATACTGACCAGTGCGATTGGCGTGCGGCATAATGATGCCGCAGCGATGGCAAGATCGTCCAGATCGAGATCAGAAAATGCTTCCAGGTCTCCGTAGGCGCCCAGCCCGGCAGAGTTGCCCGGTTGCACGGCGGACGATGATAGAGTCTCCAGATCCGCCTCCTGAACAGGAACCCTGTCCTGCATCAGACAGACATACCGCGTTTCCGCTCCAGCAACAATTGACCCGCTGCGTCAGTACGCATCGGGCACAAACATAGCTCAACCGCCGCTGGATAGATCGATTGCTGCCAGAACCCCGTCTTCCGTCCCGAAGGCCAGCGCGCCACCCTGCGGCGTAAAGCCCAGCGACGTCACCTTGCCGCGCTTCGTATCCTGTCCCGAGCACAGCGGCAGAACGCGCTGGTCCCCGCCGCCGATTTCCGCCAGAACGACCGTCCCGTCCTCATAACCCGCAGCGATGATGTCTTCCTTGGGATTGGGGCAAACCGCACTGACGAACAGACCCGGCAGCCGCGCCAGTTCCGCCGGAGCCTTGCCCATCGGGCCACCACCCGTAAACGGCCACAGCACAATCGCATCGGCTCCCGCCGTCGCAAGCCAGCGCCCGTTACGCGTGAAGCCCATGGACTTCACCTGCTTCGGATAGCCGCTCATACGCATATTGTGCCCGTCAGACAGGCGCCAGCCATGCAGATCGTTTTCCTGCATGGACGTCACCAGCGCCTCACCACCCGGATGGATGGCAATCGCAATATGGCTGCCCTTCCATTCGAACGGCCGCACGCTGTCGACCTTGGCCTGCACGAACCACATCGACACACCATTATAATGTGACGCCGCAATCCGCTTGCCCTTCGCATCGAACACGATACCAGTCACGGTGGAGGGATGTTCCAGAACCTTGAGCGTCTGGTGCCCTTCCGCCGCACGGACCTCGATCTGCTTGCCGGACGAAAACGCCAGATGATCTGTCGTACTGGCCACGCAGTCGATCCAGCGGCGCCCTTCGTGCAATACGTCCGTGCGCCCATCGGCAAAAGTCCGGACGAGCTTCCCGTCCTCACCGCCCGACAGGAACGAATCCGGCTCACAGCCCTGAGCCAGACATAACCCGCCGTCATGCACGGAGACGACCGTCCAGCTTTCCGCATCCCGCAGACGATCCCGCGGAATGAGAACAAGCTCCCCATCCACCGTCAGCGCCGCAAAGCTGCGCCCGTCGCGGGAGGAGACCACATGAACGATCGGGCTCTCGAACCGGCGCTCAGCACCCCGGTCCGCCAGAAGATCCTGCATCATACCGCAATGCAGCTTTCAAAGCCGCGCCGAAGCTGCGGGCGGTTCAGATTGCGCCCGATAAACACCAGACGGGACTCCCGACTCTCGCCCTCACGAAACGGGCCGATGAAATCCCCATCTGCCATCATATGCACGGCCTGAAATGCAAAACGGTTCTGCTCGCCCTTGAAATGCAGAATGCCCTTGGCCCGCAGAATGTCCGCGCCCTGCTCCTGAAGGATCGCTCCGATCCATGCCTGAAAACGGGGCTGGTCGATCGGCTCCTTGATGCTCAGGGAAATGCTGGTGATACCTTCCTCGTGGGAATGATGATCGTTCTCCAGAAAGTCCGGCATCGTCTTAAGCGCACGCGCCAGATCGAAGCCACCCCGGTCCAGAATATCCGTCAGCTTCACGCCGCCATGCTGCGCCTCATGGATCTGCGCCACGGCGTTGATCTTCTTCAGACGCGCCACGATGTCCTTGCGGCGTTCTTCATCCGCCAGATCGATTTTGTTCAGCACGATCACATCCGCGAAAGCGATCTGGTTGATGGCTTCAGGACTTTCATCCAGCGTTTCCATGACGTTGAATGCATCCACAACCGTCACGACCGCGTCCAGACGCGCCTTTTCGCGGAGGTTCTCGTCCACGAAGAACGTCTGCGCGACCGGGGCCGGATCGGCCAGTCCGGTCGTTTCGACGATGATGCCGTCAAACCGGTTCCGACGCCGCAGCAGACTACCCAGAATGCGGATCAGATCTCCGCGCACCGTACAGCAGATGCAGCCGTTGTTCATTTCGAACACTTCCTCGTCAGCATCCACCACGAGGTCGTTGTCGATCCCGAGTTCGCCGAACTCGTTCACAACAACCGCATATTTGCGACCATGCTCGGCCGTCAGGATATGATTGAGAAGCGTCGTCTTTCCGGCGCCAAGAAAGCCGGTCAGAACCGTCACGGGAACGGTTCCGGTTCGTGCGGGCGCAGTGTTGTCAGGGGTGCTGGACATAAGGCCTCCGTAATCTGCCTTACGATATAGGCCGGACCCCGTCCGCTTGAAACCCGTTCCGTATCGGCAAGCCCCGATAGGCCAGTGCCAACCCGAGCAGCAGGAACCCCCAGCCACTCAGCGGCAGGTTCAGGAAGTCCGACGTGGAGGCGATGGGCCATTCCTGAATCAGCACCGCCGCAAACAGACCGATCGCAATCGCATGGCCGTTCCGTCCCGGCCAGATCGCCTTCAGCCATGTCGCAATCATCAAGACGAACAGGATCAGCCCCGGCACTCCGGCATTGACCAGCGCCTGAAGATAATGGTTGTGCGGATGCTGCACACACAGATCCAGCCACCCCCTCTCGGGCACGGCCTCCGACAGTCCTGGCAGGCCATGAAAGGTGGACGGGTCTGAGCAGAAATGCCGGTAGGCGTCATAGCCCTGCCCGATCCAGGGGTGCGCCTGCGCCATCACGACCGCATGGGTGTAGATTTCCCCATAAGGCGACTGACCGAAATGCGTGAGCTGCTGCCGCGCCAGTGTCACGAGATGGAAAAAGCTGCCGGGCGAAAACACCCGCGCCACCAGCACCAGAACCGGCAGCATCGCCGCCGCCGCCAGCGCGGCCGGACGCATGGGCCGATACAGCAGCGCACACACCCCGATCCCCAGAAGCGAGAGCACAAGCGGCATCCGCTGCCCCGCCAGCACCATGATCCCGACGGCCAGAATTGTGGCAACACACAGTCCAAACGTCCGCATCAGACGACTTCGCGCCTTTTCCGCCACCGCACAGCCCACCATCAACAGCGGCAGGATCAGTCGGGACAATGGTGCAGCAGCACGGGGGTGCTCATACGGTCCCGTCAGCGTTCCGTCATGAAAGCGCGGGATTCCGAACAAATTGCGCCCGAACACGGCCTGAACCAGCATCTGCACGGCAATGTAAACCCCGCACGCACAGGTCAGCCACAGCACACGCCTGCGCCAGACCGCATCCCGGAGCAGCCAGCAGCCCAACGCAGCCGCCGCAAGTGGAAAACGGATCGCCAGCAGCGCCTGACCCAGCGCGCCATGTCCCGGCGATACCCACAGCGTGCACAGAACTTGCCAACTCCACCAGCAGAACGTGGCGATGACCCAAGGCTCCCGGAGCCAGTCCCACCCGCCCTCACGCCGCCCGATCAGCGAAGAATGGAGCAGCAGCAGAACAGCCAGAAGATCAAGATCGGCCTCACCTGCCACGCGCACATGCGTCAAGGCCAGAGGCAGGACCAGGGCGGCCCATCGGCCGATCCGGGTCACAGTGGAAGGAGAGAAGCGCATCTTAAGTGGATGGAAGGTTTCGGCTTCGCATGCAACCACTTACAGTCCGAAGCGCTTTTTCGTTACTGTCTATTTCGAGTGGAGACAATCATGGCATCCGACACCATCCTCATCCCCGGCATCGACACGCCCCTTTCCCGCGTCGCTCTTGGCACATGGGCCATCGGCGGCTGGATGTGGGGCGGCCCCGACGATGACAATGGCGTCCGCACCATTCATGCGGCCCTCGACGAAGGGATCAACCTGATCGACACGGCCCCGGTCTATGGTTTTGGCCATTCGGAAGAAGTCGTCGGTCGCGCCCTCGCCGAAAAGCCGAACAAGGCCCATATCGCCACCAAACTCGGTCTGCACTGGGCTGGCGAAGACGAAAAGAACATGAAGGTCTTCCGGGACTCCCGCCCAGCGCGCATCCGCAAGGAAGTTGAAGACTCACTGCGCCGCCTGCGCGTCGAGACGATCGATCTCGAACAGATCCACTGGCCCGATGACAAGACCCCCATCGACGAAAGCGCCCGCGAACTCCAGAAGCTCTATCAGGAAGGCAAGATCCGCGCCCTCGGCGTCAGCAATTTCTCGCCCGAACAGATGGACATTTTCCGCGAAGTCGCCCCGATCGCCACGATCCAGCCACCGCTGAACCTTTTCGAACGGACGATCGAAAAGGACATCCTGCCGTATGCCGAAAAGCACAATGCCGTCATTCTGGCTTACGGCGCCCTGTGCCGCGGCCTGCTGACCGGTAAGATGAGCCGCGACACGACCTTCCCCAAGGACGATCTGCGCTCGAACGATCCGAAATTTCAGAAGCCGAACTTCGAGAACTATCTCGCCGCCGTCGAAGAGTTCAAAAAACTTGCCGAAAAGCGCGGCAAATCGACCATGGCCTTTGCTGTCCGCTGGGTTCTCGATCAGGGGCCGGTCATCGCCCTGTGGGGTGCCCGCAAGCCTGAACAGGTCTCAGGTGTGAAGGACGTCTTCGGCTGGACCCTGACGGACGAAGAAAAGAAAGCCGTGGACGACATTCTGGCGCGCCATGTGCCGAACGCCATCGACCCGACCTTCATGGCCCCGCCCCAGCGGGACTAATTCTCTCAGGACTGCGGCTTCCGCCGGGCAAAAGCAATCGCCGCATGCCGCAGTTCTTCCACGCGACTGCGGGCCGCCCCAACATCGAACAGGGTCGCCCGTTCCCGCCCTTTTGCACCCAGCCTGACCCTCAGACCGTCATCGTCCATCAGACGGCTCAGGGTTTGCTCCAGTTCGCCGGGGGCGTCCGGTGCCGCCAGCAGCGCCGCGTCCCCGACCAGATCCGACAACGCGCCCACAGGAGACGCCACAACCGCCGCTCCACATCCCATGGCTTCCAGCGCGGTCATGCCGAAAGGCTCCTGCCAGCGGCTTGGCACCACAACGATTGCCGCCTCCGCCATCGCGGCTAGAACCGCCTCATGAGGCCGATACCCTGTCATCACGATCCCGGCAGCAGCCGCAAGAGGCCGAAGCTGCTTCAAATAAGGCGTCTCCGGAGAGTCTGGTCCAAACCTATCCGCCCCCATGATAACAGCCCGCCACCCCGGATAACGCGCCCTGATCTGACCCCAGGCGCGCACAAACGCATCCACACCCTTGTCCGCCACGACCCGCCCCGCAAACAGGACCGTCCTCTGCCTATCGTGTAAGACTGGCAGTGCGGACAGATCCAGACAGTTGGGCTGCATTTCAGTCCGGATCGGGCCGCAGCCTTCCCGGAAACGCTGGATGACCCAGTCCGAAACACCACAGACCAGCACATGTCGCGCCAGATCCTCACGCTGTCGGACCGACCGCGCGCCCCTCATCCCGCAGGGATCATTGTGCAGAACCAGACGCACCGGCCCAAACCGCGCCAGAAACCGGGCCAGATCCGGCCGGTTGTGAATTTCCGTGAGCGCTGGCCGACACGACCGCATCATCGCCACACAGGCAAAACGCAAACGCCACCCATGCGAAAGAGGAACCCTTGGCACGATTAACGGTTGATAACGACCGCCGGGTAAAGGCACGCCCACCGTCCCCCTTCCCGCGACGACATCTCCAGCGCCGGCAAGACGGCTCACCAGCAGGGAAATCGCCCCCGCATGACCTGCTTCGTAACGCTCGCGCGGTGGAAGAATGGTCAGGACTGGGGCCTGAATCGTGTCAAATTCGGTCTCAGCAACATTTTGTTGCAGTTTGAGCGATTCCTGACTGTCCGACATTTCCAGTTTCTTAACAGAAGCCAAGGCATCTTACATCGAGATTAACGGATGGAAATGATTGTGCGTATTTCCCAGAGAACAGGTCAGGAAGGAGAACGCCCCTGCGCGGACACACGCCTTCCGAAGACTGCGTCCCGGGAAAATATCAAAACACTCTTTCCGATTCACCATCTCGCCGACGCCTCCAGCGAGGGATTGGCCATTCTGTATCAGGGCCGGATCATTGAGGCCAACAGATCTCTCCTTTCCTGCCTCGGGACCGACCTCCAGAATTTCCCCCCGCTCGAAGAGATCCTTCCCGCCGCTCTAAAAGCCCTGCCGGACAATCAGTACCACTCCGGCCTTCTCATGACGCTGCAGAAAGAAACTATTCCCGTCCAGTTCAGACTGACTCCCCTTCGCCGAAACGACAAAGACTGTCTGGCGCTGGCCGTCACATTCCTCAGGTCTCTTTCTCCCGCCACAGACATTCTGCCTCCGGACTCTGCCCCGGGCCTGTGCAGCAGGACAGAGTTCGAGAGACATCTCGAAGACTTCTTCCTCAAGCATGCAGTGCCGCAAGCCGCAGGTATTCTCCTGCACGTCAACATCAACCGTTTCCGCACCATCAACGAGCGTTACGGCGCCAGAATCGCCAACGACCTTCTCGAAGCAATCGGACAACGCCTTCAGACATTCCTGAGCGATGACTGCATCGTTGTACGCTTCAGCAGCGACGAGTTCGGGATTTTCTGCCCTTTCCCGTACGAACAGCCCACTGAGGCCACACACTGGGCACAGATTACACGGGATATCTTTCACACCACGCTGCCCGTAGATGGACACAGAATCCACATCACAGCCAGTATCGGCTGCTGCCTGATTCCATTTGATACATACCGCTTCGAGACGGCCTGCCATTATGCTGAACTTGCCTTGAGCGAAGCCCGTCGTCTTCAGTCGCCAGACTGGATCAGCTTCAATCCTGTCATGCAGGCAGATGTCCAGCATCGCTGCGAAATGGAACATGACCTGCAACGGGCTCTCGAATCAAACGAGTTTTTTCTCGAATTCCAGCCTCTGATCTGCCTTAAAACAAACAGGGTCGAATGCGTCGAAGCCCTGCTTCGCTGGCAACACCCGGTCAGGGGTGTGATTGCCCCGAACGAATTCATCCCGGTTGCGGAAGACTGCAACCTCATTGTCCCGATTGGCCGCTGGGTACTGCTCGAAGCCTGTGCCCAGGCAAGCAGACTGCCGGAGCATATCAGGATCGCCGTCAATATTTCCGCAGTCCAGTTCGCACATGACGACATGTATGCAGCCGTCATCCAGACGCTTTTTCAGACGGGACTGGCTGCCGAAAGGCTCGAACTCGAACTGACGGAAAGCATATTTCTGGACGCTGTACAGCGCAATCTGGAAACCATGGGCAAAATCCGCGCTCTGGGCGTCAAGATTGTCATGGACGATTTTGGTATCGGATTTTCAAGTCTCAATTATCTACGCAGCTTTCCCTTTGACCGGATCAAGATCGATCGTTCCTTCATCCGAGACATGTTGAACGATCCACAGGCCCAGAGCATCGTCAGCGCCATCATGACGCTGGGACATGCCATGTCGATGGAAGTTATCGCCGAGGGTGTAGAAACCGCCGCCCAACTCGACATGCTGCGTCATACATCCTGCACGACGGCACAGGGCTTCCTGATGGGCCGACCTGCTCCTCTCGCAGATCTGTCAGCCTGTCCGGGGATGACCGATACGACCGTCATACCTCAGAAAAATGCCAGAATCTCAAGAGATCACCTATCCTGACACGTTCCGGATTTACGTTCGTCAGCCAGACGCTCTCTCCTGACAACACGACGGGTCTCACGCAACAGCCGATATTTTTCCACCGCGCTCAGGCAAACCCTCTCCTCAGGGTCACGGCATCCGGACTGCTGCGCCTTCGAGGAAATACGAGACAGGGAGGCCTGCGTGTTCCTGTAAGATGCCATCATCTTTCCAATCAGACTATTTGATACGAATTGTAACTTTCACCTTACAGACTGTCGAGGACTTTCCGGAAACTCATTCTCACACAATGACAGGCCCATTTCTGGAAACAGATCGGACAGTTTGTCAGGTCCCACCATGACCCCTCGAAGGCCTGCCGCACATGCAGCCTGCATGTCGGTCGGCTGGTCTCCAAACAGGACGCAACGCGCAGGGTCCAGTTCCCATCGTTGCAACAGATCAAGGATCATACCGGGCGCCGGTTTGCGGTCCACGCTATGCCCTCGATAACGTTCGACTTCGGCCTCTGGGTGCATGGGGCAGTACCGCCAGTCATCCACAGTCCCGCCATGCTCGCGGATGCTGTCGATAACCCAGTCCATAAGAGCCATAAGGTCGGCTTCGGAATAGAACCCCCGTGCAATCCCGGACTGGTTGGTCACGATAAAAACGTGATGGCCACTTTCGGTCATTCTGGCGATGGCCTCGCGGACACCGGGCTCCCATTCGAACCGTTCGCGCGTTCCGACCCATCCAAAGTCCCGGTTAATGACGCCGTCGCGATCCAGAAAAACGGCCGGACGGCGCAAATTCAGCGACATCTCCTGCAGCGTCTTTTCCAACCTGCTGTCATTCGCACAATCGTAAAAATCCCCTGTCAGCGAGAGACCCCGGAGCGTTCCATTTTCCGCCAACTTTGGAAACACGTCTTGCTCCAAAGAGCAGGTCTCCGACAGCATTTCACAGATCGAGACATCAAAAAGACAGAGGCCGGTCCTCACTAAAACTGGCTTTTCCAAGTCGTCACGGTTCTGGTGAAACGACACAAGCCCGTTTGCACACAAAAAGACTTCTGTCTGCTGCTCCGGCAAAGTGACCGGGCGCAACAGCATCCAGTGTCCATTCCGTGCGTGTGTCAGCAAACGCGCCAGATTGCAGGAAAACAATGTGTTTGCGGGACATATGAGGAATTTTTCCCGCAGATGCGGTCGGGCATGACGAAGTGCCCCCCCGCTCCCCAGCCCGGGCGGTGCAACGCTTATGACGATTTTGGCGGGTCTGGGGAGGAAAGAACCAAGACTTTCAATAGCAGTCAAAACGTCCTGCGAGCCTTGTGCAGTCAGAATTATGAACTCGTTGACACCAAAACGCTGCATTTCCCGCATAAGCCAAGCGAGAAACGGCCTATCTCCACGGGGCAAAAGCGACAGAGGCAAGGCGTGTGATACAGGATCTTCCAGCAGAATGACGCATTGACGAACCGTAACGCTGTTCACAACAGAACTCCCCTGACCCAATCAATCCTGCGAGGCGAAGGCTCTGCCTTTTCCGCGCTCCCCTTGCCCATCCGGCGGGGCTTACCTAAACTTTAACACTAATATCGTTTGACAGACCGGCATCCCTGTCGGCCGCCACAAAGCTAGTCCGGACATATGCAAGCAGATTATACCATCTGGATCGACGTCGAAGACATTTTCCAGTATTTCGAAAACAATTCGCGCCCCAGCGGAATTCAGCGACTTGTCTATGAAATCCTGCATGTCATCCGCAAACAGGCCGCAACCAAACCCGGTATGGGCAATATTGCCCTGATCCGACGCGGACAGAACGAAACACAGCTTGTTTCCACGGTGTCTTTTGACGATCTGGAAAATCTTTTCGTCGTGCGTGCCGATGACAAAGTCGCACATGACAGTCGCCCGGCGCCCCAGTCGCGCAAAACGCCCCGTGCTTTCGTAAGAAATCTGCGCCACACCGTCATCAGACGCATCGAGAGCCTGCCGCCGGAACTGGCACGTCCTCTGCTGACAATGGCCGTGAACCAGTTGCGCGCCCTGCGCCTTTTACGCCGTTTTGTGCAAAAACAGATGACGCGCCGTTCGGAAACGGAAACTGCCCGAACACCGGCTGTGATGCAGTCGTCAATTACGGCCGACACAGCCAATCAGCCAAAGCCCGGCGATATCTTCCTGATTCTCGGTGCAGCATGGTCGGAGCCCGGCTTCGGTGACCGTTTGGCCAGAATGCGCAAAGCGTATGGCATCCAGCCTGTCCTGCTACTGTCCGATCTCATCCCCGCCATCCGGCCGGAATGGTGTGCGCTGTCCCTGATCCGAGATTTCCGGCACTGGCTGGATACGACCCTCCCGCAGTGCGGACGCCTTCTGGCCATCAGCCACGCTACGGCGAAAACCATTGATGACTACACCCGCAAGCATCGCCTGAAGCTGCTGGCCCCCGTGCAGATCGTGCCCATTGGCAGCGGCTTCGGGCCGCCCCGCAAAGTGACAGGCGAACGTCCGAAAGGACTACCTGCGCCAGAAACCTATGTCCTGTTCGTCTCCACCATCGAAGCGCGCAAGAACCATATTCTGGCGTTCCGCGTCTGGCGTCGTCTGGTCGCTGATCTGCCTCCCGAGCAGGTGCCGACGCTTGTTTTCGCAGGACGGGTCGGCTGGCTCGTCTCCGACCTCATGCAGCAGCTTGAAAATACCGACTGGCTGCGTGGCAAGATCCGTCTTCTGCGCGACCCGTCGGATGACGAACTGGCGCATCTATATGACGGCTGCATGTTCACGCTTTTCCCATCCCTGTTTGAAGGCTGGGGCCTGCCGGTGACGGAAAGCCTGATCCATGGCCGTCCCTGCGTGGCCTCGAACGCGACCTCCGTCCCCGAAGCCGGCGGCCCGCTGTCGCGCTATTTCGATCCGGAAAATACCGACGACGCCTATCGTGTCGTCCGTGAGACAATCGAAGACCGCGAAGGCCTGACGAAATGGCAGGAGCAGGTCCGGACGCAGTTTAAACCCACCCCGTGGGAGCATACTGCTGACGCCATTCTGGACGCCTGTCACGCCGCGTATGTGGACGGGAGAGCGTCATGACCCTTTGGATCGACGTCGACGACCTGCTGTTTCACCTCGTCCATCATGGACGACCGAGCGGCATTCAGCGTGTGGTGTTCGAGCTCTGCGCGGGCCTGCGGACCCTACACGGCCACAACGTCCAGTTCGTACGCCGCGGAGCGAACAAACACGATCCGCGCGATTTCCGCACCATCGACTGGTCGGTAGTCGACACGCTGCTGCGGCAAGTTATGAAAGACAGTGGCGCCAAAGCCGCAAAAGCCTCGGCTCCACTGTTTTCCGCCATGCAGTTCGCCGAGAACGAAACACACCGTCAGGCATTAACCGGCATCCTGCAAACGGAAGGACAAGTTCTGGGCGGACTGGCGAGCCTGTGGGCCGGGCTGGGACGACTGGCAGTCAACGAAGGCAAGGCGGCTCTGCGCCGCCGACGTCAGCAGTCAAGCACCGACGCCGCGCAGCACGCCGAAGGAACGCCCCTGGCGGAAGCTGTCGAGGCTGGGGACGTCTTCCTGACGCTGGGCTCACCATGGCATCACGAGAATTATGTCCAGACAGTCCGGTGGCTGCGCGATGAACTGCGGGTGTCCTTCGGACTCCTGATGCATGATCTGGCTCCAATCCGCTGCCCCGAATGGTGCCATATTGGCGTGATTACGACGTTCCGGGCTTGGCATCATGCCGTGTTACCGCTGGCGGACATCATCTTCGCCAACAGCCGCGCCACAGCACAGGACGTCCAGTCCTATCTTGCGGAAGAAGGCATCGGAACGGGCATTACGGTCCAGCATGTTCCGATGGGAACGGAGTTCGGACTGGCGGAAACCGTCATGCCAACCGAACGTCTGGTGAGCGAGCCCTACGTCCTGTTCGTCTCCACGATCGAGGCGCGCAAGAACCACATGCTCCTCTTCCGGATCTGGCGGCAGATGCTGGAAGATATGCCGGTCGATCAGGTTCCGACACTGGTGTTCGCGGGGCGTCCGGGCTGGCTCGTTTCCGATCTCATGCAGCAGCTTGAGAATACGAAATGGCTGGATGGCAAAATCCGCTTCATCCAAAACCCGTCCGATGCCGAACTGCGACGCCTCTATTCCGATTGCAGCTTCTCGGTCTTCCCGTCTTTCTTCGAAGGCTGGGGCCTTCCGGTGACGGAAGGTCTGGCCATGGGGCGCCCCTGTATCGCCTCCAACACGACCTCCATCCCCGAAGCAGGCGGGCCGCTCGGGCGCTACTTCAACCCGCGCAACCTCAGTGAAGCCTATGCCCTGATCCGTCAGGTCATCGACGATCCAGAAGATCTGGCCGCGTGGACCCAAAAGGTGCGGAGCGAGTTCAAACCCGTTCCGTGGACCACAGGCGCAAAGGTTATCCTCGACGCCGTCCATCGTTGAAAATCCTGCGCTTGTAAACGGCTCGCCCCCTGTGCATGAAAGTTTCATGCACAGGGGCTTGAGTCAGGCCCGCAGATCACGCACATGCAGAACCCAGCAGTTCAGTCAGCATGGGGTCGTTCGCGCTCCCGTTGCAGCCCCGTCTTTCCGGCCTTCCGAGGAGCGTTCCCTTGAAAATCAACGGCATTTCCTATCGCAGCCTCTGGCGCCCGTCCGACGATGCCAACAGCATCCGGATTTTCGACCAGACCCGCTTCCCCTGGGCTGTGGAGCTTCTGGAACTCCGCGACGTCGGCGGCGTGGCCGAGGCCATTACGTCCATGCAGGTGCGCGGGGCCCCGCTGATCGGGGCCGTCGCCGCCTATGGTCTGGTGTTCGCCCTTCAGGACGATGCTTCCGACGATGCTCTGGATAAGGCTGCAGCCTTCCTCGTCGCCACGCGCCCGACTGCCATCAACCTGCGCTGGGCCATCGAGCGTATGGTCAAACACCTCAAGGCCATTCCCGAAGCCGAGCGTGTCACCGCGGGCTATGCCGAAGCCGATGCCATCTGCGACGAAGATGTTCAGGTCAATGAGTCCATCGGTCGTCACGGGCTTGAGCTGATCCGTGAAATCTGGGAGCGTAAGGGCCGTCAGGGACAGGTCAATCTTCTGACGCACTGCAATGCCGGATGGATCGCCACCGTGGACTGGGGCACGGCCCTTGCCCCGATCTACATGGCGCATGACGAAGGCATCCCCGTGCATGTCTGGGTAGACGAAACGCGCCCCCGCAATCAGGGCAGCCTCCTGACGGCATGGGAACTCGGCAGCCACGGCGTGCCGCACACCGTCATCGCAGACAACGCCGGCGGCCATTACATGCAGGCCGGACGCGTGGATATGGTCATCGTGGGCACGGACCGCGTGACCGCGCAGGGCGACGTGGCCAACAAGATCGGCACCTATCTCAAAGCCCTTGCCGCGCATGACAACAACGTCCCTTTCTGGGTGGCGCTGCCATCCTCGACGATCGACTGGCGCGTGCGTGACGGCGTGAAGGAAATCCCGATTGAAGAGCGCAGCGCCGACGAAGTGCTGTTCATGACAGGCCTCGACAACCGGGGAGACGCCAGCCGCGTCCGCATCGCGCCTCTCGGCAGTCCGGCCGCAAATCCGGCCTTTGACGTCACGCCAGCCCGCCTCGTGACGGGCCTCATCACGGAGCGCGGCCGTTGCGACGCCAGTGAAGCCGGGCTGCGGTCACTGTTTCCCGATACTCCGTGACGTCTGCGTCACCCTGCAAGGGCTACGCTCCGCTGTGGTTTCGGATCATTCGGGCGTTCCTGGCGGGAAACGCTGTTCTGGGGCTGACCGCGAGCGTCTTTCTCCCCGCACTCTGCATCGGGTTCGGTATGGCCATGGACAACCCGGCAAGCGAGCCCCTCTTCACCCGCTGTCTGTTGATCTATCTCGGCCTCCTGCCGATTGTCTGTATCGTCACACTCACATTCCTGTTCAGAACAAGACCCATGTCACGGATGCAGACAATATTCTGTGTTGGAATATCCACGGCTCTGCTGGGCTTCTGGTTTCCTCCCGTAGGACTGCCTGCCATTCAGAAAACCTGCATAAAAATAAAGGCATGGCAGGCCGTGGCCCCTCCCTCAGTCAGCCCCCATCCTTGACGCTCTGTGTCACATGCCGTTCAAGTTGAGGTCATGACGGGTACATGAGGATAATAGTGCCAGATTCGCATCTTTTCAGGCGAGCAGCCGCTACGGCCGCCCTGCTCGCACTGGCTGCATGTTCCAGCCAGCAGAGTGTCAGCCCGTATCCGGCCCGCACGCCGAACGCCCAGTATGCGAACGGAACCACTGGTCCGGTAGGTTACGACGTCCATGTTCCGGACTTCGCCACCCGCAACTTCGAGCCGTTCAACCGGCAGGACGTTGCGGCCATCGCCCTGCGCGAATGGCGGATGTTCGGCTCCCCCGTCTCGGACGACAATCCCGAAGACCGCCCCGAACCCACGGAGGCCGCGCTCAAGCCCGAACGGCTCCCCGGCCTGTGGCAGCGGATCGGCGAGTACTGGTGGATCGGACAGGATCCGTATGAGACGGAAGTCGGCTGGACGGGCAAGACGGATTCCCAGGGCACCCGCTTCGAGATCGAGCATGACGGCCATTATGCCTGGTCTGCCGCATTCATCTCGTATGTGATGCGCATCGCGGGCGCCAACGGGCGTTTCCCGTATTCCCCCAATCATTCGACCTATATCAACGCTGCCGCCAGCGGACAGTCCAGCGGCGTCACAGCCCATGATCCTGGAACCTACGCCCCCAAGCTCGGCGATCTGATCTGCGTCGGGCGCGGCAAGAGCAAGACCGTCACTTTCTCCATGCTGCCGACCAGCTACGGCTTTCCGGCGCATTGCGGCATTGTCTCCGCCACCAACCAGAATGCCCAGCCTTTCGGACACGAGCTGAGCATTGTCGGCGGCAACGTGGATGATGCCGTGGCCCTCACCCATGTTCCCACGGATGCCAACGGCATGATCGCCGACAGTTCAGGGCACAGCTACGACAGCCGCTATCCCTGGTGCGCCGTGTTGGAAGTGCATTACGACGCGGATCAGGAACCCGACAGCGGCATGTAAGCCGACGGCAGGCCGCTGGACCGCCAGCCCTTGCCGGGGCCGTGCTGGTCTTCGAATCCGTCCACGATATTGCTGACATCCGCATAACCGGCATTTTCCGCCAGCAGTGCGGCATGATGTGACCGCACACCCGATCGGCACAGGAACAGCAGCGGTGTCTGCTGGTCGGGAACGGCTTCGACCAGGGCCTCAAGAAACTCGCGCTGAAGGTCAGGCTGCCAGGTCACACACAGAAGCGGCGCGGTCATCGCATCCGCGTCGGGCAATCCCACATGCATCCATTCCGGCGGCGTGCGCACATCCACCAGAACAGGCTGCGCGTCATTCTCAGAGCCCGTTCCATGCTTTTTTTCAAGCATGTCCCACGCCTGCCTTGCTGTCAGAACCTTCATGCTCTTTCTCATCCTTCCAAAACACGTTCTATAATTCACCCAGCACAGGCCAGCACAGGAGTTACCGTATGACCGACCTCTCTCCGAACCGCCAGGCTGCCACGATCGGATGGCAGACCGTCTCCCCGGGTATGACCACCGCGATCGGGGGCACGCCCCTGATCCGCCTTGAACGCGCGTCCGAGGAAACCGGCTGCAATATCTACGGCAAGGCCGAGTTCATGAACCCCGGAGGCTCCGTAAAGGACCGCGCGGCTCTTGCAATCATCAATGATGCCCTGAAAAGCGGCGCCCTGAAACCCGGCGGCACGGTCGTTGAGGGAACGGCCGGCAATACGGGAATCGGCCTGACGCTGGTCGCCCATGCGGTAGGCTGCAAGGCCGTGATCGTCGTGCCGGAAACACAGAGCCGCGAGAAGCTGGACTTTCTGCGCATGATCGGCGCGGATCTGCGTCTTGTCCCCGCCAAGCCCTATCGTGATCCGGGCAATTACGTCCATGTCTCGCGCCGTCTCGCCGAAGAAATCGGCGGCTTCTGGGCCAACCAGTTTGACAACACCGCCAACCGAGAAGGCCACCGCGCCACCACGGCCCGCGAAATCTGGGAACAGACGAACGGAAAAATCGACGCCTTCACCTGCGCCTGCGGCACCGGCGGAACGCTGGCCGGAATCGCATTGGGCCTGCGCGATCAGGCCGCAGCAGCCGGAAAGACCGCACCGCGCGTGGTTCTCGCAGATCCGGAAGGTTCCGCCCTTTACGGTTGGGTGAAGTCCAACGACCTCACCATTACCGGGGGTTCGATTACCGAAGGAATCGGTCAGGGCCGCGTGACCGCCAATCTGGAAGGCTCGGCCCCCGATGACGCCGAACGTATTCCCGATGCCGAGGCGCTGGAGCAGATTTTCTCCCTGACCTCGAAGGAAGGTCTCTCGGTCGGTGGCTCGTCCGGCATCAATGTCGCTGCGGCAATCCGCACCGCACGCCGCCTTGGACCCGGACATACGATTGTTACAATTCTATGCGACGGTGGTGCCCGATATCAGTCCAAGCTGTTCAACCCGGAGTTCCTGCGTGCGAAAAACCTGCCTGTCCCGCCCTGGCTGGCCTGACCTCGCCGCAGTGCCGTCCCATATAGGGGGCGGCACACGCAGTCCGAACGCGGTCACAGCATTCCTGAAAGGCCTCTGGTCATGAGCACGGAAACACTGCCCCATCTTCTGGTCGTGGATGATGACCGCGAAATCCGCGAACTGCTGAGTCAGTTCCTCGAACGCAATCATTTCCGCGTCACAGCGGCCCGTGACGCCCGCGAAGCGCGCAAGGCCTGGGCGAACGGGCATTACCAGCTCGTGGTGCTGGATCTGATGCTGCCTGGCGAGAGCGGTCTTGAAGTCGCGCGCTGGCTGCGCTCGCAGGACAACGTCCCCATCATCATGCTCACCGCCATGAGCGATGAAACCGACCGGATCATCGGCCTCGAATTCGGTGCGGACGATTACGTCGCCAAGCCTTTCAACCCTCGCGAACTGCTCGCCCGCATCCGCGCGGTGCTGCGCCGGACGATCGACGTTGAAGACAAGCGACAGGTTGCCGATACCCGCAAGATCCACTTCGCGGGCTGGTGCCTCGATCCCGTCCGTCGTCGCCTGCTGAACCCGGATGGTGCGGAAGTCTCCCTCACCGGTGGTGAGTATGACCTGCTGATGGCGCTGCTCGAACGCGCAAACCGCGTGCTGACGCGCGACATGCTTCTGGAACTGCTCCGTGGCCGTCAGGCCGGACCGTTCGACCGCGCCATCGACGTCGCGGTCAGCCGCCTGCGTCGCAAGCTCGAAGACGACGGCCGCAACGCGCAGGTCATCAAGACGGTGCGCGGCGGGGGCTATGTCCTCGCGGCAGAAGTCGAGCGTCTCTGACCGGAATGCATATCCTTCCACGATCTCTCGTCACCCGCACCAGCCTCCTGCTGATTGTGGGGCTTGCCATCGTGGAAGCCGCAGGACTGGCCATCCACGCGCTGGACCGCTTCGATCTGGAAGAACGCAGTCAGGTCCATGAAGAGCAGGTACAGGTCTTTTCGATCTACCGCACGATCGCGGAAGCCAGCCCCGCTGACCGTCGCGACGCGATCGAAGACCTGCGTGTCCCCTCCAACGTCACGGTCCTGCTTCTCAAAGAGCCGGACCCGTTGATCGAGGGACATGAAATTCCCCTCCCCCCGAGAGTGTCTGCCCCTTTCCTGCATCATCCGCGCGATGGCTTTCCCCAGCCCGGCATGATGGACGAAAACGGCCCACATCCGGGTGCGGACATGCCCCCGCATATGGGACCACCCGGTTTTCCCGAACCCGGCATGAACGGCCCGGATTTCCACATGCCCCCCGGCCCTTCCGGTACGCCCTTGGGTGGACCCGTGCCGGGTCCAATGGGGAACCCGATGGACGGCCATATGCCTCCCCCGATGGAAGGAAACCCCCGCTTCCCGGGAAGCCTGCACCGGCATGATATGCCGCCCTTCGTGCGATGGGCGCTGCTGCCGTCGTCCCTTTATCCGCGCAAGGTCCTGATCGGCCAGAAACTGCGAACCCACTCCACTTCGATCCTCCTGCCGGACCGGGACTGCTGGGTCGTGGTCCGGTTCGTCACCCCTCTGCCCAACCCGTTCGGATCGCCGACCTTTCTGATCGCGTTCCTCGTCATGTCCATTGCCGGCAGTGCCATGATCGTCTGGGCCACACGCCGCCTGATCGCCCCCGTCACGACGCTTGCCAATGCCGCCGAGGCACTGGGCCGGGACGTCAACACCGCAGCGCTGCCCGAAAACGGCCCTTCCGAAATCCGACGTGCCGCGATTGCCTTCAATACGATGGCCACGCGCATCCGCCGTTTCGTGACGGACCGTACGCTCATGCTGACCGCCATCGGCCATGATCTGCGCACGCCCATCACGCGCCTGAAACTGCGCGCCGAGTTCATCGATGACGACGCACTCCGCAACAAGGTGCTGGCCGATCTGGACGAGATGGAAGCCATGGTCTCCGCCACGCTGGCCTTCGGACGTGACAGCGCTTCCGCCGAACCCATCGTCACGCTGGACCTGCGCGCTCTGCTCCAGACCATCATGGACGAAGCCGCCGAGAGCCTGCCCGAAAAGGCGGACGACCTGTTTTACGAACCGCCCAATGTGCCCGTCCGCATCAAGGCGCGCTCGGTCGCACTGAAACGCGCCCTGAACAACCTTATCCTTAATGCCCTAAAATATGGCGGGGACGCCCATGTCACACTCATTCCAGCCACCCGCCCCGGCGAAAAAGGCAATGCGGTCCGCATTCTGATCGAAGACAATGGCCCGGGCCTGCCTGAAAACGAGTTGGACCGCGTGTTCGAACCTTTCGTCCGCATCGAGAGCAGCCGCAATCGCGAAACCGGTGGAACCGGCCTTGGTCTCGCCATTGCCCGTACCATTCTGCATGGCCAAGGCGGGGATGTCCGCCTTGAAAACCGAACCGGTGGGGGCTTGCGCGTCATCGTCACGCTGGCCCCATAAGCAGAGCATGAACAGAGCCGCGCCTTGATCAATGGCCCGGCTCTGTTCATGCTAGAGGCTTCCCCATCTTTCTGATCAGGTCTTTTCCATGAAACAGCGTGAACTTGGCCGCACCGGCATTGCCGTCAGCGAAATCTGCCTCGGCACCATGACCTTCGGTCAGCAGAACACCGAAACCGAGGGCCACGCCCAGCTCGACATGGCGCTGGACCACGGCATCAATTTCATCGACACCGCCGAACTCTATTCCATCCCGCCCCGCGCCGAGACGCAGGGCTCAACCGAAACCATCATCGGAAGCTGGCTGAAGGCGCGCGGCGGCCGTGACCGTCTCGTCATCGCCAGCAAGGTCGTCGGACGAACGGCCATGCCGTGGTTCCGCCCTGATGGCGAGGAAGCACGCCTCACCCCGCGACAGATCCGCTACGCGCTCGAAGGCTCCCTGCGCCGCCTCGGCACCGATTACATCGACCTTTATCAGCTCCACTGGCCCGACCGGAAAGTGGGCCTGTTCGGCGAAGGTGGCACGACCTTCCGCGACCTGCCGGAGGATTCCGCCGTTCCGTTCGAAGACACGCTCGGCGTGCTCGGCGATCTCGTGAACGAAGGCAAGATCCGCCATGTCGGCCTCTCCAACGAGACCGCGTGGGGCGTCTCAAAATTTCTGGAAGCCTCCCGCACGGGCCTGCCGCGCGTCGCCTCCATCCAGAACGCCTATAACCTGATCAACCGGACTTTCGAGATCGGTCTTGCCGAAATGGCGCTGCACGAGAAGGTCGGACTGCTGGCGTATTCCCCGCTCGCGCAGGGCTATCTGACCGGAAAATATCTGAACGGCGCCCGCCCCGCCGGGGCCCGCACCACGCTGTTCAACCGTGGCCAGCGTTACGAAAAGCCCGGCGTTGACGACGCCATCACGGCCTATCACGCCCTCGCTCGTGAGGAGGGGATCGACCCTACCCAACTCGCGATCGCGTTCGTCACCTCACGCCCGTTCGTGACATCCAACATCATTGGCGCCACCAGCGTCGATCAGCTCCGCACCATTCTCGGCGCGGCAGATGTCGTCATCACGCCAGAGCTGGAAGAGAAGATCAACGCCATCCATCAGGTCCACTCCAACCCGGCGCCCTGAAGACAGCGCATCCGGCATCGGGAACACTCCCGATGCCGACTGGCCTCAGACCTTGATCAGACGCGCGGCAAAGAAGCCGTCCATGCCGCCAAGTTCGCTCCAAAGGCCCGGATGGGTGCGGAACATCCCGTCCCATGTCCGGGCAACGGCCATATCGGCCAGTTCCGCTTCTGAAAACGGATCGAACTTCCATCCACCGCGCGCAATCGCTGCCTTGATCCGCTCCGGACCTTCCTCGTCCTGAAGCGAGCAGACTGCATAAAGCAGCACGCCACCCGGTTTGAGCATTTCATGCGCGGCATCAATCAGCGCATCCTGACCTTCCGCCAATGCCGTCACGTCGCGCGGGCGCTTGATCCACAACACGTCTGGATGACGGCGCAGGGTGCCCGTCGCGGAACACGGCGCATCCAGCAGAACCATGTCCACCGGAGAGTCCGGACGCCATGTTGCGGCATCGGCCACAACCGTCTTCGCGGACAGCTTCAGCCGCGCGATATTGTCTTCAAGCCGCTGCGCCCGCAATTCCTCACGCTCGACCGCCACAACCTGCGCGCCCGCCGTTGCAAGCTGGGCCGTCTTGCCGCCCGGCGCTGCGCAGAGATCCACGACGGTCTTGCCCGACACATCGCCCATCAGCTTCACGGGCATCGTGGCCGCCACGTCCTGCGCCCAGAACGCGCCGTCCTCAAACCCTTCAAGCGCCGTGATGCGCGTCCCGGCCGGATAGCGGACGGACCCTGTCGGCAGCACCTCCCCACCCTCCGGTGCGACAGCTCCCGGACGCAGCGTCAGATCCAGCGGCGCCTCACGATGCAACCCGCGCGAAATCGCCCGAGCCCGCTTGCCCCACGCGCTCCACAACCAGGGCGGCACATCCAGCCGGTCCACGTCCAGACCATCCAGAAGCTCCTGTCCTTCACGCGAAACACGCCGCAGCACGGCATTGGCTAGCCCCGCGAATGGGGCCAGACCGCGACGGCGCAACAGATCCACGATTGTCCCGACCGCGGCATGGGGCGGCGTTTCGAGATGCAGCAACTGCGCCACGCCCATCAGCAGCGCGCAACGCACCGGCTCGGGCGGTTCCCGGCGCAATAACGGCTGAAGCAGTTCGGTCATGCTGCCGAGATGACGCAGGGTTGTCGCCGCCAGACGATGGGCCGAGGCCCGATCCCGCGGGTCCAGTCCTTGTCCCGCACGGTCCAGCGTCGTCTCCAGCATCCGCCGATGCTCGACCACCCCACAGACAATATCGAAGGCAAGGTCGCGCGTCGGGTCCGGCGCAGGGCGACGCTGCGGCATACGGCCATTTTGGGGACGACGCGGTCCAGCATTCCGGGTTCCGGAGGCCGGATTGCGGGGAGGCTTGTTGGATGGGGGCTGGGTCATGACAGGCTATCGATCTCTCGCATCCTGCCGAAATCGCATCTTGCGGCCACGGACGCAATGGCGTCTTCTCCCGACATGTCCGATCTTATTGCCCAAAACCTCGCCGCCATCCGTCATCGTATCGCTCAAGCCTGCGAAAAAGCCGAGCGCGCAGAGGCGGACGTGTCTCTCGTGGCCGTCAGCAAGTTCCACCCGATCGAGAGCGTCGAAGCAGCACTGAAAGCCGGTCAGCGCCTGTTTGGCGAAAACCGTGTACAGGAAGCCGCCTCCAAATTTCCGCAGCTTCGCGACCATTTTCCGGACCTGCGCTTGCACATCATCGGCGGCCTTCAGACCAACAAGGCCCTCGAAGCCTGCCAGATCGCGGACGTGATCGAGAGCCTTGACCGCCCGTCTCTATCAGACGCGATCGAGAAAGCCGCGCAGAAAGCCGGGCGCCTTCCCGACCTTCTCATTCAGGTCAATACAGGCGATGAACCGCAGAAATCCGGCATTCCGCGCAACGAAGCCGATGCGTTCATCGAAGCCTGCCTCGAAAAGTTCGGCTCGAAAATCCGGGGGCTGATGTGTATCCCCCCCCAGGATAAAGACCCTGCGCCCCATTTCCACTTCCTGCGCAGAACCGCAGAACGGCACGGACTGTCGGTACTTTCGATGGGGATGTCTGCCGATTTTGAAACCGCCATTGCCGAAAACGCAACGCTCGTCCGGGTGGGAACCGCCATTTTCGGAAGCCGTCCCGTGCCACAATCCTGACGCACGGCTTGCGTCCGTCGCAGAAATCTTGTCATGAGGGGAAGTTGCCGTGATGTGGAGCGCGCTTGACCAGTGCTGCGACAGGAGATGACGGCACTCTACTGACGCCCGTAAATGGAACCAGCAATGCCTGAACATGACGGTGACCGCGCCTCAAACTCTCCTCATGGCGTAGGGATTCCCAACGACTCCGGCGACGTCGTCCAGACGATCGAGCAGGCCCGTTCGGAAGGCCATACCCACGAGATCGGTGGCGAAGATGACGGTTCCAGCCACAAGCGCCCCGCCGGCATGGGCGCGCTGCTTACGGTTCTGGGCGTGGTTTACGGCGATATCGGCACAAGCCCGCTCTATGCGCTGCAATCCTCCGTCAGCATTGTCAGTTCCCCCAAGATGCCCGCCCAGCCTTGGGAAATCATGGGGCTTGCGAGCCTGACGTTCTGGGCGTTGATGCTCATCGTCACCATCAAATACGTCATCCTCATCATGCGGGCCGACCATGACGGCGAAGGCGGCATCATCGCCCTCATGTCCCTCGCCCAGCGCGTCTGCAAGTCGCAGCATTTCCGATGGCTGTTCGGCCTTGTGGGCATTGCTGGCACCTGCCTGTTCTTCGGCGACAGTATTATCACCCCCGCCATTTCGGTCCTTTCAGCCGTGGAAGGCATCGAAACCGCCGTGCCGTCGGCCAGCCACATCATCATCCCGCTGGCAATGATCGTTCTGGTCGGGCTGTTCTCGGTTCAGGTGCTGGGAACCGGCAAGATCGGCAAGGCGTTCGGCCCGATCATGGTGGCCTGGTTTGCGGTTCTCGCCATTCTTGGCGTCAAGGGGATCTTGCTCTACCCCCATATCCTGCTTGCCCTGTCGCCGACTTTCGCGCTCGAATTCATCATCATGCACGGCTACCTGTCGTTCATCGCACTCGGTTCGGTCGTCCTGTCCGTGACGGGTGCGGAAGCGCTTTATGCCGATATGGGCCATTTCGGACGCGCCCCGATCCGCAAGGCCTGGCTGTTCTTCGTCCTGCCATCCCTGACGCTGAACTATTTCGGACAGGCCGCCCTGCTGATCCATAATCCGCATGCCCTGTCCAACCCGTTCTATCTTCTGGTGCCGCACTGGGCGCAGATCCCGATGCTGATCCTTGCGACCTTCGCAACCGTGATCGCCTCGCAGGCTGGGATCTCGGGCAGCTTCTCGCTGTGCCGTCAGCTCATCCAGCTCGGCTACCTGCCCCGCACCCGCATCATGCACACCAACGCGTCGGAAGAAGCGCAGATCTATCTGCCGTCGCTGAACTGGATTCTGGCCTTTGGCGCACTGGTTCTGGTGCTGTCGTTCCGCACGTCCTCGGCCCTCGCCGCCGCTTACGGCATCGCTGTCACGGGAACATTCCTGTGCACCTGCGTGCTGGCAATGGTGGTGTTCCGCCGCGTCTTCAAATGGAAGACCGCCACGGTCGCGATCGTCTTCGGCTTCTTCTTCATCGTGGACAGCATTTTCTTCTCTGCAAACGTGCTCAAGATCCCCGATGGCGGCTGGGTCCCACTCGCGATCGGCATCATCAGCACCATCATCATGACCACCTGGAAGCGCGGCCGCAGCCTCATCGCCGCCCGCCAGCAGGCGGATTCCATGCCGATGGGCTCCTTCCTCGCGCGCCTGCCGCAGTCCCGCACGATCCGTGTTCCCGGTCTGGCCGTCTTCCTGACCGCCAACCCCGATATCGTGCCGAACTCACTGTTGCATAATCTCAAGCACAACAAGGTCCTGCACGATCACATCCTCTTCGTGACGGTCCAGAACCTCGACCAACCGGAAGCCGAGCGCGGCCACCGCGCCATCGTTCAGGAACTGGCGCCCAACATTCACCGCGTCATCGTCCGCTACGGCTTCATGGAGATGCCCAACCTGCCCCGCGCCCTGCTGGAACTGAACGCGCTCGGCGTGGCGTTCGACGCCATTCAGGCCTCCTATTTCACATCGCATGAACTCGTCGTTCGCTCCCGCGTGCCGAAGATGCAACTCTGGCGCATGTGGATCTTCCTCCTGCTCCAGCGCAATGCGGCCTCCACGACCGAGTTCCTGCGCATTCCGCCCGATCGCGTGGTGGAATTCGGCGTCCGGATCGCCATTTGAGGTCCCGTCCTTTGGCCGAGCCGCTTTCCCTCTACATCCACTGGCCGTTCTGTCTGGCGAAGTGCCCCTACTGCGATTTCAACTCCCATGTTCGGGACGTGATCCCGCAGCAGCGCTTCGCCGCAGCCCTGCGCCGTGAACTGGCCCATGATGCCGCCCGTCTGACGCGCGATGGCGTCAAACGCCCCCTCCGTTCGATCTTTTTCGGCGGAGGCACACCGTCGCTCATGGAACCCGAAACCGTTGCAGCCCTGATCGAAGACGCACACCGCCTGTTCGACGCCGAAAACGATCTGGAAATCACGCTCGAAGCCAACCCGACCAGCGTCGAAGCCGGAAAATTCGCGGCGTTCCGTCAGGCCGGGGTCAACCGCGTCTCGCTCGGCGTCCAAAGCCTGCGAGACGATGCGCTGCACAAGCTCGGCCGCGAACACTCCGCCACGCAGGCCATCCGCGCCCTCGAAACCGCCCGAACCCTGTTCCCGCGTATCTCCTTCGACCTGATCTACACCCGCCCCGGCCAGAGCGACGCCGACTGGACGGACGAACTCACCACAGCGCTCGATCTCGTGGCCGATCACCTGTCACTGTATCAGCTCACCATCGAACCCGGCACAAAGTTCGAAGCCATGCACCGACGCGGCGAACTTACCTTGCCCGACGAAGACACCGCCGCACGCCTCTATGACCTGACCGGCGACATCGCCGCCCGTCACGGCCTCCTGCCTTATGAAGTCTCGAACTACGCCCGTCCCGGCGCCGAGAGCCGCCATAACCTGACCTACTGGCGCTATGCGGATTATATCGGCATCGGCCCCGGCGCTCATGGCCGCCTGACGCTGGAAGGCGAACTTTACGCCATCCGCCGTCACCGTGCGCCCGAACCCTGGGCCGAACGGGTTGAAAAAACCGGCTCCGGAAGTACCGAAGAAACCCTTCTCACGCCGGAAGAAAAAGGCCGCGAAGCCCTGCTGATGGGCCTGCGCCTGTCTGAAGGCATCAACGAAGCCCAGTTCGCCGCTCGCACGGGTCGCGCGCTTCTGGACTGTGTGGACCCGCACCTGCTCGACGCCTGCATCGAGGAAAACTATCTCGAACGGGGCAACGGCATCCTGCGCGCGACCGGCGAAGGACGGCTTCGTCTTGAAGCGATACTGGCGCGCCTCGTCACTTGAGGGCATGATCCGGTCTTAATCCATCTGGAAGAGACCATGCGCCAATCCATTCTCTCTGCCCTTCTGGCTGCCTGCACCGTACTCGCCCCGCTTGCCGCAGCGAACGCGGCTCCCGCTCCGAATTACGTCGTGCTCGACAACGACTTCCTCGGTCCGGGTGGTTCCAACATCCAGTCCATCATTCCCCTGCTCAACCGCCCCGGCGTGACGCTGCTCGGCCTGACCTCCGTCGTCGGCGATGACTGGGAAAACGCGGGCACGGCACATGCCCTGCGCTTTCTGGAAATTGCCCACCAGACACAGATCCCCGTCGCCGATGGCGCCACCACGCCGCTGGTCAACACCGTCGCGGAGACGAAACTGCGCGAACAGCAGTTCGGCATCATTCCGTGGAAGGGCGCATGGGGTGGCCTTGGCTCCATCGAACACGTCCCGGCCACACAGCCGCCCGTCCGTAAGCTGACTGAAGGCGCCCCCCATACCACCGCCGACGCGCTTCCAGCCGCCATGTTCCTGATCCGTGAGGTCCACGCCCATCCGCATCAGGTCACGATCATCGCCGCAGGTCCGCTGACAAACCTCGCCCTCGCCATTCGGATCGACCCGACTTTCGCCGAAACCGCCAAACAGCTCGTCTTCATGGGCGGCCTGCTCGATGCCAGCATGATGTCCGTCACCGGCAACGCCGATTTCGCATCCGACTTCAACCTGATCATGGACCCCGAAGCCGCCCAGATCGCCCTGACAGCGCCATGGCCCGCCATCACCTGCGTCGGCAACGTCTCGAACGACATCATGATGACGCCTGAACTCGCAAACCGCATCAATGCAAAGCACAACGCCGTCACGGATTATCTGCAAAAGTATCAGGCGCCGCTACCGCTCTGGGATGAACTGACCTCCGCCATCGCCGTTGATCCGACACTGATCACGAAATCCGTCACGGCCATCATGAACGTCAATATCGACCACGGGATGGATTACGGTCACGCCCATATCTGGCCGGATTCAACCGCTCCGAAGGGCATGGGTCTGCGGAAGGTGAAGATCGTGCAGTCCATCGACAAGACGCGCTTCATCAACGATTTCGTCTCGCAGTCCCAGAACGCCATGGGCACGCACTGAGAGTTTGAAAGAGGGCACCCGACATCTATGCTGAACATCATCAAACTGGCCGTCGGCTGCCCGAGCATCGAAGTCCTGCGCGAACGGCTGAACCATTACCGCATCAACGGCCACGCCACCGTCCAGACCCGCACCATGCCCAAACGGGCCGAGGAGGTTCTGGACGGTGGCTCCCTGTATCGTGTGATGGACGGCATGGTCCTGTGCCGCCAGCCCATCATTGGTCTGGAAAGCGCCCAGCGTCCGGATGGCAGCACAGGCACGCTGATCGTCGTGTCCGATGAAATCATCCCGGTCCAGCCACGCCCGATGCGGCCCTTTCAGGGCTGGCGCTATCTGGAACCCAAGGACGCGCCCCCCGATCTGGACAGCAGCCTTGGTCATGACGGCATTGCCGATCTCCCGCCACAGCTTCGGAAGGAGCTGGCCGAACTCGCCCTGATCTGATCCCCCAAGATCTGCCCCCTCAGGGCCGCGCCACATTTTTGCTGCATTCCGGGAACGGAATGGGACGTGAAACGTCATGCCTTTATTGCGGGGAGCCACAGGATGCTCCCCTCCGGCCTGCCGATCGTCCCGAAGGTGCACCGTGCAGATCAGAACAGAAGGAGTGCCGCCTTTGCCGCCCTTTTCCCGCCTCTCCCGAACAGGTACGGTCGCCGTCACGCTGTCAGCCGCCCTCACTCTCAGTTTCGGCCTAACAGCCTTCGCTTCCGATGCGCTTGCACAGACAGCCAACACCGCTGAGACGCCAGCCGCGCTCTCAAAAACCCTGCCCGGCAAGATCGTCTACACGCAGCTCACAACGCCCGATCTGCCCAAAGCCAAGGCCTTTTATGGTGCGCTTCTGGGTTGGAATTTTCAGGACCGCCCCGTCTCGCGCGGCCATTATGCCGAGGCGCTGGTCAACGGCCATGTCGTAGCCGGGCTGGTCGAACGTCCTCTCCCCGATACGGATAATCCGCCCCAGCCGCTCTGGCTTCCGTTCATTTCGGCACTCGACGTCCCGACAGTGGCCAAGGAATCGCTCCAGTGGGGCGGAAAAATTCTGTACCGTCCGACCGTTGTTCCGGGCCGTGGCGAACAGGCCATTATCGCCGACCCGCAGGGCGCGCTTTTCGCCGCTCTGCACACCTCTCACGGCGACCGTGACGATACGGACGACACGGCTCAGGGCGACTGGATCTGGCATACAATCCTGACCCCGGCTCCCGCAGCCAGCGCGGGATTCTACCAGAAACTCTTCGGCTATCAGGTTGAAGACGCGCCTCCGCCCGACACGCACCAGCACTATATTCTGGACTCACAGTCCATCGCCCGTGCGACCGTCAATCCCCTGCCGGCGCGCCTGCCCCCAGATGCGAGCGCGCGCTGGATCGGCTTCATACAGGTGGACAGCGTCGGGAGTGCCGCCGAAAAAGCCGTGCAGCTGGGAGGACGCGTTCTGGTACAGCCCCACCCCGATCATCAGAACAGCATGATCGCCGTCCTCGCCGACCCGAGCGGCGCCGCCTTCGGCGTCATGGAATGGCATGATCCCAGCGCGGCAGGAGATGCGAAATGACCCGTTGGACAACAAAATCCTTCCTGCGCCTTGGCGGTACGCTCTGCCTTCTGGGAATGCTGTCGGGCTGCGGTGACTATGAATATGGCGGCCCCGGCCAATACGGCACCTATTATGGCGGCGGGGGCTATTACAGCAGCACCTATAATCGCGGCTGGGGCAGCACATGGGGCCCAGGCTGGGGCTGGGGACCGGGTTATTACGTCGGCCCCTATCCCGGACGCGGCCCGGGGCGGCCTCCCGGCGTACGTCCCGGCCCCCGGCCTGGAGGACCCGGCCATGGTCCCGGTGGACAGGGGAGGCCCGATGGCAGACCGGGAGGTGGGTTTGGCCATGGACCTGGTGGCGGAAGACCCGGAGGCGGTCAGGGACCGGGAAGGCCGGGCGGCGGAGGAATGGGCGGCGGCAATCATGGCGGCGGCCCGGGCGGTCATGGCCCCGGTGGGCGCCGCTGAACCCCATCATATCTGCTCATGAAAACCGGAGGCGGTTCTCCGCCTCCGGGATCAGACAGTCTTGCGTCCCGCACGCTCCAGGGCGGCGATCTCGGCCATGACGTCTCCATTTTCGATCTTCCGGGCAATGTCTGCGAAGGGTGCGCCCGCCTCAAGAGCCGCAGCCGTAGCGCTCCAGCGCTCCCCGGCCTGAGCATCACCTTCACATAACCCAGCCGAAATATCGAACCGCAGCAACGTCGCCTCCCCGCTCAGACGACGCAGCGCCCGCAACAGGGCATGAGCCTGTGTCGCGCGCTCTCCCACTGCCGAAACCCCGCCCAGAACGGGAAGCGAGCCACGAGCAAACTCGGCCCGTGTGGTATCGATCCCAGCCTGACGCTGGACACGATCTGTCATCACGGGATCTTCCCGCTTCAACACAGCCGAGACGTACCGCAGATTGCCGATCACTGCCGCCTGCAACAGGCCATCCATGTCCTGTCCTCGGCGCTGCGGGCAGACCATGAACGCACACAACAGTCCGATGACACTGCCGAGCGTGTTATCCAGAACCCGCATCCACGCAATGCCTTGCGATGGCATGAGCATTTCCGTCACGACAATGAACTGCGCGCTGATGAACACAACCAGCATGGTATAATTGACAGCGCGCATCGCGATCGCCCCGATCACAAAGAGCGCCACCGCCGCCAGCATCTGCGCAGAACCCGGCAGGAACGGCGTGAGCAAGAGCGCGAGCACACCACCACCCAGCGTTCCCAACACACGTTCTAACGCGCGCACCAGCGTTGTCTGACCGGAGGGCTGGATCACCAGAAGCACCGCGACCAGCGCCCAGAAACCATAATCCAGATCCAGCCACCAACTTGTCAGATAGGTCGCCAGCAGACCCACCACGAGACGCAGCGCATGTTGCCAGATCGTCGGCGTCAGACGCGCCGCATGACGTGGCAGTTCAGCATCGAACGGGAGCCGCGCCTTTTGCGCCAACCCCTCGGCCAGTGTTCCCAGCGTCCGCGCACTGGTCGCCACAAGTTCACCAACCGGCCCCGCCGTGGCAGGAATACTCGCCGCCAGCGCCAGCCCTTCAGCGGCCAGATGTTCAAGATCAGGCGCAGGTTCGAGCGCCGCGTCGCTCGCGTGCTGACACAGGGCTGAAAAAGCCGCCAGCGTGCCCCGCGCCTCAAAATCCAGCCCACGGGTTTCGACAAGATGTTCCACGGCCAACATGGCGGTAAACAGACGTTCTGCCCCGGCCAGCGAGGCAATCAGCCTCCCGCGCATACCGTAACTCGCATGTCCGGCATCGATCTGAAGCGCCAGCCCCCGGGCCCGCTCGATGGCCGTACGCACATTCTGCCGGTGTACGGTTTCCTGAAGTCGCCCCGCTGCGATCTCGCCCGCCATGACCGACAGCAGCCGGTAACAGGCTCCAACAGCCCGTCGCGCAGGGGCGTAAGGATGCTGCGGCCAGACCACAAGGCACAGAAATGCCGCCCAGAGTCCCCCGCCACCAAACGCAAGAGCAACGACGAGAGCGTCCTGAAATCTATGCGCCGGAAACCCGGTGCCCGCCAGCATGACACAGCCCAGCAGCGCACAAAGCAGCGCGATGGACGGCGACAGCGCCCTAGCCAGACCCGCCATCAGCCCCGTCAGCGCAAGCCAGGGCAGCACACCCCAAAGTGGGTACACCGCAATCAGCGACGTCACGCCTCCAAGGATCGTGCCGCACGCCGTAAAAAGTCCAAGAATACGAAACTGCTCACGCGCCGTCCCGCCCGGCTCGATCAGGCAGCTCCAGAAGGCGGCAAAGCCAGCCCAGGCCAGAACGGCCTGATGTTCATAAATCGCGGGAAGCAGCGCTACGACCGTCGCCACCGCCGCCCGGGTTCCTTCTGCCGGAGCAATCTGCTCCGGGCTGACGGGAACCGAATGACGCGCCAGAAACTGCTTCAGAAAATCAAGCGGTCTCTCCCGCCCCTGTGAGGCGCGGGAGGGAGGCGTCTGGCGGGAAAGCGGCGGGTCAGAGGCCATCAGCGACCGGTCAGAATACGCTCCACGAGCTGGCTGACCGTCGGGACAAAGCCGTTCGCGTAGAACGGGTCAGTTCCGAAACGCCATGCATTCGTGCCGCCGAACATAAGGTTATGGTCGACCACATTATCCTCATCCGCACCGGGCGGAATATGGGAAATGGTCTGGAGCGTCTTCTGAATGCAGAAAGAGCGCGGATCCGCCTTCTGGCCGTTGGTATACGGCTCGCGTTGCATCCAGTTAGAGAACCGGCACTGCGAAAGACATCCCATGCAGGCCGTCTGGTCGGCAAGAATTTCGCGCGCGCTTTCGGGCGTCACGAAGACCAGCGTATCGTCCGGCGTCCGCAGAGCCTCGGTAAAGCCCGCGGCTTCCCAGTCCGCAATCCGCGGACGGTCGGCGGCGGGAACGAAAACCTCGCGCTTGCGGGCACCAACGCCATAGGACGCCTCGTAGCCGTCGCCAGCTTCCTGACTGTACGGCACCTGACGCTCGGAGCGCTCACACAGATCCTGCAGGAAGCTGTTGCGGACGGCCGAGGAATAGAAACCGGTCGGGGAGAAGCGGTTGAGATATACATCCCCCTCCTTCAGCGTCAGCAGACGGCGCTTCCAGGCATCGGGGATCGGGCTTTCCTGCGTCAGAAGCGGGCGGGTTCCGAACTGGAACACGATCGGCCCCAGCTCCGGATTGCCGATCCAGTCCTGCCAGTCCTCAAGATGCCAGACACCACCGGCCATGATGATTGGCGTCTCGCCCAGACCATAATTCCGCATGACACGGCGCAGTTCGAGAACGCGCGGATACGGATCTTCTGGCGAAAAGGGATTTTCCGTGTTGGACAGACCGTTATGGCCACCCGCACGCCACGGATCTTCGTAAACCACGCCGCCCAGCAGTTCCGGCGCCTTGCTGTACGCACGCCGCCACAGAGCGTTGAACGCCCGTCCCGAAGAGACGATCGGATAATAGGGAATGCCGAAACGGACCGCGATGTCAGACAGGCGGTACGGCATGCCCGCGCCACAGGTCACACCATGCACCAGCCCCGGAGCGCCTTCAAGGATCCCGATGATGACCTCTTCGGCCCCACCCATTTCCCAAAGGATATTGACGTTGATTCGGCCTCTGCCGCCCGAAATCTCGTGGGCGATCTTCGCCTGCGCGATACCGCCATCAATCGCGTAGCGGATCAGTTCCTGCTGGCGCTCGCGGCGCGTGCGACCATGATAGACCTGCGGAACCGGATGACCGTCCTGATCGTAGCTGTCCGCATTGACAGCCGAAATGGTCCCAATCCCGCCCGCAGCGGCCCAGTGTCCGGCCGAGACGCCCGTAGAGACGGAGACACCTTTGCCCCCTTCGATCAGAGGCAGCACGTCCTGACCACCAAAACGGAGGGTATCAATAGATTTCATGGGGACTGGCTGTCTCCGAAACTCAGAAAAAAAAGGCGGGGCCTTGTGAGCCCCGCCCCAACACTCACTCGGCGTCGCGACGGGGCGGACGGGCCGGTCGGGCCCCCACGCTCTCCGTAATATCGGCACCCGTGGCCTGATCGACAACCCTCATGGAGAGCTTGACCTTGCCGCGATCATCGAACCCGATGACCTTGACCTTCACGGCATCGCCCTGCTTGACGACATCGGACGTCTTCGCAACGCGGCCTTCAGCCAGTTCGGAAATGTGAACCAGACCGTCACGCGGGCCAAGGAAGTTCACGAACGCGCCGAAATCAGCAGCCTTGACGACTTTGCCGTCATAGATACGGCCGATTTCCGGCTCAGCAACAATGCCTTCGATCCGGGAGATGGCCTTCTGGGCCTGCTCGTCGTTCGCAGCAGCAATCGTCACGGTGCCATCTTCACCGATATCCACCTTCGCACCCGAATATTCGACGATCTCGCGGATCACCTTGCCACCAGAACCGATCACGTCGCGGATCTTTTCCTTCGGCACGGAAATCGTCGTGATCTTCGGAGCATTGCCCGAAACGTCAGAACGGCCTTCCGTCAGCGCCTTGGACATTTCGCCAAGGATGTGAAGCCGGCCTTCACGAGCCTGCTCCAGCGCGATCTTCATGATTTCCGGCGTGATGGACGTAATCTTGATGTCCATCTGCAGCGCGGTCACGCCGTCAGCCGTACCGGCCACCTTGAAGTCCATGTCGCCGAGGTGATCTTCGTCACCAAGGATATCGGACAGAACGGCGTAGCCGCGGTCTTCCTTGATCAGGCCCATGGCAATGCCAGCCACCGGACGCGGCAGCGGAACGCCCGCATCCATCAGCGCAAGCGAAGAGCCACAGACCGTCGCCATGGAGGACGAGCCGTTGCTTTCCGTGATCTCGGAAACCACACGCATCGTGTACGGGAAGACTTCCTTGGTCGGCAGCAGCGGATGGATCGCGCGCCATGCCAGCTTGCCATGTCCGATCTCACGACGGCCGGGGGAACCCATGCGACCACACTCGCCGACCGAATACGGCGGGAAGTTGTAGTGCAGCAGGAAGTTGGAACGGTATTCCCCTTCCAGCGCGTCGATGATCTGCTCGTCCTGACCCGTGCCAAGCGTCGCGACCACAAGGGCCTGCGTCTCGCCACGCGTGAACAGGGACGACCCATGAGCGCGCGGCAGGATGCCGACTTCGGCGAGGATCGGGCGGACCGTCTTCAGGTCACGGCCATCAATGCGGATGCCGGTCTTGAGGATGGACCCGCGAACGACCTGCGCCTCAAGCTCCTTGAGCATCGGCTTGGCGAGTTCGAGGTCCAGACCTTCCTCGGCCAGAATCTCGTTGATCCGGTCCTTGGCTTCGGCAACCTTTTTGTAACGGGCCTGCTTCTGACGCTCCTTGTAAGCTTCCGCCATCAGCTTGTTGCCGACCTTCTCGACGCGCTTGCGAAGGGCGATTTCTTCCTTCGTCAGCGACGGCAGATCCCACGGAGCTTTCGCAGCGTGCTCTGCCAGCGCGATGATGGCATCGATAACCGGCTGGAAGGACGTGTGTCCCAGCGTGACGGCTTCAAGCATCGTCTCTTCCGAAAGCTCGCTGGCTTCGGATTCGACCATCAGCACGCCTTCGGCCGTACCGGCGACCATCAGGTCGAGCGTGCTGTCCTTGAGTTCGTCATGAACCGGGTTCACGACCAGCTTGCCATCAATGCGGCCGATACGGGCGCAGGCAACCGGACCAAAGAACGGAATACCGGAAAGCGTCAGCGCAGCCGAGCAGCCAATCAGCGACACGAGAGCCGGATCGTTCTCGTTGTCGTAGCTCAGAACCGTTGCGGTGATCTGGACTTCGTTGCGGAAGTTTTCCGGGAACAGCGGACGGATCGGACGATCGATCAGACGGGCGTTCAGGACTTCGGCTTCGGACGGACGGCCTTCACGCTTGAAGAACCCACCCGGGATCTTGCCGGCGGCGTAAGCCTTTTCCTGATAGTTGACCGTCAGCGGGAAGAAGTCCTGTCCCGGCTTGACGCTCTTGGCGCCAACGGCGGTGCAGAGCACAACCGTATCGCCATAAGTGATCATGACGGCGCCGTCTGCCTGGCGAGCGACCTTGCCGGTCTCCAGGATCAGGGGGCGTCCGGCCCATTCAATTTCCTTACGGAAATAATCAAACATGCATGTTTTCCCAAATTAAGGGTGAAACCATCTCCGGGCGTCCGGCAGGTGGCGGAGCAGCGTTTCGGACGGCATGGCGGTGATGGCGGGAAGTCCCCGGCACGACACCATGTGGCCTGAAACGCCGGTCGCGCACCCGCACCGCCGGACAGGCGATGGCGAGGGTGTCCGGGAGCATGCTCCCGGACAGATCAGCTCAGCGACGCAGGCCGAGACGCTCGATCAGGCTCTGGTAACGGGCCTGGTCCTTGCGCTTCAGATAGTCCAGCAGGCTACGACGCTGGCCGACCATCATCAGAAGACCACGACGGGAGTGGAAGTCCTTCTTGTGGGTCTTGAGGTGCTCGGTCAGGTTGACGATACGCTCGGACAGGATGGCAACCTGTACTTCCGGCGAACCCGTATCCGTCTCGCTCTGCTTGTACTCAGAAATCAGTGCCGTGCGGCGTTCTGCGGTAATCGACATCGTGTTCTCCAAAAAACTCGTGGTTTTCCAGCATCCGCGCTGCCCTGAGCCGCCCATGACGGACATGACACAGACCCAGCACGTGCTCTCCGATCATCGCGCGCCACAGATGGTCTTTCCCCTGTGACGATGCCGGCAGAGGATGCACGAGGTCCGAAGGGTCTATCGACTGCCCCCAGACAAGCACCCTTCCCTCCGCATCGGTGACGGCCAGCGCCGGGATGTCGACCAGCGCGGTCGCCGCATCCAGCAGAGGAGCCGGAAGAGCATCGGCGTTGTCCACAGTTTGAGTCGATTTGTCCAGTGATATCTGATCGACCGTCAGGGCGTGGCTCAGATCGAACGGTCCGCACTTCGTCCGCCGCAGCACCGAAATATGCCCGACCGCTCCACAGGCCAGCGCAATGTCCCGCGCCAGCGAGCGCATATAGACGCCCTTGCCCGACTGCACGTCAAAAACGGCCGTATCCGCATCCGGACGTTCCACCAGCGTTATCGAATCGATCCGCGCCGGACGGGGTGGAAGCTCGGGCGGACGACCTGCGCGCGCCATGTCATAGGCCCGCTCTCCCCCGACCCGAAGTGCCGAAAACACGGGAGGCACCTGCATGACATTACCTGTCAGCGCGGGCAGAACAGCAAGAATCTGCTCATCGGTCGGACGGTTCGGCGACGTCGCCAGAACCTCGCCCTCAAGATCGTCCGTCGTGCGGCTTTCCCCAAAAGTCAGCGTGAAACGATAACGTTTTGTCGCATCCATGATGTAGGGAATGGTCCGTGTCGCCTTACCGAACGCAATCGGCAGCACACCGGACGCCAGCGGATCGAGCGTCCCGCCATGCCCCGCTTTTTTCGCATCAAACGCCCAACGGAGTTTGTTGACCATATCCGTGGAGGTCGGACCCAGCGGCTTGTCGAGAATCAGCCACCCGTCGATATCGCGTCCACGTTTCCTGCCCATACATCCCGTCCTTGCTTGTGAAGGCCGCTGATAAACCAGCAAGGGGGCAGAATGCAAAAAACGCCCCTCACCGGACGGGAGGAGCGTTTTTAAAAATTATTCCGGATCTTTTTCCAGATCCCGCCGGACTTCCGGAGATCGCATGATCTCGTCGAGTTCCATGGCGTTATCCAGCGCCGTGTCAGGCTGGAAGTGGATTTCCGGAACCGTCCGGAGATTGAGGGCCTTGGACAGCCCCGTTCTCAGGAACGGTGCCACCCGCTTCAGGGCAGGCAGCAGAACCTCCACATCGCTCCGCCCCAGACGCGTCACGAAAGCCGTGGCGTGTCTGAAATCCGGGGAGATGCGGACTTCCGTGACCGTGATGCGCACATCCAGAAGTTCCGGATCGCGGAACTCCGTCCGGGCGAACAGCTCCGCCAGAACACGGCGGACCTCTTCGGCCACCCGGAGCTGCCGGGTGCTGGGCCCTTGGGCAACAACACCTGCCGGGCCCTTCAGGTCATGTTTCGAACGCGAACTCAAGCCGGGATCACTTCCATTTCGTAGCACTCGACGACGTCGCCTTCGCGCAGGTCATTGTAGCCCGCAAACGACAGACCACACTCGTAACCGCGCGCCACTTCCTTAACATCATCCTTGAAGCGCTTGAGCTGGCTCAGCTCGCCTTCATGAATGACCACATTGTCACGCAGCAGACGCACGCCACAGCCGCGCTTGACGAGGCCTTCCGTGACGTAGCAACCCGCGACCTTGCCGGTCTTGGTGATGTTGAAGACCTGACGGATCTCGGCGTAGCCCAGGAACTTCTCGCGATGCTTGGGTGCAACCTTGCCCTTGACCAGCTGCTCCACATCGTCCGCCACCTGATAGATGATCGAGTAGTAACGGATATCCACACCTTCACGCTGGGCCAGTTCACGGGCCTGCGTAGTGGCACGGACATTGAACGCCACGATGATGGCGTCCGAAGCCTTGGCAAGCTGGATGTCGCTTTCCGTGATCTGACCGACACTGGCGTTCAGAACGCGAACTGCAACTTCCTCATGGGCCAGCTTCTGCACCGTCGCGGAAATCGCTTCCGCAGAACCCTGAACGTCTGCCTTGACGAGGAGAGCAACCTCCTTCTGCACACCCGCCTGAATCCGAGCCAGCATCTGATCAAGGGTACCGCGGGCTGCAACCTGCGAAGCTGCTTCCTTGTCCTTGATTTTCCGCTGACGGAACTCGCTGATCTCACGGGCCCGGGCATCGTTTTCGACAACAACGAACGGCTCACCCGCACCTGGCACACCCGTCAAGCCAAGAACCTCGACCGGCATGGACGGACCAGCATCCTTGAGCTGACGACCACGGTCATCAAGCACCGCACGGACACGACCCCATTCAGAGCCAGCCACCAGAATGTCGCCCCGACGCAGCGTGCCCTTCTGGACGAGAACGGAAGCCACAGGGCCACGTCCACGATCCAGACGGCTTTCGATCACCACACCTTCGGCAACGCGGTCCGGATTGGCGCGCAGATCCAGCATCTCGGACTGAAGCAGAATGCACTCTTCCAGCTTGTCCAATCCGGTCCGCTTGAGGGCCGAAACCTCGACGTCCTGGGTGTCGCCGCCCATTTCCTCGACCACGATCTCGTGACTCAGCAGTTCCTGACGGACGCGGTTCGGATTGGCACCCGGCTTGTCGATCTTGTTGATCGCCACGATGATCGGAGCATTAGCCGCCTTGGCATGCTTGATGGCTTCGATCGTCTGCGGCATCACACCGTCATCGGCTGCCACGACCAGCACCACGATATCGGTGACGGACGCGCCACGGGCACGCATGGAGGTGAAGGCCTCATGACCCGGCGTGTCGATGAAGGTGATTTTCTTCCCCGACGGAGCCGTGATCTGATACGCGCCGATATGCTGCGTGATGCCACCGGCCTCGCTCGCCGCCACATCCGTGGTGCGCAGCGCGTCGAGCAGGGAGGTCTTGCCGTGATCGACATGACCCATGACCGTCACGACCGGAGCGCGCGGCAGCAGCTCGTCGGCGCTGTCTTCCACGCCTTCGATGCCGATTTCGACGTCGCTCTCGGAGACACGCTTGATGCGATGGCCGAATTCCTCGACCACCAGCTCGGCCGTGTCGCCGTCGATGCTCTGCGCAGCTGTCGCCATGACGCCCATTTTCATGAGTGCCTTGATGACTTCACCCTGACGGGACGCCATACGGTTGGCCAGTTCGGCCACCGTGATGGTTTCCGGCACGATGACATCACGCACGACGCGGACCTGATCGGAACGCAGACGCTCCAGTTCGGCCTGACGACGCTCGCGATCGCGCTGACGGCGGACCGAAGCCAGCGAACGCGTCTTGTCGTCATCACCTTCGATCGCAGCACGAACGTCGATACGCCCGGAGCGACGGTCGCTACCACCAGCCTTGCGGGACGGTGCCGACGGACGACGTGCCGGTGCAGCAGGCGCCCCCGGACCCGTACGACGGGGTGCAGGACGACGCTCGTCGTCACCACCAGCAGCGGCTGCGCCGGAACGCAGATGAAGTGTTTCGTTATTGCGCGCGGCAGGCGCAGCAGAGGGTGCAGGACGCGACGGCTGAACCGGACGCGGCGGCATGATGGCCCGTTCGGCCAGAGGACGCAGACGCTGAACCGGGGCAGCAAGCTGCACACCGCCGGTCGAATGCGTACGAGGGTCCAGCGGAGCCGAACGCTCGGCTTCCTCGGCTTCACGGGCGGCAGCTTCAGCAGCAGCCTGTTCCGCTGCACGTGCAGCAGCTTCGGCAGCAGCCTGTTCCCGTGCGGCCTGCTGTTCGCTTTCCTTCAGAGCAGCGATTTCCGCCGCTTTCTGCTCGGCGATCAGACGCTCTTCCTCAGCGGCGCGACGCGCAGCCTCGGCGGCAGACATGATCTGGATCTTTTCTTCTTCACGCCGTGCCGCTTCTTCAGCCGCAGCCTGACGCTGCCCTTCCAGAGCACGCTGGCGGGCGGCCAGTTCGGCTGCCGTCAGGGCACGACCACCCGGCCGACCACCACGGGCCGCTGCACCGGCACCTGGACCAGTAGCATTGCGCTTGGGTTTACGCACTTCAACCTGCACGACCTTGGAGCGGCCATGACTGAAGCTCTGACGCACGGAGCCAGCATCCACAGTACGCCCGACCTCCGGCCGTCCAGCGGGGCGAAGCGACAGGCGGCTGCTTCTGGTCTGTTCGCCGCCCTGTGATGGGGTGTTGTTTCCGTCCTGGTTGCGCTCGTTGCCGTCGCTCATAGTTCCGCCTGTTCCTTACTGACCCCTTCAGGGTCTGGGAGCGGACGTCCTGCCACTCCCGAAAATCTCTCATGTTCGGCGATCAGGCGCTGTGCCAGCGCACCGGGCGCCATCACCGCATAGACCGCCCGGTCCCGGCTGAACGCCGATTCCAGGACCCGATCGGGAACTGTCACAACCGGCAGAGAACGCCGGCCCGACACCAGTCTGGAAAATTCGTCCGGACTTGCACTTTCCGAACGGATCACCACCCCTACCCTGCCGGAAGTAAGCCACTCCCGGCATTTCTGAAACCCGCAGACCGTCTGACCGGCTCTCCGGGCCAGACTGACTGCATCCAGCATCCGCTGTACCAGAGCCCCGCCAACAAGATCGGCAAGGTTTTCCGGTACGGACACCTGAGCCTTTGCCGCTCTGGCGAAAGCCTGTCGTGTTCGGGCGCTATCTAACACATCCCGGCTGGCACTCAACCACATTCCCCGGCCCGGAAGTTTTCCGGCGAGGTCAGGGACAACCCGGTTATCGGGGCTGACCACGAAGCGGATCATGCTTTCGGGCGGCTTCTGCTCTCGCGTTACGAGGCATCGCCGCTCCGAGCCGCGACGCCCTAAAGCACCACGAACGGGACCATTATCAGTATCAGAAAGATCAGACGTCGGTCGACTCCCCGTCATCGTTTTCCGTTTTTACCGATTCGGCTTCTTCGCCATCGAACCAGTGTGCACGGGCTGCCATGATGATCTCATTGGCGGCATCCTCGTCGATAGCCTCGTCACCGAGGATCTCCACCAGTTCGTCACCTGCGAGATCCGCCAGATCGTCGAGCGTCTTCACGCCCTTCTCACCCAGCGTCACCAGCATCTGGTTCGTAAAGGTGCCCAGTTCGGCCACGTCATCCGTAACGCCCAGCGCCTTGCGCTGATCGTCCAGAGCCTGCTCCTTGCTGGCCAGATAATCATTGGCGCGATGCATGAGCTCTTCAGCCACGCTCTCGTCAAAGCCTTCGATATCGTTCAGCTCACCCGGATCCGTGTAGGCCAGTTCCTCGATGGAGTGGAAGCCTTCCGTCACCAGCAGACCTGCAATCACGTCGTCGACGTCCAGCGCCTCGACGAACTGCGAGGAGCGCTTGCGGAACTCTTCCTGACGACGCTCCGATTCCTCGGCCTCCGTCAGAATGTCGATGTCCCAGCGGGTCAGCTGGCTGGCCAGACGCACGTTCTGTCCACGGCGACCGATGGCCAGCGAAAGCTGCTCATCCGGCACCACGACTTCAACACGGCCAGCTTCCTCATCCATCACCACCTTGCTGACTTCAGCAGGCGCCAGCGCATTGACGACAAACGTCGCAGCCTGCGGGCTCCAGGGAATGATGTCGATCTTTTCGCCCTGCAGTTCGGCCACGACAGCCTGAACGCGGGAGCCACGCATACCAACGCAGGCACCGACCGGATCAATCGCGGCATCACGCGAAATCACGGCCATCTTGGCGCGCGATCCCGGGTCACGGGACACGGCCTTGATCTCGATGATCCCGTCATAGATTTCCGGAACTTCCTGCGCAAACAGTTTGGCAAGGAAGGCCGGATGCGTACGGGACAGGAAAATCTGCGGGCCACGCGGCTCGTCACGCACGTCATAGATATAGGCGCGGATGCGATCAGAGTTGCGGAAAGATTCGCGGGGGATCAACTCGTCACGACGAAGCAGGGCTTCGGTATGACCGATTTCCACCATGAGATTGCCGTACTCGGTCCGCTTGACGGTCCCGTTGACGATCTCGCCTACGCGGTCCTTGAACTCATTATACTGGCGCTTGCGCTCATATTCGCGCACGCGCTGTACGATGACCTGCTTGGCCGTCTGTGCGGCAATGCGCCCGAAATCGATCGGCGGTAGCGGATCGACCAGATGCTCGCCAGCCTTGATTTCCGGCTGGAACTTCCGGGCGATATGCAGCGGGATCTGCGTGTCTTCGTTCTCGACCTGCTCGACCGCCTCGGTCCAACGGCTCAGACGGACCTCACCGCTCTTGCGATCAATCGTCGCGCGGATGTCCTTTTCATGCCCGTACTTTGCACGGCCAGCCTTCTGGATGGCCTGCTCCATCGCTTCGAGCACTTCCTCGCGGTCGATATTCTTCTCGCGGGAAACTGCATCAGCAACCAGCAGCAGTTCGGGACGTGTAACAGACGTGTCCATCAGATCGGACCTCCAGCCAGCATGAGACGGGTCATCACTTCTTTCCCGGCTTTTTCGGATTCAGTTTGGGCGCCTGGCGCGCTTCGCCGCCATCTTCCCCTTCAGGATTGAGCCCTGCAAGAGCAGCGCTCGCCTCGATCAGCGCATCGGTCAGGACCAGACGGGCCTTGCGGATATCCGTCAGCGGCAGAACCGCCTCGGTTCCGTCATCCAGACGGATGAGGGCGTTACCGTCCCGGGCACCCATAACAGTCCCCGAGAACCGGCGACGGCCATTGAGCGGCACGTCCAGTTCCGCCTTCGCCAGATGCCCTGCGAATCGTTCCCAGTCCTTGGCGCGCGTCAGCGGACGGTCGATCCCGGAGGACGACACTTCCAGCATCCATGCGCCGGGGATCGGATCATCAACGTCCAGAATGGCGCCGACGGCGTGACTGATCTGCTCACAGTCTTCCACCGAAATCAGGGAGCCGTTCGCACGGTCCGCCATGATCTGGATCGTCGGAGTATCACGCCCCAGCACCGAAAGACGCACGAGTTCGTAGCCCAGATCGGCCAGCGTCGGCGCGATCCGTTCCGCGATACGGGCTTCCAGCCCCGTAAGGTGAGGCAGTTCGATGTCGGAAGAGGCGTGCTGCTGAGACAAGACAAAAAAGGCGGCCCGTCAGGGCCACCCCCCAAATGAGCGGAAGATGAATGGAATGTGCCTTATGTAAGTCACCTCCCCTCAAGACGCAAGAGGAACGCAAATCCCTTTATTCCTGAACAGCTTGTCCATTCGGCGAGTCGAAAGATTTGTTTACATTCCGATGCCTCGAAAGCCCTTGTCTTCGGACGCTGTCAGGAGTGAGATAGTTTCGAAATGACCGTGCAGCCCGATCCCCGTCCAGAACCGCGCCCGCAGCCTCTGCCCGCCGATCCCGCTTCCCGGAGCCGGGCTCTGTGGGGCGGAGGTGGCCTGATCGCGGCCCTGACAGTCGGAGCCGGCGCTTTTTTCTACACGCATAATACGGCCACACCCATTGCTGCCGCCGTGGCCCCACCGTCCCAGAACGTCCCGGCCGTCCCCACCGCCCAGACCGCCGCAGTTCAGCTCTCAATGCTGCCTCCCGCAAAGGCCCCTGCCGCCCTTGCCAAGAGTGGATTCAGTCCGGCCGACCGCGCCCGCATCCTGGCAGCCGTAAAAGATGGCAAGATGCGTCTCGTGGAAATGCCGGTTCTGGATGCTTCAGGTGCCGTCGGTCAGACCATTGACGTCACGGTCTCAGGCCTGACACAGCGCGTGATCCTGAACGGCAGGTTCCAGCATCTCATCATCCCCATTGTCGAAGCCGGACAGATCCTCATCGCCCCGGTCAGTATCCCGCATGCGCCTGCCCTGATCGTTGGTGCCCTTACAGCCCTTGGCCCCGAAGCCCTGCCTGCCCTGACGACGCTGGACCAGCGCGTCCTGCTCAATGTGATCGTCCAGTAAGGAACTGCCCGGTGTTCAAGTCTCTCGTGCCCATGCTCAACCGGGCCATGCCGCTGATGATGGCCGCCTTCCTTATTCTGGCGGTGATTCAGGTCGCGGTCATGCTACACCTGTCGCTGAACGGACTGTGGGCCGCCATCGAATGGGGGCGGCGTTTCTATCTTCCGCTGGCAGGCATCAGCGCCCTTCTGGCAGTCACGGGGCTGGCGTATGAAACATCAGCCGAAAAACTGGCGCGTCGCGGACTGCGCCGCAGGAAAGGTCTCATCATGGATGTTCTCAGCCGTCTGACGAACCGCGGAGCCCTTGAAGAACTCATGGCCCGCGAACAGCGCGAAACCGTTCTCGACGCCGACGAACTGGCCGCATCCCTTCGCGCCCGCGTCATCGGACAAGATCAGGTCTGCGAAGATATCGCCCAGCAGATGCGGCGCCGTCTGGCCCTTCAGGTCCGTGGCAAGCCCGTGGGGATTTTCCTGCTCGCAGGCCCTCCTGGTACCGGCAAAACCTATCTCGCCAAGCAGATGGCCAAGCAAATGGAACGCCCCCTGCTGCATTTCGACATGACGCAGATGTCCAGCGCCCATGCCGCAACGCAGCTTTTCGGCTCGCCCAAGGGCTATGTCGGCTCCGACACGTTCGGCAAACTCACAGGCGGCCTCAAGGACCATCCGGACGCCGTGGTCCTGCTCGACGAAATCGAGAAGGCCCATCCGGACGTCTTCAAGAAGTTCCTGACCGCATGGAATGATGGCCACGTCACGGAGGCCTCCACCGGCGAGCAGGTCTCGACCACGCGCGCGATCTTCATGCTGACGTCCAACATCGCCACCGAAGCCCTGACGGAAATCTCTGATCGCCTCGCCAACGAGCCGGAGAAGATGCGTGCCGAATCGGTCGAGGCCCTGCGCAAATCCGGCTTCGCCCCCGAAGTTCTCAACCGTCTGGACCGGATTTTCATTTTCCGTGCCCTGCGTGGTCTGGATCTCGCCCGCGTCGCAGCACTGGAAATCGAAGCCATGATCGAAGGCTACGGTCTGCATGTGGAAACCGGCGGGATCGACGCGGGCGTCCTGTTTCAGGTCATGATGAAACAGAAGAACCTCGGCACCGGTGCCAGCGCACGCGATCTTGTCCGCTCTATCGAGGACATGGTCAGTGAAAGCCTGATCGTCGCGCGTCAGCAGGGCGCCAAGCGTGTCCGCCTCGTCACGCAGGACGACGGCACCGTCATTACGGAAATCGCCAGTGATACCGAAGTCCAGCTTGGTCGGGTGAGTCACTGATCCATGACGGCATTCGGACGGCTCTGGCGGCGTGCGCCGCTGTGGCGCACCAGCGTGATCGTAACGGTCGGCGCGCTTGGCATGGCGGCCTTTTACCCTACCCCGGCGATCAAGAAGGCCATGCCGTGGCTTCCGGGACATCTGCCGGGCGCGGCACCCGATAACGCCGCTTCCGGCGCATCACAGCCGGACGCGCAGGGGGCACAGTCCAATGGTGCGCCCGGCCTTGGTGACCAGATCGGCGTTCCCGATCCGGGCATCACCGAACACGGCAGCATCACCATCGCCGGACGCATCCTCCCGCTTCCGGCCGGAGACTGGCATCCGATCCTGACCGCCCGAAGCGGCGCACATGGCGAACTCTCCCAGCAGGTTCTGGCCCGGACCGATCGCGGTGTCGTCTCGGGCGTCATCGTCGTGCGCGCCACACAGCAGCCCGTCCCGGCCGATCTGGCCGAACAGCTCGAAACCCCCTGCCATGACGACCGTGACTACGCCGCGCATATTTCAGACAAACCCGGCGTCTCACAGGAATGCAGCTACACCAGCAACGCCGTCCTCGAAAACCAGAGCGTCAGCAGTGACCCATTCATCACAGCCGCGTTTAACCGAATGCACACACTCGGCTTTCCGGTTCCGAGTCTGATGATCAATGTCGGCTGGTATTATGCCGCAGCGGCAGGCAAAGGCACCGCTCACATCGAAACGGTCGAAACACTCGTTGCGCCCATTGAACGCGGATCGCGCCAGCTTCTGGCACCGCCGCAATACTGGAACAAAGCCTCAGTTCACAAAAACCCGGAGGCTTCCCAGTTCATTGACGCGCTGGACCGGTGGATGATCGGCTGGTCACGGGTTCTGCGTCAGGGCTTTGACGGAACACTGAATACGGCAACGCTTGTGCCGCCCCTCATCAACGATCCATCCGCGCCCCAGCCGTCCTGAACAGAGTTCGGGCATCCAATTTTAGTGGTGCCCGGCTCCCGAAAACCCACGTCCCAGCCGCCGCTCCGCCATGCGCGCCAGCCGCACGAACGGCAGTCCGAGCAGCAGATACGCCATGCCGACCATGATCCCCGTTCCGAAATAATCGTAATAGGTCGAGGACAGCCGGACATAAGTTTGGCTCAGCTCCGTCAACGTAATGACGGAGACAAGTGAACTGTCCTTGAGCAGCGAAATGAAGTCATTGGTCATGACCGGCACAACCGTCCGGAACGCCTGTGGCACGATCACGAGCCGCAACGCCTGCCAGTGCGTCATGTTCAGCGCAATCGCCGCTTCCATCTGCCCGCGCGGGACGGACAGAAGCCCGGCGCGATAGTTTTCCGCTTCGTAGGCCGCATAGTTCAGACCCAGCGAAATCACACCGGCCACGAAAGGCGACAGCCGGATCCCGAAGGCAGGCAACCCATAGAAAATGAACAGCACCTGAATCAGAAGCGGCGTCCCGCGCACGACCTCGACATAAATGCCCGCAACAAACCGCAGCGGAGCCGCGCCATAATGCCGCGCCAGCGCGAGCAGAAGGCCAAGTGCCACGGCCAGAACCATGGCCAGCGCCGAAACCGCGAGCGTCATCAGCGCCGCCTGCCCAATCAGCGGCAGGAAACTGATATAACGCCGCATCAGAACGCGCCAACCACTGCCGGTCGTGTTCGCCATGGCTTCCTGATAACGGTTCCACTCCGTCGGTGCGATATCAGGCTGGCTGTTGTCGCCCGTGTAGTTCGCCATCAGCGGCGTCCACAGGTTCCAGCGCGCCAGAATGCGATGCAGCGTCCCGTCTTTGATGATCTCGCCCAGCGCCGCATCCACCTGGTCGCGCAACTCCCGGTTTTCGGGCGAGAACGCAATCCCGTATTCCATGCTGCCGATCGGCTCGCCCACCAGCTTCATGTCCGGCGAGATGCTGCCGTAATAAAGCGCGATCGGCGCATCGAGCAGGATCGCATCCAGGCGCCCGTTCCGCAGATCCGAGAACGCATTCGTCTCTTCTTCATAGGACCGGACGTTTGAGCCACCCTGCCGGCGCAACATCCGCTCTGCCGTCGTGTCCTTGATCGTCCCGACCGTATGGCCCTTGAGGGCCTCCATCGTGTCCAGCCCGGTCTGGTCATGCCGAACGATAATCCGTTCGCTCGTCACATAATACGGACGCGAAAACAGAACGGCCGCCTTGTGCTCGGGCGTCATTTCGATGCCGTCCAGCACCATGCCGTACAACCCGCGAGACAGACCGGGGATCAGACCGTCCCAGTCGTTCTGAACAAACTTCGCCTTGCGGTGCAGACGCTCGGCAATCGCATCGGCCAGTTCATATTCAAAGCCGGTCATTCGGGGTTCATGGGCCGGATCGTGGAAAACGTAAGGCACATTCGCCTCACCGTCCGACGCCCAGAGCAGATCCTGCGACGCGGCAGCAGGCGCGTCGGCCAGCGCGACAGAAACGGGGCTGACCGCAAGAGCCAGCACAAGCGCAAGAATTTTCTTCATCACAGCAGCGTCCGCAGGAACTGGCGTGTGCGTCCCTCTCTGGGGTTGGCAAACATCAGATCCGGATCACCGCTCTCAACGATTTCCCCGCCTTCGACAAACAGAACACGATCCGAAGCCGCACGCGCAAAACGCATGTCATGCGTCACCACAAGCTGCGTCATGCCATCATCATCCAGCGCCCGCATCACGGACAGGACTTCCTCTGAAAGTTCGGGGTCGAGCGCGGAAGTCGGCTCGTCATACAGCATCACGGAGGGCTTCATCGCGAGCGCGCGCGCAATGGCCGCGCGCTGTTTCTGCCCGCCCGAAAGACTGTCCGGATAGCGGTCCTTGGTCGCGGCAAGGCCGACCTTTTCCAGCAGTTCGCAGGCAATGGACTGCGCCTCATCCCGGGACATCTTCTTGACCTGGATCGGCGCCATCATGACGTTGTCGAGCACCGTGCGATGGGGAAACAGGTTGAAGGCCTGAAACACCATGCCGACATGCGCGCGCAGCTTATGGGCCTCGGCCTCGTTGACGCGGCTCCAGTGCCTGCCCGTGCATGCAACCGTCACATCCTCGATGCGGACAGAGCCTGCATCCGGATGCTCCAGAAAGTTGAGGCAGCGCAGGAACGTGGACTTGCCACATCCCGAAGGCCCGATCATCGAGATCAGTTCGCCGCGCTCCACATCGAGCGACAGGCCCTTCAGAACCTCGTTCCCACCAAAAGATTTGGCGATACCACTCGCCTGCAGCACCAGATCAGCCAGTTCCGGAAACCCTTGAAAAAAGACGCACGATCACACGACCGTGCAGCCCTCATAACGGACCTGAGCACGGGTATCGAGACCTTAATGCAGCGCGCGGCACAATTCATACGATCATCACATTCCGCCCTCCCCACGCACTGACACCACGCCAGCCCTTGCGAAGGACGCCCACAGGGTCTCTAAAACAGAAAGACACACACCGGGACAAAACCGAACCCCGCGCATGAGACCTTTCAATGACCACCCCGTCTGATTTTCCGCCACCTCCTACGCCCGGACGCCTACTCGATGTCGAGGACGTCACGGTATTCCGTGGGGACCGGCTGGTGCTAGACGGCGTCTCCCTGACGCTGGACGCCGGGGACGCCATGATCCTTACGGGGCCGAACGGGGCCGGAAAATCCACTCTTCTGCGTACGATCTCCGGCCTGCGCCGTCCCGATTCAGGCGACGTCGTGCGTTATGGCGCCCTCGCGTGGCTTGGCCATCAGGATGCCCTCAAGCCGGGCCTGACGCTAGCGCAGAACCTTGCTCTGGCCGAAAAACTCGGGACAACCAGCCTGCCCGACGCGCTTGACGCCCTTGATCTTACCCATCTGACCGATCTTCCCGCGCGCCTGCTGTCCTCCGGGCAGAAGCGCCGCGCTGCTTTCGCCCGCGTCATGCTGTCCGGCGCCCCGCTCTGGCTGCTCGATGAGCCAACGGTCGGGCTGGATGTCGCCAGCATTGAACGCCTCGGCGCCGTCATGGCCGCCCATCGCGCCAGAGGCGGTGCGATGATCGTCACGACGCATGTGCCCCTTCCCCTCGACAACACCCGCTCGCACGAACTGCCCTCGCTCGCGCATGTGGACTCCTTCTGGCTGTCATGACCGCTTTTCTCGCCCTGATCGACCGTGACCTCCGTCTGGCGTTCCGCTTCGGCGCCGACACGCTGGCCTCGCTGCTCTTCTTTATATTATGTGGCAGCCTGTTCCCGCTCGCCCTCGGCCCCTCGCCCGACCTTCTGCGACATATGGGGCCGGGTATCATCTGGGTCTGCGCGCTTCTGGCCTGTCTCCTGCCGCTGGACCGCCTGTTCGGAGCCGAACTCGAAGACGGCTCTCTCGATCTGCTGATGCTGACCGGTCCGGCTCCCGCCGCCGTGGCCTTCGCCAAAATGGCCGCGCACTGGCTGACGACGGGCCTACCTTTGCTGATTGCAAGCATCCCGCTCGGCATCATGCTCGGCGTCAAAGGTTCCGAACTACCGCTTCTGCTGGCCGGTCTCGCGATGGGTACGATGTCTCTCTCACTTCTGGGCGGCATGGCAGCCTCGATCGTGCTTGGCGCTCGGCGTGGCGGCGTTCTGCTCCCGCTGCTCGTTCTGCCACTGGCAACACCCGTTCTGATTTTTGGCGCGGCCTCGTCCTATGCCGGACAACTCGCCACCTCCCCCGCCGCCAGCCTCGATCTGCTGGGAGCATGCCTTTTCGCCTGCCTGCCGCTGTGCCCCCTCGCAGCCGGGCAGGGCCTCAAGGCCGCCGTAGGTTAAGAGAAATGTTATATCTTAACAGGATGTCATCCGGGGGCCTTTGACGCGATGACACCTTTATGAAACGACTTGATCATATTCGTTTCATATCGAGATCATCGCCATGCCCCAACGTCCCTCGCTCAGACATTCCCTCCTGTCCTGCGCCGCCCTGATGGGGCTGGGGCTCGGCGTTGCTCAGGCCGAGCCGGGCTATCTGCGTGAGCCCTCGATTTCCGGCCAGACCATCCTGTTCAACGCCGAACAGTCTGTCTGGAGCGTTCCCCTCGCGGGCGGGCAGGCCCAGCGCCTGACGACCGTGCCGCAGGGTGCGAATGCCATCGACCCGCATCCCGTCATTTCTCCCGACGGCACCCAGATCGCCTTCGCCGCCAATTTCGACGGCCCGACCGAAATCTATGTCATGCCCCGCAACGGCGGCACGCCGCGCCGTCTGACATTCGAGAACGTTGCGCGTCTGAAAATCATCGGCTGGGACGCGCATGCCGGGGTGCTTTATGCCAGCCCCGCCGCAACCGGCCCCTATTACAGCCAGACCGTCTCCGCCATTGATCCGAAAACCGGTGCAACGCGCGTCTTCCCGCTTTCCGGCGCGAATGATGCCGCGCTCAGCCCGGACGGACGCTGGCTTTATGCTGTCCGCTTCGGCCTCGCCACGACCGGCGATCACATGCGCGCCTATCGCGGCGGCGCCCTGTCCCAGCTCTGGCGCTTCGATCTTCAGAACGGCAAGGAAGCCGAGCGCATCGGCACGCGTGACGCTAACCTGATCCGCCCGATGCCCTGGCGCGACCGCCTGATCGTCATTTCCGACGAGAACGGCCGCTACAATCTGTGGAGCCTCGCCACCGACGGTTCGGACGCGAAACAGCTCACCCATTTCACGGATTACAGCGTTCTCGAAGCCGCCATTTCCGGCGATCACATCGTCCTGCGCAAAGGCGCGGACCTGTTCGATTTCAATCTGGCCAGCGGTGAGACCACTCCCGTCAAAGTCGATCTGACCTCCGACAACCTGCCCCGCAGCCCGTACTGGCTGGAAAAGCCGACGCGCTTCCTGACGTCCTCGACCATTTCCCCCAAGGGCGATGCCGCCGCCTTCACCATGCGCGGTCATGTCGTGGTCGCCGGGGCCTCGCCCCGCCGCGTCGTCGTTCTCGCCACCCCCGATAACGTCCGCCTGCGTCTCGCGCAGATCACGCCAGACGGCAAATCCGTCATTGCCTTCAGCGATGCGGGCGGCGATTCCGCCCTGTGGCGCTTTGCAGCCGATGGCAGCGGCAAGGGCGAGGCCATCACCCAGCCGTCCTCCACCGAACCCGTCGCACTATCTCTTTCCCCGGATGGCAAATACGCCGCCCATACCGACCTTCTGGGCCGCCTCTGGCTGACGGACCTGTCCACCAAGGCCGACAAGCTGGTCGATAACGCCACGCTGGACGGCACCAACGTCTTTGATTCCGTCTCGTGGTCCCCGGATGGACATGTTCTGGCCTATGTCCGCACACGCGGCACGAACCTGCGTCGGCAGATCGCCCTTTACGTCCCCGCCACCGGCCAGTCGAACTGGGTGACGGACGGGCGCTACGAATCCTATACGCCCAGCTTCTCCCCGGATGGCAAATGGCTGTGGTTCCTGTCCGACCGCACGTTCTCGCTCGCCAACGGCTCACCTTGGGGAGACCGCAATATCGGACCGGCCTTCCCGAAACGCACAGGACTCTACGCCCTCGCCCTCCAGTCCGGCGAACGTTTCCCGTTCCAGCCCGCAACCGAGCTGGACCCGACGGACAAGAAGCCCGACACCGATAAAAAGGACGACAAGAAGAAAGACGGCGACAAGAAAAAATCCCTTCCCGCCATCGAATGGGCCGGGATCGCCACACGTCTCTATCAGGCTCCGGTTCCGGCCGGAGACTATGAAGGCCTCGGCGTTTCGGACGACTATCTGTTCACGATCGACAATTCCGGCTCAGGCGATGGTCCGGGCGATCTGAAGTCGATCCATATCGATAATACCGACCACAAGATCGAAATCTACGCGGCCAAAATCTCGGGCTTCGACATCACGCCTGACGGCAAAACACTCCTGACCCTCAGCCGTCGCGGCAAAAACGCGCCGGAACTGCTCCTGACGCCCACGGGCGAGAAGCAGCCCAAGGAACTGGACGGCAAGAAGATCGACCTCGACCATCTGCGCCTGCGGATCGACCCCGGACAGGAATGGTCGGACGAATTCGTGGATGCTTGGCGCCTGCACCGCGACCACTACTATGACCGTGACCTGCACGGCGTGGATTGGAAAGCTGTGCGTGCCCATTTCGCCCCGCTCGTGGACCGTCTCGGAGACCGTGCGGATCTCGATGATCTGCTCGGCCAGATGGTTGCGGAAATCGGCGCCATGCACTCGCAACTCCACGCGCCCACGACCTTCGACCAGCCCGCGTCCAGTCTCATTGCCGGTCTCGGCGCGCATCTGACCCATGAGGACAAGGGCTTCCGGATCGACCACATCTATCAGGGCGACCGCGACCTCCCCGATCAGCAGTCCCCGCTGGCCGCCCCCGGCGTGGACGCCCGGAACGGCGATCTCATCATCGCAATCAACGGCCAGCCAACCGCAGGCCAGCCCGACCTCGGCTCCCTTCTTGCCGATCAGGCCGGAAAGCAGGTTCTCCTGACGCTCTCGCGCGGCGGGAAAGACCACAAGATCATTGTGACGCCCGTCTCTTATATGAAGGAGCGTGACCTGCGCGCGCGCGACTGGGAGGTCAGCCGCGCGGATATCGTCGATCGCGCCAGCCACGGCCGCGTCGGTTATCTGCATCTGCAATCCATGGTCGGCGACGACATGGAAGCGTTTGCCCGCGAGTTCTATGCCAATATCGACAAGGACGGCCTGATTGTGGACGTCCGTGGCAACACGGGCGGCAATATCGACAGCTGGGTTCTCACCCAGCTCATGCGTCGCCCGTGGATGTTCTGGGGCCGCTACGGCAATGCACCGTCGGTGGATATGCAGCAGTCTTTTCAGGGGCGTCTGATCGTCCTGTCCGATGAAATGACCTATTCGGACGGCGAGACCTTCTCGCAGGGCATCAAGTCCCTGCATATCGCCCCGCTGCTGGGCGAGCGAACCGCAGGCGCGGGCGTATGGCTCTCGGACGGAGACCGCCTGATCGACAACGGCAATGCCCGCACAGCCGAAAATCCTTATTTCGACCTGAACGGACAATGGCTGGTCGAGAACAAGGGCGTCTCTCCGGACATTGAAGTCGAGAACATGCCGGTTGCCACCTTCAACGGACAGGACCAGCAGCTCGACGCCGCCCTCACATGGCTGCGCAAGGATATGGCTGACCACCCGCGCCCGGTGCTGAAACCCACCCCCTTCCCGGCCCAGCAGCCCGCTGCCCCGAAATAAACCGGAGCGTCTCCCCACAAAAAAAGCCCCTGTCCGAGCACTCGGACAGAGGCTTTTTCATGACATGCCGGTTCTCAGAGCATCCGGTTCATAACCGTATCCCTGCGACCATAACGATGCAGCAGAGCCGCAATGCCATGCCCGGCAATCAACACCCCCAGAATCCATGACGAGAACTGGTGCAACACATTCACCAGCGGCACGAACACGGGCGCCTTGTGGGCCAATGGCGGCAGATCGACGACCCACATCATAGGGATCGGCAACCCGTGCACCGAACTCCGGACCCATCCCGTCAGCGGCACCACCAGCATCATCGCGTAAAGCGCAAAATGCCCGACCTGCACCGCCAGACGCTCCTCTTCCGGAATATCCGATGACATCGTGGGCGGCCGGTGTGTTGCCCGCCAGACAAGCCGCAAAACCGTCAGGATGATGATGAACGGCCCGATTTCCTTATGGATCAACAGCAAGAATGCCTTCTGGGGCGTTGCCGCATGCGGCATGATCCGCCCCACATAAAACCCCAGCAGCCACAGCGGAATGATGATGGCCGCCATGCTCCAGTGAAACAGTCTGGCCACAAGGGAATAACGCTGAAACGGCGCAGGGGTGTTGTCCATGAAACGGCAATACTCCGGAAGAACGGTTCCACGTCCTATAGCCGTTCGTTTACCGAAACACATGTTGCACAGAGTTACGGATTTGCAAGCTCCCGCAGGCCGGGTAGGACAGTACGCACGTTTTTACAGGAAGATCAGACCACCATGCTGACACTGCTCTACACCCGCATCACCGAACTGGCCGCCTCGCCGCGTGCCGTCTGGTGGCTGATTGTTGTCGCCGTGGCGGAATCTTCCGTATTTCCATTGCCCGTGGACCTGATGCTCGTCCCCATGCTGCTCGCCAACCGTGAACGGGCATGGTTTCTGGCATTTGTCTGCACGACCGCCAGCATCGTGGGTGGACTGATCGGCTGGCTGCTGGGTGCGTTCCTGATGAAACATATCGGGATGCCGATCGCGCATTTCTATCATGCCGACCAGCGCATCCTGAATCTGGAAGCGATGTTCCGCCGCTATGGCGTCTGGATCATCCTCGCCAAGGGCCTGACCCCGCTTCCTTACAAATTCGTCACGCTGGCGGCAGGAGCGGCGCATTTCCCACTGCTGCCATTCATCGCCGCGAGCATCGTCACGCGGGGCGCACGCTTCTTTCTCGAAGCCGCCCTGCTCCGGATGTTCGGAGAACCCATCCGCGATTTCATTGAAAAACGTCTGGCGCTCGTTCTGTTCGGCGCTCTGATCCTGATCGCAGGCGGCATCGCCCTGATCGAATTTCTTTAAGGACCTTAGTTCAGGGCCATGCGCTCATGCGCCATGGCCTGTTCTTCCCCAAAAGACGGCCATTCCGAACGCGTCAGTGCCTTCAGGGACGGAGACGGCAGCCCCATACGGTGCGCATACAGCCACGTATAGGTCAGGGCGCGATGGACATAATCGCGCGTCTCGTTATTCGGCAGCGTTTCCATGAAGAACAGCGGATCATGCATGTCCGCCTTCTGCGCGCCTTCCCAGCGCGCAATCGCCCCCGGCCCGGCGTTATAGGACGCCAGAACCCGAACCAGATCGCCACCTTCGGGAGGTGTTACCGTCGCAACACGGCTCGACTGGTTCGCCAGATACAGCACATAAAGCTGCCCGATCTCCAGATTGGAAGACGGATTGTGCAGACGGCTGACCATATCAGGCGCCACCGGAATCACCGCCACCCCATGCGAGTCATACGTCATGTGCGACGTGGTGACGAAACTCGCCGTCACCGGGCGGATCTGCATCAGACCATGCGCCCCGGCCCCTGACGTCGCCGACGGATCGAAATTGGATTCCACCCGCGTCAGCGCGTAGACCAGCGCGGGGTTCATCCGAAAACCATGACTGGGTTTCAGGGCGGGCAGAGGGAGCGGTGTTGGCGGCGTCACCTCAGATTCCCGATGCATGACCAGAGAGGCAAGCTGCTCGGACAGATCCTCATAACCCGCCGCCTGAGCAACCAGCTGAAGCGACCGCGACCGCGCGCTGTCGGAGGCGACATCCACCCACATACGTCGGATCAGGTTTTCGGCCCGCATCCGTTCGCCGATCTGGAGCAGTGCAAAAAGCTGACGCCCCTGCGGCAGGGCGCCCACAGCCTCGACATCAATTTCCGCAAGTACAGGCACCGGATCATGCAGCGTGACCTCAATCCGCCCACCGGGCAGACGCGCATGGCCATGACGCCCAAGTTCCAGCGTCTGGGACGCCAGCATGCCATAGAAGGTTTCGTGATGCGTGGCAGCGCGATGCAGCCACTTCACATAACCCGCCATGTCATGACGCCGTCCCTCAGCCCGTGCTGCCCAGAACGCGGCAGCCGCACGGATTTCCAGCGCCGTCACAGGCGCATTGGCCGCAGACTGGAACAGGTCATAGGCCGCCTCGACATGCCCCTCGCGCCAGGCAGCAAGCCCGGCAACATAGGCGGGCAGCCCAACCTGATGGTCCCCACGACCAAATCCAGCACTTGCATTCCGCAACGCCGCAAGGGTTTCCCCCTGCGACAGCAGACCAAGTGCAATCTCACCGTAAAGCTGCGCCGCGTAAGGGGCGCTCATCCCCGGCGTGATGTCCACGAGATGCAACGCACTTTCCGCCCCCCGCACGCCCGTCAGGACCCGTTCCTGAACCGTCCGGTCCAGCAGCGAATTACGAGCAAATGCATGCATCAGCGGATCAACAGGAGCGACCGCGCCCTTCATATCGTCAGCCCGCGCATCAGCGGCAAGCGGACGAACGAAAGACTGCATCTGCACCGTTCCCGGCAGCGCGATTTTCAAAAGAAGAGCCTGAATGTTCGATGCATCGGGCTGGGACGCATAGTCATGCAGCCATTCCCGAAGCTGTTCGGCCGCAGGATGCGCACCCGGCGCAAGATAACGCTCAGCCAGCACATCCGGCAGCAGGATATGATCCGTCAGCAGACGCATCTGTTCCTGAACAATCCGGGAATTGCCTTCGCGCTGGGCTTGAAAGATCAGCCGATAGCGGTTGGCCATGGCCGCCGTCAGCGGATGGGGCAGCGAGACAACGCCATCCCCGCCCAGAGACGGCCGGGCTTCGGCAAACGCAGTCTCATCCCCGGCCGGTTCCGGCTGGGGGCTGAGGTTGCGTGTGCTGTCCGCACGCGCCGGAGACAGTGAGCCACCGGCCAGAATCAGTACGCTGACGAGCAAAGCTCGAGCGCTACTGCCTGAAATGAAAGGGGGTGTCCTTCGCATAGCAGCGGGTTGCTACCCGCTTTGCAGGGCCTTGGCAAGAACTTGTTAAGTTCTACACATCCTTGGACTGGGCAATGATATAACCCAACCCCAAAACAATCCAGTGGCAAACACCTGTCATCGCGCGTTTTTTTACGTTTTTCCGAAGTTTTTTAACGGTAGTAGTTGTACCCAATTAGTCCTCATTCTTCTGGAGAGAGTTTCTCCATCAGAATCAGCAGATCCTGCCAGGCATTCCGCCGCGCAGCCGCGCTTGCCCGCAGTTGCAGAGGGTGCCGCATCGGCAGAAGTGGCACCGGAGTCGCAAGCCCCGGAACCGATACGTCCGTCCACCGCCCCCGCATTCGCCCGACAGCAGCATCCGGACCTACCAGCATCTTGAGCGGCGTCACCCCCATCGTCACCAGAAACCCCGGCCGACACAGGGCAATAGTCCGCAACAAGAGCGGAAGACAGGCCTGCATCTCCGCATCACTCGGTGTTCGCCCGCCGGGCGGACGCCATGGCAAGGCGGGCGCCATCGAAATCCCCCCGCGCTCCAGTCCCGCAGACCGCAGCATTTTCTCCAGCAATGCCCCGCCCTCGCCTGCAAACAACGTGCCAGAACGGTCCTCATCCGCATCGGGCGCCTCGCCGATCAGCATGAATGGCGCGCCTTCGACGAAAACCGGCTCCAACCGATGCGTGGCGGTTCGGGCCAGAAACAGATCGCCTGGCGCTTCGGTCAGGCGCATCAGTGTCGGCAGATCCGGCGCTTCTTCCACCGCCCGCGCGGACAGCCCGCTCGCCGACGCACTACCCGCCTTCGCAGCAGGCATCCGGCGCGCTCCGTCGCCCCCCGAAAGAGCCTCAGGCAAATGTTGCGCAAAATCCTGCCGCTCCGTCCCGACACGCGGCGGCAGTTGCGGCGTCGCCTCGGCCAGACGGTCCACCGGCATTTCACACAGGGCCTCGTCCACACCCCAGTCATACTGGAGCTGAAGCGCGGCCAGCAGATCGGCCCGGCTCAAAACTACCGACACATCACTGACTGGGGGCGTCATGGTTGATCCGTCCTGATGGCCTCTCACTCCGTCGCCACACAGACCCCAAAGGGATGCCGGTTGGCGTGGAGCCTCAAGAGGGCTAGAGTTTCTTCCATTATGCAGATCACACGCGGCTGGCCCAGATCATTCGAGGAATTTTCCCGCCCGCTCCGTCTGGTGCTTCCCGCTCTCGCGCTGGGCAGCGGCCTGACAGGGAGCGCGCTGGCCGCCCTGCCTCCCACCATAAAGCCCACCGTCAATCCGGAAAATTCCCTGACCGGCTGGATGCTGGCGGCAACGGTCATGATGGAACGCGGAGACGTTCCCGCCGCCAATCTGGCCCTCTCCCATGCCCTGCCGCTCGCACCGCATAACCTTCAGCTACAACACGACGCCCTGCGTTATGCCGCCATGGCCGGTCATCAGACCGAAGCCGTCAAACTCGCCACCGCCCTGCCCGATCAGGGCGCCGGCAGCGATATCGGCACCCTCATTCTCGCGCAGGACGCCTTCGCCCGGCAGGACTGGGCCGCGATGCGCCGCATCCTCACCCGAAGTCCCCATCACGGTCCGCTTGTCACAATTGCAGCACCTGTCCTTATGGGCTGGAGCCTCGCCGCCGAGGGCCACCCCGACAAGGCCCTGAACTTGCTGGCAGAAGCCGCAGGTCAACCGGCGACCCGCAGGCTCTATCTTCTGCACGCAGCCATGGTCGCGGAACACCTGCCCACTCCCCTACTCGCCGGACAGCTCTATCACCGCACAGGAAACGCGTCCGGAGATCCACTGACGCTCCAGATCCTCTACGCGCAGCTCTATGGCGGCTGGCTCGAACGGCACGGCCACCACAAGGAGGCCAGCGACGCCGTCGCCGCTCTGGGCGTGACCTCTCCGCTGGCCGCCCTCGTCATCGACCCGATTCAGCAGGATCTTCAAAACCTTAAAAAACCAACGCCGGCACTCGGCGGGGCCGTTCTCAATCTTCAGATGGCCCTCATGATTACGGACGCCATCCAGCAGGACGGCATTCCACGCGATCCAGCCATCATCGCCCTGCAACAGGCCATTTTCCTCGATCCCGGCCTGACACTCGCACGCATCTTTCTGGCTGATACTTTCCGCGAAGCCAACCAGATCACCAGCGGCCTCGCCGAACTAAACAGCATTTCCCCGTCCGATCCCCTTGCCGCCCTGGCCGCACAGGAACGGATCAACCTTGCCCTGCGCTCAGGAGACCTCGCACAGGAAGCCGATGCCCTGCACCGCGCTCTCGTCCTACGTCCCGAGAATCCGGAATTCCTGATCCAGCTTGCCGAAGTCGAAGACCAGCGCGGCCATCATACAGACGCCATCGCCCTTTATACCCGCGCGCTCAAGGCCTCCCCACCCCGCAAAGAAATCCTCTGGCCCATCCTGCTGGGCCGCGCGATGGCCGCTCAGGAAAGCGGCAACTGGCCGATGGTGCAGGACGACATGAAACATGCGCTGGAACTCGCCCCAGACCAGCCTGAAGTCCTGAACTTCGTCGGCTATGCCAATATCGAGCATAACGCCAATCAGGCGCAGTCTCTCGCCATGCTAAAAAAAGCCGTTGATCTTCAACCCGCGGATGCGTCCATTCAGGACAGCTACGCCTGGGCGCTTCTCAAATACCGCGCAGACCTCAAAACCGCGCTCCCCATGCTTGTACAAGCTGCCGAACACGCGCCCGGCGATGCCGAAATCGGCTACCATCTCGGCGTCGCCTACTGGTATCTCGGACGGCACACCGAGGCACAGGACCAGTGGAACCAGTCCCTCGACGACAACCCCCAGCCGCAGGACCGCGCCCTTCTGATGCAGGCGCTCCAGAACGGCGGCCCCCATCTCGCAGCTTTCGAACAGAAACCATGACCTTCCCAGACGCCCCCCAAGCCACAGCACACGCCAAAATCAACCTGTTCCTGCACATCACCGGCCGACGCGACGACGGATACCACCTGCTCGACAGCCTCGCGGTTTTCGCAGGCGCCGCAGACCGCATCACGCTTGAAGGCCCCGCCGATATGATGTCGCTGACGATCGACGGCCCCTTCGGCCAAGGGCTGGAAGCGGACGATCAGAACCTCGTGCTACGCGCCGCCCGCGCCCTTCAGGCCAAGGCCGGCACAGCATTTAATGGCCTGACCGAATCCTTTCGTCTGAAGCTGGAAAAGAATCTGCCCGTCTCTTCCGGTATCGGCGGCGGTTCTGCGGACGCCGCAGCAACGCTGCGCCTGCTGGCCCGCGAATGGAACGCGGATCAGGCCACACTCTTTCCGATCGCCGAAAAACTGGGCGCAGACGTTCCCGTCTGTATCGCGCAGCGTCCGGCTCGGATGCAGGGGATTGGAGAAATCCTCGCACCGGCCCCGGTTCTGCCTGATGCGGGCCTCCTGCTCGTCAATCCCGGCGTCGGCGTTTCGACACCCGAGGTCTTCCGGGCCTTCGCCGCGGGCGGCGGCATTACGGAGCGGCCTCAAGCCTTCCTGCCCACCCGCTGGGACAGCGCAGAAGCCATGGTCGCTGACCTGAACGCCACAACCAACGACCTTCAGGCTCCGGCCCTTTCACAATGCCCGGTGATCGGCACTGTTCTGGCGTCCATCGGCAGCCTTCCCGAGTGTCTTCTCGCGCGTATGAGCGGTTCAGGCGCCACCTGCTTCGGGATTTTCCCAAATCCCGACAGCGCTAAGGATGCCGCACGGATCCTGAACGAACAGAGCGCGCGTCTGAATTGGTGGACATGGGCCGGAGGCTTCCATCACACTGGGTCTTCAACCTGATCACATCACAACCGAGCAGGGAGTCGAACATCATGACAGCCCCACGCATGCAGGTCACACGTTCAGAAGATGGCAAGACAGCCATCCTGTCCTTTCTTGAAGGCAGCGGCGTTTCAGGCAGCCTGTCTCTGGACGAGACCCAGTTGTCCCAATTGATCACAAGCCTGGGTCTGGCTCATGCCGCCCTGATCGAAAAACGCCCGCCAGCCCCCATTGCAGGCGCGCGCTTCACGCCGGTCTACACCACAAACTGGGCTCTTCAGATCGACGCCCTGACCGAAGGATCAATGCTGGCGTTCCAGCATCCGGCCTATGGACCGGTTGGCGTTGTCTTCGGCCCTCAGGACGTCGAACAGATTATTCACGGCCTGCAGAAACAGCGCACCATGATCCGCTCCAACCCGCAGGATGCCAGCACACCAAGCTGATCCCTCAGAAGAGTTCAACCTCTCCGGAACTTACTGCCGGTTGGGGGGCTTCCGCCAGCAGACGCTGACGGATCTCTCCCATCGTCAAACTGTCCACAACTGACCGCTGAACCTGCACAGTCTCTACCTCAGGCTCACGGCTCAGCCCTTCACAGCAGCTCGCCACCTGATCCAGAACCTGGGCGATCCTGTCGAAATCCTGCAACTCCAGAGGATTTTCTCCCAGAAGCGCCTTCAGACAGACGGTCTCCAGTCTGCGCAGTTCCTGAAGACTGATGGCGAGCTGTACCCCAAGCCCTTCAAGGACCTGAGGCAACGGAAGTCCCTTCGAAGCCTCAAGCACCGCAGATCGGTCCGAAAACAGCTTCGATGCGGGATTTAAGCGAGCTGGCCGTAAAAGGCTTGGCAAGGAAATTATTCACGCCCTCCGCGATCGCCTGCTGCACCAGTTCCTTGCTCGCTTGCCCGGTCAACATGATGAAACCTGTTTTCGCAGTTCGCGCATTGCTCCTGACAGCCTTCAAAAGCTCAAGCCCGTCCATGTCCGGCATGTTGAAGTCCGAAATGATAAGATGAACCGAATTGCTCTTCAGATGCTCCAGAGCTTCCACCCCGTTGCGGACACCGGCAATCTGCACAAAACCGATCTGGGCAAGCGTATTGCGCAGGATCGAACGGATAGAGGTCTGGTCGTCCACAAGGAGCACGGACATGGAAGATGCGGAAATCATGGATACGTCTCCAGAGAACGGCGTTCACAAAGATTGAGAATAGCGGGGCCAATGGCGGATAGCGGAAGCTGCGTGTCCACCGCACCCAGTTCAAAAGCAGCGCGTGGCATGCCATAGATGACAGAACTTGCCCGGTCCTGACCGATCGTACAGGCACCGGCATGACGCATGGCCAGCAGACCCTGCGCGCCATCGCACTCCATCCCGGTCAGGATGACGCCCACAGCATTTTTCCCCACTGTGGCGGCAAGAGAATAAAACAGTTCGTCCACTGATGGCCGATGCCCGTTAACGGGAGGCGCCGTTACCAGTTGGCAGACATACTCACCGGGGCGCGCCCCACCCCTGATACGCAGATGACGCCCCCCACCGGGCGCGACATACACAACACCCGGCTTCAGCACATCGCCCTCTTCCGCCAGCCTGACGTCAGGTTTCACAACCCTGTCCAAACGGCGCGCAAAGCTCTCGGAAAACTGCTTTGGCATATGCTGCACGATGACTGTCGCGGGGCAATCCTTCGGAAAATGCTCGAGCACATCCGTTAGAGCTTCCACGCCACCGGTCGAGGCACCGATGCCAACGACAGTTCCGGTTTTCGTGGCAGCCATCACTCTGGCTCCCAAACTCCCACCTACCGATACGGCAGGTTGCCCTTTTGTGGCGCCTGCTCGAACAATCGCGTCTCCCAACCCGGCAAAGGGCTCCTCTCCGCTCCCGAGCGCCATTTTCGAATACCACTCGGCAGCCCCCATCCGGAGCGCCTGCTCCACCAGCCCTTGATGACTGGAGAGACGACCCGACACCATCACCACAGGCATCGGGCGCAACCGCATGATCTTTTCGAGAAACTGCAATCCATTCATGGACGGCATTTCGTAATCAAGCGTCAGCACATCAGGATTCAGCCGCACGATCAGATCGCGTGCCTCAAAAGGCGTTCCAGCCGTCCCAACAACCTTGACGCGGGGATCACGTTTGAGAGCCGCCGCGATCAGCGCCCGCGTTGTCAGAGAGTCGTCGACGACAACGACTGTCAAAGGCTTTGAACCGCTCATGGAGACATCTCTCCGGTCGAAACCTTGCGATAGGCATTATACCCAATGCTTTCCATTCCAAAGCGTTCGGGATGAGCAATACGTTCCGAATGTCCCAGATAAAGCTCACCACCTGGAAAAATGCGCGCCGAGAGATTGCCCCAGAGCCTGTCCTGAGTTTCCCGCTCGAAATAAATCGCGACATTCCTGCAGAAAATGGCGTGAAACCGAGATGAAAACGGCCATGGCTCCACCAGATTGAGGCGGCGAAACCGAATCATGTCCCGAATTCTTTCAGACATGACGACCCGATTGCTTTCGAGCCGACAGAACGACAGCACGCCGGCCTCAAACAAGGCTTCCGCTTCCACAGAATTATAACTGCCCAGCTTGGCCTGACTGAGGATGTCGGCATCAATATCTGTCGCCAGAATCTTTGCTTTCAGTCCCGAAATACCAGACAGACACTTCAAGACTGTCATAGCGATGGAATAGGCTTCTTCACCGCTCGAACAGGCCGCCGACCAGATCCTGAGTTCCTCGCCACGTTCAATGCGCGAGTATAATTTCTGGCGCAGTAACTGCTCCAGATACGCAAAATGATGCTTTTCCCGATAAAAGCTGGTAACGTTTGTCGTCAGCGCCGAAACAAGATGATTTCTTTCATTAACTCCAGCGCCACTTACCAGAAAATCACAATACTCATCAAAAGAGCCAAACCCTTCCTGCCGGACACGGCGTGAAATTCTCGAATAGACAAGACTTTTCTTCTTATCCGATAGAGAAATTCCAGCAGATGTCTTGGCAATCCCTGCAATAATCCGGAAATTTTCGTCCGATATCTCCTGTTGGTCCCGAAGTTCCATCACTGTCATTGTAAACTTCCTTCGAACAGCGAGGCCACATTCACAGAAAAAACCAGACGCCCTCCCAAGGACAGAATGCCGTTTGAATAGTATTTGAGATTATCGCTGGAAAGCTCTGGAAGGGGTCGGAAGTCTTCTTCGTCAATATCCGAGATATCCGTCACATTCGAAACCGAAAAACCAATAATCTTCTTGTCGTCTTTCAGAAAAATAATGGCCTTTTTTTCATCGTTATCATCAGAAACCCCCATCATCTGGGCCATGTTCACAAGCGGGATCACGGAACCGCGGACATTGACCACTCCTTCCACAAAAGCCGGAGCTGCCGGAAAAGGCGTCGCTTTCGCCCATTCCTTGATTTCCTTCACGGCAGAAATCTGAACAGAAAATTCCTGGCTCCCCAAGGAAAAGACCAGAGCTTTTTCCATGATCATACCCTTTCCTCCAACGAACCTTCCCGTTTTCTCAGAAGCTCACCAAAGAGAAATTCAACGTCCAGAATAAATGCCACGTTCCCATCCCCAAGAATGGTCGCTGTTGAAAAGCAGGCGATTTTTCTATAGTTGTCTTCAAGATTCTTTACTACAAACCTTGAATGATCAATGATTTTATCAACAATAAATGCAAGTTTTTCTTCGTTTTCATTCTCAATGACAAAGCATATCTTCTGATTCAGTCCATCAGAAGACGCTCCAATAATATCAGAGGCATAAATCACGGATAAATAGCCGTCCCGATAAGGATATCCGTATTTCCCTTCTCCAACATGAAAAGCTTTTTTCGCGTCGAATATGATTGTCTCAAGGACATTATTGACCGGAATTACAAAATCCTGGCCTTCGGCCTTGAAAATAATTCCTTCAATAACTGACAACGTAAACGGCAGTGAAATCGAAAACGTTGTCCCCTTTCCTTTAGCAGAGCTAATAAAAATCCTCCCGTTGATCTGCTGAAGACTCTGCTTGACCACGTCCATTCCCACGCCGCGCCCCGAAACATCGGTGACTTCGGCAACAGTAGAGAAACCGGGCTCAAAAATCAGGGAATAAATTTCTTCCCGATCCAGTCTTTGACCTCTTTCAATAATCTTTTTTTCAAGCGCTTTTTCGTAAATCCTGTCGGCATCCAGACCAGCGCCATCATCCTGAATTTCGACAATAATCCGCCCAGAGCGCTGAAACGCCCGAAGTCTGAGCAGCCCTTCCGGATCCTTGCCAGCCAGCGATCTGGCCTGGGGACTTTCGATACCATGATCAATCGCATTACGGACCATATGCGTCAGAGGGTCGGACAGCTTTTCGAGAATGGAACGATCCACCTCAGTGTCTTCTCCCTCCAGCACAAGCCGAACATGCTTTTCCGTAAGCCTTGCCGTCTCGCGGACGACCCGACCCAGCTTCTGAAAAACGGTTTTGATCGGATAGGCCCGCATGGTGATGACGTTTTCCTGAAGCTCGTGAATAAGCTGCTCCTGCGCCGTCACGACATTTCCCAGAACAGAATCTCCGTGAACCTTGTTACGCCGCATCTGTGATTGGATGGCACCCTGATTGATCACCAGCTCCCCAATCAGATCGACGAGCTTGTCGATCCGCTGGATGTCGACACGGACAGTCGCGGATTCCTTGCGCTCAGCAGGCTTCTTGATCTGAAGGTCTATTTTTTCTTCAATCTCCACAGGCAGAGATGCGGGACCGTCAGCAACATTGTCAGCTATGAGCGTAACCGTCGCTTGAAGATCGTCTCCGGACCATTCGAAAATTTCCTCGACCTCACCACGCGACTTCTGAGTTTCCATCAGGAGATTCCACGTCAGATAACTCCGTTCAGGTGAAATATCGCCAATCAGTGGAACCGCGTCAGTATCCACTTCAACCTGAAGCGCCCCCAGTCCCTTCAATGCGATCAGAATATTCCGGACATCATCGCCGCGCTCGTAAAACTCAGTCGTTACTCTCAGGGAAATTGAAAACCGCTGGTCGACCGGCGCCTCGATTTCAATTTTGACTGGCGCAAACGCCATCCCGAAGATGTCATCCATCTCCACATCCTCGGGGGACGGCTCCGGTTCGGGCGCTCCTGAATCAAGATATCGCTCCAGTTCAGCCACAGTATCGGAGGCAGCCTCACAGGCCGTCCCTTCATTTTTAAAAGCTGTAACGATATCGAACAGAGCATCCTTACACTTTAAAAACGTCGCGATACTCTCAGTTGTGACGGACAAGGCTCCTGACCGAAACAGGTCAAGCACACTCTCAAAAAGATGGGAGAATTTTACCAGTTCCTCCATCCCAAAGGCCGCTGCTCCGCCTTTGATGGAATGAACGCACCGAAAGATCGTGTTGATCTTTTCTTTGTCTTCCGGCTCATCGCTCAACGTCGTCAGTTCTTCTTCAAGGAGAGCGAGCTGTTCGTCGCACTCGTCAAAGAAAATCTGTCGGATGGCATCCATATCATCCGTAAACTCTGTCGCACTCATGCGCTGACCCGCCTGACTGCCGCAAGCAGTTTAGGGCCGTCAAATGGCTTGACGATCCATCCCGTCGCTCCGGCCTCGCGCGCAGCACGCCGAAGCTCGTCACCGGATTCCGTCGTCAGAAAAATGATCGGAACAAACTTCGTTTCATCCCGAGTACGCAGGGCCTGCGTCAGTTCCAGCCCGTTCATACGCGGCATGTTCAGATCCGTTATGATAACGGCAGGGGAAAATCCCTTGATCTTTTCCAGAGCATCCACGCCGTCTTCAGCCGTTTCGACGTCGTATCCGCCTCCGCGAAGCTCACGACTAACCAGATCCCGCATGGTTCTGGAATCATCGACAACCAGAATATTCATGCTGCGCCTTCCCCTTTGAGAAGAAAATCTCCGCCAAGCAGGGTAAGGTTTTCTTTCATTTCATCGGAGACGTTTCTGATTTCAAAAGACGTGCCCAGCGTCTGCGCAGTCGCAAATGCGGAGACCAGCAATTGAAAGCAGAGTCCCCCAACACGCTGCACACTCTCTCCATCCAGAAGAAAGGCGCCCTCCTGTTTTTTCAGAAGTTCTGAAAACGGAACCGCATATCTGGTATCCAATATTTCAGGGAGAATGAGGGCTTCCATTACCGGAATTCCTCCCAACCTTCATCAGACGTCTGAAAAGGACTTTCTCCCCACTGCGTGGTGGCAGGTGGCAGAATGGAGTCTTCTTTTGCCAAGCCAAACTGGTCATCACCATAATCCTGCAAGTGAAACCGCTGGAGACTTCCCACAAGTTCCTTGGCTTCCGCACTCAGATTATGACTGGCAGCCGTGGCTTCTTCGACCATTGCGGCATTCTGCTGAGTGTTTTGATCCATCTGGCTGACCGCAACGCTGATTTCCGAAAGGTCATTCGCCTGGCTCCGTGCAGCCGTAGCAATTTCACCGATCAGAACACTGATTTCACTGACGTTCTCCACGATCGATTTCATCGCGACCCCCGTCTCTTCGACCAGAGAACTGCCACGACTGACCTGCTGTGTGCTGGAGGTGATCAGTCCCTTGATTTCCTTGGCCGCATCCGCTGATCGCTGCGCCAGCGCACGAACCTCGGCCGCGACGACCGCAAATCCCTTACCCGCGTCCCCTGCTCGGGCAGCTTCGACACCGGCATTCAGCGCCAGCAGATTTGTCTGAAAAGCAATATCGTCAATCAGCCCGAGAATCTGTGCGATATGGATGGACGATTTCTGAATGTCCTGCATGGCCGCCGTAGCAGCCATCATCACTTCTCCAGATCTTTCCGCACGATCACGCGTCTGACTGGCGACTTCGCTCGCATGAACCGAGGCCGCAGCCGTCTTGCGGACAGTTTCCGTGACATTGCCGACAGAAATCGTCGTTTCTTCAAGACGCGCAACTTGAAGTTCCGTACGACGGGCCAGATCGTCTGCCGCGGATGCAATTTCAGCAGACCCCGATGAAATCGTCGAAATGCTGTCGTTCAGCGAAACCATCACTTTCTGAAGGCTCAACGCCGTTTCGTTGAAATCCTGCCGCAGTCGGTCGTAGCGGGCGGGCAAGGCCTCTTCGAGACGAAATCCCAGTTCGCCATCGCGCAGATTCGCCATGGCATTCCCCACAATCTCAATCACCCGCTCATGTTCGGCAGCTTCCTGCTGGGCCGACTGCCGTGCGTCTTCAGCTTCGATCCGAACAGCGGCAAGCGCAGACTGCGCCTGAGATGCGAGGATTTCACTTCTCTCGGAGTTGGTGCGCGCCTCACCCAGCATGACCTGTAACCGGACCAGACTGGCTTCGCACGCATCTTTGGGCAGGGTTCCTCGTGCTGCCAGTTGCCTGACAGCATCCGTCAGCGTGTCCCCACGCGTGCCCACCTGAAAGAATGCAAAAATTCCGGAGACCGCAAAAAGCACTAGAAGCGTGATTTCAGGCAACACCGACTGCCTGAAAGAGGCGGCAGAAAAGCTCTTCGCCTGCAATTCCCAGATCAGCCCACAGATTCCGACGGCCACCGGGACGGTAAAGGCCAGAAGCAGCCGCCGACGCAGCAGGAAACTCCCTTGTACGGGAACAGAGCGTATGTCGGACATGCCAGGCTGTCTCTCCAGAAACACAGATCACACCATGCCGGCCACAGGCAGCCGGCCAGATAATCTCCTTCCTAGAGAACAGTTGATTGAAACTCCGTTAATGCGCCTTCAGACAGTCTCAGTAAGAGGGGGCTGGAATATCGACATCGTGTTGAACAAACATCCGGTTGCCGTAACGGGGGATCCAGATCCGGTAATGTTTCAGAACATCGGCCCCGAGGAGCGCATCCGTATCGGGCAACCCTCCCCCCACTTTCAGAGAGACATCGTGAAAAACGATATCCCCCACCTGAAGTGTCTCAAAATGATGGAGATAATTTTTCACAGGATCTCGCGTCAGCCCATATCCGGTTGAAACAGGATCTTTTTCCAGCATCGCACGCGTCACACCCGCTGCCCGGGCCGCGTCCAGACTGATCAGGGTGGTCGAGGCTCCCGTATCCAGCGTTGCATCAACCGAATGGCCGTTCAGACGTATTTCCAGCGTGGTTTTATGGCCTTCATTATAGATATGGCTGATCGGCACGACGTGGATATGCCCCTCCCATCCCGGCGTGGGGATATCACAGTCTTCCGTCTCAACCAGCCGGACACGGTGTGAAGGCATGTCCACAATCGTATCGTAGCGCCCAAGAAAATCACGCCCGAACACCCCCACGACCGGAAGGCCAGCAACCTTTCCGACAAATTTTCCGGCACCGGCAACTGCGATGTTGGTGGCTTTAGAACTCCCCATGTCCAGCGTGTCGATCGTCACGACACGTCCATAGTCCTGACCTCCAACACCATGGATCAGAACCGTTCTCCCCATATCATTCAGACCCAGAGGTTCGACGAAGCTCTGTCCAACCGTCGTGGCGAACGCCCCCGTATCGACAATAAGTGCAACCGGGTGCCCGTTGATCGCGGCCCGCACAATCGGGCTACCCCAGTCATTCAGCACCGGCATGTTCCCGCTCGTAATCAGCTTGCACTGGTGCGGCCCCGTCTCGCACCCGGCCAACACCGTCCCCAGAAACAGCAGTGCCGCCAGTCGTCCCAACTTCATGAGGCTCTCCCGCCTGTATCGTTCCGTTACACAGGACACGCCCCTTTCCTCCCGGGCAAGGCAGTTTTTTGATCCGAAAGGCTTTTTTTTCAAAAAACCCTCTTGTCACCCCACAGGCAGGCTGATACATCACCGCCACCGACCAAGAGGAAGCCAAACAGCTTCCAGACGGAAGGTCCCAAGACACTGAAAAGTGTCTCTGCGGGTGTAGCTCAGTTGGTTAGAGCGCCGGCCTGTCACGCCGGAGGTCGCGGGTTCGAGCCCCGTCACTCGCGCCACTCCTCTCATGGAGTTGGCCACATTCTCCAAAAAAACTCTGAAGAAGCCACTGCCCGTTTTTAGGGAAGACTATGCTGTTCTTCATTCTAAAATGCCTGATTTCAGGGCTCCTGATCGCCTCCGCCTCCAGTATTGCGCGGCGCTATCCCGGCTTTGGTGCGCTGATTGCGTCCCTGCCGCTCGTATCGGTTCTGGGCATGATCTGGCTGTGGCTGGAAAAGCCGGACCGCATCGTCATGAGCCGTCATGCGGAAGCGACATTCTGGTATGTGCTGCCCTCGCTACCCATGTTTTTGCTGATTCCGCGACTGCTCCGGGCAGGGCTGCCGTTCTGGTTCGCCCTATTGGCAGGATGCGCGCTGACGATCGTTCTATATCTCTGCACGACATGGGCGCTCGCCCGTTTCGGTACAGGCGGCTGAGACAGGCCCTCAGCCCGCCTCTTCCAGATAAACGTCCAGAACCTCGTCTGGTGTGCCGTCCATGCGGATATGTCCGTTCTCAAGCCAGATGACGCGCGTACACCATTGCCGCATGATCTTGGGCTGATGCGTGGACAACACAAGGATTTCCGCCTGCTGGACAAGTTCCTCAAGGCGCGCCTTGGCCTTGTTCATGAACACCCCGTCCCCCGCGAGAAACCATTCATCCATCAGCAGGATCTGCGGAGAAGACGCTGTTGCCAGACCAAAGGCCAGTCGGACACTCATGCCCGCACTGTAAACCTTCATCGGCATGTCCATATAAGGGCCGAGTTCGGCAAAATCCTGTACGTCCTGCTCGATCCGCTCAATCTTCTGGCGTGAGAGGCCCTCATAGCGTCCCTTGAGGCGAATGTTTTCACGCCCCGTCAGTTCGGGATTCATGCCCAGACTGCTGTCCAGCAGCGTCCGCATCGTTCCATCAAGCTGTACGCGTCCCGCAACAGGCTCATAAATGCCCGCAAGCGCACGCAACAATGTGGTTTTTCCGGCGCCGTTGCTGCCGATCAACCCCAGCCGCTCGCCGGAATTCAGCGTGAAACTGATCTCCCGCAGCACGCTCACGATCGTGCGCTCCCGCAGATCATGCATCAGATGCGCCGAAGGCGATGATGGCGCAAACCGGGCCAGCGTTTTGCCGACCTGCCGCTTCAGGGAGCGGCTCTGCCCATGATACAGCGGAAAATCGATACAGAGGCGATCAACAACAATCCCGGGCATCAGATCAGATCCAGTAAGGAATGCGCGACCGCATCCGGCAGAACAGAATGGCTGCCAGAAGCCACAGAAGCACACTGTGCCCGAGAGCCGCTTCCCAGACGATGGACTCCACCGTCTGGCCCAGAAGCGGGGCCCGCACGATTTCAAGCAGCGGATAAAACGGATCAAGCAACAGATAGTGCCGTCCGGTCGTGATCAGTTCCGGCTTCCAGATCACCGGCGTCACGAAAAAGAAAATCTGCATCAGAGACGCCACGATGGGCGCAATGTCCCGAAACCGCGCGCCCAACATCCCGATCAACAGAATGACGCAGAAACTGTCCACGATCCAGAGCGGCAGACTGAACAGCAGGCTCCAGATCTGCTGCGGCCAGACATGGAAAACCGCAAACACGACAACAACGACAACCATGTTATGCAGCAGAATCAGCAGATTCCTGACAATCACCTGCGTGACGGGCAGACTGACCGGAATCCGCATCGCATGGAACAGGGACGTGCTCTGCGTAAAGACTGTCCCCGCATCGTTGATGACGGTCCCGCCATATCCCCACAACACGATCGAAAGTGACAGGAACGGCAGATAGGCTTTCAGATCCATGTGGAAGAGATAGCCGTACACCACCCCCATCGCGCCAATCATGACAGCCGTGGACAACGTCAGCCACAGCGGCCCCAGAATGGAGCCGCGATATCGCATCTTGATATCCAGCCAGCCGAGCGTCACGGCCAGCGGCAACAGCCGCAGGCCCGCCTGCAGATCGCTCCACGCGGCGCGGACGAGCCCCCAGCCGCGCAGAGGCTCAAGGGTCAGAACAGGAGAACGGGCATTCATGTCTTCCATGCGCCTTCCCTACCATGAAAGCAGGCGCTGCCCATCCCCCTTGCCCGCGAAACATCCCACTTCGCAGAACACCTTCAGCCCGACATGATGATTTCCCTTGCATCCTGCGCCATCCTCGCCGACATGCTGCGGTCATGTCTTATGCTGTGAAGGAAATGTTCGTGACCCTCCAGGGCGAGGGTGCACAGACAGGCCGTGCGTCGGTGTTCTGCCGGTTCGCGGGCTGCAACCTGTGGTCGGGCCGCGAACAGGATCGCGCCACGGCCGCCTGTACGTTCTGCGATACCGATTTCATCGGGACGAATGGCGAAGGCGGTGGCCGTTTCGACACCGCCGAGGCTCTGGCCGCCACCATCGCGGCCTGCTGGACCGGCACCGCCGATAACAGCGGTCGCCGCTATGTCGTTTTCACCGGCGGCGAACCTCTGCTCCAGCTTGATGATTCGCTGATCGCCGCCGTGAAGGCTCAGGGTTTTGAAATCGCCGTGGAAACCAACGGCACGATCGCAGCCCCTGCCGGAATCGACTGGGTCTGCGTCAGCCCCAAACCCAACAGCACGCTCGTCCAGACCGAAGGCGCGGAACTCAAGCTGATCTACCCCCAGCCGGAGCTGCCGCCCGAACTGTTCGAGACACTGTCCTTCCGGCATTTCTGGCTTCAGCCCATGGACGGCCCCGACCGCATCGCCAACACACAGGCCGCCGTCGCATACTGTCTGCGCCACCCGCGCTGGCGCCTGTCGCTCCAGACGCACAAGCTGATCGGAATCCCCTGACCATGAGCACGAACACGGCCATCAGCAGCAACACTGCGCTCGTCCTGTTCTCCGGCGGGCAGGATTCCGCAACCTGCCTCGCCTGGGCCCTCTCCCGCTTCGATCGGGTCGAGACGGTCGGATACGCCTACGGACAGCGCCACGCCATCGAACTCGAATGCCGCGACACCCTGCGCGAGCAGATGGCCGCGTTTTCGCCGGAATGGAAAGCACGCCTCGGCGACGATCACACGATCGACCTCGCCTCACTCGGCGCGCTGTCCGAAACGGCCCTGACCCGCGAAGCCGAGATCGGATTGAGCGAAAACGGTCTGCCCAACACGTTCGTGCCGGGCCGCAACATCATTTTCCTGACCTTCGCCGCCGCCCTCGCCGTTCGCCGCAATGCGCGCCACATCGTCACCGGCGTCTGCGAAACCGACTATTCCGGCTACCCAGACTGCCGCGACGACACAATCAAAGCCCTGCAGGTCGCCCTGAACCTCGGCATGGACCAGCGTTTCGTGCTGCATACGCCGCTGATGTGGATCGACAAGGCCCAGACATGGGACCTGACCGAGCAGCTTGGCGGCCAGCCCCTCGTGGACCTGATCAACCGGGACAGCCATTCCTGCTATATGGGCGATCGTGCGCATCAGCATGACTGGGGCTATGGCTGCGGCACCTGCCCGGCCTGCAATCTGCGGGCCGACGGATGGCGCCGCTACCAGCAGAGCCGCCACGGAGGCGCCGTATGACCGCCGAACTCGTCTTTACGCGGCGTTTCTGCATGGGCCACCGGCTCATTACCGGATCAAGCGAACGCTGCGCCATCCCGCATGGCCATAACGAATATGTCCGCGTCACGCTGCGTCCGGCCAAACAGACCCGGCTGGACGGCCATGCGAACATGATCCTACCCTTTGCAGAAGCCAAGACACGCTGGCACCATTTCGTAGACAACAGCCTCGATCACGCGCTCCAGCTTTCTGAAACAGACCCGCTGCTCGCCTGGTTCCGCGCCAATGAACCCGAACGCGCCAGCCGGATCGTCGTCACGCCCGGCGACCCGACAACGGAACTGATGGCAGCCCTCATGCTCGCTAAACTGACCGCCATTCTCGCGGATCAGGGCGACATTCTGCGCGTTCATGAAATCGAACTGGAAGAAACCCCCACCAACACTGTGCGCCTCGGCGGCAACCCACAGCATTACCTGCCCGCCGTCTCAAGGCCCCCGGAACAGTGCTGGTGGAATAAAGCGGACGCCAGCATTTCCTGACGTCCGGACCAAGCTTTAGGCCTTATGGACCGAAGCGTCGTAAATTTCCCCGATCACCTCTCCCAGCGCAGCATCGAACTGTGCATCATCCATCTGATGCCGCAGATCACCGATCAGCGCGCGGGAGAAGCTCGCAATCATCCGGTGGTTGTGCCGCAGCTTCTCGCAGGCCTGATCCAGCGGATAGCCTCCTGACAGCGCCACAACCCGAACCATCCGCGGATCACGCGCAATATCGTCATAGAGGTCCGCAACTTCCGGAATCGTGACCTTCAGCATGATCCGGGCGTCCTCGGGCAGTTTTTGCAGCTCTTCAAGGACATAATCATGCAGAAGCTGCTCACACGCGGCCTTGTCCGGGCTCTTGATGAGCACTTCTGGCTCCAGAATGGGCACCAGCCCATGCTTACGAACCTGTTCGGCTACAGCAAACTGCTGGCGAACAATGGCCCGAATGCCGCTTTCGGAGGGCAGGCGAATGGTGGAGCGTTCTTTCGTTCCATAAACGCCCAGTTTGGCCGCACGCGCCAGCAGGGCATCCAGATCGGGCATCGGCTTCATAAGCTGAACGCCGTCCGCTTCCGCCTCCAGCCCCTTATCGATCTTCACAAACGGCACAACGCCCCGTTCGCGCCACAGATAGGCCGGAACGGGCTCACCGTTCACGTCGCCGTCCATCGTGCGCTCGAACAGAATGGCCCCGATCACCTTGTCGCCGGTGAAGGAAGGCGCCGTGATGATCCGAACCCGCATGTCGTGCATAAGCGCGAACATCTGGCTTTCGTCGGAATAGTCGCTCTCGGCAATACCATACTGCTTCAGCGCGCCCGGCGTGGAACCGCCACTCTGGTCCAGAGCGGCAATAAACCCGCCTTTGTTGGCCATCTGTGACATCATCTTGTCTGCGGTGCTCATCAAGATCCCCTTCGATACAGGAAAACCGTCACCGCTCCCGAAGGACCCCACGGATCACCCCGCCTCGCAGTGCGTTTCCCGACACAGTCCAATCGCGCCGACGCCCGGAATGGTTCCTGCCCGACAGCTTCGGAAAATCATAGCGCACCCCCGACACCCGATGAAGCGGCTCACCGCTCACCAAATCAGGATCAGCTGTCTTCAGAGCCGTTCTGACCATTTTCATAAAGCGCCAGAAACGCCTCGATATCGTCGCTCATCAGCGCTCCGCAGCGCTCTTTCACCAGAGTTTCCGGCCATTCCCACCAGGCCAGCGCCAGCAGTCGCGCAATGATGCTTTCCGAAAACCGGTACCGGATCACTTTTGCCGGATTACCCCCCACAATCGCATAAGGCGGTACCGATTTCGTCACGAGCGCCTGCGCGGCAATCACGGCACCGTCACCAATCGTCACGCCAGACATGACCGTAGCCTGCGCTCCAATCCAGACGTCATTGCCGATCACGACCTCTCCCTTGCTGGAATGATCGTATTGCCCCTCCTCGGCAGCAGGCCAGAAATGCGAGAGCGTTTTGAACGGATAGGTGCTGACCAGATCGGCCCGGTGATTCCCCAGAATGATCGTGACACCGGGGCCGATCGAACAGTAGTCGCCAATTCGCAGCCCGGCCTCCCCGGCTTCCAGAACAGCGGGGACGCCATAGGTATGTGGGCCGATCTCCCAACCCCACTCATCCTGCTGATACGCCAGCGCATAACGTGTCAGGGCCTGAAAGGCGCGATTTCCAAACGACATGGGCTCATTCCTTCATGCTGATGCCTGCGGAAAAGCCGAAGCCAAACACGAAGAACCGCAGCCGCAAGGACAGCATGCCCCTGTCGCACCGGAAGTCCATGCGCCTCGAGAAAACGTGATGTCAGACGTTCAACCAAGGCACTCTTGCTGGCTCAAGTCCGAGAAGCGCCTTCGCCTTGCGATTACAGGCTCCACTCAGACTGTTCTGATAATAGACGCTCTCTTCACCGCCCCGCCTGACAGTATCGGCCTCATCCATGTGCGGCGGAGCATCGGCCCCAACCCACGCAGCATAGGCTGGCAACCATCGGGACAGCGCGGTCGGCTGGTCATCAACCACGTTATAGATCCCAGCAGGTGCCTCCAGAGCCGCAACCGTTGCCTGCGCCGCATCGTCCACATGAATGAACGAAAACACGCCCTGCCCGGCTCCAATCACAGGCACCTCACCCTTGCGGACATGCAGGCTGAACGCACCATCCAGCCAGTACCAGGTGCGCGGCCCGTAGAAAAACCCGTATCTGAGCGCGACACCGTCCATGACGCCATCGTCCAGAACGCGCTGTTCCAGCGCTTCATACATCTGCGCACTCTCCCCCATCCCGCCGGGAGCATCCGTTCTCAACCGCGAGTCTTCAGTCGCAAGCACCCCCTCACCATTCAGGTAAAACCCGCAGGACTGCTGCACATAACGCCGCACACCCACAGCCCGGGCAGCATCATGAAAATTGCCCCCGCCCTCCAGACGCAGCACCCGGTCCGCAGGCAACCGCTGCGCCAGATCGAACGGGCTGGACGGCAAAGACGTCAACTGATCGATCACAACCTCCGGCCGCACCCGCTCCAGCAGAGCGAACATCTCCGCCCGATCCAGCGCATTCCCCACCACCGGCCGTGCGCCCAGTTCCTGAAGGACAGGCGCATTTTCAACCCGACGCACCATCCCCCAGACCTCATGCCCCGCCTTCACCAAACGCGCGATCAGAGGGCGCCCCACAGCACCGCTTGCCCCAGCCAGCAGAATTTTCATGGTCCGTTTCCTTCAGACGTCACTTCGCGGGCAAGACGAACGGCGCAGCCTTGTCCTTGACGAAAAACGCAAGAAAACGGGCAGGCTCGGTCTGGCTGGCATTGCGTCCGACGAGATGCACATCATCCGGCCCCTCAAAGAACGTCTGCCCCGGATGCAGGGTCACAGGCTTTCCACCCCTGACCTGCATGACGACACTGCCCTGCAACACATAAACGAACACCGAAGCGCCATGCCGATGGATCGGGTCCGACCCGCCGGGCGGATAATCGACTGTCAGCATGGCCCCTTCTTTTCCCGGTATGCCCGGCAGATCATGGGCCAGAAGCGGCGTGACCTTCGTTTCGGCATGAAGGGACGACGTGCAGACGCACAAAGCCAAGGCGCCAAGCGCAATAAAACGACGCATCATTCTGTATCCCGATGTTGGATGTGAAAAAATCAGTCCGTATCCGCAGACCGTCGCTGCCGGACTTTGCTGGTCCGGCGTGTCTGGGAGCGGTTCTCAAGCCATCCCTGCGCCTCTCCCAGAAACGCGGGAGGCGCCTTGTCCCGGACAGAGGACGCCAGATCGGCCAGAGATGTCCGCGCCAGTTCCTCGCGCATGGTCTGCTCGGCCCGCAACATGGCCGCATGAATGCTGCACACGCCCTTCGTGGCCCATTGCGGCGGCATGTCGTCGAACAGGACGCAACGCCCGCGAATTTCCTGACAGTTAAAAAGGCTCTTCCGGCCCTCAGCCGCGTCCACAACGTCCAACACGCTGATCTGCGTCGGAGGGCGGGCCAGCCTGTAGCCGCCCCTCAGCCCTTCGGAGGCCGCAAGAATCCCGGCCTTCTCCAGCTTCGGAAGCTGCTTGGCGATAAAGGCCGCCGGAATGTCCTGAAGCTCCGCCAGATCCAGACTGCTGACCGGTTCGGGATGCTCCACGAGCCACAACAGGCTGTGCAGGACGTATTCGGTGCTTGCGCCATAAAGTGCCATACGCAGACCATATAAGTCCGCGTTTTGATTCGCAAGCCATCCACGCGCAGAAACGCAGGCCTCAAAAGCCCTGAAGAATCATCCGTTTTTCAGATTGTCCCGAAATGCCCGGCGCGGATTATCCGCGTAGAAGGGACATAATCTCCATCCGGGCCGCATTGTCGTGCTGCCAGCTTCCCCGTGCGATGGACGTCACGGTTGTGGAACCGGGCGAGCGCACGCCGCGCATGCTCATGCACATATGCTCGGCTTCAATCACGACCAGCACGGCTTCCGGCGCCAGAACATCTTCCATGCCCTGCGCGATCTGGTCCGTCAGACGCTCCTGAAGCTGCGGTCGACGCGCAAAGCCTTCCACCAGCCGCGCAATCTTGCTCAGGCCCGTCAGACGGCCTCCCGCCGGGAGGTAGGCCACATGCGCCTTGCCATAAACCGGCAGCAGATGATGCTCGCACATTGAATGGAAGCGGATATCCTTGACGATCACCGCACCATGATGCCGGTCCGCCGAGAACTGCGTCTTCAGATGATCCCGCGGGTCCTGATGCAGGCCGCTGAACACTTCCAGATACATCTTCGCCACGCGCTGTGGCGTATCGAGCAGGCCTTCACGATCCGGGTTTTCACCCAGCGCCTCAAGAATCTGCCGCACGGCCCCCGCAATCCGCACTTCCGCATCCGCAGGCAGCGGCAACGCTCCCATAGGACGACGCTCCTCGGACGAGAGGCTCTCCTGATTGTCCGACTGATAGGCCGATGCGGTGGCTACGGTCGTGGCGTTCAGGTTGGTCATGCGGGTTCAGGCTCCTCTATGCCCCAACGGCCCGTGCCATCAGGGACGCGCCGGGTCACATCCCCCGGGCTCCGCGGCAGGACTGCTAGCGCGTCCCGCACGCGACGTCCACCAATGACATGATCTGGATCAATTTCCGCCAGCGGCTCCAGCACGAAAGCCCGCTCGAACAGACAAGCATGCGGCAACGTCAGAACCCGGTCCCGAACCTCCCGCGCGCCATAATAAAGAACATCAATATCCACGGCCCGCGCGCCCCAGCGCACGCCCGGCACACGTCCCAGCTCCGCCTCGATCGCCTTGCACTCCCGCAGAAGCGCATGAGGCGCCAGAGTCGTCCGTCCGGTCGCACAAATATTGACGAATGCCGGCTGCTCCACCCCGCCCCAGGGCGCACTGTCATACAGCGACGACACCTTCACAATCTCCAGCCCGTCCACAAGCGACAGCCGATCCACCGCCGCCGCCAGAACAGCCTCCCTCTCTCCAAGATTGCTGCCCAGAGAGACCGCAACCTCATGAGCCCGGGCCTGTTCCACCATCACGGCCGTCCCTGACACCACATACGGCACCGGTGCGGAAGGCTTGCGGACTTCAACCCGAACCCACTCCACACGCTCCAGCTTCGCCAGCACACTCTCCGCAATCCGCCCGGCGACCGTCTCGATGAGCTGAAGCGGTTTTCCGGTCACGATGTCCGACGCGATATCACACAGCGTCCCGTAACAGACGGCCTGTTCGTAATCATCTCCTGCAATCGCACCCGACAGGTCCGCACGGATCTCGATATCCACCACGAAACGCTGCCCGATCCGCGTCTCTTCGGGCAGCACTCCGTGATAGCCAAACAGACACAGATCCCGCACGAAAACGGACGTCAGGGGAGGCACAATCATCGGACATCCTTTAGAATCTGACGAATTTTCAACGCATCCACATGCTCGCGCACGTCGTGCACCCTCAGGATCGCAGCGCCCTGCTCCACCCCATACAAATGGGTCGCCAGCGTCCCCGCCAGCCGCTCGGACGCCGCACGCCCCAGAAAATGCCCGAACATGGATTTGCGCGACACCCCCAGCAGAACTGGCAGCCCATAGTCGGCCCGCAGATCGCCCAACCGCGCCACGGCCTCCACATTCTGCGCCTGCGTCTTGCCGAACCCCACACCCGGGTCCAGCACGATCCGATCGCGCATAATCCCGGCCTTTTCCGCCAGTTCCAGCGATCGATCGAAGAAACGTCGCCAGTCCGCGCGCAGATCCAGCGCCTCGTCCACGTCATGGCGATTATGCATCACAATCACCGTCGCATCCGAATCCGCCACCACCGAGGCCATGTCCGGGTCCGCCTGCAACCCCCAGACATCGTTAATGACCGCCGCACCAGCCTCAAGCGCCCGCTTCGCGACGAACGCCTTGGTCGTGTCCACCGAAACGACCACTCCATCCTCGACCAACTGCCCCACGACCGGCGCAAGACGCGCCCATTCTTCTTCCGCCGCAACCGGCACGAAACCCGGCCGCGTGGACTCGGCCCCCACGTCCAGCAACTCCGCCCCATCCGCCACGAGCGCCCGCCCATGGGCCAGAGCCGCTTCAGGCCGAAAAAAGCGGCCTCCGTCAGAAAAGGAATCCGGCGTGATGTTCACAATCCCCATGACCGCCACCTGCCCGTTTCCAAACCGGTTCATGCTGCCGTTCCCATCCACAGTCTCCACATATCTTTTCAGGACAGATCCGCCACCCGGCGCCCCCAGAAGAGCGGCACGTCTTCCTCCGGAACCGGGCGCCCCAGATAGAACCCCTGAACTTCCGTACAGCCCTGCTCCTGCAAATGCCGGCAATGCTCCGGCGACGAGACGCCCTCTGCCGTCACCGCGACGCCAAGATCCCGTCCCAGCGCAATCACATTCCGCACCACGGCCGCGCTACGCGCATCCTGCAACATGTCCTGAATAAAGGCCGCATCCAGCTTGATCTTGGAAAACGGAAACTGTCGCAGATACATCAGCGTCGAAAATCCTTTGCCGAAATCATCCAGCGCAATTCCAACACCCCTGAATTCCAGTTCGCGAAAAGCATGGTGCACACGGGGCCCGACCTCAAGCGCCTGCGTCTCCGTCACTTCGATCTGCAACCGGTGGGCCTCCAGCCCCGTATGCGCCAGAACCTGGAAGATACGCCCCGCAATATCGGGGAGAGAAAAATGCGTCGCCGTCATATTGACCGAAACCCATAAGGGCACAGGCCAGCGCCGCGCCGCCCGGCACGCATTTTCCAGAACCCAGAAATCGAACTCCAGCCCGCCTCCCGTCTCGGCAATCGTGTCGATGACCTTCCCGATCGACAGATTCCTCTGCCCTGCCCCTTTCCAGCGGGATAGCGCCTCAAATCCGATCACCATCCCGGTCTGGGCATTGACGATGGGCTGATACACCAGCGCGAATGCTTTTTGCCGCAAAGCCTGGCGCACATCCCTGAACAGACTCTGCTGACGGCTTCCCGCCATCTCCTCGCACGGATCAAAAATGCTGTAACGCCCGACCCGCTCTCCCCGCGCATCCCGCAGCGCTGTCTCGACAGCCTCCACCAGCACCTCACCGTCACCGGTCGTCGATACCGCCATACCAATCGCGGGCTCCACGTCGATGACATCCCCGGCTATGCTAACAGCGCCGCTCAGCGTCAACAGAATCTCCAGCGCCAGCGCCTCAAGAAACTGGCGTTTCCGCTCGACCGGAATTCCTGTCACAACCGCCAGATCCATCGCGCCGTACCGCGCTACGAAACATCCCTCCGCGCCGTTCAGATGGGCGGGGACATTCCGTGCAAGACAGGCCTTCAGTCGCGAAAGGCTCTTCTGAAGAACCTCTGCAGCCTCGTCCGGCGTCACCACACGTCGCCGCCCGAGACTGGAAACATCCAGCGAGATGAGAACGACCACGAACGCCTGAGCGCCACGCATCGTCTCCAGAAGCCTTTTCTGAAGATGCTCCTGACAGGCCAGCCGGTTCGGCAACCCGGTCAGAGCATCATGCCGCACGCGATGAAAATGCCGCTCCCGCACACGCTGGAGAGCCGTCACGTCGGCGCCCACTCCCAGATATCCCCGAAACACTCCGCCCCGGAACACCGGCTCTCCCGTCAGCATCCACCAACGCGCGTCTGACCCGGCCACGGCCCGAACCACCAGTTCCCGAAACGCCAGCCGATGCGTCAGACAATACGCCAGATGTCGTTCTGAAGAGATCGAACCAGACTGATCAAAGCTGGCCGCGGGTATCTCCAGCAGGCTTGCCAGCGTCCTGCCCGCGATCTGCGTTTCATCACGCCCCAGAATCCGGCAAAGCCCCGCCGATGGGTTGCGCAGAACACCCGCCTCGTCCGTCTCCCAGAGCCAGCGCCCGGTCGGTGCCGCAGAGCGCCGCGTGAGAAGCGACAGGATATCTGCCTGCTCCCGCTGTTTCAGACGCGCCATCTGCATCCGCCACAGCAGAACACCCACCAGCCGGTTGATCCCCACAACGAAAAGCCCGCACACCGTCGCCATAAGAAAGAACGACGCCGTAAACAGGACCGACCGGTAAAAACAGCCCTCCAGCAGCGCCCCATAGGCCCCTGCGATGATCGGGACAACCATGGCCTCAACGGCTCCACTCACCGGAGCACAGAGCAGAAGGGGCGCCATCAGCCCAAAACACACACCAAGCGTCAGAAGATGGATGTCTTCACAATGCAGCCGAAACACCAGAATAATGAAAACGAACCAGACGAGCCCCAGCGCCCCGTTCAACACCCGCAACGCCCTGCGGATCGCCGCGTAATCCGCAAAGCTCCGCATACTTCTGATATTTGGCTGAACCCGGGAAAACCAGAGCAGTAAAGCGCCTTCGATCCCCACAAACAGGAAAAGGGCCAGCCACCAACTCGATGACCACACACCCAGCGCCACCACCGGCGCGCTCACCGCCTGCGCCAGAAGATGAATGGGAAAAAGGAGCCTCAGGGAACGCAGCTGCCCCCTGTTGAACGCAGTCTGAAAATACGCCGGAACCTGCGTCGCCTGAAAAACCAGGGCTTTTTTCAAAACGGGGGAACGGCTGCGGTTAAAAACGCCCAAGACGGCCCATCGCACCACCAGCGATTGCCGGAACCACCGCCTCAGGCGCGTTCCCCCAGAAGCCCGCCGGTCCGGCTCCTCAGCACAGGGCCCGTCCTGCCCTCCTGCTGCGCCAGAAACCCCGGATCCCCGTTCCCCACCAGCGCTGCTCCCCGCGCCGGACTGTCTGTCGTCTTTCATACACCATCATACCAGTGGAGCACGTCAAAAGTCCGAAACGACTTCGTCAGGATCAGAAGAACGCCGTTTCACGAAAACAGGAAAACCATACCGGCAAATACGCGCTTGCCAAACCCCGGAAAACCGGTTCCGCACGAGTTCCTTTAACGTTCACAAAGTCTCCCTTCGCGAACGTTAAAAACACCAGCCGTTTTTAACTTTTCAGCAAGGATTTCTCGTACCCAAACCCTCAGGCTTTACGCGCACGCTCCAAAAACGCATCCATCTGATCTGCCTCAAGCGCCCCCGGCGCGACAGCCGCCGTACCAAAAATGAAGGTCGGCGTCCCATCCAGACCAACCGCGCGTCCCTGATCCAGATTTGTCGTGATCAGCGCCACGGTTTGGGGCGAGCTCATATCCGCCGTCAGCTTTTTCGCATCCAGACCATTGGCCTGCGCCAGAGCGACGATCCGCTCCATGCTGGGCTTGGTGGTGTCTTCCATCAGCGCCTTGCGCATGACGTCATATTTGCCCTGCGCACTGGCCGCGAAAATGGCCCGCGTGTCCAGAACGCTGTTGCTCCCCAAAACCGGCACGACTTTCTCGACAAGCCGCACATCCGGATGACGGCTCAGGAAACGATCCACCTCGCCCATCATGGACCGGCAGTACGAACAGCGCGGATCGTAGAACTCCACCACCGTGACCTTCCCATGCGGATTGCCCCGGATGGCAAAGTCAGGAGCGCTCTGAAGCTCGGACTGATGCGCCTTCACAGCAGCAAGCGTCGAATCCTGCTTCTGCTCCTCGGCCTTTTCACGGATTGAGCGAATAGCATCCGTCAGGATGCTCGGGTCGTTCTGCAATGCGTCGCGCATGATGCCGACAATCTCGGCGCGCTGGGCTGGCGTGAAGGACGTGACCGGAGCCGCCAGAGCCTGTCCGCCCACAAGAAAGGCCATTCCGGCAACAACAGCAGACGCCGTGGCAAGCAGATGGTGTTTCAATGGAAAGCTCCGGATCAGCTGAAAGAAAGACAGAATGTCTGATCCATACGCCATAAAGAACGTCCACCGCAAAGAGAAGACACCAACTCGCCCCTCCCACAAACCGCAGATTGCCGTTATGAGGGAACAAGAGCCGGAACCGGACCCACGGCGCAGACCCGTCTGCCCGCGCCCGTCCTCCGCAAAGGCCACGAGGCCGGACAGTCGTGACCAGACATTGGAGAAACGCCAGGTGGCGCATCGTCAGCACCAGATTTCCACCCCGGACGCCACACAGACCCGTCGCATCGCGTCCCGTCTCCCGGCCTCACTGATGGCCTCGGTGGCCTCGGGCCTGCTTTTGGGCGCCTGCTCGTGGATCCCGGGCTCCCACCTCGTGGGCATCAGCGAAACAGCCGCCCCCGCAGGCGGCAGCATCGGCACAGTCGTCGCAGACGAGCCTCAGGCCGCACTGGTCGGCCATGACGTGCTGGCCCGCGGCGGCAACGCTGCCGATGCCGCAACCGCCACGGCCCTCGCCCTCGGCGTTACCCTGCCCTCCCGTGCTTCCTATGGCGGCGGCGGAGCCTGCCTGATCAGCCGACCCGGCGAAGCGGCGCAGTCCATTTCCTTCCTGCCCCACCCCGGCACCAGCAAAGGCGCCGACCGCCCGGCCGGCACACCTGCCAGCTTCCGTGGCCTGTATCTGATGCAGCTCCATTTCGGCACGGTCGAGTTCAACGATCTGATCGCCCCGGCCCTGAATCTCGCCAGCACCGGCATTACCGTCAGCCGCGCTCTGGCAACCGATCTGGCCGCCGTCCACACGGCCCTTCTCGCGGATGAAAATGCGCGCGCCATTTTCGGACGCGGCGAAGCCAACACGCTCGCCGCCGGCGACAGTCTGGCCCAGCCACGCCTCGCAGGCTTCTTAGAGCGCATCCGCGTCGCAGGCGTCGGCGACCTCTATAACGGCGCCCTCGCCGACGTTTACGTCACTGCCGCTCAGAAAGCAGGCGGCGGTCTGAATGACGACAACATGCGTCAGACCCTTCCCGTCCAGACGGACGCCCTGACGACCCATCAGGGCGGCATAAACGCCGCATTCCTCGCCCCACCCGCCGATGGCGGCCTCGGCGCGGCGATCCGCTACACGACGGGCGCTTCCGCACAGGGTGCTGTCGCCGCATGGCGTGCCTCCGGCAACACGACCCTCGCCGCCGCTCAGGCAGCCCTCGACAGCGGCCGTTCCGGCAGCGGCAACCTGCCGCCCCTTCCCGCTTCGACATCCTTCGTCGTGACCGACCATTCCGGTATGGCCGTCGCCTGCGCCCTGAGCGAAAACAACCTGTTCGGAACAGGCCGCATCGCTGGCAGCACCGGCGTTGTCCTCAGCGCCTCCCCGGCCCGCACGCCACAGCCCCTGCTTTCCGCTGCAATCCTGCATGACCAACGCAGCCTGCGCGCCGTCATTGCGGCTTCAGGCCAGAACGAAGCCGCGGACGCTGTCGGAGACGCAGCCCGTGCCGCCGCCCATGACGCCCCGATCCCCCATGAAGGCGCAGGTCGCATCAACGCGATTGTCTGCCATGGCGACGATTCGTGCCGCGGCGTCACCGACCCCCGCGCTGCAGGCCTCGCGGCAGGCACCACAAACGACAGCGCCCACTAACAAAAAAAGCCCCGCCGATTATTGAATCGGCGGGGCTTTTTCATCTCCGGACCCTATCCGGTAAAACTTCGCACCAGACTTCCCGCGACCAGTGACCATCCGTCAACGACCACGAAAAAGATCAGCTTGAACGGAAGCGACACGGTACTCGGCGGCAGCATCATCATGCCAAGGCTCATCAACACGCTGGACACCACCAGATCGATGACCAGAAACGGTAGATAGAGCAGAAATCCCATCTCAAAACCGCGCCGCAACTCCCCGATCATGAAGGCCGGCACCAGCACACGCCAAGGCGTATCGCCGATCTTCGCAGGCGGCTTCTCATGCGCAATATTGAGGAACGTCGCCACATCCGCAGGCCGCGCCGTCACCGCCATGAAGTCGTGAAACGGCTGGGCCGCCGCCGTCATCCCCTCCATTTCCCCAACACGCCCCGCCATCATCGGCTCGATCCCCGCATCCCACGACTTCTGAAGCGTCGGCTGCATCACAAATAGAGTCAGAAACAGCGACAGCCCGATCAGAACCGTATTGGGCGGCGTCCCCTGCGCGCCAAGCGCACTGCGCAGCAGCGACAGAACGATCACGATCCGCGTAAACGCCGTAATCATCACCAGCAGGCTCGGCGCCAGAGAGAGAACCGTAATCAGCGCCGTAAGCTGCACCAGACGACTGGTCGTCCCAGCTCCCCCCGTCGCTCCGTTCTGCCCCAGATCAATGCTCACGGACTGCGCATGCGCCAGCGACGGCACACACACGCACGCGAGCAGCATCACAAACGGCAAAAATGCTCCAAACCGCATCAGAGCCTGCCTCACGCCACGTCCTCCACAGCGGAGTCATCCAGCGCCGAGGCAAACGTCTCCCGCTCCGTCCAGTCCATCAGGATGTCCTGATTGCCCCCCGTCAGAACCAGAACTTCCCGCGTGCCATACCGCACAACTGAAAGACGCCGCGTCCGGTCAAGTGCCATCTGCCCCACAAGTGACAACCCAGCTTGCCCGCCCCGCGCGCCATTTTTTTTCTGCTCCAGCAACCGCAACAGGGGCCGGCTACAGAAAATCAGCACAACAATAAAAATCAGCGCGGCAATCGCGTTCGCGCATTCATGCAGGGTCATAGGTCAGTCATCCTCATTCCCCGGCATGATGCCCAAGATCGGTTAATGACCGCTTAATTGATGACGAATTTCACGCAGGAGGCGGACGGCACTCCTCAAAACAGGCGATGCATATCGGTCGCCCACCCCCGAATCTGCGGCTCAGGCAACCATTTATTAAAGATTTCACGCCATCATGCCCCTCGCCGGCATTTTCCCGGTTCCTGCATGACGGAGACTGTCGCGATGCGGAACATCGACTCAACAAGCGCAGGCGGCACCGACCTCTTTTCTCTGGGCCGTGACCGCATGAACTGGCTTCAGGCCCGTCAGCAGGTGCTGGCTGGCAACATCGCCAATTCCGATACGCCGGACTATCAGGCCAAAGACGTCTCCCCGTTCGAAGCCGCTCTGGGCGAATTCGACATCACACCAACCGTCACGCAGCCCAATCATATCGGATACACCGCCTCTCGCGCGCACGTCATCGAAACGTCGTCGGAACAGTCTCTAGACGGAAACCAGATCTCACTGGACCAGCAGATGGAACAGGTCGCGGATGTGAACGACCAGCAGCACCTCGCTGTAAACGTCTATTCCAAATATCTGAGCATGTTCCAGACAGCGCTCGGCAAATAAAGGACGCTGACGGATGAACCTGTCCACCACCATCGGTATTTCCGCAAGCGGCATGGACGCACAGTCCCAGCGCCTGCGTATTGTTGCGGAAAACCTCGCCAATCAGGATACAACCGGCTCCCAGCCGGGTGCAGACCCTTACCGCCGCAAAACCATCACCTTTGCCGAACAGGTGGACAACGAAAGCGGTGCCTCAACCGTCGGCGTCCAGAATATCGGTCAGGACATGTCGGATTTCGACACCCGTTACGACCCGTCCCATCCCGCCGCCGATGAGCGCGGCTACGTCAAGGTTTCCAACGTGGATTCCATGACCGAGATGATGGACATGCGCGAAGCCGAGCGCTCTTACGAAGCCAACCTGAACGCCATGCAGAGCAGCCGGACCATGCTGTCCCGCACGCTCGACCTGCTGAAGTAACCCAGATGCTCACCTCCCTTTCCCACGCTCACAACGCCTACGCCGTCCAGAGCCTCCAGAGCCGCCTTGAGGGCGTGACGGACGATATTGCGGACGGCCTTCGCACTCCATCCACAGCAGGCAGCAGCAGTTCGGGCACAGATTTTGGATCCGTCCTCTCGCAGTCCGTCAACAGCGTGATCGACAGCGGCCATGATGCCGAAGCCAAGGCAGCGCAAGGCCTCACAGGCGGTGGCGACATGACCCAGATCGTCACCGCCATTTCAAACGCACAGCTTGCCCTACAGACCACGACCGTGATCCGCGACCGCATGGTGCAGGCGTATCAGGACGTGATGAAAATGACGATCTGACCATGCAGGCCATCGATCTGGGCGCCATTCTGGAGCAGACGTTCATTGTTGCTCTCAAACTGAGCGCCCCTGCCCTCCTGACCGCGCTTGGCGTCGGCCTTTTGGTCTCCTTGGTCCAGGCCGTAACGCAGCTCAATGAAGCCACGCTGTCTTTTGTTCCAAAGGTTCTGGCCATCGGGGCCGTCATGGTGATGGCAGGGTCCTTCATGACCGCGACGCTCATCGGTTTTGCCCGACACCTCTTCGATCAGCTCATTCTCGTCGGCACGACCTGAGGCTGCCGCCTTTCAGACCCGGATTTGACTGACATGCGCGCACTCAAAGAAACCGTCCTGTGAACACGGGTCTTGCCAATACAGCAGCCCCTATAGCGCTTCAGGGCCTTGACCTCAGCGGCCCGGTTCTGAGCGTCTGGGCCCTCGCTTTCGTGCTGGTTCTCTCCCGTACTGGCGGGGTCGTCATGCTCATGCCGGGCGTTGGTGAACAGTCCATGCCGATGATGGTCCGCGCCGGATGCGCCATCACGCTGACAGTCCTGCTCCTTCCGCTCGTCGCCCCCTTGCTCATGCAGACACATCTGGACGCACTCGCGCCTGTCGCCCTGTGCGGCATGATCGCCGTCGAACTTTTCGCGGGGGTTCTGATCGGCTGGATGGCCCGACTGATCTGTATGGCCCTGCCAATTGCCGGTCAGATCATTGCAGTCTGCATGGGCATTTCCAGCGTCCTTCAGCCCGATCCGGATCTCGGGTCCGGCAGTTCCGCTCCTGCCCGTTTCCTCAACCTTCTGGCGCCGCTCGTGCTACTCGTGACGGGGGCTTATATTCTGCCCATCCGCGCCATCCTCGGTAGCTATACCCTCATCCCTCCCGGCGGTGCGCTCCTCCTAACCAACACACATGCGCACTGGAACCTGCTGGGCGATTCCGCACAGGGTGTCATCCAGCTCACGGAACACAGCTTCGCTCTGGGGCTGGAGCTCAGCGCCCCTTTCCTGATCCTGTCCCTTGTCTGGCAAGGCATGCTGGGCATCATGACGCGCCTTCTGCCGACGCTACAGATCTACAACGCCGCCAGCCCCCTGCAACTTCTGGGCGGCATCGCCCTTCTCGGCCTCACCCTCAGCACCATGATCGCCATCTGGCAGGGACAGGCTTTCGACGTCCTCCGGGCCCTTCCGGGCCTCTGAACGATGTCTGACTCCGACGACAAAACAGAAGCCCCGTCAGCCCACCGCCTCCAGAAAGCGCGCGAGGACGGCCAGATCGTCATGTCCCGCGAGGCCATGAGTTTCGTGGCTCTTCTGGGAGGATTTTCGGGAATCTTCATGATCCTGCCCTACCTCGTGACGGATTTTGTCCACAGCATGAAAGCCCTCATGGCCAATGCAGGCACCGTCCCGATGGCACAGGGCGGTTTGCTGAACAGTACGAATCACGCCATTGAAGCCGGCCTGTCTCTCGCCGTACCCCTAGCTGCCACCGTGGCCGCCTTCTGTCTCGGTGCCGGATTTCTGCAAACGGGCTTTCTCATCCACCCCGGCTCATTGCTCCCCAAACTCGAACGGGTCTCTCCCCTCGCCGGCTTCAAGCGCATTGCAGGCGGCGGAACCCTGCCGGACACGTTCAAGGCCCTCGCAAAATTCGCAATCTTCGCCGTAGTTCTCTGGCATATCAGTAAAAACGCCATTCCAACCGCGTCACGCATGGTCGGATTGGAACCCGGCCCCCTCCTGAAAATGATGACGGATCTCGGATTCAGTGCCGCGGCCTCCATGATCGGCGCACAACTGGTAATCGCGGGCTTCGATCTTTTCTGGATGCGCTTTCGCCATATGTCCAAGCTGAAAATGAGCCGCGAAGACCTCAAGGACGAGTATCGAAATGCGGAAGGCGACCCGCATGTGAAAGGCCGCCAGAAAGCCTTGCGAGCCAAAGCCGCCAGACAACGCATGATGGCCGCCGTCAAGACAGCCACCGTGGTCGTCACCAACCCGACGCACTACGCAGTCGCTCTTGTCTATGAAAAAGGCAAAGGTGGCGCTCCGAAAATCGTAGCCAAAGGCATGGATGACGTCGCCGCCAGAATCAGGGAAATCGCACAGGACAACCGCGTCCCGATCGTCGCCAATCCGCCTCTGGCCCGTGCCCTCTTCACCCTCCCGCTGGAAAGCGAGATCCCGGCCGAGCACTTCAAGGTTGTCGCGGCCATCATCGCTTATGTGTGGAAACTCAAACGCCCCGCAGGCCTTTCCGCCCCCTTGAGGTAAGCCTGCCCCTCGCACAGGAAAAAAAACTTCCACCAAAGCCTGTCTTCCCCTTGGCGTCACAGGGTGCAGACATGATATGCGTCCCAGAAGAACATTTGCGAACACAGGCAGGCGACAGCCATGACTGACATGGCACTTTGCGAGAATGACTGCCCGGTCTATCGTGGTCTCCAAACGCCAGCCCGAACCTATTGCGAGGATTGAATGGACAAGACCAAGGCGCTTGAAGGCGCACTCAGCCAGATTGAGCGTGCTTTCGGCAAGGGCTCGATCATGCGCATGGGCCAACGGCCAAAAGTGGAAACGAATGTGATTTCCACCGGCTCCATCGGGCTGGATATTGCGCTTGGGATCGGCGGCATGCCCCGCGGCCGCATTGTCGAAATCTATGGCCCGGAAAGCTCGGGCAAGACCACACTTGCCCTGCATGTTCTGGCCGAAGCCCAGAAGAAGGGCGGCACCGTCGCCTTCATCGATGCCGAACATGCCCTTGATCCCGGCTACGCCCGCAAACTCGGCGTCAATATCGACGATCTTCTCCTGAGCCAGCCGGATGCCGGCGAACAGGCTCTGGAAATCGCCGATACGCTCGTCCGTTCCGGCGCCGTGGACGTTCTCGTCGTGGACTCCGTTGCGGCTCTCGTCCCGCGCGCCGAGCTTGAAGGCGACATGGGCGACAGCCATGTTGGTCTGCACGCCCGTCTCATGAGCCAGGCTCTGCGCAAGCTGACGGGAACGGTCTCGCGCTCCAACACGCTCGTGATCTTCCTCAACCAGATCCGCATGAAGATCGGCGTGATGTTCGGCAATCCGGAGACGACCACGGGTGGCAACGCCCTGAAGTTCTACTCCTCCATTCGCCTCGACATCCGTCGCATCGGTTCCATCAAGGACAAGGACGAGGTCGTCGGCAACCAGACCCGCGTCAAGGTCGTCAAGAACAAGATGGCCCCCCCGTTCCGTCAGGTTGAATTCGACATCATGTATGGCGAAGGCATCAGTAAGATGGGCGAACTGCTCGATCTGGGCGTGAAGGGCAACATCGTCGAGAAATCCGGCGCATGGTTCTCTTTCGACAGCCAGCGGATCGGTCAGGGACGTGAGAACGCCAAGCAGTTCCTGCGTGACCATCCGGAAATGGCCTCCGAAATCGAACGGCGTATCCGTGCCGAAGCCGGTGTTCTCGCCGACGCTCTGATGACGGACCCCGAACCCGACGCAGACGGCGCTTCGGAAGACTGAAACGAAAAAGGGCTCCCGTAACGGAGCCCTTTTTTATTGCCTGCGTCTCTTGCGAAAAAGCCCGCTCAGGCGGCAACCCGGTTGCGAACCCGATCCCAGAGCTTCGCACCCTTGATGATCGCGCGTGCAATCGCCGGGGTCGTCGTCGGCCGTAGCAGTCTTGGATCATAGCCGGCAAATCGGCGGTCGTTTTCATCCAGACAGAGCTGCATGAGGTCCGGAACCTTGACGTCCATGGCCGTCATGTCCTTGGCACCCGTGACAGTAAAATTGTTGTCCTGAGTGTGCTCGTCGCCATTCTCGTCAATCGAGCGGGCCAGCCCCATGCGCTCATAGGCGAGGAACAGCCACACCCCGATCACACGCAGTTCAAACCAAGGCCGCTTCCACACCGGCATGGTCGCCCGATGCCAGGCCAGCCAGTTCGCAAACAGCAGGATATGGCGGCATTCTTCCTGCATCACCGGCTCGAACGTCTCGATCAGTTCCTGCGGGAACAGCCCGGCCCGCTCGGCGAGGGCAAACAGTCCGAACGCAAAGAAGCTGTCCACACATTCCGAAAAACCCGTGACCAGATAGGCCCATTCCGTGTCTTTCGGCGTGATGTACGGAGGCTCCGGTGCCATCGGAATCTTGTAGGCCTCGACCAGCTTGGACAGAACTTCCTTGTGCCGGTTCTCTTCCCACGCATTCCGCGAAAGCGCGTCTTTCATGTCCGGATCGGTGATCATGTCCGCATAGGCGGCCATCCGCAGACGTGCCTTACCTTCGGTCTGGACCGCAATATCCCAGATCGGCAGGGACGTGATGCGATGCAGCGTCTCCGGATCAAGTTCAGGCCAGTCGATCACGGAAGGCTTGTACGGATTGAACGTGTCGCGGAACATCGCAGCGACAGCCCGCTTGTGTTCTTCCGTACCGGGCTTGAGCGGACCCTGGATCGGGCTGCTCCAGTGGCGCGCTTCGTAGTCAACGCGCTCTAGCGTCTTCTCCGACGGTGCGTCGGGAAGATGGGAATAGATTTCGGCCAGACTTTTCATGATGGTCTTCGCGGCGTGCCCGAAGACACGCCGTGCCCCTTGGAGCTTGTAGTTTTACTTCAGATCGGTCGCAGAATTGATGATACGGTTCACAAGCCCGTATTCGATCGCTTCCTGCGCCGACATCCAGTAGTTGCGGTCCGTATCCTTGGCGATCTTTTCGTAGGTCTGCCCGGTTTCTCTGGCGAAAAGACGGTTCAGACGCTCGCGCATCTTGATGATCTCGCGCGCCTCGATGTCGATATCCGTGGCCGGACCGCGCACCCCGCCCATCGGCTGATGCAGCAGAAAGCGCGTGTTCGGCAGACAGACGCGCCGCTCGGGACGGCCAGCCGCATAAATCAGCGCTCCGGCGGAAGCGACCCAGCCGGTCCCGATCATGTTGATCGGCGCAATCGAATCCACGAAGCGGATCATGTCATGGATGGTGTCGCCACTCTCCACATGACCGCCCGGCGAGTTCACATAGACATCGATCGGCTTGTCGGACGTTCCGGCCAGCGCCAGCAGACGACCCGTCACGTCACGGGCGATCTTGTCGTTGATACCGCCGAAAATCAGAACTTTCCGCTGATCGAACAGACGGCCTTCAAGCTCGCTGATCGGGCTGTTCAGCGTCTTGTTGTCTTCCTCGCGGGTTTCGCGCTCCGGAGCATCCGGCTCGTCATCCAGGCGGGTCGGGTTCATTCTGGTGATATCCATATCGTTTCCAGATCCAGCATGCATCTTCATATCCCCTATCCTGCGCTTCGTTTTCGTCGGTGCCAAGTCCTCCTTCCGTCTCAGGTGGACAGGACCACTCGCCATCCCCGTTCCGAACGGCTAGTGTCCGCCATATTTCGACATTCCAAAGACGGCAGGAACGGCACAGTGGCCCCAGGGATCAGCAGGCAGCCCATGACAGCGGCAACACGCAGAACTGCGGGAAAAATCCCGTTTCTCCTGCTGATGACCGCGCCACTTCTGACGGCCTGCCAGCATCGGGACATGACCGATACCGTCACCGGCTGGTGGCATGGCTTCGAAGGCGGCGAAATCGCAAAACTGCGCGCCCCTCCGCCGGGAGAAAACCTGCCTTACCCCCATGTCGGCCGCACGCCCACGCAGGCACCGAACCTCCCGACCCCGGAAGCCCGTTTGTCGCTGACGACCCGCCTTGAGGCGCAGCGGAACCTCGCCCAGCGCGAAAGTGCTGCTCAGGGCGCTCTGCCGACCATCCCGCCGCCGCCCAAACCCACACCGGCCGCCGTGACGACCGCCAACGCCGAACAGAGCGGCATGACCATGACAACCGTTGGCCAGCCGGAGCCCGAAAGCCCGTCGGCCATCAACCCGGCACCCGACACACCCTCCACGGCCTCTCCTGCGCCAGCTCAGGCTCTGGTAAAGAAGCCCCCTGTTCAGGCACAGCCCCCCGCCCCGGAAGCCGAACTTCCTCCCGTGGTGGCCAAATCCATCCCGCCAACCCCTCCGGGCGAATTTCCGAAAATCGGAGACCTCCCGCCCCCACCGCCGCAGTTTCCGGGGTTCGACCTCCCGCGTGACGCCATGCTGAGCGATCCCGTCCAGCCAGATATCGACACTTCAACTCCCGAAGGCACCCTGATCCGCTTTCAGCCCGCCACCGACCACGTCATGGGCAACCCACAGGGCGATTACCAGCATATCGTCTCACAGCGCGGCAACCGCCCCCTGACCATCCGGGGCTTCGGCGCTTTCATGAGCGCGGATGCCGCTCTTGCCCCTGCGGATCAGAACCGTGAAATCGCCCTCGGCCTGCTCCGCGCCCGCGTGGTCGCCCGCGCCCTGATCGAACGCGGTGTTCCTGCCTCCTCCATCATCCTCAAGGCCGAAGCCATCGGCGACGGCGTGCGCGTCACGATCGGAGGCTAACAGGGGGCTGAACCGAGAGGCCGAAAGACACATTGTGAGATCTGTCACAGTCAGACTGTTCCACTCCTGAAAAAACCTGTCTATCGTCGCCTCTCCCTTTCACCCTCTGCCCCAGAGCTGGTCATGACCGAAGAGTTCCACCGCATCCGCCGCCTGCCGCCCTACGTGTTCGCTGAAGTGAACAAGGCCAAGGCCGCCGCGCGAGCCGCCGGTGACGACATCATTGATCTGGGCATGGGCAACCCCGACAGCGCACCGCCCGCGCATGTCGTGCAAAAACTGATCGAGACGGTCGGCAATCCGCGCGCGCACGGCTACTCCGTCAGCCGCGGCATTCCGGGCCTGCGCAAGGCCATGGCGAACTATTACGAACGCCGCTTCAACGTCTCGCTAGACCCGGAAACCGAGGTCATCGCAACGCTGGGCTCCAAGGAAGGGCTGGCAAACCTCTCCGCCGCCATCACGAGCCCCGGCGACACGATCCTCGTCCCGAACCCGTCCTACCCGATCCATCAGTTCGGCTTCATCATCGCCGGAGCCTCCGTCCGCTCGATCCCGGCCACACCGGACGAGGACATGCTCCGCGCTCTGGACCGCGCCGTCCGCCATTCCGTGCCCAAGCCCACAGCGCTGATCGTCAACTTCCCGTCCAACCCGACGGCTTTTGTCGCGAACCTTGATTTCTACAAGGAGCTTGTGGCCTTCGCGCGCCGGGAAAACATCTGGATCCTGTCCGATCTGGCCTACGCGGAAATCTATTTCAACGAGAACGAACCGCCGCCGTCCCTTCTCGCCGTTCCGGGTGCCAAGGACGTGGCCGTCGAGTTCACGTCCATGTCCAAGACCTACTCCATGGCGGGCTGGCGCATGGGTTTCGCGGTCGGTAATCCGAAGCTGATCCAGGCCCTGACACGCATCAAGTCCTATCTGGACTATGGTGCCTTCACGCCCATTCAGGTCGCCTCCGTCGCCGCGCTGAACGGCCCGCAGGACTATGTTTCGGAAATCCGGGCCATGTACAAGGACCGCCGGGACGTTCTCCTGCGCGGACTTCAAAGTGCCGGATGGGACGTGCCCGTGCCCGCAGGCTCGATGTTCGCCTGGGCCCCTATTCCCCCCGCCTTCGCCGAAATGGGCAGCGTCGCCTTCTCCAAACTCCTGCTCAAAGAAGCCGGGGTTGCAGTTGCGCCGGGCCTCGGATTCGGGGAATACGGCGAGGGCTTTGTCCGGATCGGACTTGTCGAAAACACCCAGCGGCTGCGTCAGGCGACGCGGGCCATCAAAAGCTTCATGACCCGGCACGGCGCCGGGGCCGGAACCGCTGACCTTCTTGGAGCTGCATCATCGTGAAACCACTGCGGATCGGACTGGCTGGACTTGGAACTGTCGGGATCGGTGTCATTCGTCTCCTGCGTGAGAACGCTGACCTGATTACCGCCCGGGCCAGTCGGCCGATCGAAGTCGTGGCCATCACGGCCCGTGACCGCACGCGCGACCGTGGCGCCGACCTGTCCGCCATGCGCTGGCACGACAGCGCCACCGCCGTGGCGCAGGACCCGGAGATCGACGTCGCCGTCGAACTCATCGGCGGCTCCGAAGGTCCGGCGCATGACATGGTCCGCACCGCGCTCGAACGCGGTCTGCCGGTCGTGACCGCCAACAAGGCGCTCGTGGCCCTGCATGGCGACAGCCTCAGCCGCCTGTCTTCGGAAAAGAACGCCCCCCTCCTGTTCGAGGCGGCTGTGGCGGGCGGCATTCCCGCCATCAAACTCGTGCGCGAAGGTCTGGCCGCAGACCGCCTCCTCAGCGTGGGCGGCATCCTGAACGGGACCTGCAACTACATCCTGACCGAAATGCGCGCTACGGGCCGGGATTTCACGGACGTCCTGACCGAAGCACAGGCTAAGGGCTATGCCGAAGCCGAACCCTCCACGGACGTGGATGGCTGGGACACGGCCCACAAACTCGCCATTCTGGCTGGTCTGGCCTTCCGGCCCATCGCGTTCAAGACGCTCTCCGTTCAGGGCATCCGCGACATCACCGCGACAGATCTGAAGTTCGCCGACGAACTCGGATACCGCATCAAGCTCCTCGGAATGGCCCGGCAGGCTGACAACGGCAGCGTCGCGGCATGGGTCCGCCCCTGCCTCGTTCCCGCCAAAGCCCCCATCGCCGCCGTCGATGGTGTGTTCAACGCCGTCTCCACGCAGGGAGTCTTCAGCGGTCCAATGACCATCTCCGGTCGTGGCGCGGGCGAAGGCCCAACCGCCAGCGCTGTCGTCGCCGATCTGATCGATCTGGCGCGGGGAACCGCCATTCCGGTGTGGGGCACAACCTCCGTTTCTCCCGCTGCCGACTGCGCCAGTCTCGCTGATTTGAACAGCGCTTTCTATTTACGTCTAAACGTTCAGGACCGTCCGGGCGTAATGGCAGAGCTGACATCGGTTCTCCGGGACCACGATGTCTCCGTTCACTTTGTTTCCCAGCATGATGCTGCAACCGGATGCGCCGACCTGACAATCATCACCCATCAGGTTCCTGAAAAAGCCATTCATGCAGCCGCAACAGCACTTGCCGTCCTTCCTGTCGTGACCGGAAAGCCGCTTGTGCTCAAAATCGAGGATCCCCTTGCGTGATCGACCCTCAGAACATCCCCCCCTATCGCGTCACTGACCGCAACCTTGCCCTTGAGCTCGTCCGCGTGACGGAAGCGGCCGCAATCGCTTCCGCACACTGGACCGGTCGGGGCCAGAAGAACGAGGCGGACGGCGCAGCCGTACAGGCCATGCGCGCCGCCTTCGACACCGTCGCCATCGACGGCATCGTCACCATCGGCGAAGGCGAGATGGACGAAGCCCCGATGCTCTATATCGGCGAGAAAGTCGGCTCCGGCGGCCCTGCGATGGACATCGCGGTCGATCCGCTCGAAGGCACGAATCTCTGCGCCAAGAGCCTGCCGAACGCCCTGACAGTCGTGGCGCTGGCCGAGCGCGGCAAGTTCCTCCACGCGCCTGACATCTACATGGAAAAGATCGTCGTCGGCCCGGACCTTCCGGAAGGCGTGGTGGATCTGGACGCCTCGATCGGCAACAATCTCCGCTCGCTGGCCAAGGCCAAAAAGCGCAACGTGTCGGACATGGTCCTGTGCGCGCTTGACCGTGAAAGGCATGAAGAGCTGATCGCCTACGCCCGCGAAGCCGGTGCTCGCGTCATGCTCCTCAGCGACGGTGACGTCGCAGCCGCCATCGCAACCTGCGTGGACGGCGGCGGTGTGGATCTGTACGCCGGTTCCGGTGGCGCGCCCGAAGGCGTTCTGGCCGCCGCAGCCATCCGCTGTATGGAAGGCCAGATGCAGGGCCGCCTCCTGTTCGAAGACGACACCCAGCGTCAGCGCGCCCGCGAAATGGCGAACGGCCTCGACCCGGCCCGCAAGCTCTACCTGCACGACATGGCTGCCGGCAACGTCCTGTTCTCCGCAACAGGCGTCACGTCCGGCCCGCTCCTGAAGGGCGTGGAACGTCCAAGCGCGACCCGTGCCCGCACGCATTCCATCGTGATGCGTTCAAAATCCCGCACGGTGCGCTATATAGAGAGCCATCACAGCTTCAAACCACAGGCAGAACCCGCGTCCTGAACGGAGAACCATGCTCGCAGACGATACGGGCGCCGTCCTCGGCGTAACCCGAAGTGCAGGAAACCGCCGCTGGATCTGGCGCGATCCCAGACTGGCGGAAGCAGACAACCGGCTGGCTCTCGCTCTCGCCCAGCAGGCCAATATTCCTGAACTTCTGGCCCGTATCCTCTCGGCACGAGGCGTCGCACCCCACGACGCCTCTTCGTTTCTCAATCCCCGCCTGCGCGACGCCATGCCCGACCCCTCCTGCCTGCAGGACATGGACCGGGCCGCCGAACGTCTCGCACAGGCCGTCCGCAACCACGAGCATGTCGGCCTGTTCGGCGACTACGACGTGGACGGCGCCTGCGGCACAGCCCTCGTCTGCGACACGCTGCGCGAACTCGGCTGCACCGTCAGCACCCATATCCCCGACCGCCTAACCGAAGGCTACGGCCCCAACACCGCAGCCCTTGAAAACCTGCTGTCACAAGGTGCGACCCTGCTGGTCTGCATCGACTGCGGCACAGCTGCGATCGACATCCTCAACGGCCTGACAGACCGTGCCGACATCATCGTTCTCGATCACCACAAACCCGACGGAGCCGCCCTGCCAAAAGGCATCGTGGTCAACCCGAACCGGCTGGACTGCACGTCGGGCCTGAACAACATCTGCGCCACCGCCGTCGCCTTCCTCACTATGGTCGCCACGATCCGCCTCCTGCGCCGCACCAACTGGTTCGACGACGGACAGGCCATCCCCGACCTGCTCCAGCGCCTCGACCTCACGGCCCTCGCCACCATCTGCGACGTCATGCCCCTGACCGGCCTGAACCGCGCACTGGTCATGCAGGGTCTGCGCGTCATGTCCCGCGGCGAGCGCCTGGGGCTGGCCACGCTCTCTTCCGTCGCAGGCGTAAAAGAAGAGGCCAGCGCGATGGCCTGCGGCTTCGCCCTCGGCCCCCGCATCAATGCGGGCGGTCGCATCGCACAGGCCGATCTGGGCCTGAAGCTTCTGCTGTCCGAAGACGTCGTGGAAGCCCGCGCCCTGGCCGAACAGCTCGACCGCGTCAACCGTCAGCGCCAGACCGTCGAATCCACAATCCTCGATTCCGCCATGGAACAGGCCCAGCAGCAGCTCGATGCAGGCCATGCCGTCATCTTCCTGCACGGTGAAAACTGGCACCCCGGTGTCGTTGGCATCGTCGCTGGCCGCCTGAAAGAGCGCTACAACCGTCCCGCTCTGGTCGCCGCCCTAACCGATGGCGTCATCAAAGGCTCAGCCCGCTCGGTTCCCGGACTGGACCTCGGAACCGCCATCATCGCTGCCCGCCAGAACGGCCTCCTTCTCACGGGTGGCGGGCATGCCATGGCTGCCGGTTTCTCCCTTGCCGCAGACCGCGCCGAAGAGTTCCACGCCAGCCTGAACGCACAGCTTTCAACCGCGCTGTCCCTCCCCAAACAGGACGCGCTGAAGCTGGACGGCATCATGACGCTGGCCGGGGCCTCCATCGCCGTCGCCGATCAGCTCGCCCGACTGGAGCCCTTCGGCCCCGGCAACGAAGAGCCTGTCCTCGCCATCAGCAACGTCCGCTGCGTGAAAAGCGAGCGCATTGGCAAAGACGGCAACACGCTCCGCGTCATCCTTCAAGGTGAGGACGGAAACACCCGCCTGCGGGGTCTGGTCTTCCGTGCGGGCGACAAACCCTTCGCCCCCCTGCTGGAAGACCGCGCCATGCCGCTGCTCCACGTCGCAGGCACATTGCGCGCCGAAACATGGCAGGAGCGAAAAAATCTATCTTTTTTCATTTCCGACGCAACAGCCGCTTGACGCCCCCCGAAACCCCTTCTATACACCCGCTCACGCCTCCAGTCCCGTTCGTCTAGAGGCCTAGGACACTGCCCTTTCACGGCGGCAACACGGGTTCGAATCCCGTACGGGACACCAAATTTTTGGTAATGATATCAGCAGATTAAAGCTATATCGGGCGCCAGAGCTAAAAAATTAAGTAGCGATTTTGGACCAATTCTGGACCAATGACGATTCCGTCTCATTTCGGAGTTCGTCTCATGGCCCGTATAAAGTCCGCCGAGAATGCTAAAGATCCTGCAACAGGACGGCCCCTGCCTCATGGCGTGAACTGCCGCGGGCTCAGGCAACACAGGGCCTGGAAGCTGCTCAACGGCCAGCGGATCATCAGAACATTTGACACCGCCCGTCTTGCCCGCGCGTGGCTCGAGGAAACCTCGGTCAAAGTCCGCGAAGGGCGTCATATCGACGTCCGGGCCCTGGACGGCCTCGTGCTTCGAACTCTGATCGAGCGCTACCGTGACGAATGCCTGGCTCACCGCGACGCTGACCGGACAGGCCATATCCCGGCACTGCTTCGCGATCCCATCGCAGACCTGAAGCTTTCTCGCCTGACGGTTCCAGAAGTTCGAGGCTTTCGCGGCCGCCAGGGCAAGGATCTGGCCCCTGCGACAGTCGTCAAGCGGCTCAACCTTCTGGCCTCCATCCTCAATCATGCCATGAGCGAATGGGATGTTCCGCTCACGCTGAATCCGGCTTCAGGCCGTATGATCAAGCGGCCAACGGGCGCCGATCGCAAGCGCAACCGACGACTGGTGGAAGACGCCCCGGAGGGCCCAACGCCCCCTACTGCTACCAACACGACAGAAGCTAGCGAATATGAGCGCCTGCTTGCCGCAGTCACGTCTGAAAGCCATCCGGACGACGTCTGGTTTGTGAGATGGGCCATCGAGTAGGCTACCCGATTAGGCCACGTTGACAAAAGATCTATACGATCGGCCTGAGATCTGATTCACTGGTTGCTTCGACGAAGGCGATAAGGTGGAGCGGGGATCTGACGGATCGGGAATGGGCGATAACTGGTCCGCTTCTGCCGCCTGAGCGCGGACGTTGGGCTCGACCAGCCGGAGACAATCGCCTGTTTCTCAATGGTATGCTGCATGTTCTGCGCACAGGCTGTCCCTGGCGGGACATGCATAAGCGCTATGGCAAGTAGAACTCGGTCTATGTCCGGTTCCGACGTTGGGCCGAACAGAGTGTGTGGGATGCCCTGCTGCAAACCCTTGTAGACCTTGGCCTGACTGATGACTGACAGCATATGCTCGACAGCACCGTAGTCCGTGCCCATTCGCAGGCCACTGGGGCAAAAGGGGGGCTTATTCGAAGGGTTTTGGTGGATCACGCGGCGGCTTTACGAGCAAAATCCATGTCCGATGTGACAATCAGGGACGCCCTCTCGGCTTTGTCCTGACCGGCGGTCAGGTTTCGGACTACAAAGCCATAAATGCTCTGATGAAGCTGCCGGTTCCAAACCTCAAAGCCATGCTGGCTGATCGGGGCCATGACAAGACCGCTTTGTCATTCATGAGTTTTCTCCATATCGCAGTCGCAAAGCTCTGGATCAGGTCTTTTGTCAACGTGACCTAGATCTTAGAGACATAGATGGTTTTCTAGGCCAAAGCCTTAATCTCCCGACCATCACCGGAATGGGCTTTGTCATTGCAGGCCTTCTGGTCATGAACTTCTTGTCAATGTCAGCAGGTCACTGACCTCAATATATCCTTCTCTTGGAGCTTTCTATGATCAATCCCTTGGCCCCACTTCCTGTCCTGTGCGCCCTTCTCTTCCCAGTCTGCGCTTTTGCGCAAAGCTCCCACGACTGGTTGCCGGAATCTGGTGTTAAATCGCCTTACAGTCCACTTGCCGTCCCAACGACACTTCACCCAGTCACAGCTTCCCTAAACAGTCTACTAAAAACAGGATATCGGATCACCACAACCACAAGCTATGAAGAATCTGGGGCGCTCTTCACGCTTGAGAAGCATGGTCAGACTATTCTCTGTGTGCTCACCCCTCCTAATCCGCAAACGGACCAGAATATCCCAACATCACGCTGTTGGGCTTTGTAAAGACTGTTATTCCGTAAGAATATGATGCCACCAGATCCACTTTATTCAGTATAGCCCGAAGAAAATTATTCAGATCCCAAGACCAAATATTCTGCTCCCAAGCCTAACAATTGATTTTAGTCTCTAGTGGAAAGTTACGAAACACCTATACACTCTTAGTCATGACGCTCTCATCCTTCGCCCCCTGACCACTTGGCCGAAGTCCTGCCTGTTCTAGAGCAGCGGTCCTAGACCCGGGCAACGCTGGTGCTCGCCCTTGGGAGAGGACATGGAGGCCATCCGGACCCTGAGCAGGCGGCACTTACTGCCCTTTCAGTCGTCTCGGTGCCGTTGGATTGGTGGCGTATTCGTGTAAGTGCGCATTTGGTCGCACCCTGACGGTTTGTCCGGGTCTGTATCCCTGATACAGGTTTCTCAGGGTTTTATTTTCAGACCGAAGGCGACCAGATGCCAGATCTTTTCCAGAATGGTCCGCAGGACAGCACCCGGTCCGTTCTGGTCGCCCTGCTGGCCTGCGGCGTTGTTATTAGCGCGATCTGGATTCTCAAACCATTCCTGCCAGCGACGATCTGGGCCATCACGATCGCAGTTACGACTTGGCCCATGCTGCTCCGTCTTCAGGGCTGGGTTGGAAACAGCCGACGAGCAGCCGTTTCCTTGACCATTCTGATCGCGATGGTGCTGTTCATCCTGCCATTGTGGCTCGCCATTACGACAGTCTCAAGTCACTTCGACGATATCGCCGCCCTCGCCTCGTCTGCGTCCATTCTGCGTCTTCCGGATGAGCCCAGGTGGCTTGCACGACTTCCTTTAATTGGACCGCATATTGGTCCGTTATGGGCCAGGATGCAGCATATGCAGTTTCCGGAAATGGTCAGGCAAGTCATGCCGTCTCCTGAGACCTTGATTCATAGTTTTCTGGCTTATGCGGGAAGTTTCAGTCTTCTCGCCCTCCAGTTCGTGCTTACGTTGATCATTCTGGGCGTACTTCTCATGCGCGCTGAATCGGCAATTGCGGTGGCTGGGAGTCTGGTGAGCATTCTCGCGGGCAGCCGGGGACGCGAGATGCTTCAGCTTGCCGCTTATACGATCCGGGGTGTTGCATTCGGCGTCACGCTAACGGCGGTCGTTGAAGCCGCTGTGGCGGGGATCGGGCTGAAACTCGCAGGTGCGCCATGGGTCAGTATTCTGACAGCAGTCACCTTCATGGTCTGTCTGTTACAGGCGGGCCCCGGTGTTACCCTGATCCCGGCCGTGATCTGGGTCTATTTTGATCAGGGGCTGATACCCGCAGTGCTTCTGCTAATTGTGACTATTATCACGATTATCATCGATAATGTTTTGCGCCCGTTTCTGATCCGCAAGCAGGCCGATATCCCGCTCATTCTCATCATGCTTGGCGTCATCGGAGGTCTTGGCGGCTTGGGACTGGTCGGTATCTTCATCGGTCCGCTGGTCCTCTCCGTCGCCTATACCCTGACCAAGAGCTGGATTAACGACTCCCGAGCGAAAATCTCGCCTTTGCCGCCCAATTCATTACACTAGCGTTTTCTGTACTGAATGAATCGGTAGGGATTCCTAGGATGGCGCTGATCTGATTCCAAGAGACGACCGGGATAAATGACGGGTTCGGAAAACCCTTCTTACGCATTTTTATACGTAACAATATCAATGATTTATGTTTATAAATCGACCAAAAAGGAGGTTTTTCGATCCCTCCACATTGTGGTTGTCTCTTCGATACCTTTAAAGCCAGTTATGCTCTTGAGATGCTTCCTGTGCTAAGAAGACATCCTCAAGGGAGGGTATTATGCCAAACCTCAAGGGAGGGCGTAAAAAACCAAAGCAGACTGTTAAGAAAAAACCTTTTCGTCTCAATGAAGCGAAGAAACTAGTCGCTCCGGTGGTAATCATCACGGGCCTCTTTCTCGGGGCAATCGGAATGCGCGGAGTTTTTCTAAATCGGGCCTCAGCCACGTTGGGCGGCCCTTATACGCTCATCGATATGCACGGTCATCCTCTCACGGAGCGTCAATTCCGAGGGCGCTATACACTGATTTATTTTGGGTACACACACTGCATAGATGTCTGCCCGTTAACCCTCGCGACGGTCACACAGGCTCTCGATCTCATGGGAAAAGAGTCACACCAGATTGTGCCGATTTTCATCACGGTTGATCCATCGCGTGATACTCCTGAGGTTGTTGCCGATTATGTCAGTCACTTCTCTCCTAACATCGTTGGACTTACGGGAACTGAATCTCAGATCCACGCAGTTATTGACAGTTTCCACGTCATGGCGCGACGTCGTGGCACTTCGGCGGATCATCTGTCCTCAGGCTATCTTATGGATCATAGTTCCGTTCTTTACTTAATGGATGGCAATAATCGGCTTGTGTCCGTTCTGCCAGTCGACACAAGCCCAGAGGAAATCGCCACACGATTGCGCCGTCTCGTCCCTGCCAGTTAGTTACGGCGTACGGCGGGCAGCTTGTGAAAGCAGAGTTGCGAGACAGAGAAGCAAAAGAGACACTCCAAGTTCTGGCAAGAGTAATCCCAGTACAATCAGGATAACCAACGCGCCCACGCCAATCTTCTTGTTGGGATCGACAGGCGGCACTCCCAGCCTCCCTGGGGGTTTGCGCCTAAACCACAAGACAAGTGCTGCGATGCTCATCGCAAGTAATCCGACCGCTACAAGAAAATTCAAAAACTGATTGGCCTTCCCGAACAGCTGCCCTTCATGCGCCGCAACTCCATAACCGATGATGCGATCAGTCCATGCTTTCTCTTCAAAACGATGGACTGACCGTACCCGACCAGAGGCCTCTACCATCGCACTGATGCGGTTGGGACGGTTCTGCGTGTCGGAACGAACAGTCCACGTTGTTTCTCCCGCTGAAGGTGGCGTTACGAGAACAGGTGCCGGAAATCCGAGTTGGGACGCCGTCATGACCACGTGGTTCAGGCTATCTGATAAGGGGCTGTCCGACATCGCCATGGGCCCCATATCCATACCCGGCATTGTATCGGTCTGCTGGGGCGAGACCGAGCGCCCTGCAATCCGATTGCGTTCAGAAACAGCTCCGATGTCCCAGTCAGGAACCGAAGTCAGGCGGCTGAATTGTGTTTCCACACGAGCCAGGGCGTGCCCCCAAACAAAAGACCACGGCAAGCCGGAAACCAGAAAAAGCACCAAAAACGAGGAGACCCACAACCCTGTTACCGCATGGAGGTCTCGCCACCGGACACGACCGTTTCGGGTAATCCGTGGATAAAGAATACCTGCCAGACTCTTTATCCGGCGCGGCCACCAAAGATACAGGCCTGTAGCAATCAGAACGATTGTCCAGGAGGCCACCATTTCCATGATGATGGAGCCAGTATTCCCCAATAACAGCTGGCCGTGCAGTTTAAAGATGATGCGCTCAAAACGGTCTTCTTCAGGAACCTGTTTGAGAACCACGCATGATGTCGGATCAACATACACGCGTATGGCTGTGCCCTGACGATCAACGATCACCCGGACAGCACCGGAAGTCGTCTCCGGAAGTTCATAGGCTAGAAAATGGCTGCCAGGGACAGCATCGAGTGCGGCCCTGACTTCCTGTACCGGGGTTGAATGTGTCGTACCGCCTGCGAGATGGTCGTAACGCCAGTCGATCCAATGATCCACCTGCGGTTTGAACAGGTAAATTGACCCTGTGAGGCATAGCAACACAATAAAGGGAAGACAGAAGAGACCCGCAAAGAAATGCCATCGCCAGATCGTTCGATAATCGGGCCAGACCGGGGTTCTGAAAGCGTTCATCATCATGGATACCTTCAGAACTTGATCCGCACGCCACCAAAGAACGCTCTTGGCGATCCGGCGTAGATTGAGCCTGTCTTATTGGCCAAAACACGTCGCTCAGCCTGCTGCCCGGTCGAGAGGAGTGTATCGCTGATGTCAGTCGCACCTGCGGCATAAACCTGATTGGTTACATTCTGTACTTCGAAGTAGCTGTGCAGACGGTGAGCCCAGCCCAGACGTTCTGGAGGGTCGTAATGAATCTCCAGATTGAGCAATGCGTATGAGGGGGCTTTCAGAATATTGGCATTGTCGAGGTAAAAGGAACTCCTCCACGTCACTTCTGCAAAACCTCCCAGCCCTTGCAGCCATCCGTCTGGCTGATCATAGAGAACACGCGCATCTAAAAAATGCGGCATAACACCGGGAATGAGATTCCCCTTCCGCGAGAAATTCCGCGCCATCGTGCTGTTGGACAGGGTTTCGGTGTATTTCGTGTAGATCTGGTTGTCATAGGTATAAGACAGCTTCAGCCGCGCACCGGGCAGAGAGGCATGCAATAGCTGCCATGTCGCGCCCAGTTCAATGCCACGATGCTCTGAGGCCGGGGCGTTGAAAGTATAGCTTCCCGCGGGTGTATTGACACCCGCCGACTGGCTGACAAGTTCGTTCCGGTAGAACTCATAAAAGCCAGTGGCCTGAATATTGATGCTGGGCGACGGATGCCATTCGGCCCCCAAATCAAAACCGAGACTCGTTTCGCTCTTAAGCTGCGTATTGTTCCCGTAGGTTCCCTGAGGGGTTACGAAGAAACTGGAATAGCCAGGTGTGGCATAAGCTGTTCCAACACGACTGTGCAAAGTCCAGTCTTTGGTTGGTGTATAAACCAGCGAGGCTTCAGGTGCGAGATTGAAGAAGCGTCGATTGGCCGTAATATTCTGCAAAGAGGTTGAACTTGCCGATCTATTGTAGAGCGTCTGAACTGCTCCAACATCAGATTGCGTCCCACCAAGTCCGATTACAGCATGCCAAAGCGGAGAAAACTGCCAGTCTTCCTGAAAGCGGAGGCCGATGTTCCACTGATGTCCGTATGACGTGGAATTCAAAGCACCGCGGGTCGCGCCGCCTTGCGGGGTCAGATTATAGACCTGATAGCCATAATCCATGTAGTCGAAGCTGGCACCGACAAAACTGGTGAGGGGCGTCTTTCCGATACGGCCGCGGTTCGTCAGATCCGTCTGCACATTATAGGAATTAAACGGTCCGACAAAAGCCGTTGTCGAAGTTGGCTGATCGGTATGACGTTGATCGTAAGTAAACTGAGTATGCCAGGTTGTTCTCGGATCAAAGTCATGCTCCCATCGAAGCCCCACAATGCTGCGTCGGTCAAAACGACCCAGCCCTGCCTGCTGCGGGCTCATCGTCTGGCGGGCTCCATAGGCCCCATTCACCAGAAGATTGACCGAAGCGCATCCAGCAGCAGCCGATGCCGCATTGGCACAACCATTTTGGTAGGGATTACTGCGGAATTGGTTCAGAGAAAGGCGTAACGGCAGCGATGTATCCGTGACGTTATTAACGAATTTTAGAATGAGGCGATCTGATGAGGTCAGATTAACCCGCAGCCGCATATTTTCGGTAGACGTGTTGTACTGGCTGTTCGCAATGAAACCGTTACTGCGCACATCGCTACCAAACAGCATGAAATCGTAGCGTTTATTGCCCGCACCAATCGTTATGTAGTTATTGAACAGGCCGAAGCTGCCAAGGTCTGAACCCAGTTCCAGACCATGAATGTCAGCGCCGTTCCGGGTGCGGAAATTGATCGCCCCGTTAATCGCGTAATTACCGTATAGCGTAGAGGCTGGTCCCTGAAAGACGTCCACGCCCTCATAGGCATGCGGATCGATCAAATCTGCCCGGGCCGTACCGTCTGGTTGCGTCATGGGAAACCCATCTTCCGTAACCTGAAGATTCTTCAGACCATAGGACTGACGTGCGCCCGACCCACGGACAGAAACGACGCTGTCACGCGGCCCATTACCTTGCAGAACAGTTACCCCAGGGAGGGTTGCGACCATATCGGCGACCGATTGTGTTGCCCTGTGTGCGAAATCTGTACGTTCCGCGCTGTAGGTTGTTTCACCGGTTGGATGAAGCAGTGCCGAGCCACGCGTCGTACCGCGAACCAGAATGCTTTCGACATGCTGATTCTGATGTGCAGAAGACGCAACTGCGGCTGTTTTACGGGGACGCACCTGAAGAGGTTGTGCATGAGCTGGAAAGGCTCCAAGAAAAACGCAGCCAAGCACCAGCGAGCCGAGAGGACGGCTTGATTCAAAAGAAGTATTCATGTGTTCGTTCTGATCTGAAAAACGCAGAAAGCCTTCCATCGCAGATGCGATAAAGGCGCTAAGTTTTTGTCAGATCAGGTTAGGAGGTCCTTGAGCATAAATGCCCGATAGCCGCCATAGAGGAGGCCCCCGCACGGGCGGGAAACACCAGAAAAAACTCCGCCCTGTCACAGACAGGACGAGGAAAACAGCAGCGACGCATCCAATTATCAGGATTGTTAACAGGTCGTCGACCACTGCAATGCCATCACCAACATCCGCTGCGTGATGATGATCAGGACTATGCGGACCAAAATCCTGGCTGTCGCAAAGGGTCGACAAGTTGGTGAACTGTTTTAACGGATCATTGAGAAGGAACTGCGGTAAAGGCAGACTTCCAACGCTGAGGCGAATAATGATGGCAAGCAGAACCAGCGGCCAAAAGACCAGACTCCCTCCGCTATGCCGCGCACTTCGCATCATTCCTTTTCATTTAAAGCGGCTTGCAACACTGCGCCAGATGGAAATGTATTTTTCGACCATTTGGGTTGTGATGCACGAAGCCCCAATAACGCCAACGCGGGGATTCAGGGACATTGGCCTGCAGGTGTCAAGACGGGGGGCGAAGGGCGCCTTCAGCCCGGCAGACTAGTGCTCTTAGGGGTGCCAAGCGGCGCCTGTGTAGAAGAAGCGGTCGAGGCCTACAGTGAAGATCAGGCAACCATAGAGACTGTGTTCTCCTTATGGGTCCCCCTTTTTCGTCGGCTGCTTGGCTATGACCTCGAGCGGGCATACTGTCGATCATGTGTTGCCAGTCATCGGTCAGGCCGAGTTCGACCAGCGTTTCCAGCAAGGCATCCCAGACGCCTTGCTCAGCCCATCGACGGAACCGGACATAGACCGAATTCCATGTTCCGTAGCGCGCGTGCATGTCCCGCCATGGGCAACCGACACGCAGGACATAAAGCATTCCATTGAGAAACAGGCGATTATCCTGTTCTGGTCGTTAGAAACGGCCATTTTCAGGCGTCAGTAAGCCGCCAATAATTGCCCACTCCTCGTCCGTCAGATCGCCACGTATCTACAGGTCTCCGCAAAGACCAGTTTTGAATCACGTCCCAAACAGCCTGAAAAGACCTTCTGTCAACACACCCTAACACCGCGCCTTTCACACAGGCGAAGCATCTGCGGCCTTCATGATGCTTTCCACAAAATCTCCGAAATGGCGCGCCTTGGCTGTCATCATCCGTCCTGCGGGAAAGACAGCCCAGAGATCGATCGAAGGCAGAGTCCACGCTTCGAGAACACGCACGACCGCTCCGTTTTCGAGTTCCGGCGCAAACATCCAGTCCGACGCAATGGTCAGCCCCATATCCGCCAGAACGGCCGCCCGCAGCCCCTCGGCCGCACTGACCTTGAGCCGTCCGCTGACAGACACCGACACCGCCGCTCCATCGCGCAGGAATGACCACACACTCGGTAACTGGCTATAAATAATGGCTTCATGGTTCGCCAGATCCGCAGGAGCGCGAAGCCTTCCGGCACGCTTGAGATAGGCAGGCGTGGCAAGAACAGAACGTCGACCCGTTGCGACCTTCCGGGCGATGGCGGTGGAATCCGAAAGTGTTCCCATCCGCAGGGAAATATCGACGCCTTCCGCCACAAGGTCGATCATTCGGTCATCAAGAATGATCTCCACTGTCAGGTGGGGGTGTTCTGCCAAAAACCTCGGTAATTCCGGAATAATGTGCAGCCGTGCGAATGTCGTTGCCGCCGAAACCCGCAACCGGCCTGACAGACCCGCACCCGCTCCCTTGGCTGCAAGTTCCGCTTCATCAGCCTCCTGAATGGCATTGCGTGCCCGCTCGTAGAAATTCTGCCCTGCCTCGGTCGGCGTCAAACCATGCGTGGAACGGATCAGCAGACTCACCTGCAGACGCGCTTCAAGCTGTGCGATGGTCTTGGACACCGCCGGTTGCCCCACCCCAAGCTGTCGGGCAGTCGCCGAGAACGAGCCTGTATCCACCACGCGGATGAACGTGGCCATTGCCTGATAACGGTCCATGATATTCCTCCAGGGAATGATCCTTATCGCCCTAAGCCATCTGACATGTCGAGTATGGAATAGGCATCTCTTGTGCATAACCCCGGACAAACCGGGTTTTGCAGGATCTCAGAGATGTTCGGTTCACTCATACGCACCATGTCCGGCCCCATCGTCACAGACAGTCTTCTGGCTTTTCACCTGTCAGGCAGCCTGCTGAACGTCGTCTCGATCCTGATCGGGCATGTCATTTCCGGCCCGTCATCTTCAGATCGTGGAAAACTTACCGACGCAGCACCGAGGCTTTACGGACCCACCGATTGCCCAAGCGCCGGAATCTCCAGCTGACGATTATTCCGGCACGGAATGACCAATAGTCCTCCATGCCATCATCCCTGAAAAACGCAGTCGCCCTAACGTCAGGCGTCGCCTCATTCCAAAGGAAAGAACAATGTCTCTTCAAGCAAAACTCGATGCCTTCAAAGCGGACTTCGAAGCAGGCAAGCCGCCTTACAATGTTCCCACGTCAGTCATCGAAGTCATGCATCGTGCGACCGCTGAACTGGTCGCTTCAGGTGCAGCCGAAAAAGCTCTCAAAGCTGGCGACAAGGCACCGTCTTTCACGCTGAACGATCCGGATGGCAATCCGGTGTCCTCTGCCGATCTGCTGGCAACAGGCCCGCTGGTCATCAGCTTCTATCGCGGCGTGTGGTGCCCGTACTGCAACATGGAACTTCAGGCCCTTGAAACGGCGCTTCCGTCTTTCCGCGAACTGGGGGCGAACCTGATTGCCATTTCCCCACAAACAGCCGTGAACAGCCGCAAATCAGTCCGTCAGAACCATCTCGACTTCCCGATCCTGTCAGATACGCACAACGACGTTGCAGCCGCATTCGGCCTGCGGTTCGCGCTGCCGGACTACCTCGTCGACCTCTACACCAACCTGAAAAACGATCTTCCGTCCTTCAACGGTGACGACAGCTGGACCCTGCCGATGCCCGGCCGTTTCGTTATCGGACAGGACGGTGTGATCCTCTATGCCGAGGTCAATCCGGACTATACCCGCCGCCCGGAACCGGAAGACATGCTCCCTGCCCTTCGGAAAGCAGCCCAGTCTCCGGCAAACTGACCCTTAGTCTTCTGGCGTCCGGGTATAACCTTCTCGTTCGGGGTCATTCCGGTCGCCATCGGACGAACATTTTTCCTGTATTGGCCCAAGGGAAGTGGCACATGATTGATTTTTACTATGGTCCGGGCCCGAACCCGCTCAAGATTGCGCTGTTTCTGGCTGAAACCGGCCTGCCCTTCAAAGCCAGACCCGTCGATACTTATCGCGGCGCCCAGCATGATGCCGCATTTCGGGCCCTCAATCCCAATGGCAAGGTGCCGGCCCTCGTGGATACGGATGGTCCAGAAGGCAGGCCTGCGATCGTGTTCGATTCCACAGCCATTCTTCTTTATCTCGCCGAAAAAACGGGACAATTCGTCGGAGAAGCGCAGGACCGCCCCCAGCTTCTGTCCTGGCTGATGTTTATTGCAACAGGTCTCGGTCCTTTCTCAGGACAGGCTGTGCATTTCCAGCATGCCGCACCCAAAGGGCTGGACTACGCGGTCAATCGATATCGCAGGGAAGCAGAACGGCATTATCAGGTTCTGAACGATTATCTGGAAGGGCGATCTTTCATCGTCCGCGATCGTTATACCATCGTCGATATGTCCGCATGGGGCTGGCTGGACCGGGCCGTAAGAGTCATGAACGCTGAAGACCGTCCTCTTGAACGCTGGCCCAATCTTGTCCGTTTCATGGACATGATCAATGCTCGCCCGGCCGTTCAACACGCGCAAGCCATTATGAGCGGACACGCCTTCAAAACCACAATGGACGAAGAGGCGCGTCAGGCCATGTACCCGACCAGTTTTTCCCCAGCGTCAAAAGGAACAGTGTCATGAGCGAACCTTCCGATTATACGCCGCCCAAAGTCTGGACCTGGACGGCACCAAGCGGCGGCAAATTCGCCAGCACAAACCGCCCGACAGCAGGCGCGACACACGAACAAGCGCTCCCTGTCGGACGACACCCCCTCCAGCTCTATTCCCTGGGCACGCCCAACGGCGTGAAGGTCACGATCCTGCTCGAAGAACTGCTTGCTGCGGGTCACACGCAGGCCGAATATGACGCATGGCTTATCCGTATCGGCGAAGGCGACCAGTTCGGCTCCGGCTTTACGGACATCAATCCCAATTCCAAGATTCCGGCTCTTGTCGATCATAGCGGCGATCAGCCTCTGGCCGTTTTTGAATCCGGGTCGATCCTGCTGTATCTGGCCGAGAAATTCGGTGCCTTTCTTCCCAAAGATATCGCGCATCGAACAACGTGCCTGAACTGGCTTTTCTGGCAGGTTGGAAGCGCGCCCTATATCGGCGGCGGATTTGGGCATTTCTATGCCTATGCCCCGGAGAAAATCGAGTACGCGATCAATCGTTTTGCCATGGAGGCCAAACGGCAACTGGACGTGCTTGATCGGCGCCTGGCGGAAAGTCCTTTCATAGCAGGGCCAGACTATACAATCGCCGATATGGCCATTTTCCCGTGGTATGGTGGCCTGGTGGAAGGCTGGCTCTACAATGATGCGGCAACGTTCCTGAGCGTACAGGATTATCCCCACCTCAAGGCATGGGCAGACCGGCTTCTGGAACGCCCAACCGTGCAACGTGGACGGATGGTCAACCGGACATCCGGAGCCCTCTCCAGCCAGCTTCATGAACGTCACGACGCTTCCGATTTCGAGACAAAAACGCAGGATCGCCTTGAGAGGCAAAAGGAAAACTCTTCAAAGCCCTGACCTCACCGCTATGGCCCGCTTTCCCGATGTCAGCTTTGCCATAAGGCAGGGCTGACATTCCATGCACACCCTCCTATTATATCTGGAGCGCTCGATCGGCTGAAAATACAACTTTGCACCATCACTCGGCAGGACATGATGAACGCGCCTCCGTCACATCCCCAGAATACTATCCTTCTGATCGAAGATGATCTGGATACAGCCGATTACATTGAAAAAGCCCTGTCAGGACCACACACCACAATCAGCATCGTTGCGGATGGACAACAGGGTAAAGACACCGCCATATCAGGCCACTGGGATTGCATTATCCTCGACCGACGCCTGCCACGCCTCGACGGGCTTTCCATCCTCAAAGACCTGCGCGCCATCGGTATTCAGACGCCCGTCCTGTTCCTGACAACAATGGACGGAATTCATGACCGTGTCACCGGACTGCGAAACGGCGCCGACGACTACCTCGTGAAGCCTTTTTCCGTTCAGGAACTCTCCGCACGTCTCGAAAACCTGCTGCGCAGAACACAGCAATCCTATGATCAGACCCGCCTGGTTTTTGCCGATCTTGAAATTGACCTCCTGACGCGTGAAGTCCGCCGGGGTGGAGAAAAACTCTACATTCAGGCGCAGGAACTCAAACTTCTGGAATATTTCATGCGACACCCACACATGACACTGTCACGCGAAATGATACTGCAAGCCGTGTGGGACATCGACTTTCCAGTCCATACCAATCTGGTGGACACCCACGTCAGTCGGCTGCGGGAACGTCTGGGCAGAGACGCCCCGCCCCTCCTCCAGACACTCAAGGGACAGGGCTATATGTTGAAGCGCATCTAGCATGCCAGCCTCTCTTCACAGCGCCCCGCTCCGCCTGCCGGTTTTACGCAGCTCATCCTTTCGGATCATCGCCATGTTCGCGGGGTGCTTTCTCTTCACAGGCATAACCGTAACCGCGTTCTCCGGCTATCACAGCCAACGCCTGCTCTCACAGCAGACAAAGCGCATTGTCGCAAATGAACGCGACGAAGCCCTGTCCGAAGCACAGGGCCAAGACGTCACACATCTTCAATCCACGGTCAAAGAACTGGTCCTGAACGAACCAGGATTTTACTATCTGCTACAGAATGCGCAGGAACAGGTTGTCGTCGGAAATATGTTTCATCTGCGCCCCATCGCGGGCTGGAGATGGCTGTCATGGACGCATCGGACGCACCCGCCTGACCATCATCCTGTCATCGGTTACGGAACCGCACTGAATGACGGCGGTTATTTCTTTGTTGGAATTGACGCAACCCCTCTCCAGTCGCTCCGGCACGATCTCTGGCTGACACTGGCCTGGAGCGCACTCATGTTCCTTCTGATCGGACTGGGCGGCGGATTTCTCCTCAGCCGCCTTGTGCTCGGCAGGATCGAAGTCATCAGCCAGACGGCACGCAAAATCATGCGAGGCGATATTTCCCAAAGACTTGCCCTGAATGGAACAGGCGACGAATTCGATCATCTCGCCCACAGCCTCAACGCCATGCTCGACAGAAATGAAACACTGATCGCCAGTGTCCGTCAGATCAGTGACGACATCGCACATGATATGCGACGCCCTCTGGCACGACTGGGCCAGAATCTCGACAAGGCCCAGACCGCCACGACCCATGACACCCAGAACACTGCGCTCACACAGGCGCAAAACAATCTTCAGGACGCACTGGAAATTTTTTCGTCTCTTTTAAGACTTGCACAGCTTGAAGCCGGAGACCGTATTCCCGATCGCCAGACACTGGTCGTTGCAGATCTTTTCAACACGCTCGCTGGCCTCTATCAGCCCGTCGCACAGGAACAAGAGCAGATACTGACAATTCTCAGCCCCGCCCAAAACCTGACACTTGAGGGCAACCGCATTCTTTTAACGCAGACACTCTCCAACCTCATCGAAAATGCCATCAACCATTCACCATCCGGAACGGTTATCATTCTGTCAGCTCACATGCAGAACAACAGGATCATCATAACCGTTTCAGATAATGGCCCCGGCATTCCCGTCGAAGAACATGAGCGCGTTTTCGAAAAGATGGTCCGGCTCGACACCAGCCGAACCGTCCCCGGCACCGGATTAGGCCTCAGCATGGTCCGGGCCATCGTGAACCTGCACGGAGGTTCGATCCGGCTTGCGGATAATCATCCCGGCCTCCGCTGCGAGATCGTTTTCCCTACATCTTGAAGCTCAACTGGAACGTCACCGCACGCCCCGCAGCAATGCGCGAGTAATTGGTATAGATCCGATCATAATAACGCTTGTTTGTCAGGTTCTGTAAATTGGCCTGAAGATCCAGAGTCCGTGTAATCTGATAATCCGCAACCATATCAAGGCGCACATATTCCGGCACCCAAGTCAGATTATTAACGTTGGTATAGCGCTTGCTCATATATGTAATACCACCGCCCGCCTTGAGATGCGGCAACACGCGGTATGTGCTCCACAACGCCACGGAATTTCCCGGCGTATACGGAAACCGCTTCCCCACATTCGCATGCGTTGGCCCACCATTGAGAACCGTACTGTCAAGATACGTCCAGCCGCCGAACATTTCCCAACGTGGCATTATGTTCCCCGCAACGTTGATCTCAGCACCTCGAACCCGCTGGGTTCCCGCATTGATCTGATTGCCATATCCATCAGAAACCTGCGCATTCGTCATCTTGCCGTCAAACAGAGATCCGGTGATCGAAAAACGACCGTTGAACAGATCCGCTTTCGCTCCAACTTCGATGTTTTTGCCATTCTGCGGCGCCAGCTTGGTATTCGCCGTCGACAAAGCAATCTGCCCATCCGCACCGGCATCCACACCCACAGGGTTGGACGCCGTCGCATAGGAGAAATACAGACTGACCGGCTTGATCGGTTTATAAACCGCACCGGCCTGATAATTGATGAAGCTCTGATTATTACTCAGACCCACATTCCCCTGCACGGCAGACGTCATGAAACGATCAAACCGCACGCCTCCGTTAATCAACAGATGATCGTGCCACATGCTCATCGTATCAAACGCATAGGCAGACCCGGTATCGACATTGGTATTCAAAGGCGCGATCCCCGGCTCGCCAACAGAATAAGAGCCTGTCCAGGGATTTGATGAACTCCAGCGCCCTGCATTCGGTGCAAGAATACAGTTATAAGCGACGGTGCATGGACCGCCATTCCGGAGGTTATTTCCAGCAGAATCCTTGATGTAATATTCATTACGGGTCAGACGCTCACGCGAGACTTCAATTCCCGTATTGATCGCATGATGAATAAATCCGGTATCGAATTTCCCCGACACCATGGCTTGTTCCTGAAAATTGTCCGTATGGAAAAGTCCTGATTTCGCCTCCAGCAAAATGGTCTGGTTTGCCGGAGACGCGCTCTGCCACTGGGGGTTGGTCGCAATGTAATCATATTGCGTACTGGTCCACTGCAACGTATTGCGAAAGACGAAATCATGCCACAGATCACGCTCAAGTATGATCTGCCCCAGATCCGTGGTGCTCCGTTCAAAATCGCGATCCTGCAATCCCAACACCGTATGCCGGGGAATATTCAGCGGCTCATGCGTCGTTTTACTATAAGGCGCTGAATAATCCGGCATGTCGAATGAATAGAGATGGTAATACCCCAACGTCAGCCGGGTCGGTGTGCCAAGCCCGAATGACAGGGAAGGCGCAACACCCCATTTGTGCCCACCCGCTGGCGCCCGCCCTGCCGTATCTCCATCATCCCCCATCGCATTCAAACGAAACGCCGTGGAAGAGCCAATCTGGCGATTAATATCAACGGTTCCACGCTTGTAGGACGCCGTACCAAAACCGATCTGCCCGGATGTCAGGCTGCCAAGCTGGGCTTTTTTCGTCGTGATATTAATCTGCCCACCCAAACCACCACGCCCCCCATACACAGACCCCGGCCCTTTCAAGACCTCCATCTCGTCAACATCAAAAACCTCGCGCTGGCTAACGCCACTATCGCGCAGGCCATCGATGAACATATTGCTGTAAGACCCAAATCCACGAATGACAGGATAATTCCCGCCCGGCACGGCATAAGCGTCCCCGCCCCGAAAACTGACCCCCGGGACAGTGCGCATGGCATCTTCAAACGACGTCGCATTGACCAGTTTCATCTGCTCCTGCGTCACCACGGAAATGGATCTGGGCGTATCCAGCAAAGACGCCGTCAGTTTTTTATTGGGAGAAGTCCCGGTCAATTGCGGATGATTCTTCCCCCAGACCGTCAAACGCTCCTGCCCGCCCGAGACCTTGCTGCCCTGATAGTTCAGCCCGTGTGCAGCAGTGTTCTGACCGGACGAAGACAAATCTGTCGACGCGCCATAAGCACGGGACTGCAAAACTGTTCCTGCAAGACATCCCAACAGAAACGAACACGAGCGGAGACGAGAAAAATGCAGAGAGGCAGGCATGATGCTTTAATTCCAGATGCGAATGACTCGCATTGGCTACATTTCTTCTCACCTCCCGACAATGCCAAGTTGCCAGCATTGGGAATGTTTAATTTTACTGATTCGTCCCCATGCCCACGTCAGCCCCTCCCCTTAAGAACAGGGCTTGACCGTTGCTTCTTCTTTACAATCGGGCAGAGCCTCCACAGCTTCAGAGAATGACACCGGACGCCGTGGTGCGTCATGAACCCGCAGACTGAAAATATCGGGACGGGCATAATGGCCTGCCACGTCCAGATCGTATTTCCCCCGGATCACATCATCCAGATCGATATCCGCCGTAAGGATCGCTTCACGGTCATAAATTGGTCCGGCAATGATGTCTCCAAGCGGGCTGACGATCACACTGCCCCCCCGAATAAGCACGGTGTCCGGATTATTGCCCTGATGGCAGGCATACTCCTCCGGCGCATCCGCACGCGTCATGTACTGACAGGCACTGAGAACAAACGTCCGTCCCTCATAGGCAATATGCCGCATGGAAGCCTGCCAGATATCGCGCTCATCCACCGTGGGTGCACACCAGAGATTGATGCCCCGGGCATACATGCTCTGACGCAGGTCCGGCATATAGTTTTCCCAGCAGATCGCAGCCCCGATACGTCCAATATCCGTCTCAAAAACCGGAATGGTCGAGCCGTCGCCCTGCCCCCAGACCAGCCTCTCGGTTCCCGTCGGCATCAGCTTGCGATGTTTGCCCAAAAGCGCCCCGTCAGGTCCGAAAAAGAGCGCCGTACAATACAACGTCGCCCCATCACGTTCGATGACACCAACAACGAGATGGGCCTTCATTTTCGCCGCAAACGAGCCGATCCGCGCCGTTTCTGCGCCTGGCACGTCAATGGCAGATTTCCAGTAACGCAGATAATCCTCACGCCCTTCCGGAAAACGACTTCCTAGAATTGCGCCGAAACTCAGCCCTTTTGGATATCCACCAACATACGCTTCCGGAAAAACTGCAAGCTCAACACCCTGTGCGGCAGCCGCATCACAATGGGCTTCCATCCGATCCAGTGTCCGGGGCGTATCGAAAAGACTGGTTCCCGCCTGAATAACGGCGACGCGACGCTGGCTCATGTCCGGATCTCTCATGCATGTAGCGGATTACAGTGAGAGGAAGAGTGGACTTTCTCCCATTATCGGGCAAATTGATTGTTTTGATAATCAAAATCACCATGGTCGATATTTCACGCCTCGATTTCAATCTGGCCACCACGTTTCTGGCACTCTGGGAAGAACGCAGCGTCTCCAGAGCGGCACGGCGACTGGCGCTGAGCCAATCCGCCGTCAGTGCTTCTCTGGCCCGCCTGCGGGAAGCGGCGGATGACCCTCTGTTCGTCCGCACACGTGACGGCATGCAACCAACCCCTCGGGCAATTGCCATGGCGGAACCGCTGCAAAACGGAGCGACACTGATCCAGACCGCGTTCTCAACCGTCACGGCATTTGATCCGGCAACCAGCCGACAGCATTTCTCTTTGGGAATGTCCGACGACTTCCAGATCGCGGCTGGCCCCCTGATCGCAAAACGTCTGGCAGCCGAAGCCCCACGGGTTTCAGTGACATTCAGACAGGCCAACAAACATCGCGTCGAAGCTCTTTTCGAAGCAGGAGACATCGACTTTGCCGTCGTCGCACAGCCCAATATACGCTCCGGATTACAGCATCAGGAGATCGGACAATCCGGTTACGCCTGCCTGCTTGATCCAGCCGCCTGCGGCCTCACACTTCCCCTGACACTGGAAGATTACCTCACGCTGCCACATCTTCTGGTGTCCTTTTCCGGACGGGAGGGGATCGTGGACCATGTGTTGAAAACTCTGGGCCACGCGCGCCGGGTACAATCGGCGCTGACGCATTTTTCTGCGCTCCCCCCTTTCCTGATCGGAACGCGTGCCATTGCCACCCTGCCCCTCCATGCCGCGCAAAGCCTCGCTGCCGTCTCTGGCCTGACCGTCTGCGCGGCACCCATTGATCTGGGGCAGTATTCTGTGTCGCTGCTCTGGCAACGGACAGCGGATAACCTCTGGATGCGTCAGATTATCAGCGATGCTTTCCGGGAAGCACTCCCAAACATGGAAACGATCTGTCCGCGCTAACGCCGCCAGATCCGGGCCGCGGCTTCGTCCAGAATCACCGTTGCATCGTCATGAAGACGGATGGCCGTGGCACTGACAGCCTCGCTGATCGGACCGTTCAGCGCCTCGTCAACGATCGCCGCCTTGCCCTCACCAACAGCCACCAGCACCAGACGGCGCGCTTCCAGGATCGTCCCCACCCCCATCGTCAGGGCGCGTTCCGGCACACGCTCCGGGTCATCGCCAAACATGCTGCTGTTCTGCCGCCGCGTCACATCATCCAGATGGACAACCCGCGTCCGGCTGTCGAACGCGGAAGGTGGCTCGTTGAAACCGATATGCCCCGTCTCGCCAATGCCCAGAAGCTGCAACCCAAGCCCACCGGCCGCGCGAATGGCGGCCTCATAGCGCACGCACTCAGCCTCCAGATCCACAGCAACACCATTCGGAACATGCCCCTGCCCTGCGGACATGTTCACATGCGAAAACAGATGCTCCTGCATGTAATGGCTGTAGGAATTCGGGTCCGTCGGCGGCAGACCGACATATTCGTCCAGATTGAACGACGTCGTGCCGGAAAAATCCAGCGTCCCCGCGTCATGTTGCTGCACCAGAAGCTGGTAAATGCTCTCCATCGTGCGGCCCGTCGCCAATCCCAGAACGGGCGCTCCAGATCCGCGGATTTCCTCCGCGATCATGTCCGCCGCGCGCTGAAACGCCTGACCGGGCGTGTCCGTGACGATGATTTTCATACCCTGCGCTCTCCATTGACCCAGACTTCGCTGACCTGGAACCTGTCATCCAGAACCGTGAAATCCGCCAGAAGATCCGGCGCAATCGCCCCCCGGTCATGCAGCTCCAGATAGGCGGCGGCATTCGTACTGACCAGACGCGCCGCTTTCGGGAGCGACATTCCGGCATCAAGAGCATTCCGCAACGCCTGATCCAGCGTCAGAATGCTCCCCGCAAGCGTGCCATCCGGCAGCCGGACCACCCCGTTACGGATCATCACATCCTGCCCGCCAAGCTGGCTCGGACCATCGGCTTCGCCCGTACCCCGCATGGCATCCGTTACGAACAGCAGCCGCGGCCCCATCATCCGCTCCGCCAGCCGGAAACTGGCGGGATGAACATGATGCGTATCGAAGATCATTTCCCCATACGCCACATCACTGCACATCAGCGCCGTCACCGGCCCGGGACGCCGCCCCTCAATCGCCGACATGGCATTGAACAGATGCGTCCCTCCGACGGTTCCCCCGGCCGCACAGACCAGACAGATCGCCCGCTCTGCCCCCTCAAAATCCGTGGTGGTATGCCCCAGACTGACCCGGACACCCGCCTGCGCAAAGGCCTTCATGGCCGTCGGCGCGTGTTCCAGCTCCGGCGCGATCGTCACAACACGCACACACCCGGTCGCAACGGCTTCCGCCACACGCTCGGCGGTCGGCTCGATAGTGAACGGCGGCTGGGCCCCCAGCTTGTGCGGGCTGACGAACGGCCCTTCCAGATGCGCGCCATGAATGCGCGGCCCACCCTCTACGCCCCGATCACAGACTTCCGCCACCGCCCGCAACGCGTCCATGACGTCCGCCCAGGGCGCGGTGATCGTCGTCGGCAGGATCGTCGTGGTTCCGTGGCTCAGATGAAAACGCGAGAGCGTCTCGATGGCCGCAACCCCGTCCATCGTATCGGCCCCACCACCGCCATGGACATGACCGTCAATGAAGCCCGGCAGGATATAGCGCTCCGGCACTCCGGACTGAGGCACGATCTCGCGGATATGGCTGTCGAAATCCACTCGCCCCGAAACAATACGATCGCGCAGGACGATCCTGCCCTCAAGATGCGCCATCATGGCTCCTGATCCAGTGGTAAAAGCCCAGTCCGACCATAACGCCGGGCATAGAGCAGCAAGGCCAGATAAGACGGCAGAACCAGCAGCGCAAACATGCCCTGGAAGCCCACGAACGGCTTGAGAATGACGTAAATCTGCGGAATGACCGCCCCGCCACTATACGCCATGACCAACAGAGCGGATGCGAGCGGCGTCCACGCCCCGGCACCCCGAATAGCGATCGGGAAAATCGAGGGCATCAGCATGGCATTGGCTGCCCCCAGCAACGCCACGCACAGAACCGAAACATAGCCCTGCGTCAGAAACGCCGCGATCGTCAGCCCCGCGCCCAGAAAACAGGCCAGTTCCATGAGCCGCTCCTGCGTCACGATCCGCGGCACGACCAGAAACCCGAGAATATATCCCCCCAGCATCCCGGCCAGCGTCAGGGACGTGAAAAAACGCGTCTGGCTGAGCGGCAGACCAAAACCCTGCCCATAGGTTCCGATAGCATCCCCGGCCATGACTTCCACGCCGACATACAGGAACATCACGATAATCCCGAACACCAGATGCGGCCGGAAAATACGCCGGCTCCCCTCCAGAGGCCCCGGCAGCGCAGGCGCCTGCAAATCCGGCAGCGGGCAGAGCGCCACGCCGATGGCCGTCAGCAACAGAACAACAGCCATCGTCATGTAAGGCGCATAAATCGCCTGCACGAACCCCGACAGAAGCGCATTGCGCGCCACAGGGTCCGTCGTCTCCTGCGCCCGCTGGGACAGCGTTCCAATATCCCCCATCACCACAGTCGCCAGAACGATCGGCGCCAGAATTCCCGCGCATTTGTTGCACACGCCCATGATGGCAATGCGCTGCGACGCCCGCTCGGACGGCCCCAGCAGACTGACCAACGGGTTAATCACCACCTGCATCAGAGACAGCCCGGCCCCCATCACCAGCAACCCGGTCAGGGCACCCCCATAAAGACGCATGGCAATAAACTGCCCAAACAGCGCCACACCCGCCGCACATAACACGAGCGAAACAGCCAGCCCCCGCCGCAGACCAAGCCTCCGGGCCACAAAAGACGCGGGCAAGGAGAACAGGAAATACGAAAAATAGAACACCATCGGCACGAGAAAGGCGCTCGTATCGCTCAGATCAAACGCCACACGCACGAACGAAATCAGCGGACCGTTCATCCAGGTCACAAAACCCATGATGAAGAAAATCGCCGCCGCCACACCCAGAGGCGCCAGTCCATAATCCCCGGTCAGCCCCCTACCGGACTGGACAGGCCCCGTCACGAGGTCAGCCCCGCATCACGAAGTGCAACAGACACGCGCTCAATCCACGCATCATCCACGTCCCACCCAGCCAGACGCGCGGCATTGAGCAGCCCCCCTCCGACCGGCGGAAGACGCGGCGGCACAGGCGCACCATGCCGAACAGCAACGCTTTCCCGAAGAAACCGGCTCTGGAACGTTCCTCCGGCATAACTCCACGGCAGCGACGTTTCGGGAAAATGGCGCTGGGCCGCCTCGATATGGGCACAAAGATGATCCGCTGCCTCACGCATCAGCCGCCGGGCCGGTTCCAGCCCGTCTTCAGCCAGATCCGAAACAATCCGCGCCAGAGCCGCAACACTGGCCCTCGGATGACGCAGCGTCCCATACCATTCCAGAAGCGCCGTCCCACACGCCACTTTTTCAGTCGGAAGGCCCATCGCCGCCACAAACGGCGCAAAAAACGCATGATCCGCCTGATTGCGTCCATCCAGAAGCGCCGTCAGCAGCGCCAGCGCCTGACGCCCGATCCAGAACCCACTGCCCTCGTCCCCGAACAGGCCACCCCATCCACCAATCTTGACCTGACCGCCCCGACCATTCGTAGCCCATGCCACCGATCCCGTACCCGACAGAACCAGAACCCCCGCCTCCCCCGCGAAAGCCCCGGTACAGGCCATCTCAACATCGCTATAGATGTTGAAAGGTCCCGCAAAGGCGCTCCCCACGACATCGCTCTGTTCACGCCCCAGAACCCGCGTCTCCTCATATCCCGCAAGCCCCAGAGACAGCGCAGTCGTCACGGAAGGAAGCTGCTCCAGCAAAGACTGCAACACATCCTGCCATCCGGCCTGATCAAACGGATTGGACCCCGCCCCCCGAAGCACAGGCCCCAGCGATCCGTCCCTGCCCACAACAGCAAGAAGCGTCTTGGTCCCTCCACCGTCTATGGCGGCAATGCAGGGCTGATGATGGTGCGTTAGGACCGGAGAAGAGACTGTCATATTTTGACGCTTCGCTTGAGACAACAGAGGCAGAAAGAAAGACGGGCGAGCATGGCGGACGAATGATCGCATATCCAGTACCGTAATGATTTTTATCGCTTTTCAGACCCTCCTGACAGAGGCTTTTCAGTTCCAGCCTCTCCCGATTTTTCGATTAGCCCCCAAGATAGATCCTCTGCTGATTGATATAGCATATTGCATATCATAACGCTGATGCTTTAAGTCTGAGCCTGCCCCCTGATTCCGGGTGGCTGAACCCCACGCCTCAGGCCGCCCGCATGCACTTCAGCAGATATAGCAAATACTATACCATGATCAATTTACTATCGTGCCGGAAATGCTTCCGGACCTGCGGTTTGATGGCCGTCAGCCTGACCCTTATCGGCACAAGCCTCGCCAACGACACCCCATCCAGACACAAATCCCGGACCGTCAAAAAAGCCGATCCTGCGAAGAAACCCGCCCCTTCCGAACACATCAGCGTCGTCGGGCATCTCAACAGCGAACGCGCCCGCATTTTCCCCGGCCTCGGCGCCGTGGACTACACCATCGACCAGCGCCAGATCGCAACCACACCCGGCGGCCAAAACGCGGCCTTCAGCCAGATCCTCCTCCGCGTCCCCGGCGTGGTGCTGGACAGCTATGGCGAAGTCCATGTCCGCGGCGAACATGGCGGCCTGACCTATCGCGTCAACGGCGTTCTGCTGCCGGAAGGGCTGAACGGTTTCGGACAGGAACTCGACACGCGCATCATCCAGTCCGTGGACCTGCTGACCGGCACGCTGCCCGCGCAGTTCGGCTTCCGTACCGCAGGCGTGGTGGACGTCACGACCAAGACCGGTGACAGCCTCAAACACAATCAGATCTCGCTGTATGGCGGCAGCTACAACACGTTCGTCCCGTCCGTGCAGTTTGGCGGTCAGCATGGAAAACTGGACTATTTCACCACCCTGTCCTTCACCCGCAACAATATCGGCATCGAAAACCCGAGCAACACGTTCCGCGCCATCCATGACGTGACCGAACAGGAAAAAGCCTTCGCGTATCTGTCCTACCATCTCGACGACACAAGCCGGATCACGCTGCTGACGAGCGCCTCCTACGCGGATTTCGAAATCCCCAACTCGTTCAAAACGTTCGACACAACCAGCCCGGATTACACGACCCTGTACAATGTCGCGGGCGTCAATCCGCATGACCCGTCCATGAACTGGGCCAATCTGAACGACAGCCAGACCGAACAGAACTATTACGCTGTGCTGTCCTATCAGCGCACGACCGAAAAACTGAACCTTCAGGTCTCACCCTATTTCCGCTACGGCCGGATCGACTACACACCGGACCGGGACCGCGACCTGATCTATCAGGGCGTCTCGGAACATGAAGTCAACGACTTCACGACCGGCGGCATGCAGGCCGACCTGTCCTACGATATCGCCCCCCATCACACCCTACGGGCCGGTCTGCTGGGGCAGTACACCTCCGAACGGCTGGATACCGATACGCTGGCCTTCCCCGTGGACGACGCCGGAAACCAGACATCCGACATCGCAAAACGCATGATCGACAATACCGGAAACTGGTCCGTCGAAGCGGGTGCCTATATTCAGGACGAGTATAAAATTACTCGCACCCTGACCTTCAATTACGGCATCCGCTACGACCGCTTCGCCTCGTCCTTCGACAATGAAGGGCAGTTAAGCCCGCGCGCGAACATGGTCTGGAAACCCACCCGCACCACAACGCTGCATCTCGGCTATTCGCGCTATTTCGCCCCGCCGTCCCCGCAATATGTCTACCCGTCCACACTCGCGCGCTTTGCGGGCACCACCAATGCCGCCGCGAACACGATCAACAACGCCACCAAAGTCGAGAAATCGAATTACGTCGATGGCGGTATCCTCCAGCGCATCACACCCGAATTCCAGATCACGCTCGACGCCTACGCCAAATGGGCGCATGACCTCACCGATCTCGGGCAGTTCGGCCGCGCCGTCATCCTCGCCCCCTTCAGCTACAAACGCGGCCGCGTCTATGGCGCGGAATTCGGCAGCTCCTGGCGGCATGGCCCCTGGTCGATGTACGGCAATTTTTCCTACGTCAAAACCTCGGCCCGGGACATCAATTCGGCAGAGTACCAGTTCGATCTGGCGGAACTCGCCTATATCCGCAACCACGCGATCCAGCTCGACCATCAGGGCGAATTCACCGCCACCGCAGGCGCATCCTGGACCACGAAACACGACATGGCCTATGTCGATTTCGTCTATGGCTATGGCCTGCGCAGCGGCTTCGCCAATCTGGAAAAAGAGCCGCAATACGACGTCTTCAACATCGGCTACCAGCACACCTTCACGAAGGTCCCGTTCGGGCATGACATCAAAATCCGCGCGGACGTCATGAACCTGTTCGACAAACGCTACCAGCTCCGCAACGGCAGCGGCGTCGGCATCTATCAGGCCCAGTACGGCCAGCGGCGCGGCACGTTCTTCTCAGTCGTTTCGGAGTTCTGAACGGATGGAAGAACCCGGCCTCACACCGAAACAACCAGCCCCCGGGCAGGCTCCACAGCCGTGCCCGGAAAGACCGTTCCCACCGCATGCTGCGGCAGATGCAGATGATCGCACAGCACCCCCGCCGCGACCGACCGCAGATCGGTCGTCGGCGCAAGGTCCCGGTTCTCGAACAACTGCCCCGAACGCAAACCGGGCCAGGTCCCCCCGACCTTCCCGCCCGCAACCGCGCCACCCGCCAGAAACGCAACCGTTCCCGTCCCGTGATCCGTCCCGCCCGTGCCATTGATCCGCACGGTCCGTCCGAATTCCGTCAGGGCCAACACCACAGTGCGATTCCACCTCTCGCCCAGCCCCTGACGCAGCGCCCCAATGCCCCGGTCAAGCTGCGCCAGCGGTCCGCCCAGCCGCCCGAGTTGCCCGGCATGCGTGTCCCACCCCCCGATTTCCAACGCCGCCACACGCGGACCATGCGCCGTCGCCAGCATCTCCCCCGCTGCCGTGGAAAGCTGCGTAAACGCGTCGATTTTCCGCGGCTTGCCCGCAGCATCCACGCCCGGCGCAGCAGCCATACCCTCCTGCGTCATGGCGGCATCCGAAAATCCCCGCGCTTTCAGAGCATTCCGCAACGCCGGTCCCGTCACAGGGTCGGACGCATTCAGCGCCAGAATCTGACCATACAGATCCGCATCCGGATGCTGGCTTCCCGCAGGCGCATAACTTCCAACCCGCGCCGAACCACGCAACAGAAGCGGCACCGTCAGCCCCATTGCCAGCCCATACCCATCTGGCCGGTTCGCCTTGCCCTGAAGCACGGAAACAGCCCGGTTCAGCCATCCGCTCCCCAGACGCTCATCCGCCCCGCTCTCCAGATAATCCTGCGCCTCGAAATGCGACCGGCTGCGATAATGCCCCGCAACGGCATGGATCGGCAGCATCTGCCCCTGACCGTAAAGCTCGTGCAGCGTCACGAGAGACGGATGCAGCCCGTAAAACCCACCCAGATCGAGCAGCCCGCCCTCCTGCCCCGGCTCTGGCAGAACCAGCGCCCGACGATACGACGCCAGATCCGGGTCTCCATACGGCGTCACGGCCGACAATCCGTCGAGCGCACCCCGAAGCAGGATCACCACCAGACGCGGATCATCCGGCCCACCGGAAGAGCCCGCAAAAGCAAGAGAAGAACGCCCGAGCGTCCAGGCGGACGTCAGACCCAGCAGAGCAGTACGACGGGAAATCATCATGGCTCAGCGCCTCTGGAATTCAGGGGAGGAAAACAGCAGGGCCAGCGCATCCTGACGCGACCCGGCATGATGCATGGCCGTGCGGGTCTGCGGTCGCAGGGCCGGACCAAGGGCAATGTCGGCAATATCCATCGGATCACCGGTCCGGACATGCGCCGCCACGCGCCAGGCCCAGTCCGTCCGTGCCAGCATGTCCGCAGGCGCGGACCAGTCCGCCGCATCGTCGCTCCACCCGTTGGGTAGCGGCGCGGTCCACAGCGGCTGCCCGAGCGACGCAAAACCCGAAACCAACTGATGCGCCGGAGAATGCGGATCGCCCGGCTGGCTGGGCGCGCCCCCTACGGACAACGCCCGCAGAACCGCCGTGACATAATCCATGGGAGAGCGGAACTTGCCCCCGCCCAAAGCCGGTTCCGGCAATGCCCCCAGCGCCAGAGACGCCGCCCGCAGATCCCCGCCACTGGCCTGCAAAACACCCTCGACATGCCGTACGGAGGCTGGCGCTGGCGTATCCGAAACGAAATGTCGGACCATCTGCGTCGCAATATGCCGGTAGGTCGCCGGATGCGTGCCCAGAAACTGCAACGCCTGCACGCCGCCCTCCTCGCCTTCAGGGAAAGCCTGTCCCATGAGCGTTTTCACACCCGGCTCATGCGCCTTTTCGCGAAACACAAACCCCGGTTCGTCAGCTTTCAGATCCACGCCCCATCCCGTCAGGATCGCGGCAAAAGACGTCACATCCGCCTGACTGTACCCGGACGCAGGCGAGACGGTATGCAACTCCAGACATTCTCGGGCCAGATTTTCGTTCAGCCCGCGATGGCTTTTGCGCCCCGCCATGCTGTCCGGCCCGATGGAGGACGCGTTGTCCAGGTACATCAGCATCGCCGGATGCCGCATGACCGCCAGCAGCATGTCCGAAAACCGCCCCGTCACATGCGGGCGGATCGCCTCGCGCATATAGGCGCCCACAACGGCGCGCGTACTGCCCTGCCGCAGACTGACCGTGAAATGATTGAACCAGAACCAGACGAGCCGCTCCCGGAACGGCTGCTCCGTCAGAAGCAGATTGTCCATCTGTGTTGCGACTTCAGCCTGAAAGATCGGCTTGACCAGCGGATCGCCCTGCATCTTGGCCTTCCGCTGTTCCCGTAGCGCCACCAGCCCGTCCGCACACGGCCCCACACCCGCAAACACGGCCCTGTCCGGCCCGGTCAACTGACCAGCCAGCCAGTCCTGAACGGACAGACCAGAACTGGAGCCATCCCGCTGGCCCCACCCAAACCTGTTGATTGCGCTGACTGATCGCATGGCATCCTCGCGAAACGGGGCGATAACGGGAGTCGGCACCCTACAGAACGCTGGGCCGTCCATGTGGCAAAAGATGGGCCGTAGCATGTGAAGTTTTTTAGAAACGCTTCCTCAACACCGCGCGCCATCGCGCCAGCCTGCCGGGCGCTTCACACACCAGATGCGGCACGATGGGCGATGTATGCCGCACGATCGGGTCCGCACTCTCCCGCATCGTCAGTCCCGCAAACCGCTCCCCCACGATCCACGCCCCTACCGACGCCGTCACCCCGTCGATCCGGTGATCCGCAAATTCCTGAAAAATTTTCGGATACGCCCCATACGTCCCGCCCTCGGCACAAACTGTTCGTCCGCCTGCAATGATGCGCACATTCTCCCCGCCGCGGGCATGGATCGGTTTTTCCACATAAGGCGCCCCGGCCTTCCCCCCACGCCCGCGACGCAGATCCTCGGGCGCATATCCCGCCGCCAGCAGGTTGGGATGCCCGGGATACCGCCGCCACAAAGCTGGCAAAAGCGCCTTGTTCGACAAAAGCGCCGTCTAGGGCGGATTGAGAAACGTACAGCCACATCCCCGCAGATGCCGCGCCCCGGAATCTCGAAACATCAACTCCCACGGATACATGCGGATCATGCTGCGAACGATCCGCCCCCGATGCAGAAGCTGACCATCCTGCGTCACCTCCAGATCCCGCAACTCGCAGTGAACCGCCTCCAAGCCCGCCTGCTCGGCCCATTCCCGGTAATAAACGGCATGCGTGGTGTCTTCGAGATTGTCGGGATAGGGCACGATATGCACCATGTGCCCTATCCGCCCCGCCCGCCTCAGTGCGGCCAGACGCTCCACCAGAGCCCGCGCATCCAGAGGCGCATGACCATCAGCCCCGCCGCATTGCTGGTGCCAGAGGTCCTGCATCCGCGTGCTTTCCGGCAGTGTCGCAGGCGTATCGGCATTATATTCAATCAGCTTTGGCCGCCCGCCGCACCACGCCAGATCAAACCGCCCGATCAGAAACGGGTCCCCCCGCCTCCAGGACTCCCGCACCACATCCTGCATGGCGGCCGGAATATGAAACGCATCCAAGCCACCAGGCCGTCGAACAGCCTCGTCCACAACCTCCAGACAGAGCCGATGCAGCGTTTCGGCCACGTTGCGAACACACGCCATGCGAAACTTCCATCAGTATTGCGATAATAATGATAACCAAGCCGATCGGCCTGACTCTGCCAGTCCGGTCTCGCACAGGATATCAGACGGCGGATCTGCCCCACGGACCGACCCTATTCGCCCCCGCCCGCATGTCCGCCCGCGCTTTCCCCAAACCCGGCATGCCCCGCGGACTCAGCCTCGCCGTCGCCATGCCCGGCTCGGCCGTCACGGTCCCTGCCAGAGGAGATATATACACCATGCCCCGAAGAACTGCCCTGCTCGGGGCAGTTCTGGGGCCGCTTGTCAGATGCTGCCGCGCAGGGGGCCGGCCGCGCCGCCTGAGGATGCCGCATCGTCAGGCCAAGAACCCCCAGCCCGACAACCAGAGCGCCCGCCCCCACACCCCAAGCAATCCCGTTTTTCATCATTCATCTGCAGATATGTTTGCCTGATACCAACCGTAACACATCCACAGACGAAGATAAGAACTCTCAGAGCGTGAAGTTCACACGCCCGTAATAATACCCACCCGTCATCGGCACCTGAGACGAGAACGTATCATAAGGGTTGGCACCAAGCTGGTTCAGCTCACCCGGCAGCTTGCGCGGACGGATATTGAAGATGTTGTTCGCCCCCACCGCCAGATGCCAGCGCGAATTGACCCGATACCCGATCTCCAGATCCGTCAGCCAGCGCGGAGAATTCTTGAACTGCGCAAAACAGCTGCTGGACTGCTGAAGCTGCTTGCCATCAATTGGACAGATCGCCGCCGTAGGCGTCCAGTCCTGATACGTCATCATACCGGTCGTTTCGCCATAACGGGTCTGGCGCAGGTTCACGTCCCATTTCCCGATTGTCCAGAACGCATTCAGAATGATCTTGCTGCGCGGATAAGCCGTAGTGAGGTAAGCGATATTCTGTGCATTCAGCAGCGGTGATCCCGTCGCAGACATTCCGTTATGCGACAGACGCGTACGGTTCAGGTCCAGCGCCATCGACAGGCTCAGGTTGCCGAAGCGATGCATGCGGAACATGTAATCCGCCTTGATATCCAGACCCTGCGTCCGCGTGCTGGCACCGTTCGTGAAGTAATAGGTCTGCACGGCGTTTTCGGAAAGCTGCGTCAGGGCCGGAAGCGAAACGCCCATGCCTTCCAATGCTGCAATCGCAGCCGGACCCGTCACGTTACCACCCTGCACGACGCGATCGCGGATGTTGATCTGATAGACATCGGCCTCGACATGGAAACCGTCGACAGGTTCAAGAACAATGCCACCTGTCGCACTGGTCGAGCGTTCGGGCTTGAGGGGAGACGCCCCTGTCGCACGCGCTTCGGAAGACGAAACCGGCAACAATCCCAACACCGATGTCGGCCCGACATTGATGGCGCTGTAATGCTGTTCGGCCATGGTCGGCGCGCGGAAACCGTTGCTGATCGTCGCACGCAGGCCAATACGCTTGGTGATATCGTAACGCGTGGAAACCTTGCCGTTCTCGGTATTTCCGACGTCGGTATAGTGTTCGAAACGACCGGCGAAATCGAGATCCCAGTTCTTCAGCAGATGGAAATCGCCATCCAGATAAGCCGCCCAGACATCACGATCCCACTTGCCAGCATCCTGCGGCGTCAGCCCCGCCAGCGCCGAAGTGCCACCATATTCGTAAGATGCGGGTTCGCCAGCCAGAATAGTATATTGTTCCAGACGCTGTTCGCCACCGAAAGCCACCGTGACGGGGACCACGTTGGCAATCTTGAAGTTCCGACGCAGATCGAGATTGTTCGTCCACTGCGCCAGACGGAAATTGGAGGTCCGCACGGTCGTCGGCGTGTAGCCCGTGGCCGCATACATGTTCGGATTGGTGGTGTTCTGGTTGGAAATCTTGTCCAGATCCTCACCCCAGGTGCTGCTCAGATCCCAGTCGAAACCGAGGAGATGACGACCCTTCAGGCCCAGCGTCGCAGCATAATCGTTCTCGTCGATCGTCTCCAACGGCGAATAGCCATATGGAAACAGCTCTGGATTGCTGGCGCTGGCACCCGAGGGAACACGATAATTCTCATACGCTTCCGCATGGCGGTGCGCGTAGGTGATCTGCCCGTAAAACTGGATATTATCGGTCAGGTTCTTGCCGAAATCGATCCCCAGATTTTCGCGCGTTTCTTCCGGCGTGCTCATGATCTTGTTGGAGTTCTTGGGCACTTTGACCGACCCGGTATACAGCTCGTTCGCTGCCCCCGGTGGGACATAACCCGCCAGACGGTTATCAACCGTGTTGGTTACGAAATGGTCCGTATGGTAAACCTGTGCCGCAATATGAGCATAGCCATCACGGCCGAGTTTGAAGCCACCATCAGCGTTGAGCTGGTATTGCCAACCATCACCGTTATAGGCGTTCGCCCCCGTCTGAGCGCTCATATTCAGCCCGTGATCCTGCTTTTTGGTGATGATGTTCACCACACCAGCAATGGCATCAGAGCCGTACATCGCAGCGGCGCCGTCTTCGAGAACCTCGATATGATCGATCATGTTGGACGGGATCATGTTCAGATCCACGGGCGTCGCGCCAAAATTCGGACCGGCATCGGCATTGATGTTGGCCGTGGTGTGCCGACGCTTGCCATCCAGCAGAACCAGAACCTGATTCGGATTGAGGCCGCGCATCCGGATGAAGGACGTCAGTGCACCGGCGTCATTGCCCATCGTGCTCATATTGATGGACGGATAGGTCTTGGTCAGCGCATCGGCGAGGTTCATCATGCCTGAGCGACGCAGCGTCGCACTGGACAGGACCGTGATCGGGCTGGTGCTTTGACGGGCGTGGCGGTTGGACGCATGCGTTCCGGTGACGATCACGCCTTCTTCGCTTCCGGCGATGACATCCGCAGGCCGATGTTTCGCCGCAGGCGGCCTGCGCGTCTTCGGAGATACCGTTTTGGACGGCGCTTTGTGAACGGACGCCTTCGCCGGCTCCGGCACGGCTTTTTCCGAGGCTGCAAAAACCGATCCACTACAGACGCTGACGGAGAGGAACGTAGAGTAAAGCGCAAGTTTCCTGATGTTCATAATCGGCTCCATCGCCCTGGCGCAGCACAGGGATATCAGTCAGAAACAGTCGGATCGCATAACGGAATTATGCGGGATTTTTATTCCGAATTCGGAATTACTCGGATTCAGAACGTAAAAGGCGGGAAAGTGCCGTTGCGACAACCTTCGTCGCACGACGCATATCTTCCAGAACCACATGCTCGTTCGCACGATGGCCATTGGCATCCTGAAGACGACGCGGACCAGCCCCGTACAGAACGGTCGGATAGCCCGCATTGCTATAAATTCTGGCATCCGTGAACAACGGCATACCCTTGACGGCAATCCGTTCCCCGAACACCGTTTCGGCAGCGTCCTGCAAGGCTCCGATCAAAGGGGCCTGCCCCTTATCCGGAACCAGTGGCAGCGCCAGAAGATGCTGCGTTACGACGCAACTCACGCCCGGCACATCTACCGCATTCACAATAAGCTGCCGCAGATCCGCCTCGACCTCGGCCGCTTTTTCGTCTGGCAAAATCCGGCGCTCAAGCCGGAATGTCGCCTGTTCGGGCACGACGTTTGCTGCAACGCCACCATTGATCGTACCAACGACGAGCGTCGGCGATTCAATACCCGGAATGGAACAGACCATCTTCGCCAGCCCGTCCCGATAAGCGTACAGAGCCGTCATCACACGGCACGCCGCCTCGATGGCATCGGCGCCCGTCTCGGGCCATGCGGAATGCGCGGCCTTGCCCGTGAAAGCCACATCAAGCTGAAGGCTGCCATTATGGGCAATCATCACGTCATAGGTAAAACCGGCACTGATGACGTAGTCGGGAGTGCTCAGCTTTTCCGAGAGAAGCCAACCCGGCCCGACATGACCACCGATTTCCTCGTCATAGGTCAGATGAAGCTCGACCGTGCCAGACAGGTCAGAACCGGCTTCCTTCAGCGCGCGCAGCGCAAAGGCATAGGTCGCAAAATCTGACTTCGAGACCGCGGCCCCCCGTCCATAAAGCCTGCCATCTTCAATGATGCCGCCATACGGATCATGCACCCAGCCCTCGCCGGGGGGCACGACGTCCCCATGCGCATTGAGCGCAATGACAGGGCCGCTGCCATTTCCGAAACGCTCCCGGATGATCAGATTCGTTGCGCTCTGCATACCGTGCCGTTGCACGAAGTCCTGCGGAACAGCATGGCATTCAACTTCAACACCGAGTGCCCGCAGCCTGTCGGCGGAAAACCGGGCGTGCGGCGCGCAGTCACCGGGCGGATTGTCCGACGGGACGCCGACGAGATCCTGAAGGAACGGCACCTGACGCAGATCGAAATCCCGGTCGATGACATGACCCAGACGTTCGCTCGCCGTTTTCTCACAACAGGAAGTCTTTTCAAGCACAGCGCCTTCTCCCACCGGATCGCCTGACAGTCCTCAGTTCATATTCTCTTTGTATACGAACTGAATTCGATCCTGAAGCGGAATGTTGCCTCTTGCTGAAAATATTTCCTTTTAGCTTGGGTGCGCCTCCTCAAACCGCAGAAAAGCCTGCGCTCTGGCCGAACAGCGCCCTGCAAAAAAATCTGCCGCCGGGCAGTCATCGACGATCTCGCCCGCATCCACGAACAGAATCCGCGTCGCGACCTGACGCGCGAATCCCATCTCATGGGTGACGCACATCATGGTCATGCCCTCGCGCGCCAACTCCGTCATGACCTGAAGGACTTCCTGCACCATTTCAGGATCGAGCGCCGATGTCGGCTCGTCGAACAGCATCACATCCGGCTTCATCGCCAGAGCGCGTGCAATCGCCGCCCGCTGCTGCTGCCCGCCAGACAGGGCGATCGGATATTTGTCCGCATGCTGTTCCAGCCCGACCCGGCGCAGAAGCGTTTTCGCATGCTCGCGAAGTTCTTCCTTCCCCCGTTTCTGGACCAGACGCGGGGCCAGCATGATGTTGTCCAGAATGCTCAGATGGGAAAAAAGCTCGAAGCTCTGAAAGACCATCCCCGCTTTCGCCCGCAGCGCTGAATGATCGGTGTTCGCGGAACGCACGGCCATGCCATCAACGTAGATCTGCCCACTCTCGAACGTCTCCAGCGCATTGATGCATTTGATGAGCGTGGACTTACCCGAACCCGAAGGGCCGCAGACAACCACAACCTCCCCTCTGCCGATCTCCGCCGAACAGCCCTTGAGCACCTGAAAGGCGCCATATGATTTCGTCACGGTATCCAGCGTGATCATGACGGATCTCCATAAAAGCGTGCAGGAGAAAAGATCTCCAGATCAGGACGTTCGGAGCGGCGCAGAACCATATCCGCGACATGCCGCCCCATGGCCGGAGCTAACGTGACCCCATTGGCTGTTACAGCCGTAAAGAAGCCCGGTACGTCCGGACTTTCTCCAAGGATCGGAGCCCCGTCGATATCGATGTTCATTGCAGCCCAGCTCCGAACGACATTCACGGCCCCCAGCGCCGGAACCAGCCTTTGTGCCACCCAGAGATTTCCTTCCAGATTTTCCCGAAGCGGTCGCGGATGCCCATGCACCGGATCAAGCCCCGCACTCCATCCGCCGCCGATCAGCAGCGAGCCATTCTTGGCCTGTTTGAGCGTGAGATGCCGGCTTGCATGGGCCAGAAGCGAAAAGACCAGCGGAGCCACAGGCTCGGTCACGATCATCTGCAACGGCGCACCAAAAACCGGCAGCCGACGTCCGACCAGCCCCGCGACTTCTCCCGCATAGGCACCGGCCGCATTCACCATCGCTCCGGCCGACCAGCGCTTTGACCCCGCGTTAACATGAAACCGTGTGCCATCGGGCTGGATTGCGGACAAGGCTGTAAGTTCCTCAACCCGAACGCCCGCGCGCCGTGCCCGCGCCAGAACAGCCTGCGTTGCCGCCATCGGGTTGATTTTGCCTTCCTCGGAGCAATACGCCCCGCCCAGAAAACCATCTCTCAGATTGGGCTCGATCCCGTGCAATTCGTCCGATGCCAGAAGCCGCGCGTCGACGCCAAGGGCCTGTTCGACCGCGACTTTGCTGCGCAGACGGTCCATATCGGTTTCGGTTTCCGCCACCACCAGTCCGCCGCTGACCTTGATCTCCAGATCGCGATCAAACGTCGTGCGCAGCGACTCCCACATCCGGATGGATTCCCGCTGCAACGCCAGCGTCCGCGCAGGCATGGACGGTCCGTTCGTATCCGCGCTGGCGTCGAACGCCATGAGCTGCGCGTGCAGACTGCCCGCATTGCCGCCCGAAGCCAGCGCCCCGGCCCGACCACGTTCGAGCACCACGACACTTTTCCCGGCTTCGGCGAGAAACAGCGCCGTGAAAAGCCCGACGATCCCGCCACCCACGACCACGACATCCACAGTCTCGATAGCGCCGGAAACCGATGCCCCCACTGCTCCCAGCCCCGATGGAATGGGAACACGGACATGCCCTCGCCATTCCGGTTTTTGACGCGCAAGGGCCGCAACCGGAACCGGCCGCAGCGGAATCTGCGGTGCGGTAAAATCCTTTTCGTTTTTCGGCTCCGGCAGCATCTTCATCAGCGAGGCCTGACAGAACCGCCCCTGACACCGCCCCATTCCGGCCCGTGTCGCTCGTTTGAGAGACGCCAGATCGGTGATCCCATCTTCCGACACGCGGGCCCGGACAGTCCCTGCGGTCACGCATTCGCATCGGCACAGGATGGTCGTCTCCTGAGGGGACGGCAGCGAGACAACCGGATCATACAGCTTCCACAGAAGCTCCTGAAAACGCGCATTATCGCGATATACCCGCCGACTGCGTTCCAAACCGGACGGGACCGGTTTTCCTGCCCGTTCCAGCAGTCTGGCCGCACACAGCATCCCTTGAGCCTGCGCCAGAAAAGCACCTCCAAAACGCCCGGCCTCACCAATAACGGACACATCCGCCTGATCGGTCTTTCCGTCGGGCTCTCGGCCCGTCTCGGGATGGGTCACGGGCCAGTTCCGGATCTCCTGTCGGCAGCCCAGAAGCCGTGGCAGTTCACTGGCGGGAACAAATCCGTCTCCGAGGCAGACAGTCTGCGTCTCGATCCAACGTTCTGCGCCTCCCTGCTGCTGCACCGCCACCCGCTCGACACGATCCTCGCCCTCGATGCGGGTCACAACGCTTCCCCACAGCACCGGCACCCTAGCCCGACGCAATGTCGCCAGATGCCGCATCCCCGCGAGCGCAAGACGAGGCGACGCCACCGATAGCCGTGTGGCCAGAAAGGACCGCTTGACGGGCGCAGGCGCTGAATCCACAACGGCCGCCACGTCTGCGCCACGCCGGACCAGTTCCGCCGCAAGCTGAAGATTGAGCGGGCCATTCCCGGCAACGACGATCCGCCCCGGAGCCACCGCTTCATAGGCGCGCAGCATTGTCTGCCCGGCCCCCGTCGTGATGACCCCCGGCAACGTCCAGCCTGGTCGGGCCGCAGGCGTTTCCTGCGCGCCCGTCGCCACGACGATGTGCTGCGTGCGGATATAGAACGCCTCACCATCCCGCAGCCCACCGATGACGAGAGCGCCCTCTTCGCGATGGGCGCTCCAGACGAGCGTGTCGTGCCACAGCCGCGCGCCACTGGCCCGCATGGCTTCAATCAGGGACCTCCCCTTGCGACCCTGATCATCCTGCCGCTCCGGATGAACCGCGTTCTGTTTGAAATACTGGCCGCCCGGAATATGGCGTTCATCCACGATGAGAACATCCATCCCACCGCGCGCCAGTTCGGTCGCCGCAACCAGACCCGCCGGTCCAGCGCCCACCACCAACACATCGCAGGCATGTTCAGCCAGACGCTCCTCACCTTTCGCCAGACAGGCTGAAACAGCCGCATCCGGAAGACGGTCATTACTACGAACCCGCATCCCGTCCCGCACCGACGTCATGCATCCCCGGCGGGACATCTGCCCGTCCACCTCCAGCAGACACTCCTGACAGGCCCCGATCCCGCAGAACGGACCACGCTCCGATCCATCCGGCGCCGTCCGGTGCGCAATTCTGCCCGCGGCCATCAGCGCAGCCGTCAGGGTCTGTCCGGGTTTTGCGGAGACGCTGGTGTCATTGAACGTGAAGTTCAACCGCTCCGACATCAGCGCGCATCCTGCGTCGTCGCGGGAAGTTCGATGGCCTCAACTGCTGCGATTTTCTGCTGGCGACGATAGGGCCGCTCCGCATAATGCTCGATCCGCCGTTGCAGGAAGTCCCATGCCGTCGTCATCAGCAGATAATACAGCGCCGCCACCGAAAACAGTTCCAGCACCATGAACTGGTCCTGCACCAGAATCTGGCTGCGCTGCATCAGTTCCTCCATGGAAATGACAGAGGTCACACTGGTCGTCTTGAGCAGACCGTTTACCGAATTGCCCAGCGGCGGGATGATGAGCCGGAACGCCTGCGGAAATGCGATCCGCCAGGCGATCTGCCGCTCGCTCAGGCCCAGCGCCCGTGCCGCCGCGATCTGGCCAGTTGGCACGGCATTCAGCCCCGCACGGATAATTTCCGCGAGATACGCTGCCTCGTTCAGTGTCAGCCCAATAATCGAACACGCCAGAACACTCAGCCGGATATCCAGCTTCGGCAGACCGGTATAGATCACGACCAGCTGGACCAGCAGCGGTGTGCCCCGAAAAAACCAGACATAAAACCGCGCAGGCCAGGACAGCAGACGGCGCTGCGAGCGCTTCATGACCGCAATCAGCAGCCCCAGAAGAAACCCCATCACCATCGAGACGGCCGTCATATAGACCGTAATGAGCGCGCCCCGGAAGATATAGGGGCTGCCGAGATAGGTGAAGAAGCCGTGCCAGCTCCAGATCTGCATGTCGATGCCCCGCGTTCGTATCGTGTTTGTGTGTCGTATCAATGCATGTCGGACGGATGGGACGGTCCTGAAACCACAATCCGTCCGGGAAAGGGTGCGACGCCATAAGGCGCCATAAGCCGCTCCAGCGTTCCGTCCTCACGCATGGCTTCCAGAACATCCGCCAGACGCTGCGCCAGAGCCGGATCCCGCAGCGCCAGAGCAACGGGCGTGGGATACAGCCCTTTCAGAACAGGCTTCACGCCACCCTGAAGTGCGTTACGCCGTGCGACAGCATCAATGGAAAACACCGCCGTCACCTGCCGCGCGCGCAGCGCCGCAAAGGCGATGCCCACGTTCTGGAACGTCTTGATATCAAAGCCCGGCCGTCCGGCATTCCGCAGGGCCTGATCGGCCTCGCGGGCATGGTGTTCTTCTATTCCACCCATCTCGACCCCGATCGAAGAGCCGGACAGATCCTCAAGTCGTGCGGGATGCAGCGCGGAATCATCGTTAAGAGACACGCTGATCGCCTGGATTTCGTAGGGGATCATCTCCATCAGCCGCGCCCGCTGGGCAGTGTAGAACATCCCCGTATTGATGACGTCCCACCGTTTTTCGAGCAGCCCGAGTGTGAGCTGCGCAAAAGACGTCGAGAGCGTGACCGGCGTCAGACAGAGCCTGCGGGCGATTTCGTTTCCGAGTTCGATCCGCATTCCGGCGATCTGCCCGTCCACGGTCACATATTGCAGAGGCGGCAGCGTCGGGTTGGTCGCCATGACCAGATGCGGCGGAGAGATCAGCCCCTCAACAGCCTGCGGACACGGTGCCGCCTGCGCCCCGAAAGCCAGGGCCGCACAGAGCAGCCCCGCCCCCCGGATCAGACCTGACACAGGGCCGCCCCTCATATCAGACGCTTTCTTCAAACCGGAGGTCCAGATCGCGGACGATCTGAAGCGCGCGGGCATCATCCGCTTCCGGCAGCGGCAGACGCGGCGCGCGCGGACCACCGACATCAAAGCCCATGTGCTTCAGCAGAGCTTTCGTTCCCGAGACATACCCCTGCCCGCCCACGAACTGGATCAGCGGCACATGGCGGAAATACATCTCCCGCGCCTTTCCAATATCCTTGTAACCGTCACAGAGATTAAAAATCTCACTCATGACATGCGGCGCAACGTTGGACGCCACTGCGACCCAGCCAATGGCGCCTTCAAGAAAGCTCTCAAAGCCCATGATGCCGCCAAAGACCGAAAGCCGGTCGCCACACAGACGAATGATGTCCCGCACGCGGGTTACATCCATCGTGGATTCCTTGATCAGGCAGCAGTTGTCGATATGGGACAGACGCGCCACGAGTTCCGGCTTCAGATCCACATTCGCCGTGGCCGGGTTGTTGTAGAGCATGATCGGCAGCCCAATCGCGTCCGACACCCGGCGGTAATGGACGAACAGCTCGTCATCCGTCGGCGTAGAATAGAACGGGGGGATGATCATCACGCCATCCGCCCCGAGCTTCTCGGCTTCCTGGCTGTAGCGGATCACGTCATAGGTGTTTTCCGCACCTGTTCCGATGAACACCGGAACGCGGCCTGCAGCCTGCTCGATGACGGTCTGCGCAACCAGCGTACGTTCGTCATCCGTCAGCGACAGAAATTCGCCGGTCGAGCCCAGCGGGATCAGACCTGCGATGCCCTGTGCGATCTGCCAGTCGGTGAAGCGCCGCAGCCCCGGAACGTCAACGCGTCCTTCGCTGTCATAAGGCGTGATCATGACGGTATATGTGCCACGAAACTTCATGGGTCTTTCCTTCCTCAATGTTCCGGGTCCGACCGCGATCCGGCCGGGTCCGTGGCGGCATCACCGCCATGGGTATTCATGAACGCCGCGATATCGGGCTGTTGCGTCGCGTCCCCGCGCCCCGTTCCGACGGCTCTGACCTGACCGTCTTCCAGAAGAACGATCCTGTCCGACAGCGATGAGACGACACCCATCGCGTGGGAAACCTGAATGATGGTCATGCCGTCCTGCGCCAGATCACGCAGCAGCACGCCGACATCACGCACCTTGTGCGGATCGAGCGCCGATGTCGGCTCGTCCAGCAGAAGCAGCGCCGGGCGAAGCATGAGCGCGCGCGCAATCGCCACACGCTGTTTCTGGCCGCCCGACAGATCGGCTGGCAGCACGTCCGCCTTGTCCGCCAGCCCCAGACGCTCCAGCAGCGCACGCGCTTCATGCTCGGCCTCCCGACGCGAACGCTTCGCCACGACCGTCGGTGCCAGCGTCAGGTTCCGCAGAACCGACATATGACCAAACAGTCCGTATTGCTGGAACACGATCGCAGCCTGCTCCCGCAGAATGCGCGCAGAGGCAGGCGCGGCCATGTCCACGTTCCGCCCGTTCACGCCCATCTGCCCCTGCCAGACCGGCTGAAGCCCGATCAGCGTCCGCAAAAACGTGGTTTTCCCGGAACCGGACGGCCCGATGAAACTCACGATGTCCCCGCGTTCGGCCTCAAATCCAGCGTGACGCAGGGTTTCGTTTTTCCCGTGGCGGACGCAGACGTCCCGGACATCAATGTACGGCAATGCGTTTCTCCAGCAGGCGGCTCAGGCAGGTCAGGGGATAGGAAATCGCGAAATAGAGCAGCAGAACCACACAGAAGACCTGCGTTGAGGGCAGGCCGCGATTGGTCAGGATCACCCCAGCCTGGCTCAGCTCCACAACTCCGATCTGGGAGGCCAGCGCCGTGTCCTTGATGAACAGCACCAGATACCCCACCGCGGGCGGCACAACGGCGGACATCGCCTGCGGCCCGATCACATACCGCCACCGCGCCCAGAACGGCAGGTTCAGCACCAGCGCGGCTTCGACCTGCTCCACCGGAACCGTTTTGACGCCGCCATGCAGGATTTCGCAGAGATAGGCCGCCGCAATCAGCCCGATGGAGCCAATCGCAACAGCAGTCGCCGACACATCCACGCCCATCATGCCCGTGCAGAAAAAGACGATATACAGCGTCACGATGAACGGAATGCGCCGGATGGTCTGGACATACACCACCGCCAGAACCCGCAGCGGTATCATGACCCATATTTCGGACAGGCGAAGCGCCGTAAGGATGACCGCCCCCACAATCCCGAGAATGCCGCCGCCCAGCGACAGCACGACCGTCCGGGCCATCGCCTGAAGCAGAAGGGTGATGTCATAATGCGAAAACGCGATCATACCATCCGCTCCATCGTGCGGCGGAAGAGTGCGAACACACCCGTCAGCGCGAAAGACAGCAGGGCATAGAGTCCGCCCGTCACGAGCATGACTTCAAGGATGCGGAACGTTGTCGATCCGATATCATAAGCGCGGCCCGTCAGGTCCTCGACGCCGAAAATGGACGCCATGGCACTGCCCAAAATCATGATCTGGAAATGGTTGGCCAGCGCTGGAAACATCGCACGCCCCGCATAGGGCAGGATGACCCGCAGATAGGTCTGACGCCGGTTCAACCCCAGCGTCAGCGCAACTTCATGATAGACGGGCGGCACCCGCGCCATGCCCGCCCCGAGGATATCCGCCAGATAGGCCGCCGCATTGAGCGTCATGCCGATCACGACTGACAAAAACGGCGAGACCATCAGCCCCGTCAGCGGCAGACAGTAGAACACAGCGAAAATCTGGGACAGTTGAGGCGTATTCGTCAGAGCCGTGCTGTAGCTGCGACTGAGCCTGCGCCATGCGCCCTGATTTTCAAACCGCAGAACGGCCAGTGCAACGGCGAGCGACAGTCCGAACACAAAGGCCAGCGTCGCAATCAGGATTGTCACCCCGACACCACCCAGCAAAAACGGGAGATGCGCGAAAACGGGACGGAAATCCAACCCCGTCATGGCGCGTGCCCTGCACCGGCGGGATCGAACCAGCGGCGATGGATCTGCTCCAGACGTCCGTCGCGCTCCATCCCGTCAAGGATACGGTTCACATCCGCACGCAGGGCTACGTCCTGCTGTGACATCCCGATGCAGTCATCCCCCACGGGCGGCGCGAATCCCCGGATAATCCGCCAGCGCACCTGAGGCTGCGACGGCAGGTAGTGTCCGACATATTCGATGACATCCACCATCGCATCGCCACGCCCCTGCGCCAGCGCGCGAATGGCATCGGCATAGCTCTCAAGCAGCAGCATCGGCGCCTTGGGAACATGCTGCTGCAGATACGCAACCGCCGTTGACCCACGCACCTCAATCAGGCGGCGCGCGCCCGATTCAAGATCCGCAAAGGACGCGATGCCCCGATCTTCGGGAGCAATAACCGCAAACTGCTCGGAATAAAGTGGCCGCGAAAATGCAATGACATCCGCCCGTGCAGGCGTCCGTGTCAGACCGCCCAGAACGATATCGACTTTCCCGGCCATCAGATAGGGAATGCGACCGCTGGAAGCGAGCGTCACAAAGCGCGGCTCAACACCCAGACCCTGCGCAATCGCCCGACCGATATCGACATCATATCCCACAAGTTCGTTGTGATCGTCATATTCCCCAAGCGGCGGCAGTCCGGGTTCCACACCGATATTGATGTGCCCGCTCGCCCGGATGGCGGCACTGTCCCTCGCCTGCACGCCCCCGCCCCACAGGACGACGGATGCAGCGCAGACCCCCAGCAGAAGACTGTTCCGGATCGCTCTCAAGAAAGGTTTCCCTGCATGTTGTGCGACTTTGGGGTTGCGGTGACCCGATCACTGATCTAATCCAGATATACGTTCTGTATACGATAGAAAACCCTTTAAAAGAAATTTCTTCTCCGGACCGATCCTGATGGGAAACAAGATGCCTCCTGTAACCTTCACCTTCCTGAACAGCACCGTCGAAGGGGTCGAGGGAGAACCGGTTGCAGCAGCCCTCAGACGCGCCGGAATTACGGAACTCGGCCGGTCCGGCGTCGACGGAACACCCCGCGGAGCGTTCTGCTTCATGGGAAGCTGTCAGGAATGCCGCGTCCGCATCGACGGCACCGTCGCCTATGCCTGCAAAGCTCCCCTCCTCCCGAACATGACCGTCACGCCCTATGTCCAGTCCTGATTTTTCTCCCGTGACCGTCATCGGTGGCGGCATTGCCGGTGCGACCTCTGCCATCGCCCTGTCCCGGCATGGATTCCCGGTCACCCTGATCGACGAACAGCCTGTCGCAGGCGGCCAGATCTTCCGCGCGCCCTCACCTTATGCACGTCGGGTCGTGCCGCCCAATCACGAATTTTCCGGCGGCGACACTTTGCGCCAGAAACTGGCCGCATCCAGCGTGAATGTCCGGTTCTCCACCCGCGTCTGGGGCCTGTCGCCCACACTAACGCTCGACCTGCTCGGACCGGACGGCATCGACCAACTCCCCGACGCAACGCTTGTCGTCGCCAATGGCGCCACCGAACGTTTCCTGCCATTTCAGGGCTGGACGACTCCGCGCATCATCGGTCTTGCGGGCGCCAGCATCCTGATGCGCAACGGCGGCACCCTGCCCGGCCAGAGTGTCGTGGTCGCGGGCTCAGGGCCGCTCCTGTTCTCCGTTGCCCATCAGGTTCTCGAACTGGGTGGCCGGGTCGTGGCTATCGTGGATGCCGGTCATCGTTCGGACTGGCTGCGTCTTGGTGCCATGCTGTCGCTCGACCCGGCACGCCTGACACAGGCGACAAGCTGGATGCTGCGCCTCAGAAAGGCTGGTATCCCGATCCATCATCGCGCCCATATTTCGGAAGCGCAGGAAACGGAGACCGGCCTGCTCCTGACCGTTACCGAAATGGATCATCCCGAACGCCGCCACCTCTATGCCGCCGAAGCCGCGGCCTGTGGATATGGCCTCAAACCCTCGACTCTCATCACCCGCACGGCAGGCGCTCACCACCGTTACGATCCGATCGGCGGCTATCTCGAACCCGTAACGGACAACGCAGGCCGCACCAGCCGCCCCGATCTTTATGTCACGGGGGACGCTGCCGGAATCCGGGGTATGGCCGTGGCCCGTCTGCGGGGCCTGATCACGGCCCATGCCATCGCCCATGACCGAGGTGTGATTTCCACGAAAACTTACGAAGCCCTGACACGCACGCCTCTCCGTCAGCGCCGTCGTCTTGAGGCCGTTTCGCGCCGGATGCTCCCTCTGATGAACGCCGGCAGCACCATTCCCGCCCATCTTCAGGACGACACCATCGTCTGCCGCTGCGAACGCGTGAAAGCCGCGACCCTGCGTTCCGCCATTCAGGTCGGAGCCGAAGACCTGAACCAGCTCAAAGCCTGGACGCGCTGTGGCATGGGTCCGTGTCAGGGCCGCATGTGTGAGGACAGCGCCCGCGGCCTGCTCGCGGCGGCCTGCGGCAAAACCCCCGAAGAGGCAGGCAGTTTCACAGCGCGAATGCCCTTCTTCCCCCTCCCGCTCACAGCCGTGACCGGAGAATTCACCTATTCCGATATTCCTCTTCCGAAGGCAGCTCCCCTATGACTCAGGCGCTGCACACCAAACCGGATATCTTTGATACGGTCGTCGTGGGGGCGGGCGTCATGGGCGCCACAACTGCGCTTTTCCTTGCCCGCGCTGGCCAAAAGGTCGCCCTGATCGACCGGGAGGACATGTTCCGGGCGGCTTCCGGCGTCAATGCTGGCACCCTGACCCTGCACATGACCCGAGCCCAGCTCATTCCCCACGCCATCCGTGGCCGCGAGATGTGGCTCGACAGCGCTGAGTGGCTCGGAGAAGACGTCGGCGCCCTCGCCACACCCGGCCTGTCCATGGCGTTTACCGAAGCCGAAGAGGAGCTTCTGCGCCAGCGCGCGCATGTCCGGCAGGAGATGGGTGCGCCGATTGAAGTCCTGTCAGCCCAAGAGGCCATCAGGATCGAACCCGGCGTAAACCCGACCCTCCGCGCCGCCGCCTACTGCGCGCTGGACGGCCATATCCCGACCTATCGCGTCGGCGGGGCCTATGCCCGCGCCCTCAGACAGGCCGGGGTCACGATCATCGAGAACAGTCCGGTTGAGGGCATCTGCCCCGTTACGGGCGGAGGCTACGACGTTCAGATGACCGGCCGCGCGCATCCCGTACGGGGCCGCAGGATCGTGCTCAGCACCGGGGCGTGGCTGGAAAAGATGCTGGGCTGGCTCGGATATGACATTCCGATCCGCTGCCTCATCAACCAGCTTGTCGTCACAGAAACGCTGCCGCCCGTCATGAGGAGCGTACTGAGCATTGCCAATGGCCTTCTGTCCCTCAAGCAGTTTGCCAATGGCAGCGTGCTGATCGGTGGCGGCTGGCAGGGCGAGGGCAACATCCATCAGGGCGGCACCCGAGTCATTCCTGAAAACCTTCGCGGCAATGTCCGTCTGGCCCAGCATGTCGTCCCGCGCCTCAACGAAGCGCAGATCCTGCGTGTCTGGCTCGGTCTCGAATCCGAAACACCCGATGCCATGCCCCTGATCGGTGCGCTGACACCGGATGACGATGCTTTCGTCGTCGGGTGTGTCCATTCCGGATTTACGAGCGGGCCATATATGGGCCGCCTGCTTGCCGAGCGCATTCTGGGCGGCGCCCCGGATCTGGGCGCGTTCGACCCCATCCGCTTCTCCTCCCTCCCCCCCACTGGAACACGCCCATGATCCCCGTCTCTCCTACGCCATTCCGGGGCGTATATGCCGCAACGCTGGTGCCCTTTCTGGAAGACGGAACGCTGGACGAGGCACGCTTCACACAGCATCTGTGGGACTGCACCCGTGCCGAAGGCATTGTGGGCATCCTGTGCAACGGTCATGCGGGCGAGAACCATCTCCTGACCCGCGAGGAAAAGCGCCGCGTCGTGGAACTGGCCGCCGATACCATCGGCAAAGACCGCATCATCGTCTCGGGCATCCTGTCCGAAGACCTCGACGAAGCCTGTCTTCATGCCCGTGATGCCATCGCGGCCGGCGCGGACGCACTGCTCGTGTTCCCGCCGTTTTCATGGGCAGTCTCACAGGATCACGACGCCATCATCGCCCATCATGCCGCGATCTGCGAGGCCGTTGATGCCCCGATCATGCTGTATCAATCCTCCGTCGGCAGTGGCGGCATGGCCTATTCCCTTCCCATTCTGGAAAGCCTGCTCAGGCTCCCCGGCATCGTCGCCATCAAGGAAGGAAGCTGGGAAACCAACGCCTATGACAAACACCGCAGGCTAGCCGCGCGCGTGGCCCCGCATGTGGACGTCATGGCGTCGGGAGACGAACATCTCCTGCCGTGCTTCGCCATCGGGACGACCGGCAGCCTCGTCAGCCTCGCAGCCATCCTCCCCGTGTCGCTCGCCAAACTGTGGCGCGCGATGGAGAATGACGACCTGCCCGCTGCGCGCCGGGTCCATGACGCCATCCAGCCGCTGGCGAACCTGATTTACGGTCGTGCGCCCTCGGGCCGGGCTACGCTGCGTCTAAAGGCCTGTCTGGTCATGCAGGGCAAATGGCCCTCCTGCCGTACCCGCAAGGCTTCTGATATCATCGCCCCAGAAGAATGGCAGGAGCTGTCAGCAGCCTTGCACGATGCAATGGCACTGGAAGGACCGTAATGGGCGATTATATGGTGGCCGAACGCGAGCTGAATCTCGCGGAACTGGCCTATACACAGATCCGGCGCATGATCCTTGAAAAAGAACTCCCCGGCGGAATGTCCGTCGTGGAGGGGCGCCTGGCGGATCATCTCGAGATCTCGCGCACTCCCGTTCGCGAGGCCCTGATGCGACTCGCCGCCGAGGATCTTCTGGTCAAGCAGGGCTCGCGCTCGTTTGCAGTGCGGAACGTCTCGGCTACCGAATTCTTTCAGGGCATCCATATCCGTGAGATCCTTGAAAGCGAAGCCATCAACCTGTCATTCGACAGGCTTGATCGCAAAGTGCTGGAAAATCTCCGCCGCGAAGTCATCGAACTTGGCGCGACACCCGAACAGACCGCCGCGCAGTGGCAACTCGACGACCGCATCCATTTGATGTTTCCCAAAGTCTCGGGCAACACGGTCCTGCTCCGTTCCATCAACGAACTGCGGACCCTGACCCGTCTGTGCGAAGTCAGCTACCCGCTCGGACGTGTTCCCGCATCCACGCGCGAACATCTGGCCATTCTGGACGCGCTGCTCGACGGCGACAGCACCGGCGCGCGCGACGCCATGGTCATGCATCTGCGCAATGTCGCGACAGACTGCATGGACATTCTCAGGGGCGGCTGACCACCCCTGCCCATTTCAGGAGAAACCGTCATGACGACTTTTGACATCGTTATCCGCAACGGCATGATCGTGACCGCCACGGATAAATATACTGCCGATATCGGAATAAACGGCTCAAAGATCGTTGATATCGGTTTCGACCTGAAAGGCCATGAGACGATTGATGCCACCGACCTGCTCGTCTTGCCGGGCGGAATTGACGGTCATTGTCATATCGAACAGGAAGAAGCCGACGGCACGACCCATGAAGACGATTTCGTCTCCGCCACCGGATCGGCACTCCTGGGCGGCACCACAACGGTCGTCTGCTTCGCGTCCCACGTCCCCGGCCGGGGCCTTGTGGAGCAGTTCGACGCCTATCGCGAAAAAGGCGCCAATTCACGCATTGATTTCGCCATCCACCAGATCATCACCCGCACTGACGAACAGACCATCCGCGACGACATTCCCGTCGTGGCCGAGCGTGGCGCGGCAGGACTGAAAGTCTTCATGACGTATGACGATTTCCATCTGACGGACGGCCAGTTTCTTCAGGTTCTGGAAGCGGCCCGCAAAAGCGACATCATCGTATCCGTCCACTGCGAAAACTATGACGCCATCCGTCACCTGATCCTGCAGCATCTTGCGGAAGGACGCACCGAGCCACACGGGCACGCAACCTCGCGCCCGCCTGCCGTAGAACGTGAAGCCACATATCGCGCCATGACAATGAGCGAACTGGTTGACCAGAAGATCCAGATCTTTCACGTCTCCTGCCCCGACGTCGCCGAAGAGATCGCCCGCGCCCAGTCCCGGGATGTGAAAGTCGTTGCAGAAACCTGCCCGCATTACCTGACCCTGACGGAAGACGACCTCAAGCGGGACGGTTTTGAGGGGACGAAATATATCTGCAGCCCGCCTCTGCGCACGAAAGCCGCTCAGGACGGCATGTGGCAGTATCTTCGCAACGGTGTCATCAGCATCATTTCTTCGGATCACTGCGGCTATACGTTCGATGGGGCCGTCGGCAAGGGACGCCACGGCCGGGATGCGGATTTCTCGCTGATTCCCAATGGTATGCCGGGCCTCGGAACACGCCTTCCGGTCTTCTACGATGCCGCCATCAACGGCGGAAAAATCGACCTGACGGACTTCGTACGCCTGACCGCCACCACCCCGGCCCAGCGCTACGGGCTCTATCCCGAAAAAGGAACGATTGCTCCGGGTTCGGACGCGGATCTCGTCCTGTGGGACCCGAACAAATCCGTCACGATCACCAACGCCCTGTTCCAGAGCAATATTGACTACACGCCCTATGAAGGGCGGCAGGTTCAGGGGTGGCCGGTCAAGGTGTTCCAGAGAGGCGTGCTGGCCATGGACAACGGCACCGTCACCGCTCAGCCCGGCACGGGACGCTTCCTCAGGTCACGCCGGGACTGAGGCTTCCGCCCCAGCCTCATGAGTGAAGGCCGACTTACCGGTCGGCCAGAACCGGATCAGCGAAGCGGCGGTTTTCCAAAACAGGGAGTACGCGCCGCGCATGGGCGATCCGCTCACGATCCAGTGTGGCAAAACCCAGAGCGGGCGCTTCACCCAACGCGAGCGTAATCACGCCCAGCGGATCGACCACCATGCTGGCGCCGCAGTTGCGCGCGCCACATTCACCGACCGCCACGACATAACAGGTGTTCTCCAGAGCCCGCGCCACGGCCATGATTTCCCAGTGCCGTTCCTTCATCGGACCTCTGACCCATGCCGCAGGCAACAATATAGCCTCGGCCCCGGCCAGAGCGAGATGGCGCGCCAGTTCCGGGAAGCGCACATCATAGCAGGTCATCAGACCGACCTTCATGTCACCGATCTGCACGACAGGCGGCAGCTCCAGCCCCGGTGATGTCCGCTGGGATTCCTTCATGCTGAAAGCATCATAGAGATGCAGCTTGCGATACTGTGCGATGAACGTCCCGTCGCGCAGGACAAACTGCGTATTGTAAAACCGTCCGTGCCCGTCCGGCACATTGACACATCCCGCCACGGCAATCCCGTGACTGGCGGCACGCAGTCCTTCCATGAACGGGCCGTCCAGCGGCTGTGCCGTCTGGGGCAGAAGCTCCGGATTGTTGATGTCCTGCGCCAGAATGCCTTCGGGCAGGAGCAGCAGTTCAGCACCGCCTGCCTTCGCCTTCGCGATCAGATCCAGACATTGCCGCTGGTTGGTTTCCCAGTCCGGCGCAACAGCAAACTGTCCCAGAGCAACTTTCATCATCGCATTCCATTTTCCAAAAGAGCGGATACACGCCCAGATCCAGGCTCCCACCATGCCCGACCCGTACGTCACGGTGAAGATGCAGGAGGTTGATACTTTTTATTACAGGAAAAAATTCTTCAAACAGGAATCAGGTAAAAATAAATTCTAAAACAAATTCAGGAAAATAAAACATAAATTCCGAATAATATAATGTATTAATAATATTAATCAGCTTATCTCCATAAATTTTCAGACAAGTTTTATCAAAATTTATCCTGATTTTTTCTTTCCTCAGTTCAGACCAACACTCCTATCTTTAAAAAAGACTTCACGATTCCGTTATGCTGGTCAGATCCCTCCGAGAATATTATCATTTTTCCACGCGTCCCTCGCGGTTTCCGGCCTTCTGGCATTCCTCTGAAAATATTTTTAAGAGCTATCAGGCCCGTGTTCATGCACATGCTCCTGACATCTTTTGACACGGGGGATTACTTGATTCTGCTCACCTTTCACATGCTGCGGTCCCTGCGTTATTCGGGACGCACATCCCTGTTTCTTGGAACGGCTCTGGGCGCACTCGCACTGAGCGCACAGGCACGCGCTGACGACGATATTGTTTCGAAAATGGAACAGGAAATGAGCCGCCTTCAGGCCGCTCAGGCCCATGTGCAGGAAGAGCAGCGCGCCATCAATCACGACATGGCCCTCCTGAAAGCAGAAATCGCCCGACACCACGCCTCAGGCGCATCACCGACCCGCACGGCCTCCCCCCATGCCGAACAGATCGCTACACAGGAAAATCATTCCGGGCACATCGTCACCGCATCCGTCCATCATCACGGTAACAAAACGACTGAACCGCCCGAAACCTCCGGTGTCGAGCGTGAAATGACAGCATCCTCCGGTTCGGAGCCAGTGCGAGGCGCTCATGCACGGCGCGACAGGGTGTCCCTCTCGCCAAGCGGGCGTGACCTGATAGACACCGGCAAAGGATCTGAACTTGCCGTTGTAGGGCATCGCGCCGAAGACGTTCTGGTTCATTTCGCAGAGAACGGCGTCGGCCCTCATCCGCGCGAAACTGTTGGCGCACAGTCTGCGGGTGCAATTGGTGATCACGGGGTTTTCCATCTTGGCCCCGTCACACTCATGCTGGGTGGGTTCGTCGATACCGCCGCTGTGCTCGAAAACCGCCATATCGCTTCGGACACGTTCAATTACTGGCAGGACATGCCGTATCCGAACGAGCCGCGCTATCACACCAACAATTTCGACGGCGGCGCGCGTTACAGCCGCCTATCCCTGCTGGCTCGCGGCAATATTGATGCGGAATCAACGATTTCCGGCTTCTTCGAGTCCGATTTCGGCGCCGGTGCGGTCACGACTGACCCTTACGAAAGCAACAGCTATTCCTTCCGTCTGCGTCAGGCCTATCTCGCCTATGACGACAACACGGAAGGCTGGCATTTCCTTGGTGGTCAGGCCTGGAGCCTTCTGACGCCGGGCCGTGCCGGTATCGTCGCGCGGCAGGAAAGTCTTCCGGAAACGATCGAGGCGTCCATGCTCGCAGGCCAGACATGGTCCCGGCAATGGCAGGTCCGCATCGTGAAGGATTTCTTCCATCACCGCCTGTGGACCGGCCTTTCCATTGAAAATCCTGCCACGCTGTATGATACGACCGGCTTTTCAAACACGAACGGCGCTGTTGCGATGCCCAATGGCTCGACCGTCACGATCGGAGAAAATGGCGTCGGTCTGACCAATGATACGACCAATTTTTCCAACGAAATCGCCCCGGATGTCATCGGCAAGGTCGCTTACGATCCCGTCTGGGGTCACTACGAAATGGAAGGCATCCTGCACTTCCCCCATGACCGCGTAACCATGGGCCATACCGGCCATAACAACACCGCTGTCGGCGGAGGAGCGGGTGGTTCCATGATCCTGCCCCTCATCCCTGGCAAACTGGAACTGCGTATGGCTGGCCTCGCAGGCTGGGGCATCAACCGCTACGGCTCCGTGCTTCTGCCCGATGCCACGCTCAAAGCCAATGGCAGCCCCGATCCGCTCTTCGGCGTTCAGGCGCAGGCGGGCATCATCGCGCATCCCAATCCGCGGATTGATGTGTACGGCTATTTCGGCACTCAGCGCGTCGGCCATTCCTATTTCAACGAAAACGGCGGGTCTTACGGCTACGGCAACCCCGCCTATTCCAACGCTGGTTGTCTTCAGGAACTCTCCACCCTGTCCTGCACCGCCAACACACGCGGCGTATCCGAAGTCACGATTGGCGGCTGGTGGCGCTTCTTCAAGGGCAAATTCGGAACTGTCGAGGCGGGCACACAGCTTGCCTATTCCCGACGTCAGATCTGGTCCGGCATCGGTGGCGATCCGCATACCAGCATGAGCCAGATATTCTTCGACTTCCGCTACCTGCCCTTCCAGTAAGAGCCCCCTGCACCGGACAGATTTACTGCTGCTCCGGTGCGTCCTGATCATCGCGGCCAAAGAACCGCGCATAAAGCGTCGGCAGGACGAACAGCGTCAGCAGCGTGGAGGACATCAGCCCTCCAATCACGACAGACGCCAGAGGTCGCTCGACTTCCGCGCCCGATCCCCCCGAAAACGCCATCGGGAAAAAGCCCAGACTGGCTACGGATGCCGTCGCCAGAACCGGTCGCAACCGGCTCCGAGCCGCCTGAAACGCCGCATCCGCCGCTGCCAGTCCCTGTTCCCGAAACACACGGATCTGGCTGACCAGCACCACACCGTTCAGGATCGCCACGCCAAACAGCGCGATGAACCCGATCCCGGCCGCAATGCTGAAGGGCAGCCCCCGCAGCGCCAGCATGAAAATGCCGCCCGTCGCCGCCATCGGCAGGTTGGCAAACACGAGCGACGCCGCGCCGAACGATCCCAGAGCCGCCACGAGCAGCAGGAAAATCAGCGCCAGCGCGATCGGCACAACAATGAACAGACGGTGCAACGCCGATTGCAGATTGCGGAACTGCCCGGCCCAGACCATCCGGTAGCCCTGTGGCAGCTTCACAGTCTGCACCACCGCTTTCTGCGCGGCCGCCACGAACGAACTGACGTCCCGCCCGCGGATATTGGCCTGCACGATCACCCGGCGATGGATATTGTCCCGATCAATGCGCGGCATACCATCCGACAGCACAATGTCCGCGACCTGTGACAGCAGAACCCAGCCCTTCCCATCCGCCCGGCGGACCTGCAAATGCCCGATCCTGTCCGGCGAACTGACCGCATCCGCTCGCAGACGCACCTGCGTGGGAATGATCGCGCCCTGAACCGTCACGGGCTTGCCGACATGACCACCGACAGCCTCCACCACTGCCAGAATGTCCGGCACCGCGACCCCGAGCCGGGCGGCCGCATCGCGGTTGACGTCGATATGCAGGAACGGCACCGTCCCGCTTCCCTGCAATGCCACATCCGCCGCGCCCCGCACGTTTTGCAGCGTCGTGACAACCTGTCCGGCAATCCGGTTCAGCTCCGAGAGGTCATCGCCATAGATCGAAATCGCAAGCTGTGTCCTGACCCCGGCGAGCAGATCATCCATCCGCATCTGAATCGGCTGCGACCACGAATACGCCGCATCCGGCAGGGTTTTCTGCAGGGCGTCATTGATTTTCGTGACCAGTTCCGTCTGGGTGGACGCCGTTTTCCATTCGTCATGGGAACGCAGGAAAACAAACGTATCGGTCTCGTTCGTTCCCATCGGATCGGTCGGGATCGCCGCCGTCCCCGTGCTGCTCACAACCGTCCGGACTTCGGGGAAGGAGCGCAGGATCTTTTCCTCCGCCGTCACGCTGGCCAGCACCGTCTCCAGCGAAGCCCCCGGCAGGCGCGTCGAGGTCACGACCAGCGAGCCTTCCTCAAGTTGCGGCACGAACTCCCCACCCAGCCGTCCGCCGATCAGCACCGCCACCAGAAATGCCACACCCGTGACGATCAGCAGCCGTCCGCTATGGTGTTCGGTCCAGCGCAGAGCGGGCTCGTAATACCGACGCACAATCCGGACAAACACGGTTTCCCGATCCGCCTGAACCTTGCGCATCAGCATTGCCGCAAGAACCGGCACGCAGACGAAGCAGTAAACCAGCGACGCCAGCAGGGCCATGATAACCGTCTGCGCCATCGGCCGGAACATCTTGCCCTCGATGCCCTGAAGCGTGAGCACCGGCAGATAGACCATGATGATGACGAAAATCGCAAAACTCACAGGTCGCACCACGGCGCGCGCCGCGTCCGCTGTCAGCGCGGCAAAGGGCTTCCCTTCCCGGTTCTCACCGCGCTCGACCATGATGTGTTCCACCACGACGAGCGAACTGTCCACGATCATCCCGAAATCAATCGCACCCAGACTCAGCAAATTGGCCGACACGCCAAACAGCCGCATCCCCGCCATCGCCGCGACCAGCGACGCCGGAATGACGGACACGATCACCAGCGCCGCCCGCCAGTCTCCCAGAACGACCACGAGCACAAACAGCACCAGAGCCGCACCGATCAGCAGGTTTTCCTTGACCGTATGGATGGTCTGGCCCGTCAGATCCGCCCGGCTGTAAAACGGCTCCAGCGTGACACCCGGCGGCAGGGACTGGCGGATCGTCGGCAGGACATGCCGGATCGCATCCAGCGTCGCATTTGAACTTGCGCCGGTCTGCATCATCACGACGCCAATGACTGCCTCGCCCTGCCCGTCGCGCGTCACGGCTCCAAGCCGCGTGCGCGGCCCTGCGGACACAACACCCATGTCCCGCAGCCGGATCACGTGACCATTCGTGCCGAACTTCACGGGGATGGCGCCAAAATCCGCCAGACTGCCCACGAGCGCACGCCCGACCACGACATTCTGCTCGGCATGATGCGCGATCCAGCCACCACCCGATGAGGCATTATTGGTGTCCACGGTCTGAACGATGTCGCCGATCGACACACCAAACGCCCGCATCCGAGCCGGATCGACCGCCACCTGATACGTCTCGACCGCCCCGCCATTGACGTTGACATCCACCACGCCCGGCACCAGCCGAAGCTGCGGCACGACCGTCCAGGTCATGAGCCGGTTCAGTTCCATCAGCGACAGGCCACCGCCGCGGATCTGGAGCTGCATGATCTCACCCATGCCCGTCGCAAGTGGTCCCATCGACACACTTACGCCCGGAAGCGTGATGCTGTCTCGCGCCGCCTGCAGCCGTTCCGACACCCGCGCCCGGTCCAGATCAATATCCGTCGCATCATCGAACTGGAGATAGACCGCCGACACGCCCGTCCGGGACACAGACCGCAGATCCGTCACGCCCGGAATTCCGGTCAGACTGGCCTCGACGGGGAAGGTAATAAGTTTTTCGACTTCTTCCGTCGCCAGCCCCGGCGCCGTGACAGAGACCATGACCTGTTTGGGCGAAATATCCGGTACCGGCTCGACCGGCAGACCCGGCACGGTCATGATCCCGCCGATCATCAGCGCGACGAGCAGCCCCAGCAGGACAAAACGGTTGGACTGGAAAAAACGCAGCATGAAACCCGCTCAGTCCGTATCCAGCCCGCTGACGAGCGACATGGATTTCAGGGCAAAACTGCCCTCCGCCACCACGCTGTCCCCCACCTTCAGAGGACCCTGCACGACGGCGCTCTCATCGGTAGCCAGCCTGACCCGGACTTCGCGCGGCGCATACTGGCCTTCCGACGTCTGAACATAAACAAGATCATGCCCCTCGATCGTCTGCACAGCATCGGCCGGGACGATCATGCCCTCAACTGCCTCGCTGGTTTCAAGAGTCGCATCCAGCATGACCCCCGGCCTCAAAAACGCCACAGGCCGGTCCACGACACAGACAACCTTGACCAGCCCCGTCACTGGGTCCGCAACGCCGTCGATCGTCGTAATCTTCGCACGGAACGGCTCGGCCCGCGCATTGCCCGAAGGCCGTACCGTCACGACGCTTCCCACACTTAATCGGGACACTTCATCGGGCCGCAGATCCGCGACGATCCACACGCCTGACAGATCTACAACCGTCGCCACGGCCTGCCCCGGCGTCACATCCGACGCTACGGAGGTCTGGATGGACTGCACCACACCCCGCACCGGCGAAATAAGCGTGGAGGCTTCGTCCTGCACGATCTTTTCCGTCACGGAAGTGAACTCTTCTGTCAGGCGGTGTTCGATCAGCCCGATATCCGCTTCCCGCGCCACGACCATACTGCGGGCCTGCTGCACCGCTGCCTGACGTCGCCGCACTTCCCCGACCGACACGGTACTGCCGACAAGCGCCTGCCCCCGCCGGTAGGCCAGTTCGGCCTCCCCGAGCGTCGCCTTCGCCGAAGCCAGCGCCGCCTGATCCTGCTCCATCTGAAGATGCAGCACATGCAGCGAATGATCGGTGTAATCAATAAGCGCCTGCCCCGGCTCCACGGTCTGCCCCGGTGTCACCCGGACCGCCGTGACCTTGCCGTCTCCGCTCGCACGGATCACGACCGTCCGGGACAGATCCGCACTCACCTGAGCCAGCGCCGAGACCGTGTCATGCAAGGTTCCCTGCCGTACGATCACGGTCCGCAGATGCTCCGCATCCCGCGCCTGTGCCCCCAGCGTCAGGGGCTGCATCCAGCCCGGCGTTTCAGCCGCATGTGCGCAACCCACAGCACATGCAGCCACCCCGACAAACAGAAAACGTGAAAAGCGGCTCATGGAATGGTCCCCGTCGCAATGCCCATCCGGATGACAGCCGCATGCCAGGCTATTTCTGCACGGTTCAGATCCAGAAGCGCGCGATACGCATCCGTCCGGGCTCGCAGCGCTTCTATAAGCGGCGTCTCGCCCACTCGCCAGGACCGCTCCATCCCGTCTGCCCGATGCAGCATGGAACTGGCTTCGATACGGGCGTTGGAACGCGCGCCGGTCGCCGCCACCAGCCGCGCCCGGACCTGCGCCATTTCGTTCCGCACGGCCCTGCGTGCCTCGACTTCCTGTCGTGTCGCAGCCGCCATGCGGTCCCGGGCGGCGGATTCCTGTGGCGTATTCGTCACCGCACTCGGCAGCGGCACCCGCAGATTAACACCCACCTGCGTGTCCCACGGACTGCCATACTGCCCCTGATCGATCGCATCGACGCCCACTTCGGGGTTGGGCATAAAGCTCCTGCGGACCAGCTTCATCTGATTCTGCGCCGCAATCACGGCCTGATGCGTCGCCCGCACACGGGGATCAATGTCTTCAACCCAGCGTCCGTCATTCGCCCGTGTCAGCGCCAGCCAGTGGTCATCCGCCTGCGTGATATCCGGCACCCCCGGCAGACCCGTTAGGGTTCGCAACTGGCTCGCGGTGGTTTCGATGTCCTCGGCGGCCATGTCCGCTTCAGTCCGGGCCTGAGCGAGCTGGGCCTCCACGGCCTGCTGGTCGGACATCGCGGTTTCGCCCGAACGCTCGGCCCGCTGCACATCGGCTTCAATCCGGCGCAAGGCAGACACCGTTGCGAGTGCGGCGGTCTGCCGACGCATCGCCATGATCGCAGCCCCGGTCGCATCCACGACCCGCACCGCAACAGACATGCGCTCCACATCCAGGCGAACGGTCGCAGTTTTCGCTTCGGCCTTCGCGACATTCTCGGTCGCCGTGCCCTGACCCGGCAGCCAGAGCGGCACTGAGACACCCCCCTGCCAGGTGATGTAGCCGTGATTGTCCCCGCTGATGCGGTCGTCATAATATTCGCCGCTCAGCGTCGGGCCGCCCGCAAACCAGGACTGCGCTGCCTTTGCCCGCGCATCCGCGGACTCCTGATTGGTCTCAAGCTCGATCCGGACGGGATCGTTTTTCCAGGCCGCAGCAATCGCATCATGCATCGAAAGTGGTGCGGCCATACCCCCTTCGGCACGGCTATTTTCTACGCCGGCGACGCAGATTACGGCCACAAGCGCCACGCTGGCCAACAGCCTGCGCGACACTCCTGCACTCTGCGCAACGTAAAGGGGATGAAATGCCATTCCCGTCTCATCCCCCGCCCGACAGGACGTGTCAACGGACGGAAATGCGACTCTTTTGCCCAGTTCCGGATGCCCCACAGGGCTCCAGCGCCAATTGCTCCCCTTCCCAAACGATCTTATGACTCCAAGCTAAGAGTTATTCTCATTTGAGGCCCGACACCCATGCTGATCCATATTCCGAACGTCCTTTCTCCCGAACAGGTCCGCCATTTCCGCGACAGACTGGAAGCAGCCGAATGGACGGATGGCCGCATCACCGCCGGAGAACAGTCCGCAAGAGCCAAGCTGAACCTCCAGATCCCGCAGGACTCTGCGGAATGCCGCGAACTTGGAGAAATCGTCCTGCGCGCCCTGGGCCGGAACCCGACATTCAACAGCGCGGCCCTGCCGTTGCGTGTCTATCCGCCGCTCTTTAACCGCTACGATACCGGCATGCATTTCGATGCCCATGTGGACAATGCCATCCGCCCCATTCCCGGAACCGGGCTGCGCATCCGCACCGACGTGTCCTCCACACTGTTCCTCACCGGCCCGGAGGAATATAAAGGCGGCGAACTCGTCATTCAGGACACTTACGGCACCCAGAGTGTGAAACTTCCTGCCGGGGATATGGTGCTCTATCCCTCAACCAGCCTGCACAGTGTCAACCGCATCACCAGCGGCAGTCGCTGGGCCTCGTTCTTCTGGTCCCAGTCCATGGTACGTGACGACACGAAACGCAGACTACTCTACGACTTCGACTGCTCCATCATCGAAACCCGCAAAGCCCTACCGGACAGCCACCCTGCCGTCCTCGGCCTGACCTCGACCTATCACAACCTTCTGCGGCAATGGGCGGAACTCTGAATCCGACCGTAACATTCCCGGTTATCGACACATATAAAAACAGGAAAGCGGGTTCTCAAGCGCATATCAGAGGCGTTATGGAAGATCAGATTGCTGACGCGGTCTGACAAAAACCATCTTTATTGAAAGAGATTAAATAAAAGCTGACATCATCCGCGCAGAAAAGAAAAAATCCTGCAACAAATCCGGGAACGCTCCACCCGAACAGACCCGGACAGCCTTTTAACGAACGTTTAATTATTGTAGGATAATAGTCAATTCTCCTATCGAGAGAGTCAATTCGGGTGATGGAAAAGCAAAAGGATGACTTCAGGGAAAGCCTGAATTCTGTCCAAAATTGGCCTCAGGGCGCCCGTGATGACTTTGTCCTTCACGCCCTGGACTGTTCCGCTATTGTCGCCATCACCGATACACGCGGTCGCATTCTTTCAGTCAACAACCGGTTTGAGGAAATCAGCGGTTATACCCGTGACCAACTCATCGGCAACGACCACCGCATGCTGCGTTCAAAGCAGCATGACAAGAAATTCTTTCGCCAGATGTACCGCACAATTGCCTCAGGGAATGTCTGGCATGGCGAAATCTGCAATCGTCGTCAGGATGGCAGCCTTTACTGGGTCGACACCACAATTGTACCCCATATTTCGGAAAGCGGAAAAGTCACGAGCTATGTGGCCATCCGCTTTGACATCACTGACCGCAAACAGGCTGAAAACCATCTCAAATCAAGTCGGCAGAAATTACAGAAAGTCGTCAATACCGATTTCCTGACCAAGATTTCCAACCGACTGCATTTTTCCCATATCCTGCGCAAGACCCTCCGCACGAGCACCGCAAGCCATCTCTGTCTGGCCCTGCTCGACATCGACACCTTCAAAACAATCAACGATACGTCCGGCCATGATTCCGGCGACCGCCTTTTGCGCAAGGTCGCCGAAAAACTGCAGGAATTCGAAAGCGAGAACTGTTTCATCGCCCGCATCGGCGGTGATGAATTTGCCGTCCTCATGACAGGCGACACTCTGGCTCTTTTTGAAACGATCCTTCAGGACATCCTGGAGCAGATGCGCTTCAGCATCCGCAACCGGACCATGACCCATGCCTGTACCGTGAGTATCGGTTATGTGTCCGTGCCCCTCTCCGATGCGCGGGAGAAAACTCTCCTGAAATGCGCCGATCTGGCACTTTATGCCGCAAAGACCGAAGGCCGAAACCGCATGCGGGAATACCATCCCGTCATGGAGGAAAAACTGGACCTCGCGGCCCGTCTACGTCGACGCGTTCAGACCGGTTTGCGAGATCAGAGCATCAAAGTCTTCTATCAGCCGATTTTTTCCCTCAGCATCCCCGGGCGTATTTCATTTGAAGCCCTCCTGCACTGGGACCACCCACAACATAAAGTACTTTCTCCGCAGTATTTTCCTGAGGTGTTTGAAGACCACAGCCTGACCATGACCCTGAATACTTTTGTAACGCACAGGGTTATGGAAGATGTGAGCAGACTTCGCGAACAAAACATCCGCTTTGAGCGCATCGCCATTAACATCACCTCCTGCGATTTCGAGAATACCGACTTTTTCCGGAAACTCGACAGCCTCGCAGATGGCATGAATGTTCCGCTCAATTCTCTGGCGCTCGAAATTACCGAAAATATCTTTTCCCGACCGCACCACCAGCAGGTCGAGCGCGAACTTGATACCCTGCATCGCAAGGGGGTCCAGATTTCGCTGGACGATTTCGGCACGGGCTTTGCGTCCCTGACCCACCTCAAAACCATCACGTTCGACTACGTCAAGATCAACCGCGCGTTTGTGGCAGGCCTGGAGCGTCACGGGACCGATGCGGCAATCATCAGGGGGGTGATCGACATCGTCCACAGCCTCGGACGCAAGGTGGTCGCCGAAGGGATCAGGAGCGCCTCACAAGTCCGCGCGCTTCTGGAAATGGAATGTGATTTCGTCCAGGGAGATTTTCTGTGCGAAGCGGTGCCTGTGATGGACATCCCGGATGCACTGGAAAAAATCCGGTACAAAGCGCTTCTGTAAAGGGCCTCGTACCGGGGAAACCTGACGGGAACTCTAACCCGTCAGACAATATTACTCAGAAACGCTGATCAATACCGGTCAGGATCGTGCGGCGCAGACCATATTGCGGTGCCCCGACGCCGATGCCGCTGCCATCGCGCAGCAGATAGGTCCGGTCAAACAGATTGGTCACATCCAGACGAAGCTGCGTCCGCTTGAGGAACGGAACCTGAAACAGATCCTTAAAGGACTGGACCAGCGACAGGTTGAATGTGGCATATTGCGGAACCGAAGCACCGTTGGGTGTCGCACCATCTGCCCGCAGACCGCTGCCATAGACCATCGTAGCCGACAGACGCAGCGGATGACCGGTCCTGTGGAAGAAGGAATAGCTTCCACCTGCCGAAGCGGTCCAGCGCTGATCGTGGTCCAGATGGATCCAACGCTTGCTGGTATAGGCCAGATCGTCCGGATCGAAGTTCCACTGAGCGGTCGTGATGTCCTTGCCGATCGCGCGGGACCAGGAGAAATTGCCGTAAACGCTGAATGCGCCGCGGGTATAGTCCGTGGCGAATTCATAACCATGAACCTGACCACGACGATAATTGAACGCCGACAGGATGACGGGAGAACCGAACTGGCCTTCATCGATCATGTTCTTGGCGAGCTTCACATACGCATCAAAAGAGGCGTGCCAGCCCGGCAGAATGGTCTGCGCGAAACCCGCATCGAAATAATGGTCGCGCTCAGCCTTAACGTTGCTGTTCAGGAACGTTCCCGGCGCCGCAGACGTATTGGCGAACTTGTTGAGCGACGTCCCGCCCACCAGTTCGAACGGCGGCGGCGTGAAGTAACGGGAATATCCCGCATGGAACGTGCCGCCATGCCAGGGCTTGTAAACAATGTTCAGACGCGGGCTGACCTGCTTGGCATGCGTGTATTCATCCACGCCATCAAAACGCAGACCGTAATTGACTGTCAGGTTCTTGAGCGGACGCCATTCGTCCTGCGCATAGAGCCCGTACATCCAACCCGTACGGCCCGTGCCGTCATGAATGGTGAGGGGATTGTCGGAATAAATCGCTCCTCCGTCGGCATCTTCACCCGTCTGCGGATAGACAGTTGAATCCGATTTGGAAACGTTTCGCTCCACATAGATTTGATAGCCGAAGCGGACAGTATGGTCCTTTGCGGCCTGCCATGTGGCATCCGACTGCGTTCCCGTCGAAAAGACCGAACGGGCCGCACGCTGTGCAATGCCGTTATAAACCAGATCGCCCAACGGATCAGGCGAATAGCGCAGGGAGCTGTAGCGCATCACGGCGGACGTCTGGAAGCTCAGCTTACCCATGTCCTTCTGCAGGGACAGGATGCCGAAATCCGTGATTTCCTTCTGATGCTCGTTCAGGCTTGAACTGTCGCCATTCCCGTAAAGCTGCTGCGACAGGTCACTGTTGGCAAAGGACGGATTGGCGAACTGGCGCTGCTGCCCGGGGTTATTGGGAAGCTGGTATTCAGCGTTGGACACACCGGCCGTAAAGCTGATCCGGGTGTTCTCATCAACCGTATAACGGCCGTGACCGAGGAAATGATACTGGTTGGTCAGATCGTGCAGAGCATTGAAGCTCGGCGTCGTGTTTTCGATACCGACGCGGTTATGCACGAAATCACCCGTCGCAAACCAGTCCCACTTACCGTGATGACCACCGAACTGCACGGACGGGAAGAAGTAATCGCGCGCGCCACCATAAATCGAAACATCACCGCCAGCATCCGAATAGCCGTTCTTGGTGGTGATATCGATCACGCCAGCCTGAAGAAATCCGTATTCGCTGGGAAGCGCGCCAGTCGTCAGGGACATGGAGTGGGCAAAGCGCGTCATGAGCGTCTGTCCGAACACGCTCATGCCTTCGGGAAGCGCCACGCCATCCAGACGGAACTGGACTTCATTATGGTCACCGCGGATATGGATCTGCCCGTAACTATCCTGCGCCACGCCCGGAGCCTGAAGCAACAGGGCGTTCAGCGGTGCATTATCACCCCCCGGATTGGTCTCGATCGCCTGACGCGAGAAATTATAGACCGTGGCCCCCGTTGACGGCTGAAGCGCAGCGCGGGCGCGTTCGAGATGGGCGTTCACCGTCACTGCATCCTCACCTGCCCGGCTTGTCTCCGTCGTTGTCGTTCCATGCTGGTCGTCAGCATGGCCGAAGCTGGAACGGGCGACGGAAGCCTCATCGTCCGTCTGGGCATCGACGGGAGCCGCAGTTGTCTGGGAAGAGGTTGCGGACGGCGTGACCGACTGGGCAAACGCGGAATCGGCAAGGGCGGTAGTGCAACCCAGCAGCAGCAGAAAGGAACGGGCAGACACGAAAGACGGCATGAAACCTCCGGACGGGGATGCAGGCAAAGACGAAGGATTGTCAGAGCGGCTCTCTTATTATGTTATATCATAACGATTCAAGCGAAATCTGCCCCGCCCACCCGCCACAAGGCGTTGCGCGTTGGCGCTGTTGCACAAGTACAATATAAGCACCGTGAATTGCCGGGTTTGCCTGCGCTCTCAGGCAGACTACCCCCACGACTGACGCCGTCCTTTTCAGGAGCTCCGACCTTTCCATGACGCTTCGCAAGGCTCTTCTCCTGAGCGCCAGCCTCCTCGGCCCGTCCCTCGCTCTCGCCGCCCCGACGGAGAAAGCGAAGCCGCTGCACGGAAAAACCGGAGCCCCCCATCACGCGAATGCCCATCCGTCAGGGGCAAAGCCAGCCCCGCGCAAAACCACTCCACAATCCGTTCAGGCCCGTAATACCGAAACGATCGCCGTCACCGCACGCCGCACGGATTTCGCCTTCGTCGCAGCACAGCATCTTCCCGATGCCGACACCCGCCTGAGCGCAGAACGCCTGATCCAGCGCGGCGTCGTGACCCTGCGCGGTCTGGAGCGCGTGGCCCCCAACCTGACAATCCAGTCAATCAACGGCACGGCCTCCAACAATTTCTATCTGCGCGGCGTCGGCTTCAACGACTTCACCCAGAACAACATCCCTACCGTCATGACCTATTTCGATGACGTGCCGTTCGCGTTCTCGACGCTGTCGAGCGGGTTGATGTTCGATCTGGCGGACGTCACAGTTGCTCCGGGCCCGGTCGGGACCACGCATGGCCAATCCGATACCGGCGGCGAAATCCGCTTCCGCACCGCCGACCCGACCAGCACATGGCACTACGGCGCCAGTCAGGACATCGCGTCTTACGCCCGAAGCCGGAGCGAGGCCTATATTTCAGGCCCGATCGCCAAGGGGCTCGATTTCCGTCTGGCCGGACAGATCCGGCAGGGCGGCGGCTGGCAGACCGATCCGCAGAACGGCGCGCATCTGGGCGATGCAGGCTCCTACGCCCTGCGTGGCAAGCTGCGCTGGCATTCGGACGACAACCGCACCACGATCCTGCTGTCCGGTCATTTCGTACAGGACAACAGTCAGGTCGTCACCAGTCAGGCCGTCCATCGCCTGATCGGCTCGGCCGCGCTGCCGCATCTTGGCCAGCAACAGGCCGAATGGTCGATGCGGCCGCAATTCGCAAACCTGATCGGACGCCCGGAAGGTCTCAAACCCAGCGAACACAACCAGTTCTGGGGCTGGGACCTGCATATGGACCATGATTTCGGAGTTGCGAAACTCACATCCGTCACAGCCTTCGAAACCGGACGACAAGGCGAATACACCGATCAGGACGGCACCTCACGGGCCGAAGCCGACACCTACCGCACCATCAGCGCCAATGCTTTCACGCAGGAACTGCGTCTGGGCTCCAGCAATCCGGACAGCCGCCTGCAATGGGTGGTAGGCGCGTTCTATCAGCGCAGCCGAATGAAACAGCGCTTCTTCTTCGACTATACCGACTATGCGGCCCGCGGTTACATGATGGCGACGTCCTTTTCCATGAATCAGGAAAGCACGTCCGAGTTTGGTCATGTCAGCTATCGCCTGCCCCATAACGTGACGCTGTTTGCGGGTCTGCTGCACGAAATCGACGACCGCAGCCTGCCGGGCTTGACGTCTGAAATCTTCGGCGGCAAAACGACGGCTTTCCACGGCGAGAGCACGGCCGCGGCCCAGTTTGCCGGACAGGTCGGCGTCTCATGGCAGGCGACGAAAACCACGCTCGTCTATTACAAGATGAGCAAGGGCTTCAAACCCGGCGGTTTCAGCGCCAACAACACCCAGATCCAGGCCCAGCTTGACCCGTTCGGCCCCGAGACGGTTCTGACCTACGAATTCGGCTTCAAAAGCGATCCGATCCCCAATGTCCTGCGTCTGAATGGTGCGGCATTCTATAACGACTTCCACGGCCAGCAGGTTGTCGGCACGGTCCTGATCCCGAATTACGGTCCGCTGAGTGAAATCACGAATGTCCCGAAATCCGAAAGCTGGGGTTTCGAAGGCACGGTCGAATTTCACCCCATACGCCATGTTTTCGTAACGCAGAACATTGGCTGGCAGCGTGGCAATTATCAGGACTTTCTGAACGTCAACCGCGCCGCCACGAATGCGGCCTATGCCAAAACGGGCGTCTGGCGGGCCGTGAACAGCAACTTCGCAGGCGTGAATAACGGCCAGCCCAAACTGACCCTGAACGGTCAGGCGGAATGGCGACAGCCTCTGACATCGGCGCTCGGGCTCGATGTCGGGCCGGACTGGTCCTATCGTGGCAGTCAGGCCATCGCGGTCGGCGGCACCGGATTCTATCGCCTGCCGCCCTATTTCCTGCTCGGCGCCCATGCGACCCTGCGCCCGTCATCAGGGAAGTGGGAGGCCACGATTTACGCCTCCAACCTGCTCAACCGCAGCTTTTTCGAAAGCGGCGGTATGGCGACGACGACCTATTTCTACATCCCCGGCCCGCCGCGCTTTATCGGCGGCCGGATTTCATACGGCTTCTGAAAAACACCCGTTCCGTCAGCAGGAAATCAGGCACCGCGCGAGCGATTGGATTTCCCGCAGATTGCTCTGCGCGTCCATGGGCTCGCGCCCCAGCATGTTCATGGCGCGGAAATGGATCGTGCTGAGAAGCATGTCCAGAACCGTATCGGCATGCTGGCAGAAGACTTTCTCGCCACGCTGGCTTGCGCGCTCAAGAAACAACGCCATCTGCGCGCGCGCCGGCACCACGCTGACTTCCCACAGAACCTGACCGAATTCCGGATCATGCACGGCCTCGCCCAGCAGAGTGCCGTAAGTCCGGCCCAGCGGGGTAGCGAGGAAGCGGATGCGCGCGGCAATCAGCTCGTCCACATCTCCGGCAAAGCTCCCCGTATCGATCTGTGGCGTCAGATCATCGCGCCACAGACGGATCGCATCGAAAAACATCGCCTGTTTCGTCGGCCAGCGACGATAGACCGTAGCGGTTGAAACGCCTGCGGCCTTGGCCACGCGACTAATGGTGAGGCCCTGATAGCCTTCCTCCGCCAGAACCTGCGCGATCGCCGCGAGGATATTGTCTTTCAGCCCGAGATTGATCGGCCGTCCCGGCGCACGGATCAGCGCACGGTCCCGGACGGGAACATGAGCAGGCTTTAGCGGTAAAGTATGTGTCACTGCGGTCTGCGACATAAGTGTTCCCTTTCCTGACCATTTAATTCGGTCAACATCATCTCGTGATTTAACGCAGCTAGTCAGAGATGGACGCTTCGTTACAACACGCAATTGCGTTTATTTGATATCAAAAGATGTCCATTTTCCATCAGGGAATAACGTGACTCGCCTGAAGCGCCGTTCTTTTGGCCTGAACTGCCGCTGCATCCATCGAAACGGATCGGACTGATGCGACCTCCTGAGCGGAAATCCCGGACGATGATCCGCCCCCCAGCGTCGCCGCATAACTCAGCACAGCCGCAATATCGTCATCGGACAGCGTCTTAAACGACGGCATAAATCCCTTGTAAGACTGCCCTTCCACAAGAATCGGCCCATGCAGTCCGTTCACCAGAACCGCCGCAAGATAGGCCTTCCCTTCGGGTGAAGACGCGATGGCACCAACCCGCCCCGCAAGGGCCGGAAACGTGCCGGGCCGTCCAGCGCCCGCAGGCCCGTGGCACATCGCGCATTTTCCCGCGTAGAGCGCCGCACCATCCGCCGCCATCGCCGCAGACGTTACAAACGGTCCCATGCCAAGTAGCCCCGCCAGCATGATCCTGAATCCGTGTCTCATCGTCATGGCCCGAAGCCCTCCGGAAGATGCGTTGCCGTAGCAGTTTGAAACACACTACCCCCCGCTTCGTCTGAAAGCTACCGCTCCCGGCGCGGCAGCGTGTCTTTCTCGAAAGCGCAAATCCGCCTATCCTGCCCCCATCTTTCCTGCCGGAACTCCGGCACAGTCGGCAGAGGTTCCGCATGACCCAGAGCGAGACGTCCCCTTCCCCGGGCGGCACGAAACGGCGCGACCTGCTGACGACCGCAACCGTAACACTGGGCTGCGCGGGGGCCTGCGCCCTTGCCGTCCCTTTTCTCAACAGCCTGAAAAATCCGTCCGCCACGACTTGGTCCGACAAAACGCTGGAGGTCGATCTGTCTTCCCTTGCTCCCGGACAGGACATGACCGTGCAATGGCAGGACTGGCCCATTTTCATCCAGCGCCGCACACCACAGATGCTGGCCGCACTCCAGACCCCCGCGCACATCGCCACCCTGCGCGACGCAGACTCGAAAATGCTTCAGCAGCCGAAAGATGCCACGAACTGGCACCGCTCGGTCCGCCCCGATTATGGGGTTTTGGTCGGGATCTGTACCCATCTGGGCTGCGTTCCATCTTTCGAGAAACCCGGTTCGGCGCCCGAGGCAGAAGGCGGATATTTCTGCCCCTGTCATGGCTCGCATTTCGATGCCGCAGGCCGTGTCGCACAGCGCGCGCCCGCGCCGTATAATTTGCCGGTCCCACCCGTGACGTTCCTCTCCGACACGAAAATCCGCATCGGCCACAGTGCGGGCGATCCGGGCTTCAGCATGTCCGACATCCAGCAGATCTGAGGACCGGACCCCATGCCCGCACCCGAGAAAACTCCCGGATGGCTTGAACGACGTCTGCCCGTCATGAGCGTCCTGCGCCGCGAATACGTCGCCTTTCCGATGCCGCGCAACCTCAATGCCCTATGGAGCTTCGGCGCCTTCCTGATGGTCACGATGGCCATCATGATCGCCAGTGGCCTGTTCCTCGCCATCAACTACACTCCCGACATCACACAGGCCTTTGCCAGCGTCGAAGCGATCGACCGTCAGATCCCCTCAGGCTGGTTCCTGCGCAGCCTGCATATGGGCGGCGTGACGATGCTGTTCGCCTGCCTCTACATCCATGTCGCGCGTAGCCTCTGGTACGGCTCCTACAAGGCTCCGCGCGAGTTGCTCTGGCTGACAGGACTGGGCCTGATGCTGATGGTGATGGTCACGGCCTTCGCTGGTTATGTCCTGCCCTGGGGACAGATGTCCTACTGGGGCGCCACGGTGGTCCTGAATGCCGCCCATACCATTCCCCTGATCGGCAAGCCGGTTTCCGAACTGCTTCTGGGTGGCGAAACGCTAGGGAATACGGCCCTGCACCGCCTGTTCGTGCTGCATTTCACAATGGCCTTTGCGATCCTCGCCGTCATCGCCCTGCATGTTACAGCGCTGCATGTGGTCAAGCCGAACAATCCTTCCGGCATCGACCCCGTCAGTCCGAAACAGACCCTGCCGTTCCATCCGTATTACACCAGCCGGGACGGCTTCGCGCTCTGCCTGTTCCTGATGGTTTATGCCGGGCTGGTCTTTTTCCTGCCCAATCTGCTGACGCTCGCGGACAATTATGTTCAGGCCAATCCCCTCGTGACACCGCGTGACATCCGGCCGGAATGGTATTTCGCACCGTTCTACGCAATCCTCCGCGCCGTGCCGTCCCGCCTTGGCGGCCTGCTCCTCGCTGTCGGCAGCCTCGCGGTGCTGTTCGCCCTGCCTGCACTGGACCGTTCCCCCACCCGTTCGGCCACACGCCGCCCACTGGTGCGCCTGTCCCTACCGGTGGCTTTTCTGTCGTTTATTCTGCTGGGCATCGCGGGGATGCATCCTCCGACCGAAACATGGCTGATCGTCAGCCGTCTGGCGATGGCATGGTGGTTCATCCACTTTCTGGTGGTCATGCCACTCGTTTCGGAACGGGAGATCACATCATGAGCCGCCTGATCCGAACTTTCGCTTTTGCCGCCAGCCTTACCGCCCTTCCCGCCTGCGCCAGCACACCCGCCCAGCGTGGCCTGATGGTCTTTCAACAGGTCTGCGCCGCCTGCCACGGCATGGATCATGTCGATTACGGCGATATGGCCGCCTTCGGACTGTCTCCAGACGCCATCCGAAGCTGGGCTGCCGATCAGCAGATCCCGAACGGAACGGACGACAATGGCGATCCTAAAACCCGTCCCGCCACACCCTCTGATCCCATCCTCTCGCCCTATCCCAACGAGGCCGTAGGGCGTCTGGCCAATCACGGACTGCTTCCGCCCGACCTCTCCCGTCTGGCCATGACATTACCGGGGGGCGCCGAACAGATCCGACGCATCCTCCTGTCCTATGCCCCCACACCTGCGGGCGTAAAACTTGATGACGGCCGTTATTACAACACCGCCCTGAAATGGAAGCATATCGGCATGCCTCCGCCCCTTCAGGACGGAATGCTGACCTATCCGGACGGCACAAAAGCCACCACCCAACAGATGGCAACCGACGTTTCGGCCTTTCTCAACGACGTCGCGCATCCGCACGCAGCAGAACGCAGACGGATCGGCCTCTACGTTCTGGCGTACCTCGCCCTGATGGCGTTCCTGACCTTCGTGCTGCAACGCCGGATCTGGAAATCGCGCCCCTGATGGGTGGCGCAAAGCCTACAGATGCGAGGCGTGATCCCTGCGATGCGCCTCCCGATAGGTCAGCGGCATAACTGCCAGCCCCTGAACCGTCTCGATCACGTCCAGTTCCGCATTGCCCAGAAGCCGCACCAACGCATCCCGCGGTGTATACAGCCCCCTGATGGTCACGCTTCTTCCGTCCTGCAAAAGCGCATCATCCATCAACACCGGGCATCGCGTCTTGCGCTCCAGTTCTGCGACAGCCGCCGCAAGAGCCTTCGTGTCGATCTGCAAAACGGCTTTGCGAACCGGGCAGATGTCAGGTGTCCGCGTGACGGTTTCTCCCCATACCGTCCCCTCCAGAACGCACACGCACACCAACACGCGTAGCCCCGTCCGCACAGATCCGGATACGAGACCCCGCCAGTTGATACATTCAGGATACGGACGGTCTCGCATGCCCGTGGCTCTCCCCTGAGCACACCCATCTCACATGTCTGACAGGCCCACCAGACGATAGAACGCAGCAACCGGGAGACGGCCACACCCCTCCCGTTCTTTTGAAGATCAGAACAAAAAGCTCAGAATGTCGGTGGCGTACAGGCGCTGATGATCTCACAGCCTTCGGAACTCAGACATCGAAACCGGTGTGGCTGGCGACTGTCGAAATGATACGCATCCCCCGGCCCAAGGATCTCCTGCCGCTCTCCGACCGTAATTTCCACGCGCCCGTGAAGGATGAAACCGCCCTCCTCACCCTCATGGGCATAAACCGCAGCGCCCGTATCAGCGCCGGACGCATAGTTTTCCCGCAAAATCTGAAGCGTCCTGCCAAATGAGGACGCGCCCACCTGCCGGAACACCACGCCCCCCTGCTCGAAGGTCAGGAGTTCATCCGCGCGGTAAAAGATCTTGTCTCCCCCTTCCGGGACGATGCTGAAAAATTCGCCAAGTGTTACGGGAATTCCGTCCAGAACCCGCTTGAGCGTCCCGACGGAGGGATTCATATCCCCGGATTCGATCAGGGAAATCGTGGAATTGGTGACGCCGGTCCGCTTGGCCAGTTCACGCTGGGACAGATTTCTGGCTGTCCGGACAAACCGCAGGCGCGCTCCCAGATCCATCCTGTCCCATGCCCCCTCTCCTGTTTCGTTTCATGATTATGTCATATCGAAACAGAAAGGAAACCTTGAAAATCATTATACCTGTAGGCGGTATTTGTTTGTGATATGCCCGCACAGGCAAAGACTTGATCGTCCGGAACATATGGCCCGCAAAACCGTTCTGGAGTAAACAAACCACCAGAACGGCATGTGCGGACTTCCGACTGCTCCAGTCACGGCTCCGCGATTTTGCGCAGAGACAGGATGGACGACTGATGCTGTATGCTTCGACGGGGTGTTTCACTCTCACGGTGATCATGGGCGTCTGGCTCGCTATTTTCGCGGCCCGCTACAAGCGCCCTTTCAGCTTCCTCACACCCGTTCATGTCGGATCAGCCATTGTGGGCGCGGTCTTTCTCGTCATTGCGATCAGCAATGGAGACAGCCGCCTCATGCTGAACGTGGCGCTCGCTGTCGCCATCGCGGCCTTCGGTGTTTTGATGGCGTTTTTCCGCAGGCGCGGCGCCATGATCGCACCACTTTATATGTGTCACATCCTGCTGGCGGTCATGTTCTATTTCTCGATGGTGTGCTTCACAATTTTTCCGAATTTCGGCCTCGACTGACGCGCCTTACAACGCGGCAAGGCTCTTCCAGATCATGTACGCCGCAACCGTGAAAATGACGCAGGCAAAGAACGTCGTCAGCGCAGGACCGGAGCCTGAAAGGCGCTTCGCCGCACGGGTCCCGAGAAAGCTGCCGATGACGCCCCCCGCGACAAACAGCAGACCCATCACCCAGTCCACATAGCCCGAAAGCATGTAACTCAACGCCGTACTCGCGCCCAGCGCCGCCACCGCGACCAGCGATGTGCCGACCGCATTGAGAATGGGCATCCGTGTGCAGGCAATCAGCGCCGGGACGATCAGAAACCCGCCGCCAATCCCGAAAAATCCGGACAACACGCCCGTCCCGGCCCCGGCCATCATGACGCGCGGCATGTTCTGACGGTTACACGCCGCCCCGGCCTCACCCTTGTTGCGACGCCCCCGCAGCATGAGCACACCGACCACAACCATCAGCAGCGCAAAACACAGCAACAGCTTTTCGCCATTCACCGCCTTGCCAAACGCCGCCCCGATCAACGCCCCCGCTACGCCGCAGGGCGCGAAAATGCCCGCGCATTTCCATTTGACCGTCCCCGCGCGGGCATGGCTGACCAACCCGGCCAGAGCGTTGACCGCTACCGCCATGGCGCTCGTTCCGATGGCGACATGCGCGTTTTTCACACCCACGACATAGACCATCAGGGGAACGGCCAGAATGGACCCGCCGCCCCCGATCAGTCCCAGCGTAAACCCGATCAGAACACCACAGGCCAGCTCAAGCGCAATATGCACGATCCGCTCAGCCGCCCTTTTTCGCGTTCAGGGGCTTGGGCGCGACCATCAGCTCACGCCCTTTCAGCATCCCGTCCCAATACATCAGCGGCATGACGTATTTCTTGAGCCACCAGGCAAGGCGCGTCGGCTTCTGTCCGTTGAGCAGCCATTTCGGCAACGTCGGAGCCAGTTTGCCGCCATAGCTGAACTCGGCCAGCACGATCCGCCCGTTCTCCACCGTCAACGGACAGGCGCCATAGCCCTCATATTCCGAAACCGGCCCCTGATGCTTCAGAAACGCCAGCACGTTGGTCGCCACCACAGGCGCCTGCACCCGAACCGCTGCTGCGGTCTTGGCACAGGACGTGCCGATCACATCTCCGAGGGCGAACACATCCGGGAAACGCACATGCTGCAAGGTCGCCGGATTGACCTCAACAAACCCGTCCGATCCCGAAAGCGCACTGTCGCGGATTACCTGTGGCGCGCTCTGCGGCGGAACGACATGCAGCATGTCGAACGTCCGCTCGACCCGCTCCACATTCTCCCCGACCTTGCGTTCGAAAACAGCCTTACGGTTCGGCCCGTCCACTTCCACGAGCTTCGATCCGGTCTGCAATCCGACGTGATAGCGCTTGATATATTCCATCAGCGGCGGCACGAAATCCTTCACACCGAACAGCCCCGGTGTTACGGTATCGAACTCAACCGAAATGTTATCCAGAACGCCCCGGCGCTTCCACGCATCGCAGGACAGATACACGGCTTTCTGCGGCGCGCCCGCGCATTTGATCGGCATGGGCGGCTGGGTAAAGATCGCCGTGCCACCCTTGAGCTGCTGCACAAGCTGCCATGTGTAAGGGGCCAGATCGAAACGGTAGTTCGACGTCACGCCGTTCTTGCCCAGCGTCTCCGCCAGACCGGGAATAGCGTCCCAGTTCAGCGTAATCCCCGTCGCCACGACGAGCGCGTCATAGGACACGACCGTACCGTCCGTCAGAACCACTTCGCGCACATCCGGCCGGAACAACTTTGCCGCCTGCTTCACCCAGACAACGTCTTTCGGCATAACATCCGCTTCCTTGCGGCGCGTTTGTGCGGCCTGAAAAACACCGCCGCCCACAAGTGTCCAGCCCGGCTGGTAGAAATGCTCGTTGGACGGCTCCACCACGCCAATCGACAGATTCCGGTTCCGCTTGAGCAGACTGCCCGCAGTGGACAGGCCACCCGCACCACCACCAATGATCAGAACCTGAAAATGCGCCGCATCCTTGCGCGGAGCCGCCGCCGGCGCGGCCACACGCTCGATCCGGGCCCGCAAACGGCTGATATCCACCCCGGCCCGTTCCGTTGCCGCGAAAATCTCAGCGGCAGGACGCTTGCCCGCCTCGGCCAGAGCCCAGATCTGCCCGGCCCGCGTGCCCGAGCGGCAATAGCCGACAACCGGTGCGGGAAGCGTCGCCAGAACCTGCCGCGTTTCGGCGATCTGCGTTTCGCTCGGCACGGTTCCGGACTTTACCGGAATTGCGGCAAATGCCAGTCCAGCCTCTTTCGCGGCGGCTTCGATCACTTTCATTTCCGGCTGATCCGGCGCCTCCCCGTCAGGACGGAAACAAAGGATCGTGTGAAATCCCTCCGCCTTCAGATCGGCAATATCCTGCACGGCAATCTGGGGGGAAATGGCATAGCTGTCGGTCAGATGACGGGTTGGCATGGGAACTCCAGAAACGCAAAATAAGGCACAACCGTGCCGGACGGATGGATTTCAGACGCGATTGACGGGAATCTTGATGTAGCTCACGCCGTCGGCTTCGGGTTCAGGCAGGTGCCCACCGCGCATGTTGACCTGTACGGACGGCATCAGGAGGCGCGGCATCGCAAGCGTCGCGTCGCGGGCGGTGCGCATCTGCACAAACTCCTCTTCGCTCACGCCGTCATGAACGTGAATGTTGTAACCGCGCTCATGCCCGACCGTCGTCAGCCAGACATAGTCGTCCCGTCCCGGCGCCTTGTAATCATGGCACAGGAACAGCCGCGTCTCGACCGGAAGTGACAGCAGACGGCGAATGGAACGAAACAACTGGCGCGGATCTCCACCCGGGAAATCCGCTCGCGCCGTACCGAAATCCGGCATGAAGATCGTATCGCCCACAAAGGCCGCATCCCCGATCACGAACGCCATATCCGCAGGCGTGTGGCCCGGAACATGCAGCACTGTTACGGGAAGTTCCCCGATCAGGAAGGTCTCGCCATCGCGGAACAGACGGTCAAACTGCGACCCATCCCGCGCAAACCGCGTTCCCGCATTGAAGATCTTGCCGAACACGGCCTGAACCAGCGTGATATCCGCGCCGATCCCCAGCTTGCCGCCAATTTTTTCCTGCAACCAGGGCGCGGCGGAGAGATGATCCGCATGGGCATGCGTCTCAAGCTGCCAGTCCACAGTCAGGCCTTCGCGCTCCACATAATCGACAATCGCCTGCGCCGAGCCATGCGACGTTCGTCCGGCCGCAGCGTCATAATCAAGCACGCTGTCAATGACGGCAGCGCGCTTCGTGACGGGGCAATGGACCACATGCGTCGCAGTATTCGTGGCTTCATCAAAGAACGTACACACCGCGGGAACGGGCGTCGCACCCTGCTCGGTCCGCCGGATCTGGTCGGTCGCGGCCTGAATTGCTGCATCGTGCATGGCGTCCACCTTCTGGCTGCGGAATGTCTTTACGACACTTTCATTAACTGTTAAGTTAATATTGTAAGTGTTGCATGTCAAGCGCCCTGATGCTTTTGGAACCGGACCATGATCGTATCCCCTCCCGCTGAATCGTCTTTTCCGTCCCTTCGCATCGGCGACCGCGCTCCGGATTTCAGCGCCCGGACCACGCATGGCGAGTTCATCATGAGCGCCCTGCGCGGACACTGGGTGCTACTCTTTGCCCATCCGGCCGATTTCACACCTGTCTGCACCAGCGAATTCATCGCGCTGGCCCGCAGTGCGGAAGAATTCCAGCAGCGGGACTGCGCACTCCTCGGCATCTCGGCGGACAGTCTTCCAGCCCATCTGGCCTGGGTGAACGCCATCCGGACGCAGTTCGACGTCCATGTCCCTTTCCCCATCATCGAAGACCCATCCCTTGCCGTCGCCAAGGCTTACGGCATGCTCGACAGCACGGCTCAGGACAGCGCAACCGTCCGCTCCGTCTTCATGATCGACCCCACGGGCACCGTCCGGGCGATCCTGAACTACCCCGCCACGGTCGGACGCTCCGTTCCCGAACTCCTGCGCCTGCTCTGCGCCCTGCAGGAAGTCGACCGCGCAGGAGCCCTCACGCCCGAAAGCTGGCAGCCCGGGCAGCGCACCATCGCGCCTCCGCTCCAGACACAGGCCGCAGTGGAAAAAGCCGGGGCCAAATGGTTCTTCCAGCCCATGCCGCGGGAGCGTTCATGACCGTCCTGCTTCCCCTTGAGAAAAGCCGTGAACTGGCGGAATGGCTGCGCATTCTCGCCCAGCCCCAACGACTCATGATCCTCTCGGCCCTGCTCGACAGCACCCATGCCGTCAGCGAAATCGAAACCATGACCGGTATCGGACAGCCGACACTGAGCCAGCATCTGGGCGCCCTCAGACGCGCGGGGCTGATCGAATCCCAACGTGAATCCCGCGCCATTCACTACTGCTGGGCCGACACTCCAGATGCCAGACGCGCGCGGGTACTCCTGATGAGTCTGCAACCCGGCGCCCTCCCGCCCGAGCTTCCGGCCCCCATCGCCGAAACGGCGCCCGGTCCGGCCGCATCTGCGCGGTTTGCCCGCATTCTTCATTCCTGAAAGTCGTTAATCCGGATTCAGGAAGTCCTTATTGAAGGATATTTCAGGACACAGAGTTGCGATAAAGTTCTTTCAGATTGAAACTGTAAAAAGCGCCACACGCTTACCTGAAGGTAAGGAGAAAACACATGATCCGTTATTGTATTGCCCTGGCCGGCCTGACATTTGCACTGACACAGGGTGCCTCCGCCGCCACCCGTGAAGAACAGACGCAGGCCTGCAAGGGCGATGCGCTTCGCCTGTGCGCGCTGGCCATCCCCAATGAAGCCAAGATCACCGCCTGCATGCAGAAGAAAATCGACAAACTCTCCCCCAAATGCCGCGCGATGTTTACCCCCCTCCCCCAGGCAAAAAA